>JABAQR010000001.1 GCA_019187485.1 Lysobacterales bacterium | reverse complement strand
TCAGGCGGAGGTTCCACAGGCCGAACGGAAAGCGGAGCTGATCCGGCGTGTTGTCTCGAAGAAGACAGGCAAGCCGGGAAAGCTCATCACCACCGAGTCGTGGCGGACGTCCCGCACCGGGTTTGGCGAGCAAGCCCTCTTGACCTCCAGAGTTAAAAGCGGCTAGCCACTGATACACCGCACGCACCGAAACTTCGAAGAACAGAGCAATTTCGGCGACCGGGATACCTGCTTTGGCCATCTTGACGGCTTGCAAACGATTCCACTGCTGCTCGATCCGCCGAGACGGGAAAACTGGTTTCGAAATATTCATCTTGTTCATGCACTCAGTATGGCATGAACTAATCGATCATGAAGTAAATATGTTTACCTATTAGTAGGTTGATCAAACTGCTCTCTGAGTTGTTCAGAGCTTCCCTGACGTCGTGTTTTTGGACGGAATCTGCCAAGATTCGGCCCCTCCTGGACGGAATTGGCCGGTACTTCAGACCAAGTGGCCGCCCGCAGGCGCGCGATACAGGATGAACCTGCTCCCACAGTCGGCACCTGGCAACCTTGGCGGGTGCGACCAGCTCGGTCGCTTCAGCGCTGCACCTGCCAATGCCGCAGCGCCATGCCGGCCGCCATCGCAGCGACGAACAGCCAGACCTGCCACAGGCCCGAGGCAAGGCCAGCGAGCGCCGGGCCCGGGCAGAAGCCGGACAGGCCCCAGCCGATGCCGAACAGCGCGGCGCCGAGCCACAAATCGCGGTCGATACCCTGGCGCGTCGGCAGGTGGAAGCGTTCGTCCAGTTGCGGCCGCGGTCGCCGCAGCAGCCACTGGAAACCGGGCACCGCGACCGCCAGCGCACCGCCCATGACGAAGGCCAGGGTCGGATCCCAGGCGCCGAAGAGGTCGAGGAAGCCGGCGACGCGCGCCGGATCGGTCATGCCGGACACGGTCAGGCCGGCGCCGAAGATCAACCCGCACAGCAGCGCGACCAGCGGCTTCATGCGAACACTCCCGAATGCCGCACGAGCGCGACCGTCAGCATCGCCACGCCCATGAACACGCCGGTGGCGAGCAGCGAGCGCGGCGAAAAGCGCGCGAGCCCGCAGACGCCGTGGCCGGAGGTGCAGCCGCCCCCCATGCGCGTGCCGTAGCCGACCAGCAGGCCGGCGACGATCAGCCCTGCCGGCCCGGCCTGCAGCCGCAACTGGCCGAGTTCCGGCCGCCACAGGCTGAGCCCGAGAGAGGCGAGCACGAGCCCGGCGACGAAGGCCGCGCGCCAGCCGCTGCCGCCGTCGCCGCGGCGCAGCAACAGGTCGCCGAAGATCGTGCTGACGCCGGCGATGCGACCGTTGAAAGCAAGGAACAGAGTGGCGGCGAGGCCGATCAAGGCGCCGCCGAGCAGGGCCGTGAGCATCCGAAAGTCCGCGGTCGACGAAGCCGCGCAGCATACGCGAGCCCGCCGCTCAGTCCGCGGCGCGGAACACGGTGCCGGCAACCGGCTGCAGGCCGATGCGCGCCCCAACGGCAGGCGCGAGGCCGGACTGCAGCGCATCGAGGTCGACCTCGACCACCTGGGCGCCGGCCTCCAGTTGCACGTCGAGGGTGATCCGCCCGGCCAGTTGGCGCTGCTGGCGCACCTGTCCGCGCAGGCCGTGCTCGGGCGCCGCGATCTCGAAATGGTGCGGCCGCACCGACAGCAGCGCCGGCCCGTCGCCGATCGTGGACCGCAGGGCGTACACCGGCCGACCGTCGACCAGGAACTGGCCGGCCCGGGCCTGGCCGGCGATCTGCGCGCCACGACCGATGAAATCGAAGACGAAGGACGAAACCGGCTGGCGATAGACCTCGTCGGGGGTGCCGACCTGTTCGATCCGCCCCTGGTTCAGCACCACCACGCGGTCGGCGAGTTCCAGCGCCTCCTCCTGGTCGTGGGTGACGAACACCGTGGTGTAGCCGGTGTCGTCGTGGATCTGGCGCAGCCAGCGGCGCAGCTCCACGCGCACCTTGGCGTCGAGCGCCCCGAAGGGCTCGTCGAGCAGCAGCACGGTCGGGTCGATGGCCATCGCGCGCGCCAGCGCGACGCGCTGGCGCTGGCCGCCGGAGAGCTGGTCCGGCAGCCGCCCCGCGAGCCCGCCCAGTTGCACGCGCCGCAGCAGCGCGTCGACGCGCGCCGCGATCTCGGCCGCGGCCGGGCGTTCGCGGCGTGGACGCGAGCGCAGGCCGAAGGCGACGTTCTCGAACACGTCCAGGTGCTTGAACAGCGCATAGTGCTGGAACACGAAGCCGACGCGGCGTTCGCGCAAGGTCAGCGTCGCGGCGTCGCGCTCGCCAAACAGGATGCGCCCGCCGTCGATCGGCACCAGCCCCGCGAGCGCGCGCAACAGCGTGGTCTTGCCCGAGCCCGAAGGCCCGAGCAAGGCGATCAGTTCGCCGCTGCGGATCGAAAGGTCGATGCCATGCAGGGCGGCGAAGCCGGAGAACTGCTTGTGCAGCGATTCGACGCGGATGTCCATTACGTCCTCTCATCGTGGGTCGCGCGCTGGCGCGCCTTCCGCAAACGCTTCATCCCTCAATGCCTCCCGCTGCGCGCCAGGGCGTCGCCATGCCGCGCTTCCAGCCAGGCCTTCAGCACCAGGGTCAGCAAGGCGAGCACGGTCAGCAGCGACGCCACCGCGAAGGCGGCGGCGAAACTGAATTCGTTGTGCAGGATCTCGACCTGCAGCGGCAGCGTGTTGGTGAGCCCGCGGATGTGTCCGGACACCACCGAGACCGCGCCGAACTCGCCCATCGCGCGGGCGTTGCACAGCAGCACGCCGTACAGCAGCGCCCACCGGATGTTGGGCACGGTCACGCGCCAGAACAGCGTCCAGCCGCCGGCGCCGAGCGAGGCCGCGGCCTCCTCCTCGTCGCGACCCTGCGCAGCCATCAGCGGGATCAGCTCGCGGGCGACGAAGGGGAAGGTGATGAACACCGTCGCGAGCACGATGCCGGGCAGCGCGAAGATCACCTGGAGGTCGCGCTCGGCGAGCCACGGGCCGAACCAGCCCTGGGCACCGAACAGCAGCACGAACACGAGGCCCGCCACCACCGGCGAGATCGCGAACGGCAGGTCGATCAGTGCCAGCAGCAGGCGCTTGCCGCGGAACTCGTAGCGCGTCAGTGCCCAGGCCGCGGCAATCCCGAAGACCGCGTTCAGCGGCACCGTGATGGCCGCCACCAGCAGCGTCAGCCGGATCGCGGCGAGCGTCTCCGCTTCCGCGATCGCGGCGACGTAAGCCTGCCAGCCCTGCGCCAGCGACTCGACGATCACCACCGCGAGCGGCAGCGCGACGAGCAGGCCCATCGCCACCACGACCAGCGCGATCAGCAGGCGCCGCAGCCACGCGGGTTCGGCGAGGGCGGGATCGGCGCTCATGTGGCGCGCTTCACTTTCCCACCCACTTCTGCAGTCCCGAGATCGCCAGCAGCAGCACGAAGCTGATCGCCAGCATCAGCACCGCGACGCCGGTGGCGCCGGCGTAGTCGAATTCCTCCAGCTTGATGACGATCAGCAGCGGTGCGATCTCGGAAACGAAGGGGATGTTGCCGGCGATGAAGATCACCGAGCCGTACTCGCCGACGCCACGCGCGAAGGCCAGCGAGAAACCGGTCAGCAGCGCCGGCAACAGCGGCGGCAGCACCACCCGGCGCAGGATCGTCGGGCGCGAGGCACCGAGCGTGGCGGCGGCTTCCTCCAGCTCGCGCGTGGTGGTCTCCAGCAGCGGCTGCACGGTGCGCACGGTGAACGGCAGGCCGATGAAGACCAGCGCCAGCACGATCCCGAGCGGTGCCTGCGCGACCTGGATCCCGAGCGGTTCCAGGTGCCGGCCGATCCAGCCCTGGCCCGAGTACAGCGCGGTCAGCGCGATGCCGGCGACCGCGGTCGGCAGCGCGAACGGCAGGTCGACCATCGCATCCAGCAGGCGCCGGCCCGGAAAGCGGTAGCGCACCAGCACCCACGCGACCAGCGCACCGACAACGGTCGCGACCGTTGCCGCCAGCAGGGCGCTGCCGAAACTCAGCCACAGCGCGCGCTGCACGCGCTGGCTGGCGAGGATCGCCGCCCAACCGTCCCCGCCGAGGTCGCTGGCGCGGACCACCAGCGCCGCCAGCGGCAGCAGCACGATCAGGCCCAGCCAGGTCAACGTCCACCCGAGGGTGAGCCCGAAGCCCGGCAGCGGATCGCGCCAGCGCACGGCGGGCGCCGGCACCGGCGGATCGGCGATGGCGACCGCAGTGCTCATGGCGCGGGCTGGAAGATCTGGTCGAACAGCCCGCCCTCCGCGAAATGCTCGGCCTGCGCCTTCGCCCAGCCACCGAAGTGCGCGATGTCGACGAGCTCCGCCTGGCCAAAACGGGCGAGGTCGGCGGGATCGGCGAGCTCGGGTTTGCTCGGGCGATAGTAATGCTTCGCCGCCAGCTTCTGCCCGACCGGAGAGTACAGGTACTCGAGGTAGGCCTGTGCGACGGCGCGCGTGCCCTTGGCATCGACATTGCGGTCGACCAGCGCCACCGGCGGCTCGGCGCGCACGCTGATCGACGGCGTGACCAGCTCGAAGGCGTCCCCGCCCGGCCCGTTCCGCACCAGGAAGGCCTCGTTTTCCCAGGCGACCAGCACGTCGCCGATGCGCCGCTGCGCAAAGGTGGTGGTGGAACCGCGCGCACCGGTGTCGAGGATCGGCGCGTTGCGGTAGAGCTTGCCGACGTAATCGAGGATCTGCGCGCGGTCGCCCGCGAACTGGCGCTCGCCCCAGGCCCAGGCCGCAAGATAGTTCCAGCGCGCACCGCCGGAGGTCTTGGGATTGGGTGTGACCACGCCGACACCGGGCTTCGCGAGGTCGCCCCAGTCCTGGATGCCCTTGGGGTTGCCCTTGCGCACCAGGAACACGATCGTCGAGGTGTACGGCGAGCTGTTGTTCGGCAACCGCGACTGCCAGTCGGGCGGCAGCGAGCGCGCGTTGGCGGCAATCGCGTCGATGTCGCCGGACAGCGCCAGGGTCACGACGTCCGCGCGCAGTCCGTCGATGACCGCGCGCGCCTGCTTGCCGGAGCCGCCGTGGGAACTCTGGACGAGGACTTCCTGGCCGGACTGCGCACGCCAGTGCGCCGCGAAAGCGGCATCGAACTCGCGGTAGAACTCACGGGTCGGGTCGTAGGAGGCGTTGAGCAGCACCTGCGGCGCGGGGCCACCGGAACAAGCGGCCAGCGCCCACGCGACGGCGAAGATCGCGATCCCGTTGCGCCAGCGACGGGTCATGCCGCGGGCTCCAGTGCCGGGTCTGTCTGCCGCAGGTCGCGCAAGCCGCGGAAATCCAACACCCCGCTGATCGCCGCGCGCACCGCCAGACTGTGCACCGGCCGCATCCGCCCGGATTCGCCCGCCAGCGCCAGCAAGACGCGCAAGGCGCACTTGGCCTTCATCGAGAGTACCCTTCCCCCGCTCGCAGCATTTCCTGCCGGACTTATAGGAAAGTTCTCCGGGCGCGTGCCACCGACGATTCTTCATGTGCATATGCGGTGCCGCGGCGCGACCTGTCGCGGCGGGTCCGCCCCGTGACCGCGAACGCCCTCAGAACCGGTCCAGCGGCAGCTTCAGGTAGCGCACGCCATTGCTCTCGGGCTCCGGCAGCTCGCCGGCGCGGATGTTGACCTGGATGGCCGGCAGGATCAGCGCGGGCATGTCCAGGGTGGCGTCGCGCGCCTCGCGGATGCGCACGAATTCGGCCTGCGGGATGTCCGCGCGCAGGTGGATGTTGCCGGCTTTCTGTGCGCCGATGCTGGTCTCGCAGCGCACTTCGCGGCCACCCGGACCGTAGTCGTGGCAGACGTAGACGCGGGTGCTGTCGGGCAGCGCGTAGAGCCTCTGGATCGACTGGTACAGGCGCGCCGCGCTGCCGCCGGGGAAATCGCAGCGGGCGCTGCCGCCGTCGGGCATGAACAGGGTGTCGCCGACGAACAGCGCGTCGCCGATGAGGTAACTGACGCTGTCGTTGGTGTGCCCCGGCGTCGCGATCACGCGCGCGGGCAGGTCGCCGATCGCGAACTCCTCGCCATCGGCGAACAGGTGGTCGAACTGGCGGCCGTCGGTGGCGAATTCCGCGCCCAGGTTGTACACCGGCTTGAAGGTGCGCTGGACCTCGCGGATGCCCTGCCCGATCGCCAGCCGCGCCTGCGGCCGCTGCGACTTCAGCCAGCGCCCGGCCGACAAATGATCTGCGTGCGCATGGGTCTCGAGGATCCACGCCAGTTCGAGCCCGTCGCTTTCGAGCGCCGCGAGCACTGCCGCCGCCGACCGGGTGCCGGTGCGGCCGGCCTTCGGATCGAAATCCAGGCAGGGATCGACGATCGCCGCCACGCGCGTAGCGGGATCGCGCACGAGGTAGGTCCAGGTGCTGCTCTGCGCGTGGAAGAAGGGGGTGACCTTGGGCTGCATGCGGATACTCAGGAAGTGAAGACGGAAGGCGCGCTGCGCCACAG
Organism: Lysobacterales bacterium; assembly: GCA_019187485.1. Taxonomy (GTDB): domain Bacteria; phylum Pseudomonadota; class Gammaproteobacteria; order Xanthomonadales; family SZUA-5; genus JADKFD01. Next base: position 123,449 of record JABAQR010000001.1, on the reverse strand, counting down.
GATCCAGGCCGCCATCAGCACCAGCAGCACGCCGAAAGCGCGCTTCAGTTGCTGCTGCGGAAGACGGCTCGCCACCTGCTGACCGATCAGGCTGCCGCCGCAGCCGACCGCGCTGAGGATGCCGAGCACGCGCCAGTCGAGGGTGACGCCGGTGGCGGCCAGAGCCAGCCAATGCCGCGCGAAGCCGCTGTAGGCGTTGAGGCTGATGATCGACAGGCTGGTGCCGATCGCGCGGTGCATCGACAGCCCGCCGAGCAACACCAGCGCCGGCAGGATCAGGAAGCCGCCGCCGATGCCGACCACGCCGGTCAGCAGGCCGACCCCGAATCCCTGCGCCGCGAGCCGCCGCTTGCGCACCGGCGCCGGCGGGATCGCGGCCGCTGGCCGCAGCATGCGCTGCGCCGCGACCAGCATCACCAGCGCGAAGATCGTCAGTTGCAGCGGCCCGCTGAGGGCGGTGGCGAGACTGGCGCCGAGCACGGTCCCGGCCATGCCCGGCAGCCCGAACAGCAACACGCTGCGGCCATCGACCTCGTCGCGCAGCGCCCACTGCAGGGCGCCAGCCAGCGCGATCGTGCCGACCACCAGCAGCGAACCGGCGATCGCGACCTTCTCCGGCTGCCCGAGCAGGTACACCAGCACCGGCACGGTCAGGATCGACCCGCCCGAGCCGAGCAGGCCGAGCGAAAGCCCGATCGCGAGTGCGCCGATCAGCGCCAGCCACATGAGCCACATCCGCACCGCGCTGCCGACATCGCCGCCCCCGCCCGCCCGCGCCGGCCTCGCGAGCGTCGCGACCCGGCTTGCACCGCGCCGTGTGCGCGGGTAAAGTAGCAATCACTTAATTAGACCACGCTGAAATACTCGGCGCAATGGAGGCCACTTGAGCGCAAGGACTTACGGCAGCGACATCGGCCCGGGCGACGCCCAGGCGCTGATCGCAGCCGGCGCGCCCGCGGTCGACGTGCGCGAGCCCGCCGAGTTCGCCGCCGCGGCGATCCCGGGCTCGATCAATGTGCCGCTGGGCGCGGTGCAGCTGCACGGGGCCGGCGCGCTGCGCGCGGCCGGCATCGACCTCGACGTCGAACATCTGGTGCTGATCTGCCGCAGCGGCAAGCGCAGCGGGGTTGCGCGCATGGCGCTCGCCGCCGCGCTCGACACGCGTGCTCACAACCTCGCCGGCGGCGTGCTCGCCTGGGCGCAGCAGGGGCTGGCGTTGACGCCGGGCGGGGTGACCACGGACTGAGCCTGGTCGCCTGCCGGCGACGCAGGCGGCCGCCGCACCGACGGGTCCGCGCGCGGCGCCTTCGGGCGGAACTGTGTCAGGCTCGCGGGAGGCAGGGATCCGGAGCGTCGCCGATGTTCGCAGGCAGTCTCACCATCCACACGGACGCGGCGGCACCCGCAGCCGGGCTCGCCCACCACGCCATCGGCGGTCCGGTGCGCCTGTCCGCGAACCGTGCCGATCTGCTGGCGCGCTCGGAGGGCAGCGACACCATCGTGGTCGCCCACGGACGGCTCTGCGCGGCCGCCGGGCTCGGGGATGCACGGTTGCCCGTCGCGCAGCGCATCCTCGCCGGCTGGGAACGCTGGGGGCCGCGTCTGGTCGAGGAGATGCACGGGGAATACGCCTTCGCGCTCTGGTGCGCGCGCACGCAGCGTTTGTGGCTGGCGCGCGATCATCTTGGCAACTACCCGCTGTTCCTCGCGCGGATCGCCGGCAGGCTGCACTTCGCGAGCGATCTGCGCTCGCTGCGGGCGCTGGCGGGATGGAGCGATCCGGATCCGGTTGCCGTGCTCGATCACCTGTTGCTGCTGCCCGGCGATCCGCGGCGCAGTGCCTGGCGCGGCATCGAACGTCTGCCCGCCGCGCAGTTGCGCAGCTACGATGCCGCCGGTCGCGTGCGCCAGCAGGCGCACTCCAGCCTGGCTCCGGTGGGCACTCCCGCGCGCAGCGATCACGAATGGGTGGAGGGCTTCCGTGGCCACCTGCTGCGCGCGGTGGCCGAGCGTTTCGATCCGACGGACACCGGTGCCGGCCTCAGCGGCGGCCTCGATTCGTCGGCGGTCGCGGCGACCGCGATCCATCTCGCCGGCGATGCCCGGGTGCGCCTGTACGCGGTGCGCTTCCCCGACGTACCGGAATCGGACGAGGGCCGCCACATCGCGGCCTTCGCGGAGTCCATCCCGGCCGCGCTGCGCGAGCTTGGTGCGCCCGATTCGCCGCTGAACTGCCATCGGCGACTGCTGCCCTGGCTGGACGAGCCGATGCTGCCGCAGAACCTGCATTTGCCGTGTGCGCTGTACGCCGCGGCACGCGCCGACGGGCTGCACGCGCTGCTGGATGGCCACGACGGCGACAGTGCGCTCGGACGCTGGAGCTCGCGGTTGGCGCCGCCCGCCGCGCGCTGGTGGACACGCGTCTGGCGGCGCTGGCGCCGGCCGCCACCGGTTTCGCTGGCGCTCGGCCTGCTGAACCCGAGGTTCGCGCGCCGGCATGCGGCGGCGGCGCGCCTGGAAGCGGCCCGTCGGCAACGCCAGACGGCCGCGCGCGATTCGCTCGCGGCGCATCTGCACGAACTCGGCAACGGCCTGCCGGCCTACGCCAGCGAGCGCCTGACCGGCATCGCGAAGGCGCATGGGATCGTCGCCCGCCACCCGCTCTACGACCGCGAACTGCTGCGCTGGTGCATCGCCGCGCCGGTTTTCCTGAAGAACCGCGACGGTTGCACGCGCTGGCTGATGCGCGAGGCGCTCGCCGGCCTGCTGCCCGAATCCCTGCGCTGGCGCGGCGACAAGACCTCGCTCGCACCGCAGTTCCACCGGCGCTTCGTCGGACTCGACGCCGGGCGCGTGGACGCCCTGCTGCGGGAGCAGGCCGATGCGCTCGCCGACTACGTCGACCTCACCGCGGTGCGGACCTGCTGGCAGGCCTACCGCGCGGCGCCGAACGATGCCGCCAGCGTCGCCCTGTGGGCGGTGGCGACGCTCGCCGACTGGCTCGCCTACGCGCGCGAACCCTTGATCCTGTCGTCGGACACCGCGTCGCAATCGCTGCGCAGCAGCGAGGCGGCCAATGCGCAGGCGGCCGGCAGGTCCGCCAGTTTGTCGGGGTATTCGAAGGCGTAGACCGGGAAATGCGCCAGCGCCGCGCCCAGGCGTTGCAAGCGCATGCCGCCGAGGCCGAGCCGTTCGGCGCATCCGGCCATCTGGCCGTGTGCGAGCAGGGTCAGCAGCGCCTCGGCACCGCTCAGGCGGACGCAGGCCGCGGCGGCGACCGGTCCGCGGCGCAGCAGCAGCACCGCCCGCAGCCGCGCCGCCCGGGTTTGCGCCGGCGCCGCGAGCCTGCGTTTCTCCCCCTGCGCGGGAATGCGGGGCAGCTGTGCGATGTCGCCGAGCAGATGACGCGCGCTGTCCGGCCACAGGTGCAGCCCTCCGTGACCGGGGTACACCGGCACGCCTTCGACGCCAGCGGCCAGCGGCAGCAGATCGTCCGCCAGTGGCGTGCAGCCGTGGGCGCGCATCGCCGCGCACAGCGTCGATTTGCCGGCGCCGCTGGCGCCGAGAAAGGCCAGCGCGACGCCGTCTCGCGCAACCGCGGACGCGTGGATCGGCGGCGCTGCGATCAGATGCAGCCACAACGCGAGCACGCGCGTCCGCAGATATTCGAGGGCAATCGCATCGGGCGTGGCGGACAGCACGATCGCATCCGGTTGGATGCGGATGCGCAGGTCGGGGCGGGCGAGCCAGCAGCCGGTCCGGTCGGCGTGCAGTTCGAACCCGGTATAGGCGCTGCGCCACAGCGGCCGCGCCGGCGGATCGGCGAGCTCCCCGTCGACGGCGATGGTCAATGGCGCCAGCGGAGCACCCGAGGCCGCGCGCGGCAGGTCGAGCGCCAGCGCGGACCGGATCGGATGACCGTGCCAGACGAAATCGGCGCGGTCGGCGCCCGTCGCGGCGGTCGTCAAGGCGCGACGGGTTCCCGCACGATCAGCCCGCGCCCGAGCAGTTGCGCCAGCAGCTCCTCGGTGTCGGCGCGGCACACGGCCGGATCGACGGCATAGCGCTCCCGCAGCTCGCGCAGCAGTTCGTCCAGCGTGCGCGGCTGTTCCAGCAGCGACCAGATGGTGGCCGCGACCTGCCGCAGCGAGTAGTAGCAACCCCGTTCCAGATCGAGCACCACCGTTGCCCCGTCCACCGTGGTGGAGAGCTGCGTCTGCGAGGGAGCGAAGCGGTCTTGCAGTTGCAATGGCATGGCCTGCGTGGACAGGACTGCCGGCCCGGGGCCGGCAGTCCACCCGCCGCGCGCCCGGCACGGGCCGGGCGCGCGGGAGACAACGGCTCAGCGGCGGCTGCCGGTCGTCGGCGCGTACAGCGGGTCGCCGTTGCCCGGCTGGGCGTTGGCGCGCGCGTTCTCGGCCGCCTGCGCGGCGCTGATCACGGGCAGCGCACGGGCACCTCCGACCTCCACCTGGGCCGCCTCGACTTCCAGCCAGTCGTCCGTTGCGGGGTTGCCGGTGGTCGCACGCGAGCGCACGAAGCCGATGCCGAACTGGTCGTCCATGGCGAAGGCGGTGGGGACGGTCCGCAGCGGCACGCCATTCAGCACGAAGGTCAGTTGCGATCCGTCGAATACGACTTCCAGGCGGTTGCTCGCCGGCGGCGGCGCCACCGAAGCGCCGACGATCGTCGCCCATTTCTGCACGGCCACCGGCCGGGCGGTGCCGTTGTGGCGGTAGATCGAATAACGCCCGTTGCCGGAGATGTTGAAGGCGAGCATGCGGTTCCAGACCTGCGCCGGACCCTGCAGCGGCAGCGGTGCGCCGTGCACCATCAGGGTGGTCGCGGCGCTCGCTTCCTGCACGCGGTTCTGCACGAAGTCCAGCGCATAGGTGTAGCCGGCCGCGCCACGCGGGAGCGCCTCCGGTTCAGGCTCGTCGAGCAGCGCGGACTCGTAGCGCGGCGCCGAAGCGTTGCTGGTGATGTTGCCGCACGGGCCTAGATCGTCGTTCCACTCGCCGACCACCTCGATGAGGGCTTCGCAGTTGAAGCCGCCCCCTTCCGCTCCAAGCACGATATCGTCGAAGCCTATATAGTTGGCGGTTCCAGCGAACCCGACAGATCGAGCCACTCCCGAGAACGGCACGACAACCTGTACCCAATTGTTGTAGTAGCCAGTACCGGCTGGAGGAGACGGAAGCGTCGGCGTCACTGGCAATTCAACCGTTTCCAGAAGCGTTCCACCGCCATCCACGTCGGAATGAATCGTGACCGTTCCTGAAAGGGAGGCGGCGCTGTAGTAGAAAGAAATTTGGCCCTCGAAGCCCGCCGAGCGATTCAGGAACAGGTTTGGGCCGCTGAGCCAAATGACGACCGACGGTGGACTCGGATTGCCTGAATAGTTTCCTTCCGTCAGTGCAATTGCGCTGGGACCGAAATTCACGCCGAATGCGGGTCCGGGACCGGAGCCAAAGCCACCCAATCCGCCGTTGTAATACCCCACGACCGTCTCAAGGTGCGCTAGCCCTTCGAAATCCAGGAACGGTCCGCCGCCGCGGGGAACATGGACTCCTCGAACCTCCGACCGCTCCCCGTTCCAAAGCCCTGATCCGAGTCTCTGGGCCTGCGTTTCGCTGGAAAACTGGACACCACTCACGACGAGGCACGCGAGCACCAAGCGCATGTTCAACATAACTCCCCCTGCAAACATGATGATGTGTGAGTTCACTCCGACGGCCCGTCGGAAAACAGAAAGTCTCCCGGCCCGCCGGTGCTGACCGATTGCGTCAGTTGCTCGAGGCTGCCGTGCGCCTCGAGGCGCGGCTTGATCCAGTCCGGTCGCGTCGGCGCGTCCTGTTGCGTCTTTTCCATCTCGGTCCTCCCCTTCGGTCGTCTGGAACATCGAATGACGCGGCGTCGGTTCCGCCGCGGCCGCGGTGCGCCGGCCACCTGGCGATCCGCATCCTGCCGGGTCGACCGCACAATCCGGTGCCCGGGAGCCGGAGAGTAGCATCCTGCCGCAGGATCAGGTAACCCCCAGGCGCGGGCCGCCGCGACGCAGCACGCGCAGCGGCTTGCTGAGGTAGTACAGCCAGCGGCGACGGAGCGGCAGCGGCCAGGCGAGGTAATCGTCCAGGGTCGGATGCAGACGCTGCAACTCGAAGCAGGCGCGGTAGCGCCAGCCGGCCTGCCCGGCCTGGCGAAAATCCGGCGACCGCGGCGGCGCGTCGTGATCGTGTTCGGCGTGCGTCGCCGGATCGCGCCAGGCCGGGAACGCCTGCGCGAGGCAATCTCCGGGATCGCCCGCCGTTGCCGGATCGAGGGCCAGGCGGTCGACCTGTCGCGCCAGTTCCAGCGCGCGCTCCAGGGTGACCGTCAGGCCATGCCGGGCCGCGCGCGCGCGCACCTCGGCGTGGTCCAGGCGCGGCGCGAAGCCTTGCAGGTCGGCCACCCAGTGCAGCAGCGTCCATTCGTGGCGGGCGTGGTGGAAGAGCGAGTACAGCATGTCGGTGTCGGCATGCAACGCCGACACCCGGAGCCCGTGCATGCCGATCTCGCAGCGTTCGCGCAGCAGGCGCCGCGGCGGAAACACACAGCCGCTGTGATCGAGGGTGCGGTGCAGCTCGACCGTGACGCCCGAGGGAGCGCTCAATTCGACCGCCGTGGTGTAGCTGGCGAGCGCGTCGATGCAAGGTGGATCGAGCGCCGGCCAGACTTTGTTGATCACGGTGTAGCCGCGCGCCAGCAGCCGTCGCGTCGCCTCCGCCAGGGCCGCGGCCGCGACCAGCACGTCGACATCGCGGCTGAGGCGCAGCAAGGGATCCGGGTAATGGCGGACGCCGAGGACACTGCCCTTGAGCAATGCGTGCGCCGCGCCGAGCTCGACGAGCACCGCGAGCACCTCGGTCTGCACCCGCCGCTGTTCCATCTGGCGCAACCGCGCGATCCCGCAGTTGCGCGTCAGGCGTATGGCGGCCTCGGCTTCCAGCACCTGCGGCGCGTGCGCCCGCAGATGCGCCTGCACCAGCAAGGAGATGTGATGCTCGCGGGCCCGCGCCACCAGCGCGGCGTGATCGCAGTCCGGCGCTGCCAGCAGACCGTTCAGGGCATGGACGTGCGCCGGCTCCAGTCGCGGTCGCGCCAGCAGCAGCAGGCAACGCAGGTGGGGCTCGGGGACCATCGTGTGCGCTCGCGAACAGACCAGAACGGAGAAACGTCGACATCCGGCGCCATGGGACGGCGAGGCAGCGGCTGAGCCTGTGGCGGCGCTTTGAGCGCTCGCCGCCGGATTCGTCGCATCCGGCGCGACCCGCGGAAACGCCAGGTTTCTGCCCGGACCCGATCCGCTCACCGCGACGCCCGGGCCTCGACGCAGCAAACGGATCCATGCGCGCGAAAGGGACGCCAGCTCGCGGCGGACGCCGGGGAACGCGCTCAACAAAACGCGAGGGGGCGGCCTCGCGGCCGCCCCCTCTCGCAGTGCTACCGGGTACCGCGATCAGCCGTGACGGCGAACCGCGACCAGACCGCCGAGCGCGAGCAGAACGCCCAGCAGCAGCAGCGCGTTGCGACCCAAGCTCGGAATCTCCGAGACCAACGTACCGACCGTCACCGAGACCGCCGCCGTGTTGTTGGCGGTGTTCGGATCGGCGGTGCCGGAGGTGGTGCTGGCGCTGACCGTATTGTTGTTGACGTTGTTGCTGAAGGCCACCACCGACAGCGTGCGCGTTCCGCCCGGAGCGGTTGCGCCCGCCCAGGTGCAGCTGATCACACCGGAGTTGCCGATCTGCGGGAAAGTGCAGGTGGCACCGGCGCTGGCGCTGTGGCTGCTGTAGCGGAAGTCCGGCGACAGCGAGACCGAAAGCACCACGTTCTGCGCGTCACTCGGACCATTGTTGGTGCTGGTGGCGCTGAAGGTCACCGGCGTGTTGACCGGCACCGCGTTGGCGGAAGCGGTCAGCGTGGTCGCGAGGTCGGCGCTGGTGGACACCGCGGTGGTCGCGGTCGCGCTGTTGTTGCCGGCGACCAGATCCACGGTGGTGCTGGAGGCCGTCGCGGTGGCGCTCAGCGTGCTGCCGTTGGCCACGTTGGCGGCGACCAGGGCGACGACGGTCGCGGTGCGGCTGGTACCGGCGGCGGTGGCCCCCGCCCAGGAGCAGCTCACCGGGCTGCCGTTGTTGCACAAGCCACCGGCGCTCGGGGTCACCGAGACGAAGGACGTGCCGGCCGGCAACGGCAGTGTGAAACCGGCCGCGTCGGCGGCGCCCGGACCGTTGTTGGTGACCGTCACGTTGTAGGTCAGATTGGTTCCGGCGGCCACCGGATCCGGCGTGTCCGTCAGCGTGACCGAAATATCGGCAGTCGGGGCGACGCCGGTGGAGGTCAGGGTGTCGATCTGGGTCACACCGCTGGAGACCGAGCTGTCCGTGGCCATGCGCCAGCGGAACTGCACCGTACTGCCGACCGCCGCGCTGGCCGGGAGCAGATAGATCGATTGCGTGAAGGCCGCCTGCGTGCCGGTCCAGGCGGCGCGGCCTGCGATCGGGCTGCTGAAGCCGGAGCTGATCGTGCCGTTGTAGCCACCGGACGTGAAGGAACCACCCGCGGTCACGGCGTCGGCGAAGGCGCCGCCGTTGACGGAGACTTCCATCACCATGCCGTCGAAGCCGTTTTCCAGGCCCGGGGCGGCTTGCGAACGGAAGAAGCCGATCTGCGCGGGCACCGCGGTGACTGCGAAGGTCTCCGAGGTCAGCACGGCGTCGGTCAAAGCCACGTTGCCGGTGACCGCTTCGACGTTGGCCGGCGACTGCGCGGTCGGGGTGCCCGGCGTGGCGGTGGCCCAGTTGGCGCTCGTGCTCGACGTCGCCGTCCAGCCGCCCGGCTGCGCCGGCGGGGTTACGCCATCGAAGTTCTGCAACGGCGAGGTCGGCGGCGGCAGCACGGCATCGTTGTAGCTGAAGGTGTCGATGCCGATGTAGTCCGAATTGGATCCGCCCGGACCACCGTTGGTGACGAAGTAGCGGAAGGCGATGCGGCCGCTGCCCGAGGTCGGGATGCCGTTCGCATTGGTCAGCACGATTTCGCAGTAGGTCGTCGGGTACGCGCCGGCAGCCGGCGGGCAGGCGCCGGCGCCGGCCATGAGCGACGGGTTGATCGTGGTCACGACGGTCGTGAAGTCACCGACGTCGGTCGGCAACGTGCCGACATTGACGCTGGCGCCGTTGGTGCTGATGCGCACTTCCAGGCGATCCGGGAAGGTGCCCGAGGCGGTGCGCGTCCAGAAACGCAGTCCCGCGGTGCTGGTGAAGTTCACCTGCGGCGAGATCAGCCAGTTGCTGATGGTGTTGGTGCCGGTGGTGTTGTTGAAGTTGGCGGCGATGTAGCCGGTGGCCGGACCGGCTTGCGCCGGGAACACGCCGGAATTGCCCTGGAACCAGCTGCTGCTGCCACCGGCAACGCTGTTGTTGTCGCAGGTCCAGCCGGTCGGGCACTGGTTCGGTGAGACGCCCCCGAGCACGTCAAAGCTCTCGGTGAGCGTCGCGTTCGGCGCGAACGGACTGATCTGGAGTGGCGTCACCGGGCCTTTGGGGCCGGCTTCGGCCGGCACACGCGCGCCAGTCTGGGCGCCCGCCGCCAGCGGCAGCAGCAGCGCGGAGGCGAGCAGGCTCGCCGTGGTGTACCGCAGGGTACGCTTCATAACAAACCCCCAACTGTTCTTGGTTTTCAGGGCGCGGCAGCGTCGACTGCCGTGGAGCGACGGGCGACGATACAGCAACGAATCGAATCAGGGAAGCCGGCCCGACGAATTCGGCTCAGAACGGGATCGCGAGCTTCGGGTCCAGCGCCTGCAACTGGCCGCGGAACACGCCCTGGATGCGCGCCAGCGCGTCGCCGCTGGCGGCGTCGAACCTCAGCACCAGGCAGGGCGTGGTGTTGGAACAGCGCACCAGGCCCCAGCCATCCGCCCAGTCCGCGCGCACGCCGTCGATGGTCGTGATCCGCGCGCCTTCGAAGCGGGCGCGATCACGGAACTTCTCGATGAAGCGATAGTGCTCGCCCTCGACCATCGGGATCTTGAGCTCCGGGGTGCTGACGCCCTGCGGCAGTTCGGCGAAGATCTCCTCGGGGTCGCGGCCATCGGCGGCGATGATCTCGAGCAGGCGACAGCCGGCGTACAGACCATCGTCGAAGCCGTACCAGCGCTCCTGGAAGAAGAAGTGCCCGCTCATCTCGCCGGCGAGCTCGGCGTGGGTCTCCTTCATCTTGCGCTTGATCAGCGAATGCCCGGTCTTCCACATGATCGGGCTGCCGCCGTGGCCGAGGATCACCCCCGACAGGTGTCCGGTGCACTTGACGTCGTAGATGATGGTCGCGCCCGGCGCGCGCACCAGCACGTCGCGCGCGAACAGCATCAGCAGGCGGTCGGGGAAGATGTTCTTGCCGTCGCGGGTGACCACGCCGAGGCGGTCGCCGTCGCCATCGAAGGCGAGACCGAGGTCCGCCTTCATCTGCTTGACGGTGACCACCAGGTCCTGGAGGTTGTGCGGATCGCTGGGGTCGGGATGATGGTTCGGGAAGTTTCCGTCCACATCGCAATAGAGCGCGATCACCTCGCAGCCGATGGCCTCGAACAGCTTTGGCGCGATCGCCCCGGCGATGCCGTTGCCGGCGTCGATGACCACCTTCAGCGGCTGCTCCAACTGGATGTCGCCGGAGATGCGTTCGATGTAGTTTTCGGTCAGGTCCATCTGCGTCAGGGCGCCGCGACCGCGTTCCAGGCGTTCCTCGACGATGCGCGCGTACAGCCCCTGGATGTCCTGGTCGGCGAAGGTGTCGCCGCCGACCATGATCTTGAAGCCGTTGTACTCGGGCGGGTTGTGGCTGCCGGTAACCATGATCCCGGAGCCGGCGTTGAGGTCGTGGGTGGCGAAGTACAGCAGCGGCGTCGGCACCGCGCCGATGTCGATCACATCGCACCCGGCCGCGAGCAGACCCTTGATCACCGCATCCGAGAGATCGGGTCCGCTGAGGCGACCGTCGCGGCCGACCAGCACCGTCTGCAAGCCGCGCGCGCGCACTTCGGATCCGACCGCCTGGCCGATCAACTGGGCGACGCCGGCAGTCAAGGTCTTGCCGACCACGCCCCGGATGTCGTAGGCGCGGAAGATGCTTCGGTCGACTGCGGCGGGGCGCGGGGGCGGTGCCGCTGCCTTGGGAGGAGGCGGGGCTGCGGTCACGGATGCGGGCACGGGTGGCTCGGCCGCCGCCGGTTCCACCGGGACAGCCGACGCCGGCGGCGGTGGCGTACGCGCCACCACCTGCTGACCCACGGTGAGTTCCTGCGCCTTGCGCATCTCGCGGCGCAGACGCAGGTCGCGCAGGAGGTCCGGACGCAGGCGCATGAACAGGATCGCGAGTGCCCCGGCCAGCGTGCACAGTGCGGTCAGCGCATTCATCGCCGAGGATTCGGGTCCGATGTAGATGAAGGGATCCGGGGCACGGAAACCGATGCGCAGCATCGCACCGGGAACGGAGACCATCTCCAGCCCCTCCCGACGCGAACCCTCGAGCACGTAGCCACCGGTCAAGCCCTGCACCAGGGCCAGTTCGATGGGGCCGGCCGCGAGATCCGAGAAGGCATGGCTGAGCGCGGCATACGGCAGCTTGGCGAGCACGAATCCGACGATCCGGCCTTCCAGCGCCATCGGCGCGACCAGCACCAGCTCGTGTGCGCCGGAGGGCGATCCATGCACCTGCGCCGGCGCCGGCTCGCCGGAGCGCGCCGCCTCCAACAGCATCTGTGCGTTCGAATAGCCGAAGCCGGCGATGTCCTCACCGATCACGCTGAGCGCGTCGCCCGCCATGAAGCGCGCATCGACCAGATCCGGGATGCGCTCGCGGATCGCCGCCAGCGGCACCGCCGGGTCGCCCTTGCCGCCTCCGGTGAAAAAGACCACGACTTCGGGGTGTCGCAGGGCCTCGCCCAGTTGTCGCTGACGTTCGGCGATGAAGCCGGCCATTCCCTGGCGGGCGCGCTGGGCGATCTGCTGGGTGCTCTCGCTGGCGCTCTCCGCCCGCCAGGTCTCCCAGGCCTGGAACAGGAACATCGCGGTCGCCGCCAGCAGCAGCGCGAATCCAACGGCGGGCATGAAGCGCTGAATGCCCGCCTGCGCCCGCGCGACCGATGCCTTCGACCGATTGTCTAGTCCTTGCACGCTGCACCCGTTCCGATCACCGTGGCGCGCCCTGTCCGGAATTCGCGCCGATTCAGGGGAGGTTCTGCCTGGATTTCCGAAGCGCTCCGCGGCGACGCGCCCGGATGCGCGCGGCGAACCGCCGCGACGCCGCCCGGGATCGGGGTCGCAAAAGGCGCGGTACGCGCCATGAAGAAAGCGCGACACCGCGGGATGTCACTCGAACCTGACAAGGTTGCGGTTCCGATTCGTAACCCCGTTAGTCTGGCTTAAGCACGCCCACTGTGTCCAAAACCCCCGGCGGCGCGCTCGCTGGCGACGAAGCTGTCGACCACCTTGAGGCGCGCATGCAACACCGGTACCAGCAGCAATTGCGCGACGCGGTCGCCGGGCGCGACGACGTAGGCCTGCTCGCCGCGGTTCCACAGGCTGACCATCAAGGGGCCCTGGTAGTCGGCGTCGATCAAACCGACCAGGTTGCCGAGCACGATGCCGTGGCGCGCGCCGAGGCCGGAACGCGGCAGCACCAGCGCCGCGATCCCGGGATCGCCGATGTGAATGGCGACGCCGCTCGACACCAGCGCGCTGGCACCGGGCGCCAGGGTCAGTGCTTCGTCGATGCAGGCACGCAGGTCCATGCCGGCCGACCCCGGCGTCGCGTATTCGGGCAAGGGCCACAGCGAACCGATGCGCGCATCGAGGATCCGCAAGTCGAGGTCGAAGGCGTTCCGGCGGCTCGTCACGCGGCCCCCAGGCGCTCGGCGATCAACGCGACCAGACGCGCCGCCAGTTCGCGCTTGCTGCCGCTGCCGAGTTCCTGCACGGCATCGGCGGCGATCACGGTCAGCGCGTTGTCGTCGCGATCGAAGGCCGCGTCCGGTCCGACCCGGTTGGCGACGATCAGGTCGAGGCCCTTGGCGGCGAGCTTCGCGCGGGCGTACTCCTGGACTTCACGGGTCTCGGCGGCGAAGCCGACCAGCAGGCGCGGCCGCAGCGGGCTGGCGGCGAGCTCGGCGATGATGTCCGGATTGCGCACCAGGGTCAGCGTGGTCAGCTCAGCACCCTTCTTGATCTTGTGTTCGGCAGGCTGTTGCGGCCGGTAGTCGGCCACCGCCGCAGCACCGATGTAGGCATCCGCGCCGGCGGCCGCAGCGAACACCGCCGTGCGCATCTGCTGCGCGCTGCGCACGTCGATGCGACGGCAACCGGGCGGCGTCGGCAGGTGCACCGGGCCTGCGATCAGATGCACGTCGGCGCCGGCCGCCGCAGCCGCGGCGGCGATGGCGAATCCCATCTTGCCGGAGCTGCGGTTGCCGATGAAGCGCACCGGATCCAGGTCTTCGAAAGTCGGGCCGGCGCTGACCACGATCCGCCGGCTGCCGAGGTTCGCGCACACCGGAGTCGCCAGCGCATCCAGCAGTTCGCAAGCCTCCCACATGCGCCCGGCGCCAACCTCGCCGCAGGCCTGGCTGCCCTGCGCCGGCCCGAGCACGCGCACGCCGCGCGCGCGCAGCACCGCCAGGTTGTCCTGCACCGCCGGGTGCGCCCACATCTGCTGGTTCATCGCAGGCGCCAGCGCCAGCGGAGCCGCGCTCGCCAGGCACAAGGTGCTCAGCAGGTCGTCGGCGATGCCGGCGCGCAGGCGCGCGATCAGATCGGCGGTGGCGGGGGCGATCAGGATCCGGGTGGCCCAGCGGGCGAGCTCGATGTGGCCCATCGCGGCTTCCGCGGCGGCATCCCACAGGCTGCTGCGCACGCTGCGCCCGGACAGCGCCTGGAAGGTCGCGCTGCCGACGAATTCCTGCGCCGCCGCGGTGACGACCACCTGCACCTCGGCGCCGCGCTCACGCGCCCGGCGCACCAGTTCGGCGGACTTGTAGGCGGCAATCCCGCCACCCACGCCGAGCAACAGCCGCATGCCTTGGAGGTCGGACACGGTCGGAAAATTCGCACGCAGACGATCGGCCGGAGATTACCGGAAATCGCGCGCGCGGCCGACGACCGCGACCGGTGTCGCGCCGATGCTGGGGCGGTCGCCATCACCATCATCGCCATGTCCGCGCACCACGCCATCCGCCAGTGGCCCACGCAGGAGCGTCCGCGCGAGCGCCTGCTCGAACACGGCGCCGCGCGCCTGTCCGATGCCGAACTGCTCGCACTGCTGCTGGGCAGCGGCACCCGCGGCGTCAGTGCGGTCGAGGTCGCACGGCGCCTGCTCGCCGTCTGCGGCGATCTGCGTGGGCTGTTCGCGCGTCCGCTGGCGGAGCTGCCGGGCGGCCTCGGCATCGGCGCGGCGCGCTACGCCAGCCTGCAGGCGGCGGCCGAACTCGGTCGCCGCGCGCAAACTCAAGTCCTGCGCCGCGGCGATGCGATCACGGCGCCGATGGACGTGCAACGCGCCTTCCGCGCACGCCTGCGGGACGCTGAGCACGAAGTGTTCGCGGCGATGTTCCTGGACGCGCGCCACCAGGTGATCGCGATCGAGGACCTGTTCCACGGCAGCCAGACCGGCGCCGCCGTATACGTCGGCGTGGTCGTCCAGCGCGCACTGCGCATCGGCGCCGCGGCGATGGTGGTCGCGCACAACCATCCTTCGGGCGTGGCCGAACCCAGCCACGCCGACCGCGAACTGACCGAACGCCTGCGCGCAGCACTCGCGCTGGTCGAAGTGCGCCTGCTGGACCACGTGATCGTCGGCGATGGCGACTGCCTGTCGTTCGCGGAGCGGGGTTGGTTGTAGGCACATGGCATGCGCCCCGTCCGTGCCCTCGTGCCCTCGTGCCCTCGTGCCCTCGTATACTCATCCCCATCGCCGCCATCGACAGTCGCAGCGCATGTCCGCGGAACTGGTCAACGCGATGCTGGATCTCGACCGCCGCTTCCCGGCGGATGCCAGCGAGGCGCGTGTGCGCGGGGTGGCGCAGGCGGCGGCCCTGCTGCGCGAGCATCGACCCGATCTGATCGCGGTGATGGGCGAGGTCGGACAGTCCTATCTGGCGCATTTCGGCGAGGCGCTGCGGCCCGCGCTGAAGCGTGTCCAGGACGCCCTCGCACTGAGCTTCGTGCGCATGGCCACCCGCCACGGTTCCTGGGGCAATGACCTGCACGAGTATCACAACGAACGGCACGCGCTGGAACTGTTGAATGGCCGCCTGGCGCGGGTGCGCCTGCAGTGCGGCTGGCGCGCGCTGGCGCACGAGGATTGGCTGCTGTTGGCGCTGTTTGCGACCTGCCACGATCTGCGTCAGCGCGAGGCCGCCGACTACTGGCACGACATCGGCGCGAACGAACGTGCCAGCATCGCCGAGGCCTTTCGACTGCTCGACCAGGTCGGTTTTTCGCGCGAGCGCGACCGCGAGTTCTACGTCTGCCTCGGCCTGATGATCGCCGGATCCACCTTCGATGCGCGTCCGGCGGCGCCCAATCCTTTCAACACCGCCGAAGTCGCCTCCAGTGGCGGTTCGCTTGCACCCAAGCTCGTGTCGGAACTCGCCGACGGCCGCAGCGCCGAAACCCTGGACCCGCTCGGTGCCCGGCGCGCACGTCTGATGCTGGTGGCGGCCGACCTCGACACCGCCAACGTCGGCGAGCCTTTCGCCTCCTTCGCCGGCAGCGCGGTACGGCTGGTGCAGGAGCGCGAGAAACGTGCCGGCCGCGCGCTCGATGCGGGCGAATCCGCGTGCCCGGTGTTCGACTTCCTGACCGCCGGGCAGGAGCGCTATTTTTTCGAACTGCACCGTTTCGTGTCGCCGCTGGGGCTGGAGGTGTTCGGCGTCGGCAAACGCAACAACGAGACCAAGGTGCGCTGGCAAAGCCAGCAGATGCGTGCGCTGTTCCCGGGCGGGCCGGCCCCCGGCCAGACTGGCCAGGACGTGATCGACGCCTTCCTGCGCCTGGCCGATGAGGCGGCCTGAGGGGATCGGCGGCCTGTTGCTGCTCCCGGTCTCCGGCGGCGGATCCGGCGAGTTGCAACGTGCCCTGGTGCTCGCTGATGCCGTCCGGGCGCGCTGGCCGCAGCACCCGCTGGCGATCTGCGCCGAGGCCGGATCGCTCGCCCGACTGGCGCTGCCCGAGGGCGTGCGAGCGTTGCCGCTGCCCGCCTCACCGACGCACTGCACCGATCTGGTGCGTGCCCGGATCGCGATCCTCCGACCACGCGTGGTGCTGTTCGACAGCACCGCCCGCGCGCGGCAGATGGAGGCGGCACGCGACTGCGGTGCCGGAGTGGTCTATCTGTCGTCGCGACCATCGGCGCGTGCCCGCGGCTTCGGCTGGCGTGCGCTGGCGCGTATCGACGAGCACTGGTCGGTGGAGTTCGACCCGCAACGACGCCTGCCCGGCCCGTTGCAGCGGGTTTGCCTGCGCTGGCAACCGAACTGTCGCTGGCGCGCGCTGGGCAGCTTGCACGCTCCCGCCGATCCCGCGCGCCTGCCGGTTGCGGTACGCGAGTACGCAGGGCTCGGTCCGTATGGCCTGTGGTGCCCCGGCGGTGGCGGCGGCCGGGTCGATGGCCTCGCCGCACCCGCCGCTTTCGTCGAAGCGGCCAGGCGCTGCGGCAGGCGCGCAATCGTGGTGCGCCCCGAAGCGCCCGCCGACCATGCCGAAACCCGTGCGAACCTGCTGATCTGCGGTGCCCTGCCGAACGCGGCGCTGATGACCTTGCTGGCCGTCGCGGAATACGCCGTGCTCGGCGCCGGCAGTCTGCTGCTGCAGGCGCTCGCCGCCGGCGCACCCTGCGCGGCGGTGGCGCTCGCCAGCGATCAGCCGCAGCGGCTGCGGGTGCTGCTCGCCCGCGACGCGGTGCTCGCGGCGGGTAACGGCATCGGCGGGCTGGCCGACGCCGCACGCCGGATCGCCGATGATCCCGGACTGCGGGCACGGCTGCGGGCGCAGGCCGGCTCTCTGGGCCTGCACAACGGCCTCGACGAGGCGATCACGGCGCTGGCACGTTGGCTGGATTGAGCTTTCGCCCGACGGCCCCGTGCGCAAAGACCGGTGCGGAAACCGCGATCTCCGTGTCCGGACGTCGCGCTACTGGCGGATGATCTCCCCGCGCAGCCTGGCCAGGCGTGCGAGCAGGCGGTTCTGGGCGGCGAGCGGCAACCCGGCTTCGCGCATCGCCGCCTCGAAGTCCTCGACGAACCAGTTGAACTCGCGTTCGCTGAGGTTCATGCCGCTGTGTGTGTCGGGCATCGACAGGCCGGTGTATTCGCAGGGGCCGTCGGCCAGTTGGCAGACCTGTTCGACCAGGCGTTCGCGCAGGTATTCGAGGTCGGTCTGCGCGAACAGCTCGCCGATGCGCGGGTCGTCATGCACCTTCTCGACCGCGATCATGACCAGGCGCTCGATGCCCGCCCGGCCGCCGAGTTGCGCATACAGGCTGCGCTCGCGGGTACTTGCGCAGGCGCCGAGCAGCAATGCCAGGGCGCACAGCAGCAGCCGGCTCATGGCGCGGCCCCACGCAGCGACAGGTACCAGCCGCGCTGTCCGTCGAGCCCGCCAACCGAACCGAGGTCGGCGTAGCCGAAGGCGAGGTGCACCTGCTTGTCCGGCAGCCAGGCGACGAACAGGTCGGCCCAGTCGTCCTCCGGCGCGAAACCGAGGCGATCGGGCTTGCCGCGGTACTCCAGGCCGAGCAGCCAGTGCGGGTGCAGGAACACCGCGAGGCTGCCCTCGAGCGTGAGACTGCGCGTGTCATCGAATCCGAGCAACCCGAGCTGGTGCGCCTGGGTGCTGCGCAAGGCCAGGCTGGCGAGCGTGCGCCGGCCGCCGATGCCGGCGATCCAGAGTTTGCTGGCGGCGAGGTAGACATCGACGCCGCGGTCGTCCTCGGCACCCGCCAGGCCGACCAGCCCGGCGTCGCGCGAGCGTCGCCACTGCATGCCGATGGCGAGCTGCGGGGCGCGCTCGTAGACGAGGTCGCCCGCGAGCCGCCACTTGGCGCCGATCACGTCGGCGTCGAGGCGCCGATCCGGGAAGCGGCCGCGCTCGACGAGGCCATCGAGTCCGAGCGAGAGGCGCGCGAAGGACAGCTCCAGGCGGTTGCGCCAGCCGAGCGCGACCGCTGCGGCGCGCACGTCGTAGTCGCCGCTGTCGAGCATGCTGGCGGCGGCGGACACATCCCACTCGCGACCTTCCGAGTGCCCGGCGATGACCGCCCAGGGCACCAATCCGCCGCCGGCAGCGCCGTCCACCGAAAGCACGCCGCCACTGCCGAGCAGGCGGCCGTCGGCGGCGCCGGCGACCTGCGCGCAGAGCAGCAACCCGTACAACCACACGACCCGCATCGTTCATCTCGCGTAGAGTGGCCCGCGATTGTAGCGGCGGAAGCATGCGCGTGGACGACCCCAGCACGGCGGGACTCGAGCTGTATCTGGTCGGCGGCGCGGTGCGCGACCGCCTGCTTGGCCGCGCACAGCGGGACCGCGACTACGTGGTGGTCGGCAGCACGCCGGAAGCGATGATCGCACGCGGTTTCCGGCCGGTCGGCGCCGATTTCCCGGTGTTCCTGCACCCACGCACGCAACAGGAGTACGCACTCGCGCGCACCGAGCGCAAGAGCGGCCGCGGCTACGTCGGTTTCGTTTTCCACACCGGTGCGGAAGTTGGCCTCGAAGACGACCTGCGCCGACGCGATTTCACGATCAACGCGATCGCGCAGGCCGCCGACGGTCGCCTGGTCGATCCCTTCGACGGTCAGGGCGACTTGCAGCGCCGCCTGCTGCGGCACGTGGCGCCGGCCTTCGCCGAGGATCCGCTGCGGGTGCTGCGCGCGGCGCGCTTCATGGCGCGCTTCGCGCCGCTCGGCTTCGCAGTTGCGCCGGAGACGCTGGAACTGATGCGGCGCATGGTCGCCGACGGCGAGGTCGATCATCTGGTGCCCGAACGCATCTGGCAGGAACTGCGGCGCGCGCTCATCGAGGCGCGCCCGAGCGCCTTCCTGCAGACGCTGCGCGCATGCGGTGCGCTGGCGCGCCTGTTTCCCGAAGTCGACGCGCTCTACGGGGTGCCGCAACGCGCCGAGTTCCATCCCGAAGTCGACACCGGCGCACACCTGGAACTGGTGCTCGACCAGTGTCCGCGGCTGGCGCCGGACGACGACCAAGTGGCGTGGGCGGCCTTCGTGCACGATCTCGGCAAAGCACTGACGCCGAAGGAAGAACTGCCGCGCCACCTGCTGCACGAGCGGCGCGGCGTGCCGCCGGCGCGCGCGCTCGCGGCGCGCCTGAAGATCCCGGCAGAGCACCGCGAGCTCGGCGCGCTGGTCTGCGAGCAGCACCTCGTCATGCACCGCTTCGCGGAGTTGCGACCGGCTTCGGTCATGAAACTGCTGGAGCGCCTGGACGGTCTGCGCAAGCCGGATCGCGTGCGGCGCTTCGCGCTCGCCTGCGAGGCCGATCACCGCGGTCGGTTGGGCATGTCCGAACGCCCCTACCCGCAAGGCGCGCGGCTGCTGGCCGCGCTGACCGCGGCGCGCACGGTGGACGCCGAGCCTTTGCTGGAACGCGGACTGGCCGGCCGCGCGCTCGGCGAGGTGCTGCGCAAGCGGCGCATCGAAGCCCTCGCGCAGGCTCTTGAAACGGCGTAGCGGCGACGCGCCAAGCGCCTCAACGCGGCAGCCGCTCCAGCGCGCGCAGCGCGTCGGCGAAGGCGCTCGCCTCGGAGCTGTCCCAACTGCCGCCGATGGTGCGCACCTCGCGATCACCGCCCTCGGCGCGCGGGCCGCCGCTGAGGGCGACGTGCGCCGCGCGCGAATCGAGCCCGGCGGCGATCAGTTCGAGCACCCCGTCGTTGAGCGTCAACTGGCGGTCGCGCGCATAGTCCTTGATGCGCAGCGCCAGTTGCTCTTCGATCCCGCGGACCAGGAAATCGGGCATGTACCAGGCAGGGAGTTGCGACCGGCGGCAATGCTGCGGCGATGCACTGGTGCTGTCCACCCCCGGAATGCGAACGGTCGCGCATCACCGACGCACGCGGCGCGCGCCATCCCGTAGTCTGCGCGCATGCCCGACGAAGACGCTTGCATCCGCGACTGGCGCCGCCTGCTGCCGGTCGGCGTGCGCCCATACTGCGAGCGCGCACCGCTCGCGGCTCTGTTCCTCGGCATCTCCAGCGGCTTCCCCTATGCCCTGATCGGCGCCACGCTGACCACGCGCCTGGCCCAGGATGGCATCGACAAGAAGACGGTCACCGCCTTCTCGCTCGCTTTCCTGGTCTACAACCTCAAGTTCCTGTGGGCGTGGATGGTCGATGGCCTGCGGCTGCCGCTGCTGGAGCGTTTCGGCCAGCGGGTGTCCTGGCTCTGGCTCAGCGGTGTGCTGGTGATGGCCGCGGTGCTGAACCTGGCGCTGGTCGATCCGCGCGCAGACCTCGCCGCGACGGTCAGTGCGGCGCTCCTGGTCGGCATCGCCGGCGCCACCTTCGACATCGTCATCGACGCCTATCGCATCGAACTGCTGGAACCGCGCCAACTCGGCGTCGGCGCCGGCATGAGCCAGTACGGCTGGCGCATCGGCTCGGTCGCCGCCGGTGCGCTGGCGCTGGTGATCGCGCAGCGCGGCGGCTGGGAATGGGCCTACGGCGCCTGCACCGCATTCGCGCTGCCGGCGATGCTGACCGCGCTCGCCATGGGCGAGCCGGCGCGCCATCGTGAACCCAGCCACCGCGGCGGCCTGGCCGAGCTGTGGCGCTCGATCGTCGACCCGCTGCTCGAGTTCTTCGCCCGCCGCGGCGCGCTGCTGCTGTTGGCCTTCATCCTGCTGCACAAGATCGGCGACACCCTCGCGAACCTGACCTTTCGGCTGCTGTTCAATGATCTTGGCTACAGCAACGACGAGATCGCGATCTACGACGTCGGCATGGGCTTCTGGGCCTATCTGATCGGCATCTTCATCGGCGGCGTGCTGTACGCGCGCCTCGGGATGCGCCGCTCGGTGATGATCAGCCTGCTGCTGATGGCGGTGTCCAACCTGAGCTTCGCGGGCCTCGCCACCATCGGCCATTCGAACTGGGCGATGGCGGCGGCGATCGGCTTCGAGAACATCGCCAGCGGCATCGGTGGCGTCACCGTGGTCGCGTACTTCTCGGCGCTGTGCGATCTGCGCTACACCGCCAGCCAGTACGCGCTGATCTCGGCCGGCGCCAGCGTGCTCGGACGGCTCGCCACCGGCACCAGCGCCGGCGCGCTGATCGAGAGCATCGGCTATGTGCAGTTCTACCTGCTGACCACGCTGCTCGCGTTGCCCGGCATCGCGCTGTTCGCCTGGTTGGTACGCCGCGGGGACGCGCGCGAGTAGTGGAACTTCTGACCCAGTGCTGTTGCCTCTGGTGCAGTGCAGCCATCCCGGCCGCCCGCCCGAGAGGAGTCCCACATGTCACGTTTCATGCGCCTGTGCATTCTGGCCATGCCCAGCCTTCCGCTGGTCCCGGGCTTCGTGCCCGAGGCCGATGCCGCCAGCCTCGAGTTCGCCGCAGGCACCGCGTTCGCCGACGACGGCAGACAGTCCACAGGCATCCTCGGACTGCGCATCCCGGTGCACCCACGCTGGTCGGCCGAAGCCTGGCTGGCTGGGAGCAACCGGCTCGGGCGCGATGACCTGCAGTTCATCGACGAGCCCTACCGAGTCGACTGGCGGCGTACGGCGGGCGTCGGCGTGCGCTACGAGTTCGCCCTCGATGGCGCCCGCTGGACGCCATTCGTGCGTGCTGGTTGGGCGCGCTCCGAGGGCGACCTGCACACCTTCCGGGTTACCTCGGTGCCACCCGAAATCAACCTCTACGAAGCCGCGCGCATCCGCATCGACGACAGCGGTGCCTACCTGGGCGCAGGCGCCAGCTATCGAGTGAACGACCGCTGGCAGTTGCAGTTGCAGGCGCTGCACCTGGACGCCGGCGACATGCCCGATGCCAATCGCACGCTGGCATTGGTGGGTGCGACGTGGACCTGGTAGGTCAACTTCCCGCCCGCATCATGCGGTCACCCGCGCCACCACTTTCCTGACCCAGGGCGCGACCAGCGTCACCGCGACGAAGGCCACCGGCAGCAGCGCGACGAAGGCGATGGCGTAATGCGCCAGCCAGCCAACCAGTCGCGCGCCGCAGGCAGCGCGGCTACCGATCGCGGCTGCTCCAGCGTCCATCCTTCGCGCACTGCGTGGACGAGGCGCGCCCCTTCCGGCCGCTGTTTCCGCTCGGAGCACCGGAGCGGGACTAAGGCTTTCCAGCGCGCTCAGCGCCGCCGCCAGCCCAGGCCGAGCGCCAGCAGCATCGCGAAGAATCCGCCCAGCACGGCATAGACCTGTGGCCAGATCGGGCCGCGCGCGCTCGGCGCGGTGTGGAAGGCCAGCACCGCGGCGAGCACGGTGAGGACGCTGGCGATGGCCGCCACCCACCGGTCGTGGCGGCGTTGCGCCGGCGTGCGCGCGGCGCGGGTGGCAGCGTAGTGGTAGATGCCGAGCAGCACCGCGAGCAGCGGCGCGAGCAGGAGCACGCCGACGAACGCGGCCATCAGCGCGCCCGCCCCCAGCCCATCACTCGAACTCGGCCGCGTTCAGCTCGTTGAGCGCGGCGGTCAGGCGATCCAGCGCGGGCTCACCGGTCTCGGGCAGTGTGCCGATCGCCTGGCCTTCGTGCAGCAACACGCCCCCGTCGCCGGCGAAGGCGGTCGCAGCCCGCAGTGCGGCCATCGCGCCGGCGCTGGCGCGCGCGTCCGGATACCCCAGGCCGGTCAGCAGCAGGTCGCCGTCGGCCGCCAGGAACTTGAAATTGAGGCGCCCATCGGCGTCCTTGAACTGCACGAAGCGCGGCAGCCTGTCCTTCTTCGCAGGTTTCTTCCTGGCCGGCGCGCGCGCCAGGGTGGCCAGCGAACGCAGGCCGACCGCTTCGCGCAAACTGGCGAGCAACTCGCGCGCCTGCGGGCGCAGGCGCTCGGCGCCGGCGCGCAAGGTGTCCTCGATGTCCTGCGGCCGGGCGACCAGCGCGTTGTAGCGCTCACGCATCGGCGCCAGCTCGGCATCCAGGCGCGCATGCACGATGCGCTTGGCCTCGCCCCAGGCGATGCCCTCGGCGTAGGCGCGGCGCATCGCCTGGGACTCCTCGACGCTGGCGAAGGCCTGGTAGATCAGGAACAGCGAGGACTGCTCGGGATCCTTGGGCTCGCCCGGCACCTGCGAGTTGGTGACCACACCGAAGATCGCGTCGCGCAACGCCTTGCTGCTGCCCCACAGCGGGATCACGTTGTCGTAGCTCTTGCTCATCTTGCGCCCATCGGTGCCCGGCAGCACCGCGGTCTGCTCGTCGATGGCCGCCTCGGGCAGCGTGAAGTACTCGCCGCCGTGCAGATGGTTGAAGCGCTGCGCGAGGTCGCGCGCGATCTCGATGTGCTGGATCTGGTCGCGCCCGACCGGCACGCGGTGCGCGTTGAACAGCAGGATGTCGGCCGCCATCAGCACCGGGTACAGGTACAAGCCCATGCCGACCGCATGGTCGGGATCGTGTCCGGCGGCCACGTTGGCATCGACCGCGGCCTTGTAGGCGTGCGCGCGGTTCAGCAGGCCCTTGGCGGTGACGCAGGACAGCAGCCAGGTCAGCTCGGTGACCTCGGGGATGTCCGACTGGCGGTAGAAATGCACCCGCTTGGGATCAAGGCCCGCGGCCAGCCAGGTGGCGGCCACTTCCAGCGTCGAGCGGTGCACCCGCTCGGCATCCGCGCTGCCCGAGAGCGCGTGGTAGTCGGCGAGGAAGTAGTAGGAGTCGATCCCGGCATCGCGACTGGCGGCGATCGCCGGCCGGATCGCGCCGACGTAGTTGCCGAGATGCGGGGTACCGGTGGGCTTGATGCCGGTGAGGACGCGGAGGGTCATCGGGAGCGGGTCAGGAAAAAGGAAAGGGAAAAAGGAAAAAGGGGAAGGCGCGCCACCGGGACGCAAGTCCCTTTTTCCTTTTTCCCTTTCCCTTTTTCCAGCTTCTCGAAGGATGGTGGGTCGTGAAGGGATCGAACCTTCGACCAAGAGATTAAAAGTCTCCTGCTCTACCGCTGAGCTAACGACCCGCCGCAGGGCGCGGGAGTTTACGGGGCGTGTTCCCGGTGCGGCAAGGAAAGGTTGCGAGTGGCTGGAGTCGTGCTTGCCCCGCGTCGACCAGGAAGCAGGCTACTTGAAGCGTTTCCCCAGCTTCAGCACATTGCGCCCGTCGGCGTGCTCGTAGCTGAACTCATCCATCATCGAGCGCACCAGGTGAATGCCGAGACCACCGATCTGGCGGTCCTGCAGGCTACCCTCGAGGTCGGGTGCGGCGACTTCGGTGGGGTCGAAGGCGGGGCCGGCGTGGCTGATCATCGCGCGCAGTGCGCTCTTGTGGATGATCAGGTCCACCTGCATCGGATCGTTGAGGCTGACCGAACCGTGCGTGATCGCGTTGGTCAGCAGCTCGTCGAGCGCCACCTGCATCGCGCGCATCGCTGCTTCGGGCACCTCGCCGGCCATCGCCGCGCGCTCCAGCGCATCGTTGACCGCACCGATCTCCGCGCGGCCGCCCTTGATGCGGAAGTTCCAGACCTGGGGTGCGGGTTCCGCGGGGGCGGCACCTGGGCTGAACAGGCGCTTGAGCCATTGCCACATCGCTTGCCCTCGTCGGTCGGATCCAGCGGCGCCATCGTGGCCGAAGGCCTGAATGGACGCAAGGGTTTCAGCGTGGGGGCCGCAGGCGTGGGAGTTCGTAGTCGACGATCAGCGGTGCGTGGTCGGAAAACCGCTCGGCGCGGTGGACGCGTACGGTGCGTGCAGCACCGGCAAGATTCGGCGAGGCGATCTGGTAGTCGATACGCCAGCCGACGTCCTTCGCCCAGGCCTGCCCACGGTTGCTCCACCAGGTGTACTCGGCGGCATCCGGTCTGAGCTGGCGATGGGTGTCCACCCAGCGGTCGCGCACCAGCAGATCCTCCATCCAGGCGCGTTCTTCCGGAAGGAAGCCCGAGTTCTTCTGGTTGCCGCGCCAGTTCTTCAGATCGATGGCGCGGTGCGCAATGTTCCAGTCGCCGCACACGATGTAGCGCCGACCGTCGCTTCTGAGGGCGTCCAGGCGCACGCGCAATGCGTCCATCGCACGGAACTTGGCGGCCTGGCGGTGCTCGCCCGAAGAGCCCGACGGCAGGTACAGCGAGATGATCGACAACTCGCCGAAATCGGCTTGCAGCCAGCGTCCCTCGGCATCGAACTCAGTCAGTCCGATGCCGGTGACGAAGTGCTGTGGCCGCTGCGGCAGATACAGCGCGACGCCGCTGTAACCCTTGGCCTGGGCGTCGAGGAAATAGCCGGTGTAGCCGGGAATACCGAAATCCTCGGCCGCCCGCTCGGGCTCCTGCAAGCGCGTTTCCTGCAACGCGATGGCGTCCGCGTCCTGGGCCGCCAGCCAGGGCAGCACGCCCTTGCGCGCCGCCGCACGCAGACCATTGAGGTTGAGGGTGATGATGCGCATGCGATCACGGTGGAGCGCAGTCGGGAGAGCGAGGCTCGGGGGAGGCGGAGAGGGTGTCAAGACACACGCGGGGATGAGCCGCACCGGAACTCCACGACCGCCTCATTTGCAACTCTTCGCAACGCGAGCACCGGTACTGCGACGTGCTCGCGGTCGGGCGCATCCTGAGATGCCGTGAGCACCTCGTCCTTCGCCATCGATGTCCCGGAGCTGCTGGTCGCGCGCCTGAAGCGGCGCGACCTCGACGCCTTCGAGCAGGTCTACCGGCTGTTCGACCGCCCGGTGTACACGCTCGCGCTGCGCCTGCTCGGCAACGAGGCAGAGGCCTACGATCTGCTGCAGGACAGTTTCCTGAAGGTCTTCGAGCAGATCGCGTCCTTCCGCGCCGAGGCGCCGTTCTGGTCCTGGCTGCGCAGCATCGTCGTCAACGCCGCGTTGATGCGCCTGCGCGGCCGCCGACCGCTGGATGAACTGGATGCGCCGATGCTCGACCACACCGCCGACGGCGGGCCGGATCCGTTGGCGATGGTCTGCGCGCAAGACCTCAAGCGCGCGCTCGGGCGCTTGCCGGCGCTGTCGCGCGCGGTGCTCTGGCTGTACCACGTCGAGGGCTACACGCATGAGGAAATTGCGCAGTCCTTCGACCGCACCGTGAGTTTCTCGAAGTCGCAGGTGGCGCGCGCCGGCGCGCGTCTGCGCGACCTGCTGGATCAGGAGGATGCGACATGGAATCCCGCGACGATGCCCTGCTGAGCGAGCGCCTCGCCGCCCTGCCGCTGGAATCGCCACCGGCGGCCGGCTGGAGCGAGTTGCGCGCGCGCCTGCGCCGGTCGCAGCCGCCCCGTGCATCGCGACGGGCGTCGCCGGGGTGGCTGGCGCTCGCCGCCGGCCTCGTCGCGGTGCTGGTGCTGCCGCAGTTGCAGCGCGCGCCACTGCCGCCACCGGCGCGGCCCACACCGCAGGCGGTCGCGAGCGCGCCACAACTGGCGGCCCTGATGCGGCGCTCGCAGGCGCTGGAGGCGCAGATCCGCGCGCTGCGCGCGAACGGCGTCGAACTCGCCGAGGCGCAGTACGAATGGGAGCGCGCGATCGAGGGCGATCTCGCGCTGATCGACGTCGGTCTCGCGGCCGACGGCCAGACTGAAGCCTTGTGGCGGGAGCGCGTGCGCCTGCTGGAAGAACTGCGCACCGCCTCGCAAACGGACACCGGTCCGCTGCTGCTGCAGGCCCGCCTGGACTGACACAGCAGCGGAGGCGTCGATGGATCGACGTCGATATCGAGCCGGCTCGCCGGCAACCCAGGCACACCCCCGAATCCAGGAGCGGCAAACGATGTCCCACACCCTCAAGAGCCTGTGCGTCGCGCTGGCGCTGGCCTGCGCCGGCGGTGTCGCGGCGCAGAACGCCGATGCCGACGGCGAGCAGTTGCGGCGCGACCTCGCGCAGGCCAAGCGCCAGTTGGCCGAGGTCGGCCGGCGCGTCGCCGAACTCTCTGCCCAGATCGGCGACGATTCAGCGCGCGTGCAGATGTTCCGTTACCTCGGCAACCCGGATCGCGCGGTGATCGGCGTGATCCTTGCCGACGGCGGCAGCGATGGCGTCGGGGTCGGTGGCGTCACCCCCGACGGCCCGGCCGACAAGGCCGGCCTGCGCGCCGGCGACACCATCGTCGCCGTGCGCGGCGCGCGTCTCGCCGGCGAGCGCCCGCTGCAGGCGCTGCGCGAGGCCCTGAAGGACCTCAAGGCCGGCGACCAGGTCGCGATCGTCTATCGCCGCGACGGTCGCGAGCAGACCGCGCAACTGACCGCGGAGCGCCAGGGCAGCGTCGCCTTCTTCGGCGGACCGGAAGCGAAGGCCTTCGTCTTCGACGATGCGGACTTCGTCGGCGACTGGAGCGCACTCGAAGACATGGGCGAGCGCATCGAGGCGATCATCGAGCGCCGTGTCGGCGAGGGCGTCGGCAACCGTCTCGACATGCTGTCGATGATCGGCATGGGCGGCTTGCGCCTGGTCTCGCTGAATCCCGGCCTCGCGCGCTATTTCGGCGTCGCCAGGGGTGCGCTCGTGCTCGAAGTCGATCCGGAGCGCTACCAGGGCATCGAGCCCGGCGATGTGATCCTCGAGGTCGCCGGCAAGGCGGTCGAGAACCCGCGCGCGGCGATGCGCGAGCTCGCCAACCAGGATTCCGGCGAGCGCGTCGAACTGCTGTTGCAGCGCGAACGCGCCGCGCAACGAGTAACCGTGCGCGTGCCCGAGAAGCACGCCTTCAGGCTGCCGCCGGCACCGCCTGAACCGCCTGAACCGCCTGAACCGCCCGCGCCGCCGGCCGCACCGGGAGCGCATCCGATGCAGGCACCGCAGGTGCCGCGACCGCACACCCTCTGAGCCGTCGTGGTGAGCGGCGCGGGAGCGCCCGCGCTGCTCGCATCCGTGCGGCCCGCCGGCACAACCAGGTTGCGCGGTTCAGACCAGTGTCACCAGTTCGCGATCCTGCGGCGCGCTCAGGTGCGGCAAGGCGTTCCACTGCGCCAGCTTGAGGCCGGCGCGGGTCAGGCGGTACTCGGACAGGCCGGTGTTGGCGTAGCCAAGGTTGATGTCGATGGTGGCGTCGGTCGACAGGCCGAGCACGTCTTGCAGGAAATGGCTGATGACGCCTGCCGAACTCACCGCCAGCACCGGCCCGATTTCCAGTTGCCATTGCAGGCGCTCGCGTGCCCGGGCGATGCGGGCGCGGAAGGCCGCGTAGTCCTCACCGACCTCGGTCACCGTACCTGCGGCCCAGGCGTGCAGCGTCGAGCGCAGCAGCGTCGGCCAGTGGCCGCGGTCATCCGGGGCCGCCTGCCAGCGCAGCAGGTCGGGGTGGTCGGGCTGCGCGTTCGCGAAAGCGCGCACCAGTTCGACGAAACGGAACTCGTCCAGTTCCGGCAACTCCTCACCCGACGGTAACGCGAGCCCCGCCCGCGCGTAGGCGTCGGCGATGCCGGCGAGGGTCTCGCGCTGGCGCCGCAGGCCGCCGACATAGACCGCCGTGAACTCGCGCCGATGCGCCGCCAGCCATTCCCCGAGCCGCGCCGACTGGGTGTGCCCGAGCGGCGAAAGCTCATCGTAGTTGGCGGTCGTCGCACCCGCCTGACCATGGCGGACGAGCAGAAGCTGGGGCATGTCGCGCGATCATGGTGATGGACCTTGGAGGATAGTCGTGCGTTCCGGATTCCGGGTACGGAGCAATGGTGCGTGCGCTCCGCCAGCGCGGGGAGTTGGCGGTTTTCCGCGTCGCCACAACGAAACCGGGCCATTTCCTCGCGACTTCACGGAACATCCGGGCTAGCATCCGAGCCCCGCTTTCGCCCGCCCATGCCTCCATGCGCAAGACCCTGCTCGCCGCGCTGATCGTCAGCGCCCTCGCCGCCTGTTCCGAACCTGCGACCGACACCACCATGGCTCCCAAAGACGCTGCCGCCACCCAGGCGCCGGCCACGCCGGCCGCTGCCGCCAACCCGTTCCTGACCCAGAGCACGCTGCCGCTGCAGGCGCCGCACTTCGACCAGATCAAGGACGAGCACTACCTGCCGGCCTTCGAGGAAGGCATGAAGCAGCACCGCGCGGAGATCGAGGCGATCGCCGCGCAGACCGAGCCGGCCACCTTCGCCAATACCATCGAGGCGATGGAGCGCTCCGGCGCTGTGCTGTACCGCGTGGCCAAGGTGTTCTTCAACCTGACCGAGTCGAACACCAACGAGACGATCCAGAAGGTCCAGGCCGAGGTGGCGCCGAAGCTGGCGCAGCACCAGGACGCGATCCTGCTCGACGGCCGCCTGTTCGCGCGCATCCAGGCGCTCTACGACACCCGCGACACCCTGGGCCTGGACGCCGAATCGGTGCGCCTGATCGAGCGCTACCATCAGAACTTCGTGCGCGGCGGCGCCACCCTGGGTGAGGAACAGAAGGCCCAGCTGCGTGGCCTGAACGAGAAGCTGTCCTCGCTGCAGACCACCTTCCAGGAGCAGTTGCTGAAGGACACCAATGCCAGCGCGCTCATCGTCGACAGCGCCGAGGAACTCGATGGCCTGTCGCCGGGCGACATCGCCGCCGCTGCCGAAACCGCCAAGGAGCGCGGCCTGGAAGGCAAGTGGGTGATCGCGCTGCAGCTGCCCACGGGCCAGCCGGCGCTGACCAACCTGAAGAACCGCGCAGTGCGCGAGCGCCTGTACAAGGCCTCGTCGATGCGCGGCAACCAGGGCAACGAGAACGACACCAACCAGCTGATCGTCGAGATCGCCAAGCTGCGCGCCGAGCGCGCCGCGCTGCTGGGTGCGCCGAACCACGCCGCTTACACCCTGGAATCGCAGATGGCGCAGGCGCCGGAAAAGGCGATGGCGATGATGACCGGCCTGGTGCCGGCCGCGCGCGCCAATGCCGAGGCCGAGGCCGCCAAGCTGCAGGCGATGATCGATGCCGAGGGCGGTGGCTTCCAGCTCGAGCCCTGGGACTGGGCCTATTACGCCGAAAAGGTGCGCAAGGCCGAGTACGACCTCGACGACGCTGCGGTGCGCCCCTACTTCGAGCTCGAACGTGTGCTCAACGACGGCGTGTTCTACGCCGCGAACCAGCTCTTCGGGATCACCGTCAAGGAACGCAAGGACCTGCCGGTCTACCACCCGGACGTGCGCGTGTTCGAGGTGTTCAATGCCGATGGGTCCACGCTCGGCCTGTTCTACGCCGACTACTACGCGCGCGCCGCCAAGCGCGGCGGCGCCTGGATGGACAGCTTCGTCGACCAGGCCGGCCTGCTCGGCACCAAGCCGGTCATCGTCAACGTGCTGAACGTGCCCAAGCCGCCGGCCGGCGAGCCCACGCTGCTCAGCTTCGACGACACCAACACCCTGTTCCACGAGTTCGGCCACGCGCTGCACGGGCTGTTCTCGAACGTGCGTTATCCGCTGCTGACCGGCACCAATGTGCCGCGCGATTTCGTCGAGTTCCCCTCGCAGTGGAACGAGAACTGGACGCTCGACCCGAAGGTGCTGCGCAACTACGCCAAGCACTACCAGACCGGCGAGCCGATCCCGGAGGAACTGATCGCCAAGATCGAGGCCGCCGGCAAGTTCAACCAGGGTTTCGCCACGATGGAATACCTCGGCGCCGCGCTGCTCGACATGGAGTGGCATCTGCAGCCGGCCGGCGCGGTCATCGCCGACGCGCAGGCCTTCGAGCGCGACACCCTGGCCAAGTACCAGGTCGACTTCGCCCCGGTGCCGCCGCGCTACCGCAGCAGCTACTTCGCCCACATCTGGCCGGGCGGCTACGGCGCCGGCTACTACAGCTACCTGTGGAGCGAGGTGCTCGACGCCGACGCCAACGCCTGGTTCCAGGCCAACGGCGGCCTCAAGCCCGAGAACGGCGCGCGCTTCCGCGACCTCGTGCTCTCGCGCGGCGACACCAAGCCGCAGATGCAGCAGTACCAGGACTTCGCCGGTCGCGAACCGTCCATCGAGCCGCTGCTGAAGCGCCGCGGGCTGGAACCGAAGGGCTGAAGCCGCGGTCACCGTCGGGGGCGGCGATTGCCTTGGTGTTGGTGGTTGATGTGGGTGCTGGATCCACGCGCATGGGCTGCGAATCCAGCACCATCAACCCATACCGGCACCGTCAGTGCAGCCGCTCCGGCGCCCCGTGGCACTTCTTGTACTTGCGGCCGCTGCCGCAGGGACAAGGATCGTTGCGGCCGGGTAGCGGCTCGACGCGCACGGGTGGGCGCGGGGTGCCGCTGCCGGCGGTCCAGAAGCGCCCGAGCTCGGCGATGCACTCGGGCAACTCGGCGATCAACCCCATGCGTTCCTCGTAATCGAGCCGCTTGCCTTTCTTCTCGAGACTGCGGCCGTGGGCGAGGGCTTCGAAAGGCGCCAGCCAGTGCTTCGCCTCGGGATCCATCAGCAGCAATTGCGCCGAACGCGGAAATTCCCCCACGGCGGCGAGGAAACCCTGCGCGAACTCCCGTCCGTAGGGACGCTGCGGGTGCGCGGATGGGTCTTCGCCGACCGGATAGTCGATGAAGGGGTCGCACAGCGGATCGTCGGGATCCGGCTTGCGCTGCAGGCGCTCGCCAAGGCGATTCCAGTGCATCAGCAGCTCACTCATGACCTCACGCGCGTCCGCGACGTCCTCCCACACCTTGTCTCCGCCGAAGATGCGTTCGAGGCTGTCCCATGGCGAGACTTCGAGACCGGCGGCGCGCTGCGCCGACCACCAGCCGTCGAGACGCTCCAGGCTCATGCCGTCGGCACCCGCGTGCTGGCGCAGCAACTCGTGCAGACGGTCCTCGTCGTAATCGCGGACGCCGAGCAGACCGTCCGCGAAGGCGCTCGCGATCTTCGCGGCCACCACACCGGCCTGCCTGCGGTGGCGCCTCCACAACTGGTGCAGCAGCGGCGGTAGCAACACCGTCAGCGCGTCCTCGTCAAGCGGATCGAGCGCCTCGGCCTGCGCGGCACGCTCGCGCAGCGCCGCTTCCAGCGTCAGGAAGCCGGCATCCTCGGGTGCCGCGGCGGTGGGCGCCATCGCCGGCAATGCATCCAGTGGCCCGCCCTCGCCCTGGGCCGCATCGGCGGCCACCCACAACGCGTGCAACCAGCGCGCGAGCGCCGGTTCCTCGTCGAGCACACGGCGCCAGTCGTCGGCCTGCAGCGAGAGCGCATAGCGGAATCCGGACAGCCAGGTCTCGCCGTAGCCGAATTCGATCTCCTGCCCGCCATACGCGTCCTCGTCGCTCTCGTCGTCGTCGACGGCCTCATCGGCGGCGGCGAACTCGCCGCCCTCATCCTCGACGCTCCCGACGTCGATGCCGGGGGCACCGCCGCAGGTCGCGAGCGACCTGCCACGCTGGTGCGCCGGGCTTGCGAGATCCTCGACGTCGTCGGCGTCGTCGGCCCAGTCCAGATTCTCGCCGACGCTCTCCAGCGGCGGGATCGCATGGACGCCGAGTTCGACGGGGTCGACCGCAACGCGCGCCTGCACCATCGCGTAGTAGCGCTCGACCAGCGCCTTCGCGCGCACCGGTTCGTGTTCGGTCTCCCACTCGGGCTCCGGACCGAACAGCGCGTTCCACCAGCGTTCCAGCGTGGTCGGCTGCGGCGCCACCGCGAGCGCCGACAGGAAGCCGTCGAGCTCGCCGTAATCGAGCATGCCCCCATCGAAGGACAGCATCAGCATGGCCAGTTCCTCGCCCTCCGCGGGCGTGAACAGCGGCGCCAGCGGCGAGGGACGCTCGTCTTCGGGGAGTTCGCTCACGGGCTTTCCAGTTCAGTACGCGAATTCGCGGAATACGCGATCGATGTCGCCGCCCCAGGCGCCATGGTACAGCGCGAGTTTGCGGTCCGCCGGCGAGATCCCGGCAACGACCTGTTCCAGCAGTGGTTCCAGGTAAATCCGCTCGTCCGCGCCGTTGCGGTTCAGACGCGCGCGCCGGCGCAGGCCCTCGGCGCTGATCGCGAGCACGCGCTCGGCGAGCGCACGCAAATGCTCGCCACGGTGCCGGGTACGCAGGCCGAGGCGCGGCACCTGGTCGCGCAGGTGGTGGCGCTCCGCGAGCGTCCAGTCCTTGCACAGCTCCCAGGCGGCATCGAGTGCAACGCTGTCGTACAGCAACCCGACCCACAAGGCCGGCAGCGCGCAGATGCGGTTCCACGGCCCGCTGTCCGCGCCGCGCATCTCCAGATAACGCTTCAGGCGCACCTCGGGGAAGGCGGTGGTCAGGTGGTCGGCCCAGTCGGAAATCGTCGGTCGCTCGCCCGGCAGTGCCGGCAGGCGCCCGCCGAGGAAATCGCGGAAGCTCTGTCCGAGCGCGTCGACATAACCGCCGTCGCGGTAGACGAAGTACATCGGTACGTCGAGCATGTAGTCGACATAGCGCTCGTAGCCGAAGCCGTCCTCGAACACGAAGTCGAGCAGCCCGGTACGGTCCGGGTCAGTGTCCGTCCACACCTGCGAACGATAGCTCTGATAGCCGTTCGGCACGCCGTCGGTGAAGGGCGAATCGGCGAACAGCGCGGTCGCGACCGGTTGCAGCGCCAGCGACACCCGGAACTTCCGGACCATGTCGGCCTCGGAACCGACATCGAGATTGACCTGCACGGTGCAGGTGCGCGTCATCATGTCCAGACCCAGCTTGCCGCGCGTCGGCATGTAGGCGCGCATCAGGCCGTAGCGGCCCTTGGGCATCCACGGCATGTCCTCGCGTTTCCATTTCGGCTGGAAGCCCATGCCGAGGAAGCCGAGCCCGAGCTCGTCGGCGACGCTGCGCACCTCGCGCAGATGGCATTCAACCTCGCAGCAGGTCTGATGGATGGTCTCCAGTTGCGCGCCCGACAGCTCCAGCTGGCCGGCCGGTTCGAGGGTGATCGAACCCGCACCCGGGCGCGTCAGGGCGACCACGTGCTCGCCGTCGAAGGCGCGCTCCCAGCCGTAGCGTTCGGCGATGCCGTCGAGCAGCGCGCCGATGCCGCGCGGACCCTCGTACGTCGGCGCGCGCAAATCGTCGCTGCGGAAGCCGAACTTCTCGTGCTCGGTGCCGATGCGCCACTGCTCGACCGGTCGCGCGCCCTGTGCGAGATGGTCGACCAGCTCGCCGAGATCGCTGATCGGCGGCGCGTTGCGGCTGTCGGTCGGGGAACTCAAGGCGAACGTCCGCTGCGGGTCGGACCGTTCAGGATGGGGGCGCAGCAGGGATTACTCAATGGCCGCAAGCAAGGCGCCGGGCGGTGTTGCACGGACGAGACTTGCGCCGGAAGCCGCGCTCAGGCAGCGACCAGCAGCGCGTCCCGGCCGTGCTGCTTGGTGCGATAAAGCGTGGCGTCCGCGCGCGCTATGGTGGCCGCAAGCGTTTCGACGGGCAGGCGCCGGGCAAGCCCGATGGACACACTCGCGCGTTCGCTGATCGCGGCGCTGGCGGCCACACCGACGGCACACCGGATGGCTTCCAGGGCGGCCGGTGGCGCTGGCGCCTGCGCCGGCCACAGCAATACGAATTCCTCGCCCCCGTAGCGTCCAAGCAGGGCCTCCGGAGGCAGTGCGGCGCGCAGGGCGGCGATGCCGGCCTGAAGCACGGCGTCGCCCGCGAGGTGACCGTGCACATCGTTGATGCGCTTGAAGTGATCGAAATCGAGCATCGCGATCCAGTCCAGACCCGACGTACTGGCGCGAAAACGCGCTTCGGCGCGTTCAAAATAGGCGCGCCTGGTGAGTACCCGGGTCAGACTGTCGTAATCGGCCAGTTCGCGCAGGAAGCGCTGCATGCGTCGATTCACCAACATCAACAGGGCCACCAGTACCAGCACCGAGATGATCGCGGCGGACAGCGCCGACAGCCCCACCGGAGCCACCCATTGCGGCCAGCGTTGCAGGCTGACGAGCGCGACCACCATCACCAATGCGTTGGTCCCCAGCAGCGCCGCCAGCGCCAGCGCCGGTGCGCGCTCGTCGGCGCGATGATGGCGCAGCGCCAGCCAGGCGCGTCCGAGCATCGAGGCGGACAGCCCACCCAGAACCAGCAGGTTGCGCGCCCCGCGCCAGCGCGGATCGTCGTGAAGCAGCATCAACAGCAGTCCTCCCAGGACACCGGTGATGAAAAAGGTGCGCAAGGGCGCGGGCCGCTCGAACAGACGGAATACCGCCAGCCACAGCAGCAGCGCGCCGCACCAGAAGCACAGATTGGTCGGCAGCCAGCCGGTCTCCGGCAGGCCCCAGGGCACACGCAGCGCCATCGTCAGCATTGCGGTGCCGGTCAACGCAAGACCGCCGGCGTAGATCCACAGCGCCTTGCGTACAGTGGTCCCGGGCGCAAGACCCGCGAGCATGCCGGCGCTGGTGAGGTTGATCAGCGCCGCGCACAGATAGACGATCGCGAAACCCTCGATGCTCAAGCGGCGCTCCCCCTCGGAATCCGCAGTGTAGGCGCTGCGCCTGGGCGTCGCGGTAACGGATTGCAGGGAGCCGCATGCACGCGCTCACCCGCAAGGCCGGTCGTAGCTGACCGGCACGCGCCCCTTCACGTATTCTTCGTATTCGGGCGCACCCGCCCACGCCACGGACTGAAAAACATGAGAAACGGACTCCTGACTGTCACTGCCCTGGTCGCCGCGCTGGCTGCAGCCGGCCTGCAGGCCAAGGGCACCATCAATCCAGACCGCGGCTCGGTCAGCGTGACCACCATCAGCGGCACACCCTTGATCATCAACGTCGGCGCCGACCAGGCTTTCCAGGTCTACAACACCGAGATCAGCGCCGGCACGCTCGGCCAGATCTACCCGCAGGGCGCCACCCTCGCCGACATGGGCTGGTTCATCGACACCGGCGGCGCACTGACCGCACCGGCCTTCGGCGATCACCCGAGCGGTACCGCCACCAGCAGCATCGGCACCTTCAGCACCTACGCCTACCGTTCGGTCAGCGCCGTCGGCGGCAACGGCAGCGCAGCGACGCCCTTCAGCGTCACCGTGACCGGCGAGACCGCCCAGTTCGACGTCAGCCAGGTGGTGAGCTACGTCAATGGCGACAACTTCTTCCGCAAGTCCTTCACGTTGACCAACACCACCGGGGGAACCGTCGGCGCACGCGTGTTCCTGGGCAGCGACATCTACCTCGCCAACAGCGACGACGGCACGCCCTACCGCGAACCCAATTCCGGCTCGCCCGGCGGTCGCACCTGCGCCGGGGTGACGCCGGAATACACGATTCTGCACATCCCCCAGGGCAGCGTCGCACCGAGCGGTTTCAGCGCCGACGGATACGACAGCATCTGGACCCAGATCGGCGCCGCCGCGCTCAACAACACGGTCAATCCCGCGGCCTGCACCGACAACGGTGCGGCCCTGCAGTGGGATATCAACGTCCCCGCCGGCGCCAGTGTGACTCTGCAGGCCGCGACCTCCTTCGGCGCGATCCCGACGATCATCGGCGGCTCGCAGAATGCGGTGCCCGCGCCCGCCATCGGCACTTGGGGCCTGGCCGCTCTCGCGCTCGCGCTGCTGGCGCTCGCCGGGGTGGCGCTGACCCGTCGTTCCTGAGTCCGATCAAGACCGTCCGCGCCTGCCGGCGCGGACGGTCTCGCGGAACGCCGGGCCAACGGGCCGGTTCGCGGCGATGCGTGGCGACGCTGGAACGCGTGCGCGCAGCCTGCACCGCGGTCGCCATGCGCCCCCGCACCGCTCCTCCTCAATCCAGGCCTTCCCCGGTCTGCAGCCGCCACAGCCGCGCGTACTGGCCAGCGCCCGCCAGCAGTTCCTCGTGATTGCCGGATTCCACGATCCGCCCGGCTTCCAGCACGTGGATGCGGTCGGCGTGGCGGACGGTGGACAGCCGGTGCGCGACCACCAGCACGCTGCGGCCACGCGCCGCGCTGCGCAGCGAGTGCGCGATCGCGGCCTCGGTCTCGTTGTCGATCGCACTGGTGGCTTCGTCGAGCACCAGGATGCGCGGGTCGCGGTAGAGCGCGCGTGCCAGCGCGATGCGCTGGCGCTGGCCGCCGGAGAGTTCGGCACCGCCTTCGCCGACCGGCTGCGCGCAGCCCTGCGGCAGCGCGGCGATGAAGTCCGCGGCCTCGGCGGCGCGCGCCGCCGCCGCGAGCCGCACCGGATCGGGCGCACGCTCGCCGTAGGCGATGTTGTCGGCGATGCTGCCATCGGTCAGGAAGGGCTCCTGGCCGACATAGGCGATGATCCCGCGCAGCGCCGCCGGATCGATGCCGGCGATGTCCGCGCCGTCGAGTTCGATGCGTCCGCGCCGCGGTTCGAGGAAACGCAACAGCAGCTTCAACACGGTGCTCTTGCCACTGCCGGTGGCGCCGACCAGCGCGACCGTGCTGCCCGCCGGCACCTCGAAGGACACGCCGGCGAGCGCCGCGCGACCCTCGTAGTCGAAGTGCAGATCGCGGAATGCGAGGGCGCCCCGCAGCGGCTTCGGCAGCGGGCCGCGACGGCGTTCCGGCGGCGGCGTGTCGAGCAGGTCGAGCACGCGCTGCACCGAGGCCATGGCGCGGTTGTACAAGTCGGTCATGTCGGCCAGCCGGGTCATCGGCCACAGCAGGCGCTGGGTCAGGTAGACCAGCGCCGAGTAGCTGCCGACCCCGAGTTCGCCGCGCAGCGTCAGCACGCCGCCGTACAGCAGCGTGGCCACGAAGCCGAGCAGGATCGCCATCCGGATCACCGGCGTGATCGCGGCCGAGAAACGGATCGCATCGGCGTTCTTCGCGCGAAAACCGTCCGAAGCGGCGGCCAGGTGCGCCGCTTCGAAGCGCTCGGCGGTGTAGGCCTGGATCGTGGCCATCCCGCGCAGGTTGTTGTCCAGCCGCGCCGACAGCGTCGCCGCCGCCTCGCGCGCGGCCGCGTAGCGCGGCTGCAGGCGCGCCTGGAACCAGAAGGCGCCGGCGACGATCAGCGGCACCGGCAGGATCGCCAGCAGCGCGAGGGTCGGTGTCAGCACGAAGAACACCGCGCCGACCAGCAGCGAGGACACGAACACCTGGATCAAATCGTTGGCGCCGGTGTTGAGGAAGCGCTCGATCTGGTTGACGTCCTCGTTCAGCAGCGCCATCAGCCGACCGCTGCGCGCGCGTGTGACCGCGTCCGGCGGCAATTGCTGCAGGTGCTCGTAGGCGCCCTGGCGCAGGCCGTGCTGCAGGTCCTGCGCGAGCCCGCGCCAGTTCAGCGCGTACAGGTACTCGAAGCTCGATTCCAGCACCCAGATGACGATCGTCAGCGCCGTCAGCAGCCACAACTGGGTGACCGGATCGACCACGCCGAGCTGCGCGAGGAAGGAGTCGCGCTGGTTGACGACCACGTCGACCGCGACCCCGATCAGCAGCTCCGGGAGGACGTCGAAGACCTTGTTGAGCGCCGAGAAACTCGCTGCGCGCCAGGCGCGCGCGCGGTGGGCGGAGGCGTAGTCGGCGAGTCGGCGCAGCGGATGGGCGGGCATGCGCGCGACGATAGCGAGCCTGCACGCACACGTCCGGGCGCGCGGCGGGCGATCGGGTGATGCCGCCCCTGCAAGGATGCTGCCGACACTTCGCGGGCCTGCGGCGCACGGCATGCCGCACGAAGTCCCGCCGCACCCTTTGCGTCCAAAGCTGTTCAGCCCGACCGGAGCGACCACGCTGCATCCCTCGCGGGCCGGAGCCCCAGTGTGAAGCCCACTCGCCTTCCCGGTCCAAATTGTCCAGAATCGAGACGGAGCATCAGGAGTCGTCGCAGGCATGGCCGATGCCGACACGGAATCGCCAATGCAGGGTTCGGGTGCGTCCTTCGACGCGCTGATGCGCTGCGTGCCCGGCCTGAGGGCGCTGCTGCTGCGCATGACCCGGGATGTCGAAGCCACCAACGATCTCGCACAGGAAGTCACCTTCGCCGCCTGGCAGGCGATCCAGGCCGGGCGCCTGCGCGACGCCGCGGCGCTGCCGGCCTATGCGCTGCAGTGCGCCCGCAACGCGGCGCTCGCACATGCCCGCAAGCCGCGTCCCGCCACCTTCGACGAACTGCCCGAAGCCGAATCGGCCTGGGCCGAACGCCAGCCGACGCCCTTGGAATGCTGCGAGGAGGGCGAGATTCGCGCATTGGCGCGCCAGGTGCTGGCGGAACTGCCGACCGAGCGCGATCGCGCGCTGATCCGCGGCTTCTATGTCGACGGTCGCGGCAAACCCGAGCTGATGGCTGAATTCGAACTCGGCAAGGACCAGTTCGACCGCGTGATCTCGCGGGCACGCGGCCGCATGCGTGAACTGATGCTCGAAAAGCTGAATGCCGGAAAACGCGCAGTGGGAGGTTCCGCGGCCGCCCCTCTCCCCTTCCGCAGCAACACCGGGGCGTCCCGATGACGGCTCTTGACCACTATCTGCTGCGCGCCTACCTCGATGGCGAACTCGACGCCGCCGCGAGCGAGGCCTTCGAACTGCTGTTGCTGGAACGCCCGGACCTCGCGGAAATGGTCGATGCCGACAGTGCGCTGCGCCTGGGCCTGGCGAGCGCAGCCAAAGCCGCCGGTGGCTCCGCGGCCGATCCCGCCGCGGGTGCCGGCGCCAACGTGGTGCCGCTGCACCGGCCCGCGCGCTGGGCGCCGCTGGCGATGGCCGCGAGCCTGCTGCTCGCGGTCGGCGTCGGCGGTGGCTGGCTGCTGCGCGTGCCACCGCAGGTCGCGGGCGGCGCGCAACTGCTGTACGTCGACAAGACCCGCAGCGGCGATGCGGCGACCGCGGCCCGCGTCGGGGCGACGCGGCCGGTCGTGCTGATGGTGCCGGTGGCGCAACTGGACGCCTGCGAGGCGCGCATCGAGGTGCAGCAGCCTGGCCGTGCGCCGCTGGTGACGACCGCGGTGCCCGACGAGTACGGCTACGCCAGCGTGGTCATCGCCGCGGGCGCGCTGCAGGGCGGCCAGGCACTGGTGCGGGTGAGCTGCGGCGACGGGGCCGCGGCCGAGTATCCGATCGAGATCAAGCCCGCATCCTGAGCGCGCCTCCGGACATCGAAGGCGTGGAAGCCGGCTCATCCGGTGACGCATCCGCATGCCTGTCGCGGGATGAACCCGCTCCCACAGAACATCCGACAAGTCATTGTTTTCGTAGGTCACGTTGTCCGCAACGCGGACTACGTGACACGCGCATCATCTACCGACAGGAGCTTCTTGTCCGCAAAGAACGCAAAGGACGCGAAGAAAGCAGAAGCTCTTGATTCCTTTGCGTCCTTTGCGTCCTTTGCGGACCAATCTGCTGTCCGAAGATCTGCGAGTCATCGGGTGTTTGGAGAGCTGGTCTATCCCGCGACCGCAGGCGCCGCGCGGTCGCAGGACATGCTCCCACTGGTACCCCCACAGAGCCGCGGGCTCAGCCGCGCCGACGCGCCGGCGGCTTGGCCGCCTGGCGCTCCCAGGCG
Source organism: Lysobacterales bacterium (assembly GCA_019187485.1). Classification (GTDB taxonomy): domain Bacteria; phylum Pseudomonadota; class Gammaproteobacteria; order Xanthomonadales; family SZUA-5; genus JADKFD01. The sequence goes on along the minus strand of JABAQR010000001.1, from coordinate 82,870 downwards.
TCGCGCAGGGCTTCGCCGACGACTCCGGCGTCGGCCTGCGCCAGCACCACCCACGTGCAGCCCTGGCGCCCCCAGGCACCGCTCGCCGCGGACCAGTTGCCCGGGTCGGCGGCGATGCGCGCCGCCTGCTGCGCCGGCGCCAGCGTGACCATGCCCTGCCTGCCCGCCCGGTCCAGGGTCGCGAAGATGCGCCCGCGCACGCGGAAGTCCGGGTGCTGCATGTGCGCCTGTTCGACCACATCGGGCAGCGCGAGAGCGAGCTGGCGGAATTCGTCGGCGGTCATCGCAGGTCTCCTGGGGTGCGCCGCAGCCGCGCGGCGGCGGCCGCGAGCAGCGCGCGCGAGTACAGCCGGTGCAGGCCGAGCAGCGCGCTGTAGCCGCCGCCCAGGCGCGGCTCGCGCGCGCCCGGATCCCGGCGTGGCACCACCGCGGAACCGAAATAGCAGCGCGTGCCGCCGTCGGCCAGCGCTTCGGTCATCAACCAGGAACGCGTGCGTCCGTAAAGGTCGCACAGCAGCAACTGCTGCGGCGCGCGCACCTCGACGGTCCAGGCGGCGAAGTCGCTGCGCGTGCCGGCGCCGAGCTCGGCGGCCTGCGCGTCGGTGGACGGGCGCGCGACCGCCAGTCGCAGCACCAGCCGCTCCAGCCGGAACAGCCAGGTGCAATAGAACGCGTGCACGTAGTCGGCCAAGGCGACGGCGCGCGGCAGGTCGAGCGCGTAGCAGTCGCTGTAGGCGCCGGGCATGGTCCGGTAGCGCTGCAGCAGCGCGCGCTCCGGCAAGTCGAGGGCACGCACGCTCATCGCGCACCGTCCCGGTCGGGCTCCGTCGCGGCCGGCGTACAGGCGTAGTCGACCTCGGCGCGGCTCTCGCGGAAGGGATCGGTCAGCGCGTCCGTGTACTCGCCGGCGAGCAGCCGCTGGCGCGGCAACAGGTGCAGACGGAACCAGCGGCTGGCGCGTGCCAGGCGCGCGCCACGCGCGGTCAGGCGCACGCAGCCGCCGACGATCTCGATGGTGCCGGATTCCAGTTGCTCGGTCAGGCGCACGTCGACCAGGCGGTGCTCGCGCAGGTATTCGTCGGTGAACACCCGCGACATCGCTTCGGCGCGAATTCCGCCGCCGCGCTGCTCCAGTTTCTCCAGGATGTAGAAGGACAATGAGCGATCGAGCACGGTCGGCACGCTGATCGCGAAGGCGTAGCCGGCGAGCAGCCAGATCGCCAGCAGTTGCAGGCGCTCGAGCGCACTGAAGCTGGCGAAGGTGCGCACGCGGTAGAGCGGCAGCGCCAGCAGCGCGGCCGCGAGGACCGCGTCCGCGAGCGCGCTGTAGAACACCACGTCGACCGGCAGGAAACGCGCGTGCAGCGCGTACCCCACAAGCAGCAGCAGCGCATAAGCCGCGCAGCCCAGCAGGCTCAGCCAGATCTTCATCGCCGGAACACCCAATGCCTGCCTCCATACCAGGAACCCAGCACCTGCAAGCCGATGCCGAGCAGGAAGCCGGCACGGTAGTCGAGACCGGCGAAGTCGGTCCAGAGGGCGAGCAGGCCACCCTGCATCAACGCCAGTCCGGCGTACAGCAGCGAGAAACGCGCAAACTGGCGCCAGACCGGCTCGCGCGTGGCCGCGAACACGTACCAGCGATTGCCGAGGAACGAGGCGCTGATACCGAAACAGGCGGCGATGAGGTTGGAAACTCCCGCCGAAGGCAGCCCGACGTCCTCGATGCAGACGTGCAGCACGGCGTAGTGGACCACCGTCGCGGCCAGGCCGTTGACGATGAAGCGCAGCGGCTGTGCCGCGCGCTCAGGCAGCGGTCGCATCGTCGCCGGTCGCGAGCACCGCATCGACCAGCGCCGCGTGATCCTGCGGCTGCACGCTGCCGGCGCGCACCACACCGGTCAGCATCAGCGTCATCAGCGTGATCGCGCCCGTTTGCAGGAACACCAGAAACAGGATGCCGAGCGCCACCGAGAACCAGCCCGGCGTCGCGTAACCGATCGACTTCAGCACCACCGCGGTGCTGCCGCCGGCCACCGCCAATGCCGCCACCAGCGCGCAGGCGGTGCCGACTCGAACCAGCACATCCTCGGCGAAGATCATCAGGCCGCGGAAACCATGCAGCACCAGACCCACGAAGTTCATGTGGCTGTTGCCGGCGTAGCGCGACCCGCGGTCGAGCGGCCGCGCACGCCAGCGCAGCCGCGAGATCAGCACGCTGCCGGCCACGTGGGTGGCGAGTTCGCCCATCGCGGTCAGGCGCGCGAGCGCCGCCGGTTTCAGCGCCATGAAGTTGCCGAAGGCGAGCTGGCGTCCGGTCAGCAGTCGGAACAGGCCCTTGTACAACCAGTAGAACAGCCGGAAGTGCAGGCTCTCGACGCGGCCGCGCCGGCGCGCAACCACCACGTCGACCTGCGCTTCCTCCAGCTCGGCGAGCAGCTCCGGTACGGTGGCCGGCCGGTCCTCGCCATCGCAGTCCATCACCACCACGCGTGGCGCCTGCGGCCAGTGGCGGGCGACGTGGTCCAGCCCGATCGCGATCGCGCGCTGATGGCCGACGTTGCGCTTCAGCCGCAGCACACGCCCGGCGAGGCCGGCGCCGGCGATCATGCGTGGCGACAGCGGTTGCCGCACCGAGCCGTCGTCGACCGCCACGATGTACGGCGGCGGCACACAAACGCCGGCGAGGTCCGCGCACAGGCGCGCGGCCGCCTGCGCGTCCTCGAACACCGGGGTCACGACGATCAATGCCGGAGCCTGCACTCACCCGGTCCTGTGGCGGTGGGTGGCGCAAGCATCGTGGCTGGCAGGCATTGGCTGCAAGCCGGCGGTGGTGGCAGCCGCGAGCGGCCGACTGGTCGCGGCCTGGTCGGCGCGAATCCGCGCTTTCAACACCGTCTGGGGACCGACTTGCCGGCATCCATTGCGGAAAAACAGCCTCCAAAGTCGCCGGCGGATGCTTGCACGCAATGCCTGCGTCGGAAGTAAATCCATCGTCCAATCAATCGGCTGCATGATCGTCGTGGACATCCATGGACGATCCTGAGCAGCTTCGCGCCCGCAGCCATGCATCCGTGGCCTCCGCCTCCAGCGCGCGCGCGTACAGCCAGCCCTGGGCTTCAGCGCAACCGGCCGCGCGCAGCCAGTCGCGCTGGGCCGGCGTCTCGACACCCTCGGCCACCGCTTCGCGACCGAGGTCGTGGACCAGGCCGAGCATGCCGCGCATCAACTGCTCGCCGCCGGCGCTGCCCAGACGCTGCACGAAGGAGATGTCGATCTTGATCACGCCGAAAGGCAGGCCCTGCAGGCGTGCCAGCGAGGAGTAGCCGGTGCCGAAGTCGTCGAGGGCGAGGGTAAAACCGGCCGCGGCGAGCGCGTCGAGCTGCGGGAGCACGAAGTCGGCCTGTTCCATCGCCGCGGTCTCGGTCAGCTCGAACTCGATCTCGCGGGGCGCCAGACCATGCGCGGCGACCGCGGCAGCGATGCGCTCGGCGAGCCCGCGGTCGGCCAGTTGGCGCATCGACAGGTTCAGCGCGAGGCGGCCGGGCGCGAGGCCCTGCGCGCGCCAGCACAGCAGTTGCGCGAGCGCGCCGGCCAGCACGAACTCACCGAGTTCGACGATGCAGCCGGATTCCTCGGCGATGCGCACGAACTCGCCGGGTTCGATCTCGCCGTCGGCGGCGCGCCAGCGCAGCAGGGCCTCGAAGCCCGCGTGGCGCTCGTCGGCGAGGCGCAGGCGCGGCTGGTAGACCAGACGGAACTCGCCGGCGGCGAGCGCGCTGCGCATGCGTGCGCCGAGCTCGGTCCAGCGCCGGCTGCGTTCGAACTGCTGCGGATCGAAGGCGGCGAGGTTGCCGCGTCGCAGGCGCTTGGCCAGCGCCAGCGCCGATTCCGCCTCCTGCAGCGGCGCGGCGAGATCGACCGTTCCCGGAGCGAGTGCGGTGTGCCCGCCGCTGACGCCGAGTTCGAGCGAAAGCCCGTTCTCCAACACGAGCGGCGCGCGCGTCGCCGCCAGCAGCGCCTGCAAACGCCGCTGCGGCTGCTCGCCATCAAGCAACAGGCACAGCAGGTCGCCGCCGAGGCGGGCGATGCGGTCGGTGGTGCGCAAGGGTGCCTGCAGCCGCTGCACCAGTGCACGCAGCACGGCATCGCCGCAGTCGTGACCGAAAGCTTCGTTGATGCGGCCGAGACGGTCGATGCCGAGCAGGGCGAGCAGGGCGCCGCCGGAGAGGGGAACCGCCTGCAGCGACTCCTCCAGCGCGGCCCGGTTGGGCAGACCGGTGAGCGCGTCGTGCCGCGCCAGCCAATCCAGGCGCGCACGATGACGCTGCTTCTCCTGCGCCTCGTGCTGACGCCCGCGACGGTCGTCGTGCACGTGTACCAGGCTGATCGACAGCACCATCGCCGCGAGCCCGTAGACCCCGGCGAAATGCAGGTTCAGCAGGCCCGCCCGCGAGGCGATGCCGAGTCCCATCGAGACCAGGTAGACGCCGACGCCGGCCAGCAGCACGAGTTCGGCGGGACGGCGCGAGTGGCGCCAGTTGCTCCACTGCAACGCAGCGGACAGCAGCGTCAGCGCCAGCGTCCAGGCCGCACCGATGCCGAAAAATGGGTGCAGACGACCATGCAGCACCGCATAGCGCTCGTCCCAGGGCAGCAGGTGCCAGCGCACCCCGCTGACCTGCGCGAACTGCAGGCCCTGCGGCAACCACAGGTTGATCAGCAGCAGCAGCGCGGAGGCCCCAAGTATCCAGCGCCAACGCCAGGACAAGCGCCGCCGGGCGTCATCGTAGAAGTACACCATCAGCGGGAACACCAGCACCGACAAACACAGGCCGATGCGATTCAGCAGCAGCAAGCGCGCCGCAGAGGCCTCGCGCAGGGCCAGCAGCATGACGAACGAGAAGCCGAGCGCGACGATGCAGATGGCCGCAACCAGCCGGTGACGCGAGCGCCCACTGCGCCCGAAGCCGGCGACCACATGGAAACAGGCGGCGTAAAACAGCGCGCCGATCAGAATCCCGCCGATGAGGGTGAGCAGAGGCATCGCCGTCCCTGGTCGCGGCTGGCCACCGCAGCTTAGCGGTCGAGCCTGCGCGAGGGCAACGACGCGCGCACAGCCCGGCCGCGCTCCGCGCCGCATCGCGCAGTTCCGGGCCCGAGGCCATTCCGTGACGGCCGACACAGTCGGGTGCGCGGCAGCGGCAGGACACTCGGACGGTCGCAGGGGGCCGGCCATGAACGCACCGATCTGTTTCTGCAGCCAGCAGGAATATGCGCACTTCCAGGGCAATGCGCCGCGCGCGCACCCGGAACTGCTGGTGGAGGCACACGACACCAGCTACCCGGACACCTGGCGACTGCGCTGCAGGGTCTGCGGCACCGCCTGGCAGGTGGACCTGATCCCGCATGGCGGCATCTACGGCGACTTCGACTGGGAGCGGATCAACTCCTGACTCCGGTCGTGCTTGCCCGTTTCCGGTCGCGCGCGCAACCTTCCCTTCCCGCACCCGGAGTCTCCGCCATGCCGCATCTGACCCCACCCACCGGCGCCCCCTGCTGGTTCGAATTGTCGAGCAGGGACGCGGACGCCTCGCTGGCCTTCCACGAAGCCCTGTTCGGCTGGAGCCACGTGCACAACGACATGGGCGAGATGGGCAACTACACCTTCCTGCGCAACGCCAGCGGCACCGTCGGCGCACTCTGCGGGATGCCGCCCGGCAGCGAAGACCGGCCCTCGGTCTGGAACGTCTACTTCGCGGTCGCCAATGTCGACGCGAGCCTCGCGCGGGCGCAGGAGCTCGGCGGCCAACTGGTCTTCGGCCCCTTCGACGTGCCCGGTCACGGTCGCGGCGTGGTGCTCGCCGATCCGACCGGCGCGGTTTTCAGCCTGTGGCAGCCGGCCAGCGCCGACGCCGGCGACTTCACCATGTTCGAGGACCACGCGATCGGCTGGGTGGAACTCGCCACGCGCGACGCGGCCGCCGCGAAAGCCTTCTACGGCGCGCTGCTCGGCTGGGAGTTCCCGCCGTCGACCCACCCGATCCCCGGCCTCGACTACCAGGAATACGTGGTCGCCGGCACCCGCTTCGGCGGGATCCTGCCGATGAGCGCCGAATGGGGCGAGATGCCCTCGCACTGGTCGCTGTACATCCCGGTCGCCGATGTAGACGCCTGCCTCAAACGCGCCCAGGAACTCGGCGGCAAGGCCTGCGTGCCCGCCTTCGACGCCCCCGGCGTCGGCCGCATCGCCCGCCTCGACGATCCCACCGGCGGCGGCATCTACATCATCAAGCTCCAGCACGCGCCCTGCTGAGCGCACGCACGCCCGGCGCGGCTGCGCGCCGGGCGTTGCCTCCGCCAACGCCCTCAGCAGCGCAGCCGCATCGGCTCGCGTGCGCGCTCGTGTTCGGCGGGGCTGGTGTAGCCCTTGGCGAGCGAGTGCTCCCAGGCCTTCGCGATGGAGCCCGCCGCGTCCGGCAGCTTGCAGCCGGTTTCGCCGTAGTCGACGTCGACCTTGCCGATGCGGCGCGCCGCGGCGAGCGCGGCCTCGCGCAGGGCCGGGTTGCGGCAGCCGATGCCGATCAGCGCGCGGATCATCGGATCGCGCTCGTCATTGTGGGCCGTGTGCACCCGGCTTTCGATCTCGCGCAGGCGCTCGCCGAACCAGTCGTCTGCCATCTCCAGGTCGTGCATCGCAAGGGTGCCGACCGTGGTCCAGCCGGCGCTGCGCAGGCCAGTCTCGCCGGACGCCAGCCAGGCCTGGGCGCAGGCCGGTCCGTGCCCGGACTCGCAGGCCAGCGCCGGCACATAGCCGCTGCACATGCGCGCGGCACTGCCGCGCACCCACAGATCGAGGTCCGCCCGCGACAACTGTTTCGGGTCGGCGATCTTCATCGCCAGGTTGCGCGCGTCGTAGTTGCCGGTCTGCCACAGCGAGCAGGCGAGTTCGTGGTCGACCCCGATCTTCTTCAGCAGCGCCTTCAGGTGCGCGAAACTGACCCCGTAGAGCGGGTCCGGCGCGCCGTGGCGGCGGTAGACCTTGCGGTTCTGCTCGGTGCCGGCGGCTTCCAGAGCGGCGATCGCCTCGGCATGGCTCATGCGCGCCTTCGGGGCCCGGCTGCGCGGGTTGGACTTCGCGAGGGCTGGCATCGGGAACCTCCGCAGACGAGGGACGATCAGCATATCGCGCGGACCGGGATCCGGCCGTTCAGCCGCGGTGCGGGCAGCAGCCCGCGGCGGCGTTTAGAGTTGTGACACACTGCATACGACGAGGCGCCCGTGCGCAAACTGTTGCTGCTCTCCCTGCTGCTGTCGGCCGGCGTCACCGCCACCCCGCCGGCGAAGATCGCCGCGCCGGTCGCGGCCGGACTGCGCCAATCGGGGCAGGTCGAAGTGCTGGTGGTGCTGCCGCAGGCGCAACTCGGCGAGATCGCCGACAAGCTCGCCGGCGACGATCGCGTCGCGGCCGCGGTCGCGCGCCTGCGCGCCCAGGCCGAACGCACCCAGAAGCCCCTGCGCGATTGGCTGGACGCGCGCGGTGTCGAGTACCAGGCCTTCTGGGTCGCGAATTTCCTCGCACTGCGGGCGGACGCCGAGCTGCTCGACGCGCTCGCCGCGCGCAAGGACGTGGTTGCGATCGAGGCCAACACCCGCCTGCACCAGCAGCGACCGGTCGCATTCCACGCCGCCACCAAGCGCGCGCAGGCGATCGAGGCCGGCGTCGCCCGGATCAACGCGCCGGCCGCCTGGGCGCTGGGCCATCGCGGCCAGGGCGTGCTGATCGGCGGCCAGGACAGCGGCTACGACTGGAATCACGCGGCGATCAAGTCGCGCTATGCCGGCTGGGACGGCAGCGTCGTCAGCCACGACTACCACTGGCACGACGCGATCCACAGCGGCGGCGGCCGCTGCGGCGCGAACGCCGTCGAGCCCTGCGACGACGGGTCCCACGGCACGCACACGATGGGCACGATGGTCGGCGACGACGGTCTCGGCAACCAGATCGGCGTGGCCCCGGAAGCGCGCTGGATCGGTTGTCGCAACATGGACCGGGGCATCGGCACGCCGGTCAGTTACAGCGAATGCTTCCAGTTCTTCCTGGCGCCGACCGACCGCAACGGCAACAATCCGGACCCGGCGCGCGCGCCGCACGTGATCAACAACTCCTGGGGCTGCCCGCCCTCGGAAGGCTGCACCCAGCCCGAGATCCTGCGCAGCGTGGTCGAAAATGTGCGCGACGCCGGAATCCTGGTGGTCGTGTCGGCCGGCAACAGCGGTCCTGGCTGCGCCAGCATCGACACCGCGCCGGCACACTACGCCGCCAGCTTCAGCGTCGGTGCGATCGACGACACCAGCATGGCGCCCTTCAGCAGCCGTGGCCCGGTCGCTGTCGACGGCAGCAACCGCATGAAGCCCGATGTGGTCGCGCCCGGCGTCAACACGCGCTCTTCGATTACCGGCGGCGGCTACGCGCTGGCCAGCGGCACCAGCATGGCCGGTCCGCACGTGGCCGGACTCGCGGCGCTGCTGATGTCGGCCGATCCCAGCCTCAAACGCAACCCGGCGCGCGTCGAGGCGCTGCTGCGCTCCTCGGCGGTGGCCGACATCGTCACTGCCGAGAGCTGCGGCGGCGTGGCGGCAACCACCGTGCCCAATCCGATCTTCGGTCACGGCCGCGTCGACGCGGTCGCTGCGCTGCAGAAGCTCGGCACCCCGAACCAGGCGCAGGACGAGCCGCAACTGACCCGCTACGCGCTGCCGGCGCCGATCCCGGCGCTGGCGAGCTGCCCGGCCGGCTTCTTCGTCGCCAGTGTCGAGGACGGCCCCGGGGCCGGCCTCACGCCCGGCATCTTCGGCGTCGAACTGCTGCTGGACGATCCGGGCACGCGCCTGCTCGCCGGCGGCCTCAACTTCGGCGGCCTCGTCGACGCCGGCCAGGTCGGCTTTGCCGGTTTCAACATCGCCAATCCGGCGAACGAGAACCAGCGCCTCGACCTGTCGCTGCGCGGCAGCCCGGCGAACGATGCCAATGCCACCTTGCAGGCGCGCGTGACGATTCGCCGCGGCAGCGATGGCCCGACCGTCTACGATGCGGTCCTGCCCTTGCGCATGGCTCAGGCAAGCACCGCCTCGGTGGTCGTTCCGCCGGGCTTCTACGTGGCCGCGGTCGCGGCCGAGGGCGCCGGCAGCGAGCAGGCCGGTGGCGCGGCAGAGGGCCAGTTCTTCTTCGAGTTGACCAGCAACTTCGTGGATCGACCCGGCGGCGGCTTCCAGGGCGGCGCGGTCGTCGGCGGCTACCACGCCACGCATCCCTTCGGCGGGGTATCCGGCTTCGCTGGTTTCTGCCTCGCGAGTGCGCACTTCGCCAGTGTGCGCGTGCTCGGACAGCCCAGTTACGGTGCCAGCGGCGCACGTGATCTGCGTCTGCAGATCCTCGACGCGCAGTCGCGACCGGTGGCCAGGGTTCCGGCCGGCTGAAGCGCCGAAGCAGCCAGCGCCGGCAGCGCTTGCCAGGTGGCACGCGGTCCCTGAGACCGCCACCGGCGCCTCAGGCGCGCAGGCCGACGCCCAGGTGCAACAAGCGCAGGCAGTAGGCGCCGAGCGCGGCGATCATCGCCAGCATGATCGCGAAGGCCAGCCCGAGCGGCACGTCGCTCTCGCCGAGCACGCCGTAGCGGAAGGCGTTGACGGTGTACAGGATCGGGTTCGCGAGCGACACGTTGCGCCAGAACTCCGGCAGCAGGGACATCGAATAGAACACGCCGCCGAGGTAGGTCAGCGGGGTCAGGATGAAGGTCGGGATGATCGAGATGTCGTCGAACTTCTTCGCGTAGACCGCGTTGACGAAGCCGGCCAGCGAGAACAGCACCGCGGCCAGCAGCACCGAACCCAGCATCGCCAGCGGGTGCGCGATCGACAGATCGGTGAACAGCAGCGAGACCGCGAGCACGATGCCGCCAACCATGCAGCCGCGCAGCACGCCGCCGGACACGTAGCCGGCGAGGATGATCCAGTTCGGCGTCGGCGACACCAGCAGTTCCTCGACGTAGCGACCGAACTTGCTGCCGAAGAAGGAGCTGACCACGTTCGCGTAGGCGTTCTGGATCACGCTCATCATGACCAGGCCAGGCACGATGAAATCCATGTAGCGGTGGCCGCCCATCTCGCCGATGCGGCTGCCGACGAGCTGGCCGAAGATCAGGAAATAGAGCGTCATCGTGATCGCCGGCGGCACCAGGGTCTGGCCCCAGATGCGCAGGATGCGGTTGACCTCCTTGATGACGATGGTCTTGAACGGGACCCAGCGGACGGCGGCGCTCAAGCGGCGGCTCCGGGCGATTTCTCGAGCAGGCGCACGAACAGTTCCTCCAGGCGGTTGGCCTTGTTGCGCATCGAGCGCACGCCGATGCCGGCCGCGCTGAGCGCACCGAACAGGCCGTTGAGTTCGGTGCCGCGCGGCACCTCGACCTCGAGGGTGGTGTCGTCCACCCGGTGCACGATGCAGCCCGGCAACTCCGGCGGCTGCGCCTGCGGCGCCGACAGGTCGAACACGAAAGTCTCCTTGTCGAGCGTCGCCAACAGGCCCTTGACGGTGGTGTGCTCGATGATCGTGCCGTGGTCGATGATGGCGATGTTGCGGCACAGGCTCTCGGCTTCCTCGAGGTAGTGCGTGGTCAGGATCACGGTGGTCCCGAGGCGATTGATCTCGCGCAGCCACACCCACATCGAGCGCCGGATCTCGATGTCGACCCCGGCGGTGGGCTCGTCGAGGATCAGCAGTCGCGGCGCGTGCATCATCGCCCGCGCGATCATCAGCCGTCGCTTCATGCCGCCCGACAGCGAGCGCGAAGCGGCGTCGCGCTTGTCCCACAGCGAGAGCTGTTTCAGGTACTGCTCGGCGCGTTCGCGCGCGAGCGGCCGCGGCACGCCGTAGTAGCCGGCCTGGTTGACCAGGATCTCGAAGGGCTTCTCGAACTGGTTGAAGTTGAATTCCTGCGGCACCAGGCCCACGTGCGCAACCGCGGCGCTGCGTTCGGCGACCACGTCCTTGCCGAAAATCCGCACGCTGCCGCCGGAAGGCCGCACCAGCGAGGCGGCGATGCCGATCAGGGTCGACTTGCCGGCACCGTTGGGCCCGAGCAGCGCAAAGAAATCGCCCTCCTCGACCTGCAGGGAGATGCCCTTCAGCGCATCGACCTTGCCGCTGTAGGTTTTTTTGAGGTCGACGGCGTCCAGCGCGCGCATGCGCGGTTCCGGTGTCCGGGAATGGGCGGCGAGTATAGGTGGCCCCCGAAGACGCGTGCTGCGTGCCCAGGCGCAGCCTGGTCGCTAACATCCTGTGTACCTGCGCGCTGGGTATCCCGGTGTTCCACGAACGGAGCGCAAGCGGGCGGCACGCGCAGGGCCGATCCCCCGTATGCGCCGACGGGAACCGGGATCGGGTGTTCCATCCCGCCCGTCTCCCCAGGGCCTCAACGAAGCGACGCTGCATACATGGATCGCCACGAACGCATCGTCCACCTGCACCGGCTACTCAAGATCAACCGCACCGGACTCAGTCTGGAGCGCGCGATCGAGGAAACCGGATCCTCGCGCGCCACCGTTTATCGCGACATCGCCTTCCTGCGCGAGAGTCTCGGCGCGCCGATCACGATCGACGAGAAAACCCACCATTTCCGCTATTCCCACGACGAGGATCGAGTGTTCGAACTGCCCGGCCTGTGGCTCTCGCCGGACGAGATCTACGCACTGCTGGTGGCGCGCGAAGCGCTGACGGCGCGGCACGAGGGCGCGCTGGCCGAGGCGCTGGGCGATTTTGGCCCGCGTCTGCGCGTACTCGTCGGCGAACGCGTGGACCAGCTCGCGCGCATCCGCGTGCTGCGCCAGGGCAGTCGCGCGCTCGACCACGCGGTCTTCCACGTCGTTACGACCGCCGTGCTGGAGCGCCGCCAACTCGGCTTCAGCTATCGCGCGCGCTCCACCGGCGAAGGCAGCGTGCGCAACACCTCGCCGCAGCGACTGACGCACTATCGCGACAACTGGTATCTGGACGCCTTCGATCTCGACAAGCGCGCCCTGCGCTCCTTCGCGCTGGACCGCATCAGCGCCGCGCGCATGCTGCCCAAGCCGGCGAACGACTGGCCGGAGGCAGAACTCGACGCACATTTCGCCGACAGCTACGGCATTTTCTCCGGCCCCGCGCGCGCCTGGGCCACGATCCGTTTCTCCGCCCATGCGGCACGCTGGGTGGCCGACGAGCGCTGGCACTCGCAGCAAAAAGGCCGCCTGCTCGCCGACGGCCGCTATGAGTTGCAACTGCCTTTCGGCAACGCCCGCGAACTGCTGATGGACGTGCTGCGCTACGGCCCGGACGCGGAGGTCGTCGCCCCGGTCTCGCTGCGCGAAGAGATGAAGCAGTTGCTGACCCTGGCGTTGACCGGATACACGCGGCCCGTCGCGTGAACGCGGCAAAGGCGGGCACCCCCAGCCTGACGCGGGCTTCAGCCTGCGCCGACGCTCACGCCTGGCACACCGCCCGATCGCGCCCCTCGTCCTTGGCGCGATAGAGCGCACGGTCGGCGCGGGCGATCAGGAGGTCGGCGTCGTCGCCGGCTGCGGACAGCGCGATGCCGACGCTGAGGCGATAGCCCACTGTGGCCTCACCGATGGCCACGCGGCGCGTGCGCACCTGCGCCAGCAGACGTTCGACCCAGGCCAGCGCAGCGGCGGCGTCGATGTCCGGCAGCAAAGCCAGGAATTCCTCGCCGCCCCAGCGCCCGAGCGTCTGCTCGCCCCGCAGATGGCCGTCGGCCAGCGCGGCGAAATCGCGCAACACGGCATCGCCGGCGAGATGGCCGTGACTGTCGTTGATCCGCTTGAAGTGGTCGAGGTCGATCAGCGCCAGCGCCAGCGGCGCCAGTGGTGCGCGCAGACGGTGCTCGATGCGCTCCATCAGCGCGCGTCGGTTCGGCAGGCCGGTCAGCGGATCGATGGTCGACAGCGTGCGCAATCGCGCGTTCGCGCCGGCCAGCGCCTCGGCGGTCGCCTCCAGCGCCTCCTTCTGCGCGCGCAGCTCACGCGTGCGCGCCGCCACCTCGGCGGCGAGCGCATGCCGTTGCCGGTTGATCTCGCGCACCCGCCACAGATAGATCAGCGCCAGCAGCAGCAGCGTGAGCGACGTGATCGCGATGCGGAAGGTCCAGGTGGCATACAGCGGTGGGGCGACTCGCAGGCGCAGCAGTTCGCGCGCGGCGCCGCGCTCGTCGTTGTCGACGCGCAGTTCGAGCCGATGCTCGCCGACCGGCAGTCGGTCGAGAATCAGCGTACGGCGGCTGCCGAGTTCGCGGTAAGGCGCCGCCGGATCCAGCCGATAACGAAAGCGCGCACGGTCCGGGGCATCGAACACCAGACCGGTGAAGTCCAGCGTCAGCGGCGCGTGCGCGAAAACCAGCTCCAGCGGCTGCCCCGACCGCCCGGCACTCGCCACGGCGCGCCCGCCTTCGACCAGCCGCGCGAGGCTCGGGCGCGGCAATTCCGGGGTCTCGTGCAGGTGTTCGGGACGCACCGCGGTGAGGCCGTCGATGCCGCCGAAGTAGAGCCAGCCCTGGCTGCCGGCGGCGACCGCCCCGCTCGCGAACTCGTCCGAGGCGATGCCGTGGCGGCGTCGCCAGATGCGGTGCTGCAGACTCGCCGGGTCGAAGCGGATCAGGCCACGGTTGGTGGTCAGCCAGAGGTGGCCGCTGCGGTCACTGGCGATCGCGTAGACCATGCCGCTCGGCAGTCCGGCGAGGCGCCCGAGCGGATCGAAGCGCAGCGCATCGGGACGATCGGCATCGAGCACCCGCACCAGCCCGCCGTTGCTGCCGATGAACAGATGACCGTCGGTGTGGCGATGGATGTCCCAGACGATCGAGCCCGGCAGGCGCCCGGGGCCGACGCGATGGCGCGCCAGCGAGACGCCCTCGGGGTCGAGGATGTGCAGACCAGCGGAGGTACCCACCCACAAGCGCTGCTCGGCGTCCTCGTGCAGCGCGTACACGCTGCGGTCCTGCTGCACGTACTGCGGATCCTCGCCCGGCCTGACCAGCGGCACCGGCCGACGCGGCTGACCGAAAGCGTCGATCCGCCACAATCCGGCGGAGGAGCCCACCCACAGTCGCCCGCGCGAGTCTTGCAACAGCACCCGGGTGCCACCGCTGCGCTGCGGTGGAGGCGGCTGCGGCTCGGGCCGCCAGCTCGGATCCTCCGGCAGGGTCCAGTAGAGACCGTTGTCGGTCGCCGCCCAGATGCGGCCGACACGGTCCTGCTGAAGATTCCACACCAGGCGCGCAGCCTCCGGCGTGCCGGCCGGGAATGGCAAGGCTTCGAAGGGCCACTCGATCCCCTCGCGCCGCACGGCCGCCGCGGCGCGCTGCACGCCGCCACCGAAACTGCCTACCCACAGATCGCCCCGGCGATCCTCGAGCACCGCACGCACGCGCCCTTGCGCCAGGCCGGGCAGGCCTTCGTCGCGGTCGCGCTCGACGTGGAAGATCAGGTCGGAGGGCGTGAAGCGCACCAGCCCCTCGCCCCACTGGCCGGCGAACACGCCACCGCGCTCGTCCACGTCGAGCGCTTCGACCAGGAAGCCGCGCCCGGCCACACGCGCCGAGCGGACGTGGTCGAGCGCCTTCAGGCAGTCGCAGCCGGGGTCGTACCAGGTCAGGCCGCGCTCGGTGCCGACGTAGACGCTGCCGCCCGGGCCGGCAGCCAGACTCATGATGCGACGTGTACGCAGCCCCGGTGCATCCGCCGTGCCGGGCAGAAAGCGGCGCACCTGCCGGTCGGCGAGTTCGATCCGGAACAATCCGTGGTTCCAGGTGCCGATCCAGAGCACGCCCGCGGGCGCCTCCAGCAGCGCATCGACGTTGAAAGGCGATTCCGCGCCGGGCACGTCCACCGGGTGCACGCGGTCGGCGGCATCGACTCTGAACAGACCATCGCCGCTCCCCACCCACAGGCCGCCCGGGCCACGCCGCAGAGTCCAGATGTCGGTGCGCGGCGGATCGCTGCCGACCTCGATGCGACGGACAGCAAATTCGGCGCGCATCGGATCTCCTCGCCAGTCGATGCGCGCCAGACCCGTACGCGAGGCCAGGTACAAGGTGCCCGGACCGATGCGATCGAGTGCGTTGTAGTGGTCCGCGGGCAGGCCGTCGGCGATGCCGATGGTGCGGAAGCGCTCCGTGTGGCGGTCGTAGATGCCGACACCGCCGCCGTTGGTGGCGAGGAAGAGATGGCGCCCGTCGACGACGATGTCGCGGATGTAGGCCGCGGCGGTCGCGCCGGGATCGTGGTCGGAAGGCCGATAGACGCGGAACTCGTAGCCGTCGAAGCGGTTGAGGCCGTCCTCGGTGCCGATCCACAGGAAGCCGTCGCCATCGCGCGCCAGCGCCAACGCCGAGTTCTGGCTCAGTCCTTCGGCGACCGTGTACTCGGTGGCGGCAGGCAATGTGGGGGCAAAGACACCAAGCAGCCACGCCAGCACCGCGATGCGGGCCGGACGCGGCATCGTCGGGCTCAGGGACAGGCGTAGGCCGCGAAGGCCTGTTCGCCGCCAGCCGGCTGGCTCTTCGCCTGGATGGTGTTGGCCGACAGCGTCGCCGCCTCGTTGCGCGCGAGCGTCTCCAGTTCGTCGGCGACCTTGATCGAATTGCGCTCGACGCCGGCCACGCGGTTGGTCACGGTGACCGTGATGTCGCCGCGGAACTGGCAGCGCGCCAGCGATTCATCGACGGCCGCCACGCGCACGCCAGCGCCCGACTGTTCCAGCGCCACCCAGGTGCAGGCGCTGCAACCGAGCACGGAGAGGGTCAGGATGATCGGCAGGACTTTCATGGCGCGGCTCCACAAGGTGGCTGCGCGCAAGCTAGCAGGTTCGGGATGAATGCGAGTGAGACGCGACGGCGCCGGCCACGGGAGCTTGCGGGTGAGCGGAGTTGGCACTCCGACCCGATCGATGCGCTTTCCCTGGCACCGAGGCGGCAACCGGCGGGCTTTCCCGTACCCCCGCTCCAGGAAGAAACCGGTTCGATCCGACCGGGCACGCGCCCTGCGCGCGATGCCATTTCCTTGACGTACTTCCGCTCCAGATGGGGCGATCACGATCCATCCCTCGCGGGTCGGACGCCTCGATGAGAGGCTCACACCACCCGCGAATACCTCGCCGGCACCGCCTGAGCCTGGCGGTCGCCGGACAGGTAGGCGTCGAAGGCCATCGCGATCACGCGCAGCAGCAATGCGCCGGCCGGAGTCACCGCCAGGCCGTCGTCGCGCAACTCCACCAGGCCATCTGCGCAGGGTTGCCGCAGACGCGTCAGCGAGGTCGCGAAATACTCGCGGAAGTCGATCCCGTGGCGCGCGCGGAACTGGTCGTAGTCGATGCGCCCGAAACACATGATCTGACCGATCGTCTCTCGCCGCAGGCGGTCGTCGGCGTCGATGAGAAGGCCGCGCTGGATCGGCAGGCGGCCGCTGCCGAGCGCGTGCAGCCAGGAAATCTCGTGCTTCTCGTTCTGCGCGTAGCAATCGCCCACCTGGCCGATCGCGCTCATGCCCAGACCGATCAGGTCGCAGCCGCCGTGGGTGGTGTAGCCCTGAAAGTTGCGTTGCAGGCTGCCGTCGCGCTGGGCGACCGCGAGTTCCTCCCCGGGCAGCGCGTAGTGGTCCATGCCGATGTGCACGTAGCCAGCCGCCGTCAGGCGCGCGATGGTGGCTTCGAGCAGAGCCATGCGGGTGTCCGCCGCCGGCAGCGTGGCGGGGTCGATCACCGCCTGCGCCTTGAACATTTCCGGCAGGTGCGCGTAGCTGTAGGCGGCGATCCGGTCCGGGCGCAGCGCCAACACCTGCTCCAGAGTACCCTCGAAGCTGGCGACGGTCTGCAACGGCAGCCCGTAGATCAGATCGAAGTTGATCGAGCGGATGCCGGCCGCGCGCGCTTCCTGTACCAGGCACGCGGTCTCGTCGACCGACTGCACGCGATTGACCGCGCGCTGCACCGCCGGGTCGAAGTCCTGGACGCCGAGGCTGATGCGGTTGATGCCGAGCTCGACCAGCGCGCGCAGTGCGGTGGGATCGGCGGTGCGCGGATCGATCTCGATGCCGTAATCGCGCCCGCTGCCGGCGTGCAGGCCGAAGCCCGCGCGCAGCTCGGTGAAGATCTCGCCCAGTTCCTCGGGCGTGTAGTAGGTCGGTGTGCCGCCGCCAAAGTGCAACTGGTCGACCGCGCGACTGCGATCGAACAACGCCGCCTGCATCCGGATCTCGACCAGCAGCCGGTCGAGATAGGTGCGACCGCGTTCGCGGTTGCGGGTGATGATGCGGTTGCAGCCGCAGTAGTAGCAGGAGGATCGGCAATAAGGAATGTGCAGGTAGAGCGAGAGCGGGCGACCGCCCGCATTGCTGGCACGCGCCTGCGCCACATAGTCCTGCGCGCCGAAGTTGCCGTGAAACTGCGGGGCCGTTGGATAGGAGGTGTAGCGCGGGCCGGGCCGGTCGTAACGACGGATCAGATCGGCGTCGAAGCGGATGTCCATGGCGGCATCGTAACCGCCGTTCCCGGAAGCTGCCTTGACCGCAGTCAGCAGCTCACGCCGCCCGCGCCAGCCCTGCCGCCGGCAGGCGACTCGGCGGATCACCGAACCAATGCAACGCGTCGGTCAGCATGGCCACCTCACCGATGACCAACAGTGCCGGCGCGCCGGGCGTGAGCGCATGCGCCAATGCCGGCAGCTCGTCGAGACTGCCGCGCAGCACGCGCTGGTTGGTGCACGTGCCGTTTTCGATCAACGCGACCGGCGTGTCCGCGGGACGGCCATGCGCGAGCAGGCGATCCCGCAAGCGCTGCGAGCACTGGCTGCCCATGTAGACCGCGAGCGTCTGTCGCTCGGCGGCCAGCGCACGCCAGTCGAGGCTGTCGATCGAATCGGCGCAGTGCGCGGTGAGCAGGCGCAGCGACTGTGCATGCCCGCGATGGGTCAACGGAATGCCGGCATAGGCGGCGCAGGCGAGCGCGGCGGTCACGCCGGGCACCAGCGTGTACGCGATGCCGGCCGCGCGTAGCGCCTGCATCTCCTCGCCGCCGCGCCCGAACACGCAGGGATCGCCGCCCTTCAGGCGCACCACCGCGCGCCCGGCGCGGGCGTGCTCGAGCAGCAACTCGTGGATGCGCGCCTGCGAGGTGCCGACGCCGCCGGCGCGCTTGCCGACGTCGATGCGCTCGGCATCGCGCCGGGCGAGATCGAGCACTTCGGGCAAGACCAGCGCGTCGTGCAGGATCACGTCCGCCTGCTGCAAGGCGCGCAGCGCGTCGAGCGTCAGCAGACCGGCGGCGCCGGGGCCGGCGCCGACCAAGGTCACGCGCCCGACCGGAGTCGCCTGCGGCTGCACCAGTGCGCGTTCCAGTTCCGTGGCGGCGGCGTCCTCGCGGCCGGCTGCGACCAGTGCCGGCAACGAACCGGCGAGCAGCCGCTCGTACCATTGCCGCCGACCGGTCGACGGCAGCGCCGCGCGGATGCGAGCGCGGGCACGCTCGAGCAGGCGCGCGAGCGGGCCCAGCGAAGGCGCCAGCAGCACTTCGATGCGCTCGCGCACCGCACGCGCGAGCATCGGCGCAGCACCGCCCGAGGAGACCGCTACCACCAGCGGCGAACGATCGACCACCGCCGGCACTTGGAAAGAGGACAGGGCGACATCGTCGACCACGTTGGCGAAGACCTGGCGCGCCGCCGCGACGGCGGCCACGCGCTGGTTCAGCTTGGCATCGTCGGTGGCCGCCACCACCAGCCACACGCCGTCCAGCTGTGGCGGCGCGAACAGCAAGGCGCGATGGCGGATGGACCCGCCCCGGCGCAGCGCCAGCAGACGCCCGCAAAGCCGCGCCGCCACCACCTCCACGCACGCCCCGGCGCGCAGCAGCATTTCGATCTTGCGCGTCGCGACGGCGCCGCCGCCCACCACCAACACGCGGCGTTCCTTGAGATCGGCGAACAGCGGGTACAGGTCCATCGATGGCTTCCGCAGGCGGATGCAGGCAGGGTATGACCGTAGGCACGGCCGTAGAAATGAGTACACGCCGTGTACTTATGAGAACCCGGCATGCCATCCGCACGCGCCGGATGCCCTTGTCCACACCGGCGCACGGCCTCTACACTGGACGTCCAGACGTCCCATTAAGAGTTCTGCGTGTCTGCGCGCCGGGCGTGGCACACAGTCCGGCACCACGAAGGGATCGGATATCCGGGTCGCAACCATCGCACCCGTTCACCGCAACTTCCTGCGATTGACCCGGATACTGCACGCACCCGGTGGGCACCGGTCGAGTGACTCAGTCACCAGGACGTCTGTCTTCGGTAACTTCCTGGCGGATGCGTCGACCATCCCGCATGTCGAAGCCTAGTCACGACTCACCATTCACTGCCCCTCCATGACCCTGATCCAGCTCCGCCACCTGATTGCGATCGTCGATTCCGGCCTGAACCTCACCCAGGCGGCCGAGCGCGTGCACGCGACCCAGCCGGGCTTGTCCAAGCAGTTGAAGGCGCTCGAGGACGAACTCGGTTTCCCGGTGTTCCTGCGCAACGGCAAGCGCCTGACCGGGCTGACCGAGCTCGGTGCCGAGGTCGCGCAGCGCGCGCGCCTGATCGTCGACCAGGCGAAAAGCATCCGCGCCTTCGCCGCGAACACCCGCGCCGAGACCGAGGGCGAGCTGCGCCTGGTGTGCACGCACACGCTCGCGCGTTTCGTGCTGCCGGATGCGCTTGGCGCGCTGCGGCTGCGCTACCCGCGCGTGCGCCTGGCCATCGAGACCACCGATCCCGCGCGCATCGTCGAGGCCCTTGGCGGCGGTGATGTCGACGTCGCGCTGTCCTCCAGCGCCGGCCTGCCGCCGGAGTCCGGCCTGGCGGTCCCGTTGTTCCGCTGGAAGCGCGTGGCGCTGGTGCCGGCCGGGCATGCCTTCGCGGATCGCGGACTGTTGCGCCTGGCCGATCTCGCCACTCAACCGCTGTTGGTCTACCCCTCGACCGTGCGACCAGGTTCCTCGCTGGCGGCGGCCTTCGCCGAGCAGCAACTGAAGCCGGAATACGCGGTCACCGCCAGCGACGCCGAGCTGATCCGCACCTACGTCGAACAGGGCATTGGCGTCGGCATCGTCGCCGACCTCGCCACGCGCAGGCTCCCGGACAGCGTGCGTGCGATCCCGCTCGACGAGCGCATCGCCGCCTGCACCACCTACGCGCTGCTGCCGGCCAACCGGGTGCCGCGCGACTACACGCTGGCGCTGCTGCGCGGGCTGTCTCCGGGTCTGGACCTCGCCGCGCTGCGGCGGGTGCTGGCGGGGCTCGAGAAGGCGGAGTTCGGCGAGCCGGGGTGGTTCGCCTCCTGATGGCGGTTCAACGCGGAGACGCAGAGGGCGCAGAGGGCGCAACCACGGTTGGGCTTTTCTCCGTGTTTGACCGGCCGGGGCCGCCTACAGCGTCGGGAACTCGCGCCGCGAGAACGCCACGCGGGCGGCCGGATCCGGGTCGGGGGTCGCGATCTTCTCGATCTTGTCGAGGCGGTGGATCAGGCCGTTGCCGTTGGCGATCTGGATGGCGAGGCCGGGGCGCGCGTTGAGTTCGAGGATCAGCGGCCCGAGGGTCTTGTCGAGCACGAGGTCGACGCCGACATAGCCGAGCCCGCTCATCTCCGAGGCGCGCGCGGCGATGTGCAGCAGCTCGTCCCAGCGTGGGATGGCGAGGCCGATGATCGAGTGCTCGGTGTCCGGGTGCTCCTTGACCGGCTCGTTGCCCCACACCCCGCGGCGAGTGAGGCCGGTGGGGATGTCGATGCCGACGCCGATCGCGCCCTGGTGCAGGTTCGCCTTGCCGTCGGACATGCGCGTCGGCAGGCGGATCATCGCCATCACCGGATAGCCGCGGAACACGATCACGCGCACGTCCGGCACGCCCTTGTAGCTGACGTGGTCGAAGATCGGGTCGAACTGCACGCAGTACTCGATCAGCACCGCGTCCGGCTGGCCGCCGAGGCTGAACAGGCCGGACAAGGTGTTCGACAGATGGTGCTCGAAGTCCTCCTGGTCCATCAGTTGGCCGTTGCTGCGCCGGTACTTGGCGCCGCGGCGGCCGGTGATGACCAGGATGCCGTCGCCGCCGGAGCCGTGCGCCGGCTTGGCGACGAAGGCCTCGCGATCCTTGATCTTCGCGTGCAGCTCCTCGATCTCGTGCTCCTCGCGGACCACCGCATAGAGTTCCGGCACCGGCAGCCCGGCCTCGATCGCGAGCTGCTTGGTGAGCACCTTGTCGTCGACGCGCGGATAGAACTTGCGCGGGTTCCAGCGCAGCACATAGTCGGCGTTGCGGCGGTTGATGCCGGCCAGGCCGATCTCGCGCAGCCGCTTCGCGATGGTGAAGGGATTCATCATGGCGCGGGCTTGCTGTCGTCGCCGAGCGGGGGCGTGCCGCCGGTGCCGCCATGCGGCACCACGCTGCCTTTCGCAATCGCCGCTTCGCGCTCGCGCGCCAGCGCGCGGAAGCGGAACAGTTCGAGCAGGCGGTAGCCGGAGTAGCGTCCGAGCAGCAGGGTCACGCCGAGCAGCACCAGCAGCAGTTCCGGGAACACGAACACCAGGTGTTCGAGCGGGCCCCAGGTCATCACCAGATAGGCCAGCGAGGCCACGATCAGGGTGCCGACACCCTCCTTGATCGCGGTGCCGGGTCCGCGCTCGTCCCAGGCGATCGACATGCGCTCGATGGTCATGGTCATGATCACCATGGGAAAGAGCGCGATCGACAGGCCGACCGGGATGTCGAGCTGATGCGCGAGCACGCTGACGATGCTCATCAGCAGGATCACCAGGATCAGCACGCTGGTCAGGCGCGGCACCAGCAGCAGGCGCAGGCGCTCCAGGTAGAAGCGCGCGAGCAGGCCGAGCGAGACCACCAGCGAGAACAGGATCACGCCGGACAGGATCTTGGTCTCGCGGAAGGCGAGCGCGATCAGCACCGGCATGAAGGTGCCGAAGGTCTTGAAGCCGATCACATTGCGCAGGATCAGCATGATGAAGGCGCCGATCGGCACCGTCAGCAGGATGCGGTACACGCCCTGCATCTCCACCGGCAGGCCGAGCAGCGAGTACTTGACCAGATTCTCGGAACGCACCTCGGTGCGGCGAGTGGCGATGGCGACCGCATCGGCGAGGTTGCGCTGCACCGCGAACTCGATCTTCGGGCGCTTGTCGCTCTCCACCGCGAGCAGGTCGCGCGGGCTGCGCGTCCACAGGAAGAAGTTCTCCGGCAGACCTTCCTCGGCGGTGGCCAGATCCATCACCACCCAGGCCTGGCCGTTGTGCACCTGCAGGAAGGGCGAGAGCTGCTGGAAGGACTTCGGTTCGCCCAGCGACATCCCGTGCAGCACGCGCGCCGGGATGTTGCGGATGGCGAGCGCGCGGGCGATGAACTGGGCGCGGTCCTCGGCGCTGTCGAGGCCGTCCAGCAGCACCCGCGCTTCGTCGCGCGGTTCTTCGGCGATGAACTCGCGGATGAACTCGCGGGTGAAGGTGACGATGTCGGCCGAACGTTCCTTGACGTCCTCGAAAATGGTCTCGATGGCCGCGATCTGCGCCTCGCTCAGTTCCGGCGGCGTCAGCACCCTGGGCTCGCCTGGCTCCACCGGGGGCGCGGTATCGCGCACCACGTTGGCACGGTAGTACAGCACCTGCCGGCCGGAAGCGCGTCGCACCACCCACTCGACCTGACGACCTTCCTTGCTCTTGGTCACTTGTTCGGAATAGCCGCGCGAGATCAAGCGCTCCTCGATCACCGCGAAGCCAGGCACCGCGCCCGGCCCACGCGAGGGCAGTTGCAGGCGCACCTTGTTCGGCCCGCCGTTGCCCTGGAACTCCAGGCGCGCCTCGATCGACCAGACCTCGACCTCCTCGCGCGGACTCAAGGGGAACTGCAGCACCTGCCACTTGTACCAGGCCCAGGACAGGCCGATGGCCGAGATCAGCAGCGCCAGAAGGTAGAGCTGGGTCTTTTTCATGCGGGCGTTCGGGCAGGCGGACCCGGGCTCCCCTGGCCTGGGCGAGCGGTCAGTATAGGGATGCACGAGTGACCCTGCGGCCGGACGCCGCCGCAGGGACACGATCGGCGACGAGCTTTGGGGAGACCGGCGCAAGGAAGGAGCGAGGACCGCGTGCGCGGGGACATGGCTGCGTACGGACCGTCACCGCGGAGAGTTGTGAGATTTTCGCGCCACCACAACTGGCCCATTTACTCGCGACTTCATGAAATATCCGGGCTGGTGGCCGCTCCTGCCCAGTTGCGCGACGGTCTTGCGGAACCGAGACGCCGCGGCAGCGCCCTGGAGCCAGGCAGGTCTCCTCAGGGAGGTGGCTCACGATAGCGCTGCGCTTGCGCGGCGCTGCCGCGGGCTTCGTAGAGCTGCACCAGCGTCTCGCGGGTCGGGCGCAGCAACTGCGGGTCGGCCTGTACGGCCGGGCGCGCGTGGTAGTCCAACAGCAGGCGCTCCGCGTCGTCGTAGCGCTTGAGACCGATCAGTGAGCGGGCGTGACGCAGCGGCGCCTTGCGCGCGTGGATCGCGTTGGGATTCGTGGCGGCACCAGCCTCCGCGAGCAACTGTGCGCTCAGCGCTTCGGCTTTGACGTAACGCTGCTGGCGCTGGAGCAGGCCCGAGTACTGGAACAGCACGCGCAAGCGGTCGTCGTGGCCCGGCGGCAGTTGCGTCTGGGCGAGCGCCCAGGCCGCCGCGAACTCGCGTTCGGCGTCGTCCAGCCGGTCGCGATTTCGCAGCAACGAGGCGTATTCGGAGCGCACGCCGATGGTTTGCCGGTGCTCAGCGCCAAAGCGTGCGATGGTGCCATCCAACGCCGCGCGCATCAGGCGCTCGGCGTCGTCGAAGCGTGCCGGGTCCGCGTGCGCCAGCCGTGAGTACATGACCGCGAGGTTCATTGCGTTATTCAGCGTCGCAGGGTGACTTTCGCCCAGGTGGCCGCGCTGGTGGTCATAAGCTTCCTGAAGCAGTTTGACCGCCTCCTCGATCTGACCTTGTTCGAACAGCATCGTGCCCAGATTGGCCTTCATCGCACTGACCTGCGGGTGTCCGGCGTCGAGTGCGCCGGCCGCCACCTCGAGCCAGAAGCGCAACATTTCCGACGCTGCATCGAGCTGACCCTCATCCTTGAGCGCCATCGCCAGATTATTGGCCGTCGCCATGGTCAGCCAGTGCCCGTCCTTCAGGACCCGCCTGCGCTCGGCAAGGGCATCGCGCAGCAACTGGATCGCCTCGTCGCGGCGGCCCACGGCTTGTAGTGCGTTGGAGAGATGGACCATCGCCACCTGGGTATCCGGATCATCCGGTCCGAGACGATTCCTGGCGACTTCCAGGGCCGCTGCGGCGGTTTCCAGGGCACGCGCGGAGTCCCCGGTGCCCAGTTGCAGGGCCGACTGGTGCGAGCGCGCCCAGACCTCGATCCGCACCTCCCATTGCGGCAGGCACGGAGGGCAAGCGGACCCGGGTGACCGACGTAGCCGCGCGAAGCCTCGCTCGAACTCAACTTGCGCGTCTGCGTCCTCGCCGAGATCGGCCAGCGCGACTGCCAGGTGCAGACTGGCCATCGCCCGAGTGACGTCGGCGCCAGCATCCGCCGAAGCGAGGATCCGGTCGAGTTCGAGACGCGCCTCCTGCACACGGCCGCGTTCGAGCAGCGCGCGCGCGGCTCCGACAGCAACCAGTTCGGATTCCATTCCACCCGCGCCCGCCGCCAGGAAGTCCTCGCGGGCCGCGGCGTAGTAGCGCAGCGCCGTCTCGTCATCTCCGAGCGCACGGTGGGTCTCGGCCAAGGTGGCGCGCAACCGGCCGCGCGCGATCGGAGCCTCCGCGAGATCGCGCCTGAGCTTCGGTTCCGACTGCGCGATCAGCTCGCGCACGCTGGCGTCGCGACCTTGCGCAAGTACCGGGTTGGCGCCGGACAGCATGCTGCGCATGAAATCGACCATCGCGTCCGCTTCCCGCCTCTGGGCCTGCTCCTGCAGCGCAAAGCGGGTGCTGACCGCGACCGCGGCGATCAGTGCAGCCAGCACCACCAGCGCGGCGCCGACCAG
The DNA here is from genome assembly GCA_019187485.1 of Lysobacterales bacterium. GTDB lineage: Bacteria > Pseudomonadota > Gammaproteobacteria > Xanthomonadales > SZUA-5 > JADKFD01. Next base: position 57,707 of record JABAQR010000001.1, on the reverse strand, counting down.
CGCCTTGTTGCGGCGCGCAAAGCGGCGCACGTCGGCGAGCACACTGGCGCGACGCGCGAGGATCGCCTCGTCGGCGAGCCAGCGGCGCAGATCCTCGGCAAACTCTGCGGCGTTCTGGTAGCGCGCTTCCTTGTCCTTGGCGAGCGCCTTGGCAAAGATCACTTCGAGATCGCCGCGGTAGCGGCGGTCGTGGCGCGACAGCGGCGTCGGCGCCGTGTCGCAGATCTGCTGCAATGCCTTGCCCAGATGCTGATGGCTGACCTCGTACGGCATCTGCCCGCTGAGCATGCGGTAACCCATCAGGCCGAGCGCGTAGACATCCGAGCGGATGTCGACTGCGCCGGGCTCGCCGCTGGCCTGCTCCGGGCTCATGAAGGCCACCGTGCCGACGACCATGCCGATGCCGGTCAACTCGGCCGCGCCGGGCTGCTCGCCGGTGAGTCGGGCGACCCCGAAGTCCAGCACCTTGGGCTGGCCGTCGGCCTGCACCAGGATGTTGCCGGGCTTGAGGTCGCGATGGATCACGCCGCGGATGTGCGCGTGCTCGACGGCGTCGCAGATGCGCATCAGCAGCAGCACGCATTCGCGCAACGGGAGGGTGCCGCTGTACTCCAGCAGCGGTGCGCCCTCGACATACTCCATGACGATGTATGGCAGGCCGCCGCTCTGGGCATCGGTGGTGCCGCTCGAGTGGATCTGAGCGATCCCTGGGTGCTTGAGTCGCGCGAGAATTTCGGCTTCTTGCTGGAAGCGAGCCAGCAGATCCGGCTGCTGTAGGCCGGCGTGCAGCGTCTTTAGCGCGACCAGGCGCTTGGGGTGGCGCTGCTGGGCGAGAAAGACCACACCCATGCCACCGGCGCCGATCGGGCGCAGGATCCGGTAATCATCGATCTCGCGGCCGATCCACGCGCCCGGTCCAACCAGAGGTGCGGCGGCGGGCGGCGTCGCCAGCACATCGACCTTGGCCGGCGCGCCACCCGGCACCACCACCGTCTCGCCGTACTGCGCGGTCGGCGGTTCTTCTCGCTCGGCGTTCACTCGAAACCGTTCGCGTGCAGCGGCAGCGGCCGCGCGGGCGCGCCGATGAACAGGATGCGGCCAACTTCGCGGCGCAAATCTCCGGGGCTGTTGTCGACCAGTTGCAGCGTCCAGGTGTTGCCGCTGCGGCTGGCGGAATTGCCCATCGACAACCAGCCCAGGGTCAGCACATTGGCGGCGGCGCCGGGACCGAAGCGGCGGAAGCGCCATTCTGGACCGAAGACCTCGTCGTGGAAACGAAGCTCCACGTCTATGGCGGTGCAGTCGATGTACTCGAAGCGGACGATGCCGGCGTCGGCGGACCAGTCCAGGTCCTCGGGCAAGCCGAGCGGATCGATCGCGGCAACGTCGCGAACTTCCTGGCAGCCACCACCACCTTCGATGTCGAGCTCGGAATCACTGACCGTACCCTTGCGATTTCCGCCCCGGAAGACTCCGAGGAAGTCCGCCGGAATCTCGAAACTCGCCACTCCTGTCTGCAGGCGGTCCGGCGTGCCATCCTCGTTGCCGTCGCCGCCATTCGGCGCGGCGTCTTCGGTGGCATCCGGCGGGCCGTCGATGTCGCCGTCCGGCACGCGCGTCAGGCTCCACACGCCTTCGTCGGTGCCGGCGTGCAGGATTGGCGGATTGCCCGCCGGCGCCGACAGCCCGAGTGCCTGCGCCGAGTCGACCGGCAGGTCGATGCTGATCGAGTCCCAGTTCTGGCCGCCGTCGTTGCTGACGTACACGCCGCCGGGCGTGGTCTCGATGCCGGCGACCCCCGCGTAGACGCGATTCGGCGTATCCGGATCGATCAGCAGCGCGCGCACCGTGAGACCGACGATGCCGTCGTCGGCCGGGAACCAGTTGGCGCCGCCGTCGACGGTCTTGTAGACGCGCCCTTGCGACTCCGCAACGCTCGGATCGACCAGCGCCGCGTAGAGCGCTCCCGGCACACCGGGCACTGCGGCGAGTGCGAGCACGTCGAGCGTGCCACCACTGCCGGACATGCGCGGCAGGCCGTTGTTGACCGGGGTCCAGTTGAGGCCGGCGTCGACGCTTTTCCAGACGCCACCGATGATCGTCGGCAAGGGATCGCCGCAGTCGCGGCAATAACCGGCGAGGCGAGTGCCGGCGTAGATCACCTGGGTGTCACCGGGGTCGAAGGCCAGCGATGTGGGCAAGGGGTAGTGCAGACGCGGGGTGCAACTGCCGGGCGGCAGGCCGTCGCGTGCTGTCCACGAGAAGGCCGCCGAACTGCTGCGCCACAGCCGCGCCACCTCGAGCGTGGGTGTCCCGCCGATGCAGCGGACCAGTCCGTGCGCGGCGAAGTACAGCGCCTGCGCGGCACCGAGTTCGACGCTGTCCGGATCCACCAGCAGCGCCGTGACCTCGCCTGTGGCGGCGGGCCCGCCGGCCGGCATCGGCACCAGATTGTCGACCGGCTGCCAGCTGAGGCCGCCGTCCTGGGAGCGGAACACACCGCCGCGATAACTGGTCGGCGGATCGCCGAGCGGGGCGAAGTCCGCGCCGCCGACGTAAATGCGCGTGAGTGTCGGCACGGCCACGGCGCCGGGATCGAAGGCCAGGGCATTGACCGTATCCAGCGCCAAGGAGGCGTTCGAACGCTGCCAGTGCTGAGCATCGTCGTCGGAGATGAACAGCGCTGGCGAGGTCGACTCCAGTCGCAGATTGCGCAGGCCGGCGTAGACGCGCTGTGGACGCGCCGGGTGCACGACCAGTGTCTGGACGGTGGTGCCGCGCAGTCCTTCGCTGGACGCGGACCAGCCCAGGCCGGCGTTCTGGCTGCGGAACACCTCGCCCGACCGGGAAAACGCCAGCCAGCGGTCCGGATCGACCGCGTCGATCAGCACCGGGCCGATCGAGGCCGGATCGAAGGCGGAATTCGACAGACCACCGTTGCGCGGCAGGAAACTGGTGCCATTGTCGACGGTCAGCAGCACGCCCTCCGAACTGCCGAACACGATCCTGCCGGGATCGCTCGGGTCCGGTGCCAGGCTGTGCAGACGCTGGGTGTTGCCCTGCGGCAGCGTCCCCAGGGTACTGAAGCTGGCCCCGCCGTCGAGCGAGCGGAAATTGCCGAAAGCGCCGCTCAGGAACACCGTCCCGGGCGTGTTGCGGGCGAAATCGAGCAGGTCCAGCGGATCTTCGAGCGGCCCACCGAAGTCCCACGGCCCGGGAATGCCGATGAAACTGTTGCCGCCATCGACGCTGCGATACAGGCTGGTCGGGAAGCCGCCATTGCGTTCGAGCGCCCAGGCGAGCACCACATCTGGATTGGCCGGATCGACCGCGATCCGGTCGAGGTCGCTGGGCAGCGTCGCACCGCCGACCGCGGTCCAGGAGAGTCCGCCGTTGTCGCTGCGGTAGAGCCCGTGATCGGCGCTCGCCAGATAAAGGCGCATCGGTGCGCCGCTCGCGAACTCCACGTCCACACTGCGAAAACCGACCGTGCCGACCGGCAGGCCGAGATCGCGGCGCACCCAGGTGCGCGCACCGTTGAAGGACAGGAACACACCGCGCGCGCCGGCGAGCGCCAGCAGGCGCGGCACCGTCGGGTGCGCCGCGAGCACGGTCTCGCCCGGCAGCAGCGTCGACAGGCCGGCGAAAGCCGGGCTCCAGCTCTGGCCTGCATTGGTCGAGCGGTAGACGCTGCGGTGCGCGCTTGCGTAGACAACGCCAGGCTCGCCCGTCCCGGCAACGGCGCTGTCCACGCGGCCGCCATAGGGGCCGGCGCTGCTCCAACGGCCGGGCGCAGCCCACGACGACGACGCTACCAGGCCGAGCCACGCCAGCAGCAGACCTCCCCAAGCACCCATCGTCTCCCGACTCGCGTTCATGCGCACCTCGCCGGTCCGCCATACGGACCGCACTCTAACGCGCCCCGGCGGCAAGCGTGCACCTTTGCCGCCGACCGGTCGCGCCAGCACGGCGGACGACGGCACCGCGCGGGGCCGCATGCCGCCTCCGCCCGTAGCCCTTCAACTTGATCACGAAACACCACTGGGTTCTGGCCGAACCGCGCGGCGGCACGGCGCCGACGTTGAAAGGCGCCGGTGAATCGCTGCGAGATGCGCCGACTTGCGCAGCTTCAGTCCTGTGGTCCGCTGCACGCGCGCAGGGCGTTCACCGAATCATGCGGACCCCTTTGATGTGGGTCATTACCGGTGCGGGCCGGGAGGTGGAACCTGCCGACATCGATCTTCTCAGCCCGGACCATCGCCATGAACCACCTGAAATGCCAACTGCTGTACGCGACCCTCGCCTTGGTCCTCTCCAGTCCCGCGCCAGGCGCGGAGACCGCCGCCGCTCCGGCGCCGGAGTTGCTCGTCTTCGAGTGGAACGCGCGCATGCGCCACGAGTCGGTGGACGACGATGCCTTCGCTCGCACCGCGCAGGCAACCACGCTGCGCCTGCGGCTCGGCACGCGCGCGAACTTCGGCAAAGGCTGGAGCGCGCTGATCGAGGGCGAGGGCATTGCCGCGCTCGACGACAGCTACAACAGTGGCGCGAACGGCCAGACCACGCGGCCCGCGATCATCGACCCCGACGGTGCCGAGCTGAACCAGGTCTGGGCGGGCTGGCGCGGCAGCCAGTTCGCCGCCACGCTCGGCCGCCAGCGCGTCGCCCTCGACCACCAGCGCTGGGTCGGCAATGTCGGCTGGCGCCAGAACGAGCAGACCTTCGACGCGGTCGGTCTGGAATGGAAGCCCGTCGCCGAGCTGAGCGCCCGCTACTACTGGCTGGACCGCGTGCATCGCGTCGGTGGCGACGACGCGCGCGACCGTCTGGCACGCGAGCGCCGGCTCAACACCCATCTGCTGGACCTGAGCTACGCGCAATCCTCCCAGGCCTTCGGCGCCTACGTCTACGCGCACGAGGACGAAGACGTACCCGGCGCATCCAGTCTGACCACGGGCGCACGTTGGACCGCCAACCACGTCAAGGACGGACGCGGCTGGAACTGGCGCGTCGAGGCCGCGTGGCAGGGAGATCGCGCCGACAACCCGCTCGAATTCTCACACCGCTACTGGCTGCTGGAACCCGCCTACACCTGGCGCGGCATCGCCTGGCGGGCCGGCTGGGAGCACCTCGGCGGCGATGGCCGACACGCCTTGCAGACCCCGCTGGCTACCCTGCACGCCTTCAACGGTTGGGCCGACCAGTTCCTGGCGACGCCGGCGGCGGGCCTCGAGGATCGCTACATCGGCGCCGGCGGCGCGCTCGGCAAGGGCGAGCGGAGCTCGCAGATGAAGTGGGCCGTGCTCTGGCACGATTACCGCGCCGACCGTGGCGACGCCCGCTACGGCAGCGAGTGGGATGCCTCACTGAGCTTCCCGATCCACGGCAAGCTGACGGGCCTGGTCAAACTCGCCGACTATCGCAGCGACGAGTTCGCGCGCGACACCACCAAGTTCTGGCTGCAGTTGGAGTGGGTGATGTAGCCGGTCACGCTTAGTCGCGCGCCGGCGCGCGCCAGCGACGGAACACATCCATGAGCGTGTGCTGGGCCAGATCGCGATACTCCCCGGCGTCGAAATAGCGGCCGTAGCAGACCGGGCAGCTCTCGAACCAGATGTGCGGTTGCTGCGGGTCGACCATGCGGATCAGCGTGGTGTTCGCGCACACCGGACAGCGAATGCGTCCAAGCGTGTTGTGCTCGCGGCCGATCTTTTCGCTGCCGATATCGACCAACGCCGCATCCGCGCGCATCTCCTCGTGCTCCATCAGGTCGAACCACAGGCCGTGGCACTGGGTGCAACGGTCGACCACGCCATGCGCGGTGGAGACCTTTTCCATGTCGGACTGGCATTTCGGACAGCGCAGGTTCATCGCGTTTCTCCGCAAGTTCGCCCACCGCAAACTACGGCACAGGCTGGGTTCACGGAAGGGGCGAGAGCGCCGTCCGTAACCGTCCGGCCGCCGTCCGCGGCCTGTCCGACCATCGCCGTACGCAGCAGAGTTTGCAGTACCTTCAATGAATTGCGGTATGGCACGGCGCGTGCATCAGCGACTGCAACCACCCTGCCCCTGCGCGCACGATGATTCGCGATACCTCTGCCACCGACCGTCCCCTGCAGCAGACCGGCGCACCCGTCTGGCGCCGGCCCTGGGCGTTGACCGGCGGTGTGGGCCTGCTGCTCATCGGTTGCGTGTGGCTGCTCGCGCCTACGCTGGGTGCAGAACGCACTCTGCCGCGTGAGCGCGTGCGCATCGGCGAGGTCAAGCGCGGCACGCTGGTACGCGACGTGTCCTCGCAGGGCCGGGTCGTGGCGGCGCGCTCGCCCTCGCTGTACACCTCCGCGGCCGGCATCGTGAAGTTCGCGATCGAGCCGGGCGCGATCGTGCGCAAGGATGAGCTGCTGGCGACCGTCGACAGCCCCGAACTGGAGAGCGAACTCAAGCGCGAGCAATCGACCCTGGCGCGCGTGGCCGCCGAGCGTTCGCGCCAGGAGATCACCAACCGCCGCACCCTGTTGGAGAAGCGCCGCGCGATCGACACCGCGCGCATCGCCGAGATGGCCGCGCGGCGCGAGCTGGAGCGCACCGAGCGCGCGTTCAAGCTGGGCGCGCTGCCGGAATTCGACTTCAAGCGCGCGCAGGATTCGGTGGAGAGCGCGCGGATCACGCTGGCCACGGCCGAGGCCGACCTGGCGCTGGAGCGCGATGCGCTGGCGCTGGAGCTGAAGTCCTTCGACGAGCAGCTGGCCAGCCAGCAGGTGCTGGTGACCGAGCTTGAGCGCCAGGTCGCCGCGCTGGAAGTGCGCGCGCCCTTCGACGGCGTGGTCGGCAACTGGCTGGTCACCGACCGCGCCAGCGTCGCCGCCAACCAGGCGTTGATGACGGTCGTCGACCTGACCGAGCTGGAGGTGGAGGCCGCGGTCGCCGAGGTCTACGCCGAATCCCTGCTGCCGGGCCAGAGTGCCGAGGTCACCGTCGGCGGCGAGAAGCTGCGCGGCGAGGTGCGCCTGGTCTCGCCCGAGGTGCAGAACGCGCAGGTGCTGACGCGCATCCGCCTGAGCGATGCGAACGTCGCCGCGCTGCGCCAGAACCAGCGGGTGCAGGTGCGCGTGCTGCTGGAGGAAAAGCCCGACGTGATGCTGGTCGAGCGCGGCCCCGCCTTCGAGCGCGACGCCAGCTTCGCCTGGGTGATCGACGGCGATGTCGCCCGCCGCCACCCGATCCGCCTCGGCGCCAGTTCGGTCTCCGCCTTCGAAGTCGTCGACGGCCTCACGCCCGGCCAGCAGGTCATCGTGGCCGGCATCGACGATCTGCGCGGCGTGGAGGAAGTGTTGTTGACGCGGTGAAGCGGTGAGTAGTGAGTGGTGAGTAGTGAGTGGCAGAAGCGGCGAGAGTCCAGATTGCGGGCTTTTGCTACTCACCACTCACTACTGAGCGCGGCGCAGCCGCGCGACTACTCACTCCGTTGAAGCAAAGCCCAGTACGCCCAGAGGAATCCGACCTATGCTGCACATGCAGAACCTCCGCAAAGTCTTCCGCACCGCGCTGGTGGAAACCCATGCGCTGCGCGACCTGACGCTGGACGTCAAGGCCGGCGAGTTCGTCGCCGTGACCGGACCGTCGGGCTCGGGCAAGACCACTTTCCTCAACATCGCCGGGTTGCTCGAAGAGCACACCGACGGCGTCTATGAACTCGACGGCATCGACGTCAAGAAGCTGGACGACGATGCGCGCTCGCGCCTGCGCAACGAGAAGATCGGCTTCATCTTCCAGAGCTTCAACCTGATCGCCGATCTCGATCTGTACGACAACGTCGACGTGCCGCTGCGCTACCGCGGCTTCCCCAAGGCCGAGCGCAAGCGGCGCATCGAGCAGGCGCTGTCGCGGGTGGGCCTGGGCTCGCGCCTGCACCACTACCCGAATGAGCTGTCCGGCGGCCAGCAGCAGCGCGTCGCGATCGCCCGCGCGCTTGCCGGCGAGCCCAAGCTGCTGCTCGCCGACGAACCCACCGGCAACCTCGACACCGTGATGGCGCGCGGCGTGCTGGAACTGCTGGAGGAGATCAACGACCAGGGCACCACCATCGTCATGGTCACCCACGACCTGGAACTCGCCCGCCGCGCCCGCCGCCACGTGCACATCGTCGACGGCCAGGTGGTCGACCTCGCGGAACACGACTTTGCCCCGGTGCGGGCGGTGGAGCGGGTGCGCGCAGTGGCGTGAAAAGCGGGGCAAGGGGCAAGGGGCGGGGGACCGAGAACTCCGCATGCCCCAGCCTCGACGCAGTCCGGTCGATGCCGAGCCGCTCGCAAGCGCCCGAGTGCCGCCCCCCTTGCCCCCTGCCCCTTGACCCGCTTCAACGTCCCCGAAACTCCAAGGACTCCCCATGTTCACCTACTACCTCAAACTCGCCCTGCTGGCGCTCAAGCGCACGCCGGTGCTGTCGACGCTGATGGTGCTGGCGATCGCGCTGGGCCTGGCCACGGCGATGACCTCGTTCACCGTGCTCTACCGGCTGTCGAACAACCCGATTCCGCACAAGAGCGATGTGCTCTACGCGGTGCAGCTGGACAACTGGGATCCGCAGTCGCCTTACGACCGCGAACGCGGGCTGCCGCCGGACCAGCTGACGCACGGCGACACGCGCCGGCTGATGGCCGATGCCAAGGGCCTGCGCCAGGCCGGGATGTACCAGTCCTCCGTGGTGGTGGTGCCGGCAGATCCGCAGGTGCGCCCGCGCAACGCCTCGGTGCGCGTCACCGGCGGCGACCTGTTCGCGATGTTCGACGCCCCCTTCCTGCATGGCGGCGGCTGGTCGAAGGAAGACGAGCAGCGCGAGGCGCGTGTCGCGGTGATCACCCGCGAACTCGCCGAGCGGGTGTTCAAGAAGACCGATGTGGTCGGCCAGCGCATCCGCTTCGACGACGAGGACTTCAGCATCACCGGCGTGCTCGACACCTGGGAGCTGCGCCCGCGCTTCTACGACGTCACCAACAACACCCTCGACGATCCGGAAGACGTGTTCCTGCCATTCACCGTGGCCACCGCCAGGGAAATGGACATCAACGGCAACATCAACTGCTGGCAGCCTCCGTCGGCGCCCGGCTACCGGGGCCTGATGGACTCCGAGTGCATCATGACCCAATACTGGGTGGAACTGCCGGATGCCGCCGCTGTGTCCGCCTACCAGGCCTACCTTGACGCCTATGTCGCCGAGCAGCGCAAGGCCGGTCGTTTCGGCCGCCCGGACAACCACCGGATCACGCCGGTGATGGGCTGGCTGGCGGTCAACAACGTGGTTCCGGACGATACCCGCATCTTCGTCGGCGTCGGCGTGGCCTTCCTGATCGTCTGCCTGCTGAACGCCGCCGGCTTGCTGCTCAGCAAGTTCCTGCGCAAGAGCGGCGAGATCGGCCTGCGCCGCGCGCTCGGCGCCAGGCGCAGCGCGATCTTCGCCCAGCACCTCACCGAATCCGGCCTGATTGGAGCGCTCGGCGCGGTCTGCGGCCTGCTCCTGACGCTCGGCGGCCTGGCCCTGGTGCGCAGCCTGATGCCCAATTTCGACGACGTCGCGCGACTCGACGTCGGCCTGTTCGGGATGCTCCTGGTCACCGCGGTGGCCGGCGCAGTCGCCGCCGGCGCCTATCCCGCCTGGCGCGCCTGCCGGATTGCGCCGGCGTCGCAGCTCAAGACCCAGTGAGCCATGTGCGATGTCCATCAAAGCGGGGCAAGGGTCAAGGGGCAGGGGACCTGCCCTGCGGCTCGGACGAATGCTGTCGCGGGCTGGAGATGGCGCGGTTGCATCCCTCCCGAGCCACCTCGACGTCCGTCCCTGCCCTGATGCCCGACCCCTGCCCCTTGCCCCGCTCTCGCTTCCCCGGAGTCCCAAAATGGAAATCCGCCCCATCCTCTCCTCGATGAAACGCAATCCGGTGGCCGCGGTGTTGATCGCCGCGCAGATTGCGCTGACCTTGGCGATCCTTGCCAATGTGCTCTTCATCGTCACCGAGCGCATCCGCACGATGGCCATCGCCAGTGGTGTCGACGAGCCCAACGTCTTCGTGCTCGGCAACCAGAACATCGGCAACACGCGCGATCCGGTGATCGCCAACGAGGAGGACATCAAGGCCATCCTCGCGATCCCGGGCGTGTTGGCCGCAAGCCCCGGCTTCAGCTTCCCGCTGGTGCGCGACGGCTGGCAGACCGCGGTGACGCTGACGCCGGGCGAACGCATCGAAGGCCCGGAACGCGCCGCGGCGTTGTATTTCGCCGATGAGCGCCTGCTGGATTCGCTGGGCGCCAAGGTCATCGAGGGTCGCTACTTCACGCCCGGCGAGATCACCCCGTTCAAGCAGGGCGACCAGCCCAACCCGCCGGTGGTGCTGATCAACAAGGGCCTTGCCGAGCGCCTGTTCCCCGGCGAAAGCGCGATCGGCAAGATGATCAACATCACCGGCAACCAGGGCGAGCCGTCGCAGCGCGTGATCGGCGTGACCGAGCACATCGCCACGCCGTGGCCGCGCTCACGCAACCCGGACCGCGTGGTGTTCGTGCCGCACGCCTCCGTCGGCCTCGGTGGCTTCATCGTGCGTACCGAGCCCGGCGAGCGCGACCGCGTGATGAAGGTGGTCGAGGAAACCCTGTTCAAGGTCAATCCCAACCGCATCGTCAGCAACATCCGCGCCTTCGAGGAGATCCGCAGCAGCGCCTTCCAGAGCGATCTGGCGATGGCCGTGCTGCTGGCGGTGATCGGCATCTCTTTGCTGGCTGTGACCGCCTTCGGCATCGTTGGCCAGGCCAGCTTCTGGGTCACCCAACGGACCAAGCAGATCGGCACCCGCCGCGCGCTCGGCGCCCGGCGCAAGGACGTCCTGCGCTACTTCCAGACCGAGAACGCGCTGATCGCGCTGATCGGCATCACCATCGGCTCGGCGCTCGCGATCGGCGTCAACGGCTGGTTGGTGCAGAACTTCGGCTTCGACCAGTTGCCGCTGTCCTGGCTGCCGATCGGCGGCGCGCTGGTGCTGATCCTCGGCCAGCTCGCCGTCCTCGGCCCCGCGCTGCGCGCCTCGCGCATCGCGCCGGCGATCGCGACGCGTTCGGCTTGAGAGCAGCAGATAGCAACTAGCAACTAGCAACTAGCAACTAGCGACTAGCGACTAGCGACTAGCGACTAGCAACTAGCGACTAGCGACTAGCGATTAGGGTGCGCTGAGGAGAGTTTGTGGCAACGGGAGTATTCAATGCCTGCGAGGTTCGCCAAGTAATTTGTCGGGGCACCCTGATCGACGCAACCTAATCATCCATCGCGTACCAATGAGCTATCGCGACCTCGACGTTTGGAAACGCGCCATGAATCTGGCGACGGCGGCCTATCGAATTGCGCAGTCCTTGCCAGACACAGAGCGCTATGGATTGGCGCAACAGATACGCCGTTCCGCCGTTTCCGTCCCGTCGTGCATCGCGGAAGGCCGATCTCGGTTGTTCACCCGGGAGTTCGCGCGCTTCCTCGCCATCGCAATGGGCTCTCTCGCCGAACTGGAGACACAATGCCTGCTCGCTGGGAGACTGGAGCTGACGCGCGAACCCATTGATCCAGTACTGCGCTCGGCAAGCGAGCTGGGCCGGATGCTGCAATCGCTTCGAAAGTCGCTGGACCGCAATTCAGCCCTCCAGGAAACTCGCCCTAATCGCTAGTTGCCAATTGCTAGTTGCTGATGGCGCCCTACCGAACTTCTACTCACGACTGATACATGCCCGCCATCCTCATCATCGACGACAACCCCGCCATCGGCACCGCGCTGGAACTGCTGCTGGGCCTCGACGGGCACACGGTCAGCACGGCGCAGAGTCCGCGCGTGGGGCTAGACATCCTCGCGCGCGAACCCGTCGACCTGGTGATCCAGGACATGAACTTCTCGGCCGACACCACCAGCGGCGAGGAAGGCGTGGTGCTGTTCCGGCAGATCCGCGAGCGCCATCCGGACCTGCCGGTGATCCTGCTGACCGCGTGGACGCATCTCGAACAGGCGGTGGGCCTGGTCAAGGCCGGCGCGGCCGATTATCTGTCCAAGCCGTGGGACGACGCGCGCCTGCTGACCACCGTACGCAACCTGCTGGAGCTGGCCGAGAGCAACCGCCAGGCGCGCAAGCTGGTGGCGCGCGAATCCGAGGGCCGGCGCTCGCTGGCGCGCGAGTACGATCTGCGCGGCATGGTGTACGCCGCGCCGGCGATGGAACGCGTGCTGCGCCTCGCCTGCCAGGTGGCCAGGGCGGATGTGCCGGTGCTGATCACCGGCCCGAACGGCGCCGGCAAGGAGCGCATCGCCGAGATCATCCACGCCAATTCGCGGGTCAAGGACGGCCCCTTTGTTGCGGTCAACTGCGGCGCGCTGCCGGCCGACTTGCTGGAGGCCGAACTGTTCGGCGCCGAGGCCGGAGCCTACACCGGTGCCGGCAAGGCGCGCGAAGGGCGCTTCGAGGCGGCTGATGGCGGCACCCTGTTCCTCGACGAGATCGGCAATCTCTCGCCGGCCGGGCAGATGAAGCTGCTGCGCGTGCTCGAGACCGGGCGCTTCGAGCGCCTGGGCAGCAATCGTACCCGCGAGGTCAAGGTGCGCGTGCTCTCGGCCACCAATGCGGACCTGGCGGCGATGATCCGCCGCGGCGATTTCCGCGAGGACCTGTACTACCGCCTCAACGTGATCGAAGTGCGCCTGCCGCCTCTCGCCGAGCGCCGCGAGGACATCGTGCCGCTGGCCGAGCACTTCCTGGCCGGACAGGCACGCCTGTCCGACGGTGCGCGTCGCGCGCTGGAGGCACACGCCTGGCCGGGCAATGTGCGCGAGCTGAAGAACGCGCTCACGCGCGCCAGCCTGCTGTGCCGCGACGGCGTGGTCCAGGCCGACGACCTCGGCCTGCCCGCGGCCCCGGCCACCGCTGCCGCCGCCGACAACGCACTGCGCGAGCCCAGCCGCGACGAGATCGAAGCCGCCCTCGCGCGCGCCGGCGGCGTCGTCGCCGAAGCCGCCCTTTCCCTCGGCCTCTCGCGCCAGGCGCTGTACCGGCGCATGGAGAAATACGCAATCGGAGTGCGACGCGAGTAGAGGCAACACCCCGACGCGAAAGCGCGTGCCAGGCGCGCAGCGCGGCCACGGACTTGAAGCGCCCGCTCAACGGCCACGACGACCACTTCACCCGACGGTCGAGACGGAGCCGCAATCTCGCGGAGTCGCTACCGGACAATCACCGCCCTCTCCCAGGCGCATCCGGTTGATTTTCAGGCAGTGCTTCGCCGAACTGACTCATCGACAGACAGCGCTGGTGGATGCGGCCGATGGTTGGGAACGGGTTCATGTCGAGACCGAAACGGCGCGCGTTGTAGACCTGCGGGACCAGGCAGCAATCGGCCATGGTCGGTTCGTCGCCCTCGCAGAACTCGCCGGTCGATGGATTGGTCGCCAGCAGTTCCTCGAGCGCCACGAAGCCGTTGCCGATCCATTGCCGCACCCAGATCTCCTTCTGCGCCTGGCTGGCCCCGAACTGCTCGCCGAGGTAACCGAGCACGCGCGTGTTGTTGAGCGGGTGGATGTCGCAGGCCACCAGCTGTGAAATCGAGCGAACGCGCGCACGTTCGCGCGCGTTCGATGGCATCAGCGCGTAGCCGGCGCCGTGGTAGACCTCGGCCAGATACTCCATGATCGCCATCGACTGGCGCACCACGCGTTCGCCATCGATCAGCACCGGCACCAGTTCTTGCGGATTGAGCTTGTGAAAGGCCGGCTGTCTCTGCTGGCCGCCGCCTTCGACCAGGTTCACCGCGACATAATCGTACTTGAGGCCCTTCAGATTCAGGGCGATGCGCACCCGGAAGGCCGCACTCGAACGCCAGTAGCTGTAGAGCCGGATCAAATCGCTCACGTCGCGCTCCCACGGGGCCGTTCAGTGGGGCCAAGCATAATCCGGTTGTCGATCGATGGTTGCGGCGCGCAGGAAAAAGCGCCGGTCGCCGTCGACCACCCGGAAGCCAAGCAGCAGGAACCGCCTTGATCGCCTTGATCACCGCCCGCGCCGCGCGCGCTCTGGACGAAGACCTGCCACCGCTGTGTGCGGAACTGCGCAGGCGCGCCATCCCCCACGAAATCGTCGACTGGGACGATCCGGAGGCGGACTGGTCGCGCTTCCGCTGCGCGCTGCTGCGTTCGCCCTGGGACTATGTGGACCGTTTCGAGGAGTTCTGCGCCTGGCTGGCGCGCGTCGAAACCCATACGGATGTGCTGAATCCGCCCTCGGTGCTGCGCTGGAACCTGCACAAGGGCTATTTGCTGGAACTGGTCGGGCGCGGCGTGCCAGTGGTACCGACCACCCTGCTGCGCCCGGGTGCAACGGTCGCACTGCCGGCGCTGCCGGAACTGGTGGTCAAACCGGCGGTCGGCGCCGGTTCGCGCGACGCCCGCCGATTCCGCAACGACCCAGCGGGTGCGCGGGCGCACGCTCAGGCGCTGCTCGGTGCCGGTCGCGACGTGCTCGTGCAGCCCTATCTCGCACGCGTGGACGCGGTGGGCGAGACCGCGCTGATGCACTTCGGCGGGCGCTATTCGCACGCGATCCGCAAGGGCCCACTGCTGCCGCCGAACGCCGGCGCCACCGAAAAACTGTTCGCCCCCGAGCAGATCGTCGCACGCGAACCCGGCACCGACGAACTCGCACTCGCGCGCCAGGTGCTGGCTGCGCTGCCTTTCGCACAGCCACCGCTGTACGCGCGCGTCGATCTCCTGCGCGATGGCGACGGCCGTCCGGTATTGCTCGAACTCGAACTCGCCGAACCCTCACTGTTCTTCGACCATGCCCCGGGCAGTGCGGCGCGTTTCGTGGATGCGTTGGTGGCCGCCGTCGGGTGAATCTGCATTGCAGCAGGGGAAAAGAACCATGTGCGTAGGGCGAGCAGCGCGGCTGCGGCCGTCGGCTCATTGCTGCTGGCCTTCCTGTTTCCCTTTTCCCGCCCCGGTCAGCGCTGTGGTTTCGGCAGCCAGAGACTGACGGCGAGGCCGCCGTCGGGGCGGTTGGCGAGACGAATGCGGCCGCCGTGCGCTTCGGCGATCTCGCGCGCGAGCGCAAGACCAAGGCCGGTGCCGGCACGCTTGGTCGAATAGAAGGGCAGCAAGGCCTGCTCGAGCACGGTCTCGCTCATGCCACTGCCGCGGTCGCGCACCTGCAGCAGGAACATCGGACCGGCGTCCTGCACGGCGATCTCGACCTGCTCCGGCGGCGAGCCGGCCTCGACCGCGTTCTTGACCAGGTTGATCAGCGCCTGTTCGACCTGGGCGCGATCGACGTGCGCGTGCGCCTCGGGCAGCGGGTGCAGCACGCGCACCGCCTGCGCCTGGGTGACGCTGTCGAGCAGCGCCTCCCAGGGCACCGGCAGCAGCCGCGGCGCCGGCAGTTTGGCGAAGCGCGCATAGCCGCCGATGAAGGCCTCCAGGTGGCGCGCGCGCTCGTCGATGGTGGCGAAGATCTTCCGCAGCTTGTCCTTGTCGCCGCGTTCGGCGTAGACCCGCCCGGTGTGCGCCATCGAAGCGATCGGTCCCAACGCATTGTTGAGCTCGTGGCTGATCACCCGGATCACCTTCTTCCAGGTCGCCACCTCCTGGCGTGCCAGTTCGCGCGTCAGTCGCCGCAGCATCGTCAACTGGTGGCGGCGGCCGTGCAGTTCGAAGCTGCGCCGGGTCAGGTGGAACACGTCCTCCTCGCCCTCGACGCTCAGCGTGACCAGGCCGTCCTGGCCGGCGCGCAGCGGTTCGGCGAGCGCTTCCGGCAGGCGCCCGACCAGGTCCTCGAAGGCGAAACCTTCCAGCTTGCCGGGCACGCCGAACAGTTCGCGGGCGGCGAGGTTTCCGTAGACCACACGCTCGCGCGGATCGGTCAGCAGCAGTGCGGTCGGGGTGTTCTGGACCACGGTGTCGAGCAGCAGCTCGCGCTGCACCAGGCGCGCACGCTCGTCGCGCAACTGCCCGCCGAGTGCATTCAGCGTGCGCGTCAGTTCCAGCAGGTCGGGATCGCCGGGCTCGCGGATCGAGGTCGCGAAGTCGGCGTCGGACCAGGCCGCGACCAGGGTCGACAGCGCGCGCAGATGCTGCGCGGTCGGCGCGCGCTCGCGCCGGATCGCGACCAGCGCCGCACCGAGGCCGAGCGCGAAACAGGCCGCGAAGGTCTGCCAGCCGCCCAGGCCGCGGGTCGCCAAGGCGATCACCAGCGCGAACGATACGGTCCAGGTCGCCCAGCCCGGCAGGCGACGCAGACGGGCGAAATGGCGGTCGGGACGGTCACTCATCGTCGACCATTAAACACGTAGACGCCCGGAGTTCGGTGAAATTCCGGGGCTCGGATGCGTCCACCGGGGAAAGCTCTGCATGGTCGACGGCCCTCTCCGCTCGGTTCCGGCGGCAGCCTGGATGGCGTACGGCACGGCACCCACAACCGGAGCGGTCCTTCCCCGCCGCAACGGACGCCGGTTGCCGGCAGCCAACCCGGAACGCCTGCGATTGGGTGGAATCCGGAAG
The DNA here is from genome assembly GCA_019187485.1 of Lysobacterales bacterium. Lineage (GTDB taxonomy): Bacteria > Pseudomonadota > Gammaproteobacteria > Xanthomonadales > SZUA-5 > JADKFD01. Next base: position 41,148 of record JABAQR010000001.1, on the reverse strand, counting down.
CGGCTGCGCGCCCGGCTTCCGCAAGTCGCGCCCGCTGGCTACCATCGCCGAGTCCCAGGCCGACCGTCCGATGATCGATCCCTCCGCCCCGCAGATCCCCGGATACGAGCTGCTCGACGAGCTGGGCGTCGGCGGCATGGCGACCGTGTATCTCGCGAAGCAGACCTCGCTGGACCGCAAGGTCGCGATCAAGATCATGCGCGTTGCCGACCACGCGCACGATCCCGAGCGCAGCGAGAAACGCTTCCTTCGCGAAGGCCGCATGCTCGCGCGCCTGGCGCACAAGAACGTCTGCGGCATCTACGACATCGCCAAGGTCGGCCAGGTGGCCTACATCGCGATGGAGTACATCGAGGGCGGCACCCTCGGCGAGCGCCTGCGGCGCGGCATGACCGCCGCCGACGCGGTCTCGGTGATCGTGCAGCTGGCGGCGGCGCTGTCGGCTGCGCACGCGCTCGGGATCGTCCACCGCGACCTGAAACCCGCCAACGTGATGATGCGCGGGACGGTGCCGGTACTGACCGACTTCGGCATCGCCCGCGACCTCTCGCCGGACCGCACCGAGATCACCGGCGACAACATCCTCGGCACGCCGCACTACATGAGTCCGGAGCAGATCAGCGGCCAGCCGATCGACGGGCGCTCGGACGTCTATTCGCTGGGCTGCATGCTCTACGAGCTGCTGACCGGTCGCCAGCCCTTCCAGGGCGATTCGCCGATCGCCGTGTGCATGCAGCACCTGCAGGCGCCCATCCCGCAGTTATCCAAGCAGTTCGCCGGGCTGCAGACGGTGATCGACGGCATGATGGCCAAGGATCCCGGCACACGCCTGGCGGACATGGCGAGCGTGGTGATGGCAATTCGCACCGCACTCGCCGAGAGCCCGGATCTGCAGCAGGCGCTGCGCTTCGACACCGCACTGCCGCTTTCGGAACAGTTGCGCCTGCTCGGCTTTTCCTTCGACCACACCGGCGACGAGGCCTTGCGCGAAGCGCTCAAGCGCCCGCCCATGCCGGCCCCGCGTCCGCCGGTGCAGGCGGCACCGGCACCGCACCGACCTACACCCGATACGGCACCGCCGCGCGGCCGTGCGCGGCTGTTGATCGGTGCCGCGGCGGCGCTGCTGCTGTCGCTGCTGCTGGGCTGGTGGGTGCTGCGCGAGGGCGAGCTGTCGGAGGCCGAGCTGTACACCCTGGAGGCGCTCGCCAGCACCTTCGACAACCAGCTCCACAAGGGCGAGCTGGTGCTGCCGGCGGACAAGAACGCCGCCAAGACCCTGGCGCTGATGCGCAACACCACCACCCGGCATCCACTCGTGGTGGACCGCCGCGCCAGCCTGCGCGCGGCGGTCGAGCGCGAGCTCGCCAAGCGCATCGGCGACGAACAGTACGGCGCGGCGCGCAATCTGCTGAGCGCCGCCGCGATCGCCTTCGAGAGCGAGGAACTGGAGCAGAAGCTGGCGCAACTGGATCAGGGGCAACTCGCCCAACTGCGCGATGGCGAGATCGCGCGTCGCGTCGGCGACATCGACGCGATGCTGGCGCGCGGCGATGGCCTCGCCGACCCGGCACTGGGGTCGGCCCTGGCCGATCTGGCGATCTACGCTGGCGTCGACGACCCCGATTACAAGGCGCTCTCCGCGCGCGTGGCGCAGGGGTTGACGCAGGCGCTGGAACAGGCGGTGCGCAAGGGCGACTTGATCGATGCCAGCGCCCAACGCGACCGCCTTCAGGCGCTGCTGCCGGATTCGCCGGCGGCGCTGGCCGCCGCACAGCAGGTGGCGACGCTGACCGCGCGCCTGGGCGCGCAGCGCAACGAGGCCGAAGTGATGGCCCTGCTGCGACGCAGGCCGTTGACGGCGGGCGCACTGGTGGAGGCGATCGCCGGGATCGAGGCGATCCAGGCGGCGGACCTGCAGCAAGCCGCCGCGACGCTGCGCGGCGAGCTGCTGCAGCGCACCGACGCCGCGGTCGCCGCGGCGCTGCAAGCGGCGCGGCTGGATGAGGCGCGCGGCCTGCTCGAACCGGCATTGCGCTTCGCCCCCGACAGCGCGCCGCTGCGCGCGCTGGAGTCGCGCCTGAGCAGCGCCGAGCGCGCACTCGCCGAGCAGCAGCGCGCCGCCGATGAGGCCGCACGCGCCGGCACCCTGGTGGTCGATGCGCAACCCTGGGGCAAGGTGCTGAAGGTGGTGAGCGCCGATGGCCGCGAGCAGGATCTGGGGCGCGATCCGCGCACGCCCCTGCCGCTGACCTTGCCCGAGGGGCGCTACACGATCACCGTGCAGGGCCCGGACGGGCGCTCGCAGCAAGTGGCCGCAGCCAACGTCGGCCGTGGCGACACGCACGTCGCCGAACTGCGCTTCGCGGCGCTCGACGCCGATGCCTATCTGCGACAGGCGGGCTTCCGATGAAGCGCGCACTGTCTCTCCTGACGGCTCTGCTGGCGCTCGCGTACGCAGCCGCGGCGCTCGCCGACTATCGCAACGACTACCTCAATGGCCGCGACGCCGCCAAGAAGGGCGACTGGGAGAAGGCCCGTACCCTCATGCAGTCGGCCTTGCGCGAACGCGCCGATCCGGTGGCGCGCGCGCGCCTGTACGGCACCATCCCGGAACCCTACGTGCCGCACTACTACCTCGGCCTCGCGAACGCCAGGCTCGGCGATTGCCGCGCGGCCGTCGATGCCTTCGAAAACGACGCCAGCAAGGCGGTGATCGCCGGCCTCAAGGAACTGGCGCCGGTGCAGGCACGGGAGCTGGCGAGCTGCCGGCAGTCGCTGCTGGCGCAACAGCCGGACGCGCCGCCTGCCGTGGCGCAAGGGAAACCGCCGGCGGTGCAGCCGACCAGAACGCCAGCGGGTACGGTTCCGCTCTCGACGCAGCGCATCGGGCCGGCGCAGGCACTGCTGGACGGCCTCGACCGCAGCATCCGCGGCATCGAGAGCAAGCTCGCCAAGGCGCCGCTGGCCGGCAGCGGCGACGCGCGCGCGGCCAGTCGCCAGCTGGCCACGTTCAAACAGCAACGTGATCAGGCGCGCGCCAACCTGCAAGACGCGGGCCGCGCCGGCGACGCCGCGCTCCTCGGACGGGTGGAAGCCAGCGCGCGCAGCGTCGAAAGCGGTCTCGCGCAACTCGATGCGCAGGTCGACGCCGCCGCGCGCGGTCTCAACGAGGCGATCGCCGCGCGTCTGCTGGAAGCACGCCGCAACAGCATCGGCGGCGTGCTGGCGAAGCTCGACGCGCGCAGCCGCGAAGCGGGCGCCGCCGGCGTGCCCGCCGAGGCGCCGGCGCTGCGGGCGGCCGCCGACCAACGCAAGGCCTTGCAGTTGGCGCAGACGGCGAGCGATGCGGCGAGCATCGAGGCCGCGCTCGATCGCGCCAACGCCGCACTGCGCGGTCTCGATGCCGCGATCGCCGCGGCGCCCAAGCCGGCTCCCGAACCGCTGCGTGCGCTGGCGCGCGCTTACCTCGGTGCCGACTATGCCGGCGCCGCCCAATGGAACCAGCTCGAGCAGATCGCCGACCACCGCGCCAAGGCACAGGCGCTGCTTCTGCGCGCCGCCGCGCGCTGGCACATGTACATGCGCGGCGGTGCCCAGGACCGCAGTCTGGCGGCGTCGGTCGACACCGATCTGCGCAAGGCCAAACTGCTCGACCACAGCTTGAAACCGGATGCGCGGGCCTTTTCGCCCAAGCTGCTGGAGCGCTACGCGGCGCTGTAATTCCGCCGCCGCGCGGCATGGATGGAGCCGGTGTCCGCGGGCCGCCCCGGCGTGGAACTCACTGGTCCAGCAAGGCGGACAACGCCACACGGGCTGCGTCCACGCCGTCCCGACTCCGCGCCGAGAACACCACTGCGGTGGTCGGCACGCCGAGATCGGCGATCTGTGCGAGCACCTGGCGGCGCACCGCGAGTGCGGGACCGCGATTGAGCTTGTCGGCCTTGCTCAGCAACAACAGGCAACGCAGGCCGCGGTGCTGGCAGTAATGCAGCATCTGACGGTCGAAGTCGGTGAGCGCGTGGCGCACATCGCTGACCACGACGATGCCGCGCAACGAAGCGCGCTCGCGCACATACCGGTCGATCAGCGCGTGCCACTGCTGCTTCACCGCCAGCGGCACGCGCGCGTAGCCATAACCCGGAAGGTCAACCAGGCGCTGGCCGTCGCCGAGGTCGAACACCACCAGCTGCTGCGTGCGCCCAGGCGTCTTGCTGGTGCGCGCCAGACCGCCCTGCTCGCAGATCGCATTGATCGCGCTGGACTTGCCGGCGTTCGAGCGGCCGGCGAAGGCGACCTCGGCGCCGCTGTCCGCCGGCAGGGTGCGTGCATCCGGCGTGCTCAGCACGAAGGCGGCGCGCCGGAAGCGGCGCGCGAGGTCGGATTCTGGCGTGTTCATGTCTGCGATGGAATCTACGGCAGTGGAGCGCGGTTGTCGGTCGCTGGTTGTGGGTCCGCGGCTGTAGTCAGCGACGGCCGGAGTACCGATCCATCTCGCCCGGACCGGACCCGCGCTGCCGACAAGCGAGCAGCGGCAACCGACAACCCGCTGGTCGCCATGTAGAATCCGCGATCCTTGCCTCCCGGCCCACTGGTCTCCGAAGTTGTGTCGAGGTCCTTGACGATGAAGCTCTGCACCCTGCTCGCGCTCGCGGCGCTGTCCGCCTCCACCCCGCTGCTGGCGGCCGGCGATGCCGTCGCCGGCCAAACCAAGGCAGCCGTGTGTGCGGCCTGCCACGGCATCGACGGCAACAGCAGCGATCCGCAGTATCCCAAGATCGCCGGCCAGCACGCCGACTATCTCGCACACCAGCTGGCGCTGTTCAAGACCAGCGTGCGCAACAACCCGATCATGCTTGGCTTTTCGATCACGCTGAGCGAGCAGGACATGGCCGATCTCGGCGCCTACTTCGCCTCCCAGGCGGCCAAGCCGGACATCGCCGACGAGAGTCTGGTCAGGCTGGCCGAGCCGATCTGGCGCGGCGGCGACGGCAAGCGCGGGATCCCCGCCTGCGCGGCCTGCCACGGCCCCTCCGGACGCGGCAACCCGGCGTCGCGCTATCCGGCGCTGGCCGGCCAGCACGCCCAATACAGCGCCGGGATGCTACGCCGCTTCCGCGACGGAGAACTGCACGGCAGCGACGCCAACGGGCAGGCGATGGCACAGCTTGCCAAGCCGCTCACGGACGCCGAGATCGACGCGCTGGCCTCCTACCTGCAGGGACTCGATTCGGCGTCGCCCTGAGGCGGTTCGCCGTGCCGAGCGGCGCCATTCAGGCGCGTTCTGACAAGCTCTCGTCCACACCCGTCCGTTGAGGAATGCCATCGATGCGTGCAGCTCTCATCACCTTGTTCGCGTTCGCCCTGGCCTTTGCGCTGCCGGCCGGCGCGCAGCAGCCGGAGAAGTTCCAGCAAGGTCGCCACTACATGGCGATCGACCCCGCGCAACCGACCAGCTCCGGCAGCAAAATCGAGGTGCTCACGGTGTTCATGTACACCTGCCCGCACTGCTACGACCTGGAGCCCTATCTGAACAAGTGGAAGGCGAGCAAGCCGGCCGACGTTGCCTACGCGCCTTTCCCGGCGGCCTGGGATCCGGTCTCCGAGGCCTTCGCGCGCGCCTACTACGCGGCGGAAACGCTCGGCATCCTGGAGGCGTCGCACGACAAGCTGTTTGCGGCGATCCACAAGGAGCGCAAGCCCTTCCGCTCGCTCGACGATCTCGCGCAGTGGTACACCCAGTTCGGCGTCACCAAGGAAGCCTTCCTGAGCGCGGCGCAGTCCTTCGCGGTCAACACCAAGATCAATCGTTCCAAGACGATGGTTCCGCGCTGGGGCGTCGCCGGCACGCCCTCGGTGATCGTCAACGGCAAGTGGCGTCTGGACGTCGGCAGCGCCGGAGGCCAGCAGAACGTGATCGAACTGATCGATATGCTCGTGGCCAGGGAGCGCGCCGCCGCCAAACCGGGCGCCTGATCGGCACGTGAACGCTGCCGGCCGCAGCGAACGCAGGGAGGCGCGGTCCCATGGATCGCGCCTTCGTCTTTTCTGCTTCAACATCCACGCGGGCAATGCCCAGGACGGCTTCCGCGAGTACCTGACACGCAGTTGGCGGCACATCCTGCCGGATACCGGCAAGCACAAGAACCTGTCCGAGCTGGCGCGCCTGCTCGCCGAAGTCGACATCGCCGCGTTGCAGGAGGTGGATGGCGGCAGCCTGCGTTCAGGCTTCGTCAACCAGGCCGCCTACCTCGCGGAAGTCGCCGCCTTCCCCTACTGGTGGCAGCAACGCAACCGCCGCATCGGCCGCATCGCCGAGTCGACCAACTGTTTGCTGAGCCGCGCGCAGCCGCGCCTGGTCGAGGACCATCCGCTTCCCGGCCGCATTCCCGGCCGTGGCGTCCTGCTCGCGGTCTACGGCGAAGGTCATGAGGCGGTCGCGGTGGCGCAATCGCACCTGTCGCTCGGTGCGCAGGCGCGCGTCCGTCAGTTCGACTTCCTGCACGAGCTCCTTCAGCCCTATCGCCACGTGGTGCTGATGGGCGACTTCAACTGCCAGCCCACCAGCCCGGCCTTCCGCCGCTTCCTCGACCGCGCCGCACTGGCGATTCCCGGCCCGCAGGCACTTGCGACCTATCCGGCCTGGCAACCCGAACGCTCGATCGACCACATCCTGGTCTCGCCCGACATCGCCGTCACCCGCTACGAAGCTCCACCCCTGAAGCTCTCCGACCACCTCCCGGTGGCGGTGGATGTGCAGTTGCCGGATGGAGTACGGGTGGGACGGTAGCGTGGGTTGCTGGTTGTTGATGGGTTGTGGGTTGTGGATTTGTGCGGGAACGCTTGACCCACGAGCCTTTCGTGCCATCGCACCCTCGTACCCCGGGATAGACTCCCGCCATGCCCAGCCACGCCCTGATCAGCCTGGACTCGGTGATCGTCGCGGTCACCGACGATGCGCCGCGGGTGCTGGTGATGACCGATGGCGACGCGCAGGCGCTGCCTTCGGGACCGCTCGATCTGCTCGCGCACCCGACGCTGGAGCGCGGCATGCGCGCCTGGGTGGCGCAGCGGACCGGACTGACCCTGGGTCACGTCGAACAGTTGTACACCTTCGGCGATCGCTTCCGCGATCCGCGCGAGGCGGCCGGCGGACCGCGGGTGATCTCGACCGCCTATCTGGCGCTGGTGCGCGAGGGGCGTCCGGCCGACGGTTTCGAGTCGGCATGGGCAGACTGGTACGGTTTCCTGCCCTGGGAGGATTGGCGCGCGGGCCGACCCGCACTGCTGGAGACCCGCATCCGGCCGCTGCTGCGAGAGTTTGCGGCACGCCTGCCGGAGAACCACGCGCGCGCCTGCCAGTGCTTCGGACTGGAAGGCTGGCCCTGGGATCCCGAGCGCAGCCTCGAACGCTACGAGTTGCTGTGGGAAGCGGGGTTGGTCGCCGAAGCCCGCCGTGGCCGTGAGACGGCGGCCACGGTGCCGGGACGGCCGATGGCGCGCGACCACCGGCGCATCCTCGCGACCGCGCTCGGGCGCCTGCGCGGCAAGCTGAAGTACCGCCCGCTGGTGTTCGAACTGCTGCCGGAGCGCTTCACGCTCGGTCAGTTGCAGCGTCTCGTCGAAGCCCTCGCCGGCCAGCCGCTGCACACCCAGAACTTTCGGCGGCTGGTGGCCAATGCCGGACTGGTGGAAGCCACCGGCCAGCAGATCCACGCCACCGGCGGCCGGCCGGCTGGCCTGTTCCGCTTTCGCCGCGAGGTGCTGCACGAACGGCCGGCACCGGGCGTGGGCCTGCCCAAGGCCGTTCGCGAGGCATGAACACCCGCGGACGCGCGCGATCCGCAAGCGGCGGCCTGCGCGCTATCCTCGCGCGCTTTCATCCGGGAACCTGCCCATGCGCCGTGTGCTCGCTGTCCTCCTGATGATCGGCCTTGGCCCGTTCGCGCTCGCGCGAAGTCCGAGCTTCTCCTCGCTGGAAGAGCGCATGAGCGCGCAGGACTTTCGGCAGGCCGGGCTCGACAAGCTCAGCGAGGCCGAATTGGCGGCACTCAACGCCTGGATCGAGCGCAACGTGCGACTCGCCGATCCGACCGTTGCCGCCGCGGCGGCGCAGGACCAGCCGTCCGCGACGGCGCCGACCGCCGGCGCGTCGATGGTCGGCTTCGAGAACGCGCGCCGCGAGGAATTCGGCAGCCGCATCCTGGGAGCCTTCAAAGGCTGGTCCGGCAAGACCGAGTTCCACCTGGAGAACGGTCAGGTCTGGCAGCAGGTCGAGAATGATCGCTACATCGTCGATCTGGTCGATCCGGCCGTGACCATCAAACCGGGGGCCTTCGGTTCCTGGCGCCTGAAGATCGAAGGTCTGAACCGCACCACGCTGGTCAAGCGCATCCGCTGAACGCCGCCGGAGGAGCACGATGAAACGCTGGCTCGCCGCCACCACGCTCTACCTGGCCTGCGTCGCACCGGCGCGGGCCGAGTTCGAGATCGGCTATGCGCACGTCGACGAGATCGATGGCGAGACCTCCCAGGGCGTGGTCGGCTCCTGGCTGCACCCGATCGAACGCTGGAAGCGCGCCGACATCCACATCGAGTTGCTGGGTGGCGCGATCCGTGGTCGCGATGGCCAGGTCCTGGAGATCGACCGCCGCGACAACTTCTTCGTCGGTGCCGGGCTGCGCAAGCACTTCGGCGGCTTCTTCGTCGGCGCCGGCGTCGCGGTGGTCGCGCGCGAAACCACGCTGCTGTCCAGCAGCGCCCAGCTCGTGACCTCGCTGGGCTGGGCGCGCAGCCACCTGACGATCGCCTTCCGCCACATCTCCAATGCGAACACCGGCGGCAATAACGACGGCGAGAACCTGCTGTCGATCGGCTACCGCTGGTGAGCGCGCTGCGTCGCATGACGCTGCTGATGGTCGGCGGCGGCGGCCGCGAGCACGCACTCGCCTGGCGTCTGCGGCAGTCGCCGCGGGTGCGCGAGATCCTGCTCGCGCCCGGTAACGCCGGCACCGCGCTCGAGCCCGGCATGCGCAACGTCGCGGTGGCTGCCACCGACGTCGAGGGCCTGGTGCGGCTGGCGCGCGAGGAGCGCGTGGACCTGACGGTGATCGGGCCGGAGGCGCCCCTGTCGCTGGGCGTGGTCGACGCCTTCCGGGCCGCCGGCCTGCGCTGCTTCGGACCCAGCCGCGCCGCAGCGCAACTGGAAGCCAGCAAGTCCTTCGCCAAGCACTTCCTGGCGCGCCACGCGATCCCGACCGCCGGCTACGCGGTGTTCACCGAACTCGCGCCGGCGCTCGCGCATGTGCGCTCCCGCGGCGCGCCGATCGTGATCAAGGCCGATGGGCTCGCCGCCGGCAAGGGCGTGGTGGTGGCGCAGACGCTCGCCGAGGCCGAGGACGCGCTCGCCGCGATGCTCGGCGCGGGCACGCTCGGCGAAGCCGGCCGGCGGGTGGTCGTCGAGGAGTTCATGGCCGGCGAGGAAGCCAGCTACATCGTGCTCGCCGCCGGCGAGCAATACCTCGCGATGGCCAGCTCGCAGGACCACAAGCGCCGCGACGACGGCGACCTCGGGCCCAACACCGGCGGCATGGGCGCCTACTCGCCGGCGCCGGTGGTCAGCCACGAGGTCGACCAGCGCGTGCGCCGCACGATCATCGAGCCAACCCTGGCCGGGCTCGCGCGCGAGGGCATGCCCTTCACCGGTTTCCTCTACGCCGGGCTGATGATCGATGCCGCCGGCCAGCCGCGCGTGGTCGAGTTCAACGTGCGTTTCGGCGATCCGGAAACGCAACCGGTGATGCTGCGGCTGCAGAGCGACCTGCTGGAGCTGATCGAAGCCGCGCTCGACGGGCGTCTGGGCGAAGTCGAATGCCGCTGGGATCCGCGTCCGGCGATTGCCGTGGTGCTTGCCGCGCAGGGCTATCCCGGCGAGGTGCGCAAGGGCGACGCGATCACCGGCCTGGCGGTCACCCAGATGGACGGCGTCAAGGTCTTCCACGCGGCCACGCGCATGCGCGACGGCGTGGCCTGCACCGACGGCGGCCGCGTGCTGACGGTGTGCGCGCTCGGCGAGGACCTCGCGGCCGCGCGCCGGCTCGCCTACCAGCGCGTCGAGAGCCTGACCTGGCTCGGCATGTTCTGCCGCCGCGATATCGGCCTGCGCGGGCTGGAGCCGCGCGGATGAGGGGGCACGGGGCACGGGGTACGAGGCACGGGAATCGCGCGTCAGTCGAAGACGCCGCCCCAGGCCCACGGGTTTCGAAGGCCGGAGGCGGCGCATGGCTCTGTCACGGCGCACCCGTGCCCCGTGCCCCGTGCCGCGTACTCCCGGCGCACTAGCCGCCCATGGGTTTCTCCACCATCCCCGAGCTCCTCGCCGACATCGCCGCCGGGCGCATGGTGGTGGTCCTCGACGACGAGGATCGCGAGAACGAAGGCGATTTGATCATGGCCGCCAGCAAGGTGCGGCCGGAAGACATCAACTTCATGGCGCGCGAGGCGCGCGGGCTGATCTGCCTGGCGCTCACGCGCGAGCGCTGCAAGCGCCTCGGCATCGGCCCGATGGTGGCGCGCAACGCCACCCGCATGGGCACCGCCTTCACCGCCTCGATCGAGGCCGCCGAGGGCATCAGCACCGGGATCTCCGCCTACGACCGCGCCCACACCATCCGCACCGCGGTGGCACCGGACGCGGTCGCCGAGGACATCGTCCAGCCCGGCCACGTGTTCCCGCTGATGGCGCAGCCCGGTGGCGTGCTCGCGCGCGCCGGCCACACCGAGGCCGCGGTCGACCTCGCACGGCTGGCAGGCGTGGAGTCGGCCGGGGTGCTGGTCGAGATCATGGGCGAGGACGGCCACATGGCGCGGCGCCCGCAACTCGAAGTGTACGCGCAGCGGCACGGCCTGAAGCTCGGCACCATCGCCGACCTGATCCGCCATCGCCTCACCACCGAACGGACCGTCGAACGGGTGACCGAGCAGCCGGTCGATACCGCGTGCGGGCGCTTCCGGCTGGTGGTCTGGCGCGACACCCTCGCGCGCCAGTTGCACCACGCGCTGGTGCTTGGCACGCCCCAGGCGGAAACCCCGACGCTGGTGCGCGTGCACACCCGCAACGACTGGAGCGACGTGCTCGCCATCGAGCGCCCGGATTTCGGCACGCCGCTGCGGCGCGCGCTGGCGCGCATCGCCGATGCCGGCAGTGGTGTGCTGGTGCTGATCGGCGACCGTCCGGACGACGAGGCGCTGCTCGCCCGCCTCGCCGGCGCTCCGCACACTCCCGACGCCGCGCCCTGGCGCACCACCGGCATCGGCGCGCAGATCCTCGCCGAGCTCGGCTGCCGGCGCCTGCGCGTGCTCGGCACGCGCAGGCGCTACCTCGGCCTGGCGGGTTATGGGCTGGAGGTGGTGGAGTACGTATAGGGCGATTGCGCACTCACAGCGGTGCGTCGAAGCGGATCGGCCAATGCGTGGCCTCGCGGTGGGCGTGTGCGAGAAAGCCGCCGGCACCGGCGAGCACCATCGCGCCGACCACCGCGAGTGCCTGCCAGGAAGCCAGCGCCGCGGCCACGCACAGCGCGGTCGGGATCGAGCCGAGCAGGCAGAGCAGGAACAGGCCGAGCAGCATCCGCGGCCGCTCGGCATCGAGCTGCATCAGCACGATGCCGAGGCCGACGAGACTGCTCGCGAGCGCGCCGACGCCGCCGCCGAGCAGCAGCGGCAGGCGTTGCGCCTCCGGGCAGATGCCTGCGCCGAGCAGCAGCAGGGTGATGGCGAAAGCCATCGACGGACCGAGAGAGCGGTACAAGACGCGCACGATCACCTCGCCGAAATCGAGCTGGGAACGAGGAGCGAGCGCGAAGTACACGTCGACCAGACTGGGTCGCAGCATCAGGGTGGCCCGATGCAGGCCCTGGAAGCGCATCGCGGTCAGCAATCCGATGTAGCTCGCGACCATGCCGATCGGCGGGCCACCGCTCTTCTGGCTGCCGAACAGCAGCACGAACACGCCAAGCAGCAGCGCGGTCAGCAGGCACTCGACGAGCACGCCGGCCAGGTGCGCATTCGGCATCAGCATCAGCCCGAGCGCGCGCCGGTCGGCGCCACGGCGCCCGCGGCCGAGCGCCGCGAGCACGCCGTCGAAGATGCGCGCCGACAGGGCGTATTGCGCGTTCTGCAACCATTGCGCGAGCACGCCCGCCTGGCGGATGCGCGCGGCGTCGGCGCTGGCGCTGAGGTCGGAGGGATTGAGGTCGGCCGGCGACAGCGTCGGCGCGCCGTCGCTGACCAGCATCAGCCGCTTCCACGTCGCGCGCAGGATCAGCGCCGAGCACACCAGCGGCAGCGCCGGTGCCAGGCGGTTGAAACGCAGCGCCGCCCACAGCTCGCCGGCGAACTCCGGCCAGACGACGAACAGCAGCGGCGACAACCACAGCAACGCGGCCCATTTGATGCCGCTGCCGCTGGCGATCGAGGTCGTCAGCACCAGCGCCAGCAGGGATGCGCCGAGCAGCACCGGGAAACCCGTGGCGCCGGCGATCACCGCCGGCAGGAGCACGCCGAACAGACCGTACAGCAGCCAGACCATCGCCAGCGCACGCTTGAACCCGGGGACGATCTGGGTCTCTGGCCGGCACACCGAGACCCACACCATCGCGCTCAGCAGGCCGACGAACATCAGCACGTAGCCATGTGCGACGATACCGATGATCGCCAGCTTCGGCTTTCCCGAGAGCAGCGGCAGCGACCAGCCGGCCAGCCACAGCAGTCCGAGCAGGCAGCAGCCGAACAGATAGCGCTGCGGCGGCAGTCGCAGCAGCGCGAGGGTGCCGCGCGAGAGCGCGCGCCGGTAGGCCAGTTTCATCAGCCAAGCTCGATGAAGATGTCTTCGAGACTCATGGCGCTGGCCTGCCAGACGCTGCCACTGCGCGCGGCGAGCTCGGTGATCGCCGCATCGTCGAGGCCGTCGACGATCCAGTGCGCCTGCCCCTCGTCGCGCGCATGGCGGAGAATGCCAGGGTGACGGAATCCGGGATCGGGCAAGGGTCCGGACAGGTCGATGCGGCGCACACGCGCCTTCAGCGTCGGCAGGTCTGCCGAGAACTGGATGCGCCCCGCTTTCAGCAGTGCGATCTCGGCGTCGGCGCGTTCGAGGTCGGTGGTGATGTGGGTGGAGAAGACCACGGTCTTGCCGGGACGTCGCGTGATCCGCAACAGTTCGGCGAGGAACAGCCGGCGTGTCTGCGGATCGAGGCTGGCGACCGGCTCGTCCAGCAGCAGCAGGTCCGGGTCCGGCGCGATCGCGCGGATGATCGCGAGCTTCTGTCGCTGGCCCTGCGAGAGCTCGCCGATCTTCTTGGCCGCATCCACTTCCCAGCGCCCCAGCAGGCCGTCCACCAACTCCCGGTTCCAGCGCGCGTAGAAGGCCGCGTGGAAGCCGAGGTACTGGCGCACGCGCATCCACGGGAACAGGTCGAAACTCTGTGGCACATAGCCCACGCGATGCAGGGTCTCCGGCCGCAACGTCGCTACTGCTTCGCCGAACAGGCGCACCTCCCCGCCGTCGACCGGCGACAGCCCGAGCGCGCAGCGGATCAGCGTCGACTTGCCGGCGCCATTGCGCCCGAGCAGACCGATCACGCGGCCCGCCGGCACCTCCCAGTCGAGGTAATCGAGCACAGTCTGCGCGCCGAAACATTTGCGCAGACCATGAATGTCGAGTGCGGCCGTTGCGACGATCATTCCCGGTCCCGTGGCATCCCCGCCCGAGGGAGGATGAGCGGAGTCTCGCACCTGGGTGGCCCGACCCGCGAGCGCCCTGGCGACGACCCACAGCGACGCGTACGCATCCTGCGGCACAGGATCGAGCAGGCACTTGCACTGCATCGCGCCACGGACCTCATCGCAACCGATGTTCCCGCGCCTGCGCGTCTTCGGGGCGGTCGCCCGGCTCGCTCGCGGACGTCGCCGCCCGGGTTGGCCGGCGCATCAGGACCGCGGCGAACGGCCCATCCGGAAAGCGCGAAACCAGGACGGTCTCGTGCGTGAGGCCCGGCTCGTGCAGCGGATACAGGGCCGGCGTCCCGAGGAAGCTCGCATTGATCGCCAGGACATAGTCGCAGCCGTTCCGCTCCCAGGCGAAAGGCCGGGGCACGGCGCGCACCTGCGTCGGTGCGCGCAGCCGCACCAGCGACGGCAGTGTCGTACTCATGCAGGCACCGCGCCCGATGATGCTCGCGGCCTGCTCCGCCGCGAGCAGGATGCGATGGTAATTCTCCACTTCGCGCATCGGGTTCCGACGATTGTGGACGACCACGTTGCGGGAGTACACGCGCAGCTCGGGATCCGCGATCTCGAAACGGGCCTGGATCATCCGGTGCGTGCCGCACAGGAAACCCACACCGATGCCCACCCAAAGCAGGCAACGCAACACCGTCTGAAGGACTCTGGCACGTTCGGCCCGCTCGCCGGGAGCGAGCGCCAGCCCCGCCACCAGCGGCGCCACCGGGCCGGCCAGACGCGGCTGGTGTTCGGGATAGGGCCACAGCATGAGGACGACCAGCAGGGAGCCGAGGAACAGGGTCGCCAACTCGAACCGCCGTCCAGGCTCGGCCAGGCGGATCGCCGCGGTCAGCACCAGGATCGCCACCAGGACGGCAGCCGGCAACGACGACAGGTACCTCGGCGAGAGCGCCGCCCCCAGGCCCGCCAGGTTGGCGGCCAGCGTCGCCAGCGACAGCGGCGATTGCGCTCGCGTCGCCGCCTCGAATTCGCCCACGTAGGTCGCCTGAGTCTGCAATCCCGCCTGCCACTGGAAGGCAAGCCAGGCCATGATCGGTGCCGATGCGATGATGCCGGCCACCAGCGCGCGCATGATCGAACGCTCGCGACGCCAGACCCACAGCACCAGGACCGGCAGCAACGCGATGCCGAGCATGCGCACCAGGCAGGCCAGGCCGAGCAGTGCGGCGACCCAGAACCAGCGAGGAGCGATCGCGCCGGAAGCCGCCACCCAGCATGCCGCGAGCATGATCGCGACGAACAACGGTTCGGAGATCAACTCCAGCGACCACGGCTGAATGAAGGGCAGACTGAGCACGTAGAGCAGACCGAGCAGGGCCGACCGTCGCGAACCGGTGCGGCAACGCAGGAAACCGAACACCCCTGCGGCCATCAGCAGTACCGCAGTCATCTGCGCCAGGTTGGCCGCGCGCATGCCGACCGCGTCGACGCCAGCGCCGAACAGCGACAGGTAGGCTGGATAACCGGGCGGAAAACGCCCGCCCCTCAGCGCATGCAGGCCGGCCACGCTGGCCGGATCCCCGATGCCGCGGTGGATGGCGTCCGCGATCGACAGATAACTCAGCCCATCGGTGTAGACACCCACCATCGTCCACGGATAACCCAGCGAAACGAAAGCACCGATCCACACCAACAGCGCACTCCACCCGAGCGCCTCGAGCGTGCGCACGGCATGAACGGACGGCAGCGGGTACTCCCGGGTGCGGGACATCGGATCAACTCGCTTGGCGTCGGCTTCCAGGGCCGACCCGCGTGACCGGACAGGCGAAGGGGAGGTCGAAGGCTGCACCAACGCGCCTTCGCATGCAAAGTGCGCAAGCGCAGACGTGCGGTCGGTCGCTTGGAGGTGCGGCGAAGGCCGCGGCAAGTGCTCGTCGACACTCGATGGTCGCACGATCGATCACACCCTCATCCGCGTGCCGGACACCACCTCCCGGCGAGACTGGGGATCGGTCACCGGGATTCGTCGCCACACAGGTTCGGCTTTGCCCGCGGAACGCCTGCGATGACCACCGACCTGACAGCGAGCGGGCTACGGTGGCGCCAGAAATCCCCGCACCGCCTGCGCCACCGCCTGCGGGTGCGCCAGGAAGGGCGCGTGCCCGGCGCGGTCGATGCGCGCGAAGTGTGCGCCGGGTGCGAGCGTGGCCGCAGCACGCAGGCCCTGCCAGGGCACCAGGCGGTCGTGCTGTCCGGCGATCCACAGGCTCCGAACCGCCAGTCGCGGCAGCTCCGCGCGCAAATCGGTGTCGGCGAGGATGCGCAGGCCATCGGCCAGCACCGCCGGATCGCCGGGGGGGCGCTCGGCGAGACGCTCGCGCAGCCAGCGCATCTCCTCGCGCGGATGCGCATCGCCAAGCACTTCCAACGCGAGGAAGCGCTCGATGGTCGCACGGTAGTCCCGTGCGAGCTCGCTGGCGAACTCGGCGAACACCGTGTGCTCCACCGCGTGCGACCAGCCCGGCGCGATGACGAAACGCGGCGAGGCCGCGACCGCGATCAACGCACCCACCCGCTCCGGCGCCCGCAGCGCCGCTTCCAGCGCGATCAGCCCGCCGAGCGACCAGCCCAGCCACGGCGCCGGCGGCAGCAGTTGCAGCAGGCGATCGACGGTGACGTCCAGTTCCAGCCCGTTGCGCTCCTCGCTGAGACCGTGCCCGGGCAGGTCCACCAGGAAGCACTCGAAGTGTGCCGCAAACTCGTCGACCAGCGGCGCGAACACGCCGCCGTGCATCGCCCAGCCGTGCAAGAGGACGAGCGGCGGGCCATGGCCGGTGGTGTGGAGGTGCATCAGCAGCAGGAAAATGAACAAGGGGAAATGGAAAAGGGAACAGCTCGCAGGTCACTCCGCCCCGCCTTTCGACTTGCCTGAGGAGCAGGAAAAAGGAAAAGGGAAAATGGAAAAGGGAACAGCTCGCAGGTCACTCCGCCCGGCTTTTCGACGTGTATGAAAGCAGCAGGAAAAAGGACAGAAATTGGAAAGGCGTACAGCTCTCGGGTCACGCCTCACCGCTCTTCCATTTTCCTTTTTCCTTTTTCCCGCTCCCCTCAATGCCACGCCACCTTGTGTCGCTTCTTCGCTTCTTCCGAGTGCGGCAGGCAGGCATCGCGCAGGGCTTCGGCATTCGCCAGGTACCAGCGGCGGCGGTTGGATTCGCCGACAACGGTGGTGCGTTCGACCAGGAAGCAGGTCCGCAACGAGAGTTCTTGCGCCAGCACCCAGCGTTTCCCGGGATTTTCCTTCAACCAGGCGACCGCGGCGAGTTCCTGTTCGGCGCGCGGGGCAAGGAAGCCGAACACCGTGGCGGGGCGGTCGGCCATCAGCAGGTTCTGCTCCTTCCAGCCGAGCAGACCGAGTTCGCTGTCCGGACCGATCAGCGCGCCGGCCTTCTGCATGACGCCACGCGCCGAACGCGAGTCGTTGATCACCGGGTAGGCCCAGAATCCGTACACCAGCCAGATGCCGGCGAGCGTGCCGGCGAGCGCGTACGCGCCGCGGCGCGGTCGGAATACACCCAGTGCGAGCAGGCCGATGAGCCCCATCGTCAGCGTGATGTGCCAGGGGTCCATTCCGCGCAGTTCGCGCATGCGCGCTGCGAAGGGTGCTTCGCCCAGCAGCGCGTACAGCGAGCCGGCGGTCAGCGCCAGCGCCAGCAGCGTGGCGAATGCGTACAGCGTGCGTTGCACCGAGAGCCTGCGCAACAAGGCCGGCAACAAAGGTGCGAGCGCCAGCACCAGCATCGGCAGCGCCGGCAGGATGTAGACGTCGCGCTTGCCGCCGGAGAGCGAGAAGAAGCACACGACCAGGACGGCGAAGGTCAGCGGCAGCCACACCCGCGCCGGCCGCCGCCCGCGGCGCCAGCCGCGCCACCAGTGCGGGACCGCCCAGGGCAGCGCGAGGGCGGCCGGCAGCCACAAGGTGGCGATCACGCCGAGGTAGTACCAGGGCGGATGCAGATGGTGGGTGGGTTCGAGGTAGCGCGATGCGGTCTGGCCCAACAGGATGTCCTGCGCATAGGCCTGGTAGACGGGATCGCCGCTGCGCCAGACCGCGAGCAGCATCGGCAGCAACCACAGTGAGACCGCGCCGGTGAAAGCCAGCACCGCGCCGGCGGCCTGGCCTGGCCCGCCACGCGAGGACGCTGCCAGGCCCTGCCAGCGCAGGCGTCGACCCAGCCAGGCCAGCGGCAGCAACAGCAGCGCGAGGAAGGCGACGCCCTTGGTGATGGTGCCGATGCCGGCGGCGAAACAGCCCAGCCACAGCCAGCGCGGATCGCGTCCGAGCAACAGATGACGCAACAGGCCGTAGCAAGCCAGGGTCATGATCCCGAGCAGGGTGCCGTCGATCTGTGCGCTGCGCACCTGGAAGCCGAATTGCAGCGTGAACAGCAGCGTCGCGGCGGCGAGCAGTGCGACCCGGCGGCCGTGCAGGCGCCGCGCCAGATCGTACAACAGGGTCAGCGTCAGCAGACCGGACAGCAGCGATGGCAACAGGAAGCCGACTCGCCAGGATCCGGTCAGCGTCGCAGCTGCCGCCTGCATCCACATGAACATCGGCGGCTTGTCCGAGTACAACTCGTTGCCGCGATGGGGAAACAGCCACTGGCCGCTGTCGACCATCTGCTTGGCGACCAGTGCGAAGCGTGGCTCATCTGCCGGCCACGGATCGCGCAGGCCGATCCCCGCGCCGAGCAGCAGCAGCGCGAGCGCGAGCAGCCACCAGAACGAGCGGTGGCCGTCAGCCCGCATCGCCGACGAGCCACCACCGGGCGCCCCTCACTGCGCTTTTTCCAGACGCACGCCGGTGTTGCCGAAGAGCTTGGCATCCCAGCGCATCGCGATCAGTGCATCGCCATCGAGGTGGAACTGCAACGCCGGATTGACGCCTTCTCCCGCGCCGACCAGTTGGCCGATGATGGTCGCCTGACGCAGCACCCATTTTCCGCTCAGCGCGCGTTCGCCGATGCGCAGGCCGAGTTCGCCACCCGGCATGAGGCTGAGTGTGACCAGACCCCCACCGACCAGGGTACCGGCGAACTCGCCGCCGGCCGCGGCCTGCACGTTGCGGTCTTCGCGATAGGCGTCGTAAAGCGCGAGCGTGCCGACCGCGTCTTCGAGGGCATTGCGCAGATCGGCGTAACGACCGGCCTTCCTGGCCTCGGCGCCGCGCACCACCAGATAGACCTTGTCGGCGGTGTTGAAGGTCAACCGACCCGGGCCGGCCTTGCCTTCGCGATCCGCCTTGCGCCACGGCTCCAGACTGGCGCGATACAGGGTCAGCAAGGGCTGGGCGGCGCGGCCCTGGCGCAGCTCGACCACCAAGCCCGCCTCCGCGAGCGGGGAGATCGACTGCGCCTCTTCGAGGGTCAGTTCCCGCCAACCCACGTCCTCGGCACGCCAGGCCTCCGGCAAGGTGAAAGCGAGACCGACCGCCGGACTGGCGACGCGGCCCGGTGCGGGCTCAGTCTGCGAGAGCAGCGGACCCGGAACCCACTCCAGCGTCGGCGCTTCCATTTGCGGAGCCTGCTCGACGGCCGGCGCCGATTGCTCCGGCTTTGCCGCCTGCTGCTCGGCCTGCACCGGGCCCACCGCCAAGGCGCAGAGGCAAGCCAGCCACGTCCAACGAATGCTCATGATCCATCCACCCTGATCCAGAACCGGTCGCGGAGCATAGCGGAGGCCGGTTGAAGCGTTGCTGTGAGGCGGATGCGGGGGGTGGCAAGCACCGAACCCAGACCACGCTCGCCCCTGCTCTTGTGTGTGATTTCCGCATCGATCCAGGCGACACGACGCCCCCGCATCACCAGGCGACCGCCTTGCGCACCATCAGCCAGAGGATCGCGAGCACCGCCAGGAAGGCGGGCCAGCCGAGCCAGAACCACAGACGCATGGTGCGCGCGAAGGCCGGCGGCAGCGGCTCGCCGCACATCTGCGCGGTCGCCGCCAGGCGCGCCAGGCGGAGCTGGATCGCCACCACCGGCAGCCAGCAGGCGCCGGCCAGCGCGTACAACAGGAGCGCGCCGACGATCCAGTCGCTGCTCCATGGCAACCGCAACGTGTGCACCAGCGCGATGCCGCTCGCAAGCTGGATGATGACGGCCGGCGTGGTGAACACAAAGTCGGCCAGTACCACCAGCCGCGTGACCCGCGCGATCACTGCGACCTCGCCACTGCGCCAGGCCGTCCACTGGAAAAAAGCGATCCCGATGCCGGTGCCGAACAGAATCGTCGCGCTGACGATGTGCAGCCACTTCAGGCCCAGATAGACGCTCACCGGCGGTCGTCGAGCACGCGCCAGGCGAGGATCGCAGGCAGCAGCGCAAGGTTCTTCGCGAGCGCTCCCCAGGGGTCCAGCCACAGGCCGGGCAGGCCGAAACCGAGCACCAGCGTGTAAGCGACCACCAGCGCCAGCAGCAACCGGCCGGCAAGCCGCGTGCGCCAATTGCCGAGCAGCATCGCGCCGAGCACGGCGTCGGCGGCGCTGCCGCCGTAGCCCAGCATCCACGCCAGCCATTCCGGCCAGCCGAGCGGTGCCACCAGTACTGAGACCTGCGCCGGCGTCTGCGCGAAGCCCGCGGCGGCGGACAGCAGGCACATCAAACCCAGACCCCAGCGCAGCAGCGGGCCGAACGGGTACAACCGCGCGTGCCAGCGGTCCTGGGTGTGCGCGGGCTCGAGCGACTGCCACTGGTCGAGGCTGCGCGGCGTCACGCCGAAGTTTCCCGCGAGTCGTGCGTGCGTCTCCGCCGGAGCGGTGTTCCCGCGCATCAGCATGCGCAGCATCGTCGACCCAGACGGGCCATCGCCGAAGCGGTCGGCGAGTGCTCCCGCCACTCGCAGCAGCGGCATCGGCATCGGCAACAACGCAGCCGGACGCAGCCCCAGCCAGCGGCGCAGCGCGCGCAGGTAGTCGACCAGGCGCATGGTCTTTGGGCCGACCACGTCGTGCACACCGTCGACTGCGGTATCGCCTCCCGGGCGTTCGAGCGCCGCCAGCACCAATGCGGCGAGATCGCGCGCATGCAACGGTGCGATCGGCTGGCGACCGAGCCCCGGCACCGGCAGCAGCCACGGCGCCGCGGCCAGCGCACGCAGCAGCGAGGAGCCGCCGTAGCTGCCGGCGAACGCGTACACCAGGGAGGGTCGCAGCACCGTCGTCGGCAGGCCGCAGCCGAGCAACGCCGCATCGCCGCGATGCTTGCTGGCAAGGAACTCGCCGTCGCCGGGATCACCGAGCGCGGAGATCTGCACGAAGCGGCGCAGGCGGAGTTCGGCCGCCGCGCGCGCGATCGCCAGCGGCGCCTGGGCGTGGATCGCCTCGAAGCGCTCACGCGTCGCCTTGAGCACGCCGGCGGCGTTGACCACGGCGTCGACGCCGGCCAGGCGCGGCAGCCAGACCGCCGGATCGAGATCGCGCTCGAAATCGCAGGCCAGCGGCACTACGCCCGTGGGCAGTTCGCCGCAACGCTCCGCGCGCACCGCCGCGACCACCTCGTGGCCACGCTCGCGCAACGCGGCCACGATGTGGCGACCGATGAAACCCAGCGCACCGGCGACCAGGACCTTCATGGACGCGGTTTCAGCGCTCGGCGCCTTCCCAATCCTTGAGGTTGTACTTGGCCAGGATCTCGGCGAGCTTGCCGCTGGCGCGCAGTTGCAAGGTTCCCTTGGCGAACATCTGTGCGTACTCCTTGCCACGCGGATGCGCCGGGGTGCACGCGATGTACACGCTCTCGGCCTCGCCGGCTTCGCCGAGCGAGATCACCCGACCGGGCTCCATCTTCGACTGCTCGAGCGCGTAGGCGAGCACGTTGCGGTCCTCGATGATCGTACCGACGCGGCGACCGATCAGCCGCGCCAGCAGGCGCACGATGCCGCGGCCGACCGCCGGCACCACCTCCACGCGCTGCGCATCGGCCTTGTGCTGCTCGATGTAGGCGTCGAGTTCCTCGCCGTAGCTGTAGTCCTCGAGCACGCCGATCTTGATCGAGTCCAGGCTGGTCATGTCGCGGTAGCGCCATTTCTGCTCGGCGAGACCCCAGAACACGTTGCCGGATGGTCCCCAGCCGACGTCCGGGAAGGCGAAGTCCTCCGCGTCGCTGCGGTAGGCCCCGACCACGCAGTCCGCGTTGCCCTCGCGCACCACCTGGAGCGCGTTCTTCCAGGGCAAGGTGCGGTACTCGAGTTCGTGACCGTTGGCCTTGGCGATCGTCTCTGCCATCTCGACCATGTAACCCGGCGGATCCATTTCCTGACCGCCGCTGTAGGGCAGCCAGGGATCGGCGCGGACGCGGATGGCTTCGGCGCCGGCCGTACTCGCCATCGCGAAGGCACAGATACCCAACAACCACTGCAAGGAGCATCGATCCGGCATACGCCCTCCGACCACGGTTGCGTGCTTGCACCGGCGACCCGAAACGCCGGCGGGACCCGGTCGAGAATAGACACTTTCGACGCCCGCACACCGCATCGCAACCATTCGGCACCGTTGCGCGGTCCGGGAAAGACCTCGGGCCGGAAACCCTTCCGCCTGCGGTGAAACTTTCCCGTGCCGCGCTTTCCGTACCCCTGACTTCCGGCCCGGACGCGGTCCATCGCCGCCACCGCTATATTGCGGGCAGTACATTTTCCCCAGCCATTGTCATGCCCGGGCCATCCAAGGCGCGTCAGAGGCACTCCGCGCGGGTGGGGCGACAACCCTGGTGCATCGGATTCCCCATCGAAGGCGAATCCAGTCCGCAAAGGACATCAAAAGAACACCAGAGGAAGGCTCACGCGTAGCCCTGTTTCCCCTTTGCGTCCTTCGCAGACAAGAACAGCTCACGATCGACCGGAAGCCATCACCATGCAACGCATCGTCCAGCGGTTCGCCCCACCGAGTCTCCTCGTGTTCCTCGCCGCCTGCGGCGGCGGCGACAGCCCGCCTGCGAACGGCGGCGGCATGCAGATGCCGCCCACCGAGGTCAATGTCGCCGCGGTGGTGCACAAGGAAGTCACCGAGTGGGACGAGTTCAATGGCCGCTTCGTGGCGGTCGAGCGCGTCGATATCCGGCCACGCATCTCCGGCTACATCACCCGCATCGTCTGTACCGAAGGCGCCGAGGTGAAAAAGGGCGATCTGCTCTTCGAGATCGACGACCGCGAATATCGCGCCGCGCTGAACCGCACGCAGGCCGAGGTCGAGCGCGCGCAGACGCGCGTCGCGCGCGCCAGCCGCGACATCGAACGCGGCAGGAAACTGGTCGCCGCGAAGGCGATGTCGACCGAGGAATGGGACCAGCGCGAGGCCGAGCTGAAGCAGGCGCAGGCGGATGTGTCCGCGATGCAGGCGGCGGTCGCGCAGGCGCGCCTGAACGTCGAGTTCACGCGCGTGACCGCACCGATCGCCGGGCGCGTCGGCGCCGCGATGATCACCACCGGCAACCTCGTCGATCCGTCCGCGGTGCTGACCAACATGGTCTCGCTGGACCCGATCTACGTGGTCTTCGAGGGCGACGAGCGCACCTTCCTGCGCTACCAGGATTTGATCCGCGCCGGCGACCGATCGAGCGCACGCGCCGGCGGCAACCCGGTGCGGGTCGGCCTGGCCAATGAGGAGGGGTTCCCGCACGAGGGCGTGCTCGACTTCGTCGACAACCAGTTGGACCCGGCCACCGGCACGATCCGCGTGCGCGCGAAACTCTCCAACAGCGACCGGCGCTTCACGCCCGGCCTGTTCGCGCGCGTGCAGCTGGTCGGCAGCGCGAAGCATGCCGCGCTGCTGATCCACGACCAGGCGGTGCTGACCGACCAGGATCGCAAGTACGTCTACGTCGTCGGCGAGGGCAACACCGCCGCGCGCAAGGACGTGGTACTCGGCAGCAGCGTCGACGGCCTGCGCATCGTCAGCTCGGGCCTGGCGCCCGGCGACAAGGTGGTGGTCAACGGCATGAAGAAGATCTTCTTCCCGGGCGCGCCGCTGCAGCCGGTGGACGTGCCGATGGACGCGCCGAACACGATCGTCGAGGCGCCGGCCGCGGCCGCACCGGGCGCCGAAGCGGGCCAGGGCTGAACCCATGGCCCACGCCGATTTCTCCAAGGTTTTCGTCGACCGCCCGATCCTCGCCGCGGTGCTCTCGCTGCTGGTGTTCCTGGCCGGCGCGGTGGCGATCCCGAACCTGCCGATCAGCGAATATCCGGACGTGGTGCCGCCCTCGGTGCAGGTCACCGCGATCTATCCCGGCGCCAACCCGAAGACCATCGCCGAGACCGTCGCCGCGCCCATCGAAGAGGCGGTCAACGGCGTCGAGGGCATGATCTACATGAAGTCCAGCGCGGGCTCGGACGGCACCATGCAGCTGACCGTGACCTTCCACGGCGGCACCAACATCGACCTCGCCACCGTGCAGGTGCAGAACCGGGTCGCGCAGGCGCTGCCGCGGCTGCCGGAAGCCGTGCGCCAGCTCGGTGTGACCACCGTCAAGTCGAGCCCGAACCTGACCATGGTGGTGCACCTGGTGTCGCCGGATGGGCGCTACGACGGGCTCTACCTCTCCAACTTCGCCAACCTGCGCGTGCGCGACGAACTGGCGCGGCTGCAGGGTGTGGGCCAGGCGCTCGCCTTCGGCGCCGGCAACTACGCGATGCGCGTGTGGCTGGACCCGGACAAGGCCGCGGCGCGCGGACTGACCGCCAGCGACATCCTGGGCGCAATCCGCGAGCAGAACGTGGAAGTCTCGGCCGGCACCATCGGCGGCCCGCCGCATCCGGACAGCCCGCTGCAGTTCTCGATCAACGCCCAGGGGCGCCTGCAGACCGCCGAGGAATTCGGCGAGATCGTGCTGAAGAGCGGCGCGCAGGGCGAGATCACGCGCCTGAAGGACGTCGCGCGCATCGAGCTCGGCTCGAATTCCTACACGATCAACTCGCTGCTCGACAACCACGACGCCGCGGCGATCGTGATCTTCGAGGCACCGGGTGCGAACACCATCGAACTGTCGGACGCGGTGCGCGCGAAGATGGTGGAACTCGAACGCGGTTTCCCGGCAGGCGTCGAGTGGACCGTCGCCTACGACCCGACTGTGTTCGTGCGCCAGTCGATCCAGTCCGTGGTCACCACGCTGCTGGAAGCGGTCGCGCTGGTGGTGCTGGTGGTGGTGGTGTTCCTGCAGACCTGGCGCGCCTCGATCATCCCGCTGCTGGCGGTGCCGGTGTCGGTGGTCGGCACTTTCGCAGTGCTGTGGATGCTCGGCTATTCGATCAACGTGCTGACCCTGTTCGCGCTGGTGCTCGCGATCGGCATCGTGGTCGACGACGCGATCGTCGTGGTCGAGAACGTCGAGCGCCACATCGAGGACGGCATGGCCCCGCGCGAGGCCGCGCACAAGGCGATGCAGGAGGTCTCGGGACCGATCATCGCGATCTCGCTGGTGCTCGCCAGCGTATTCGTGCCACTGGCCTTCATCGGCGGCGTCTCCGGCCAGTTCTACAGCCAGTTCGCGGTGACCATCGCCGCCTCGGTGCTGATCTCGGCCTTCAATTCGCTGACCCTGTCGCCGGCGCTGTCGGCGGTGCTGCTGCAGCCGCACGGCGCGCGCAAGGATGCGCTCGGGCGCGCCATCGAGCGCGTGTTCGGGCCCTTCTTCCGCTGGTTCAACGCGCGCTTCGGTCGCGCCAGCCAGCGCTATTCGGGACGCATCGGCGGCACCATCGGCCGCGCGCCGCGGCTGATCGTGGTCTACCTGCTGCTGATCGCGCTGACCGTGCTCGGCTTCACCCAGGTGCCATCGGGCTTCATCCCCACCCAGGACAAGCAGTACCTGTTCGCCGCGCTGCAGTTGCCGGAAGGCGCCACGCTCAAGCGCACCGAGGCCGCGATGCGGCGCATGGGCGAGATGGCGCTGGCCACGCCGGGCGTCGAGGACGTGGTCCAGTTCCCCGGCCTCAACGCGGTGCACTTCGTCAACACCAGCAATGCCGGCCTCATGTTCGTCGGCATCACCCCGCAGCACGAGCGCGAGATCAGCGCGGCCGAGATCGCCGGCATGCTGAATGGCAAGTTCAGCACCATCCAGGACGGCCTCGCCTTCGCGCTGCTGCCGCCGCCGGTGCTCGGCCTCGGCAACTCGGCCGGTGTCGAGGCCTATGTGCAGGACCGCGGCGCGGCCGGCTACGGCGAGCTCAACAACCAGGTGCAGGCGCTGTCCGGCGCGGTGCGCACGACGCCGGGTTTCGATCCCTACTCGGTGTTCTCCTCCTTCCAGGCCAACGTGCCGCAGCTCGACGCCAGCGTCGACCGCATCCGCGCCAAGGAACAGGGATTGCAACTGACCGAGATCTACGCGGCCTTGCAGGTCTACCTGGGCTCGGCCTACGTCAACGACTTCAACCTGTTCGGACGCACCTACAGCGTCTACGCGCAGGCGGATGCGGACTTCCGCGACGAGGTCGCCGACATCGCGCGGATCAAGGTGCGCAACGCGGCGGGCGAGATGGTGCCGATCGGCTCGGTGGTCGAGGTACAGCCGAGTTACGGCCCGGACCCGGTGGTGCGCTACAACGGCTACCCGGCCGCCGACCTGCAGGCCGGCGTGAATCCGGCGCTGATGTCCAGCCAGCAGGCGATCGAGGTGCTGCGCGGGATGGCCGCCGGCATGCTGCCGCAGGGCATGCAGATCGAGTGGACCGGCCTGACCTACCAGGAATCCACCCAGGGCTCGATGGGCCTGCTGGTGTTCCCGCTGTGCGTGCTGCTGGTCTACATGGTGCTGGCCGCGCTGTACGAGAGCTGGACCCTGCCGCTCGCCGTGATCCTGATCGTGCCGCTGTGCCTGCTCAGCGCCATCGGCGGCATCTGGCTGCTGAACTTCATCAGCGGATCGTGGTTCGGCCTGTCGATCGGCATGGGCTGGATCCCGCCGCCGCCGATGAGCGTGCCGCCGACCTTCATCGACAACAACCTCTTCACCCAGATCGGTCTCGTGGTGCTGATGGGCCTCGCCTGCAAGAACGCGATCCTGATCGTCGAGTTCGCGCGCGACCTGGAGGAGGAAGGCATGGGCATCGTCGAGGCCGCCATCGAAGCCTGCCGCCTGCGCCTGCGGCCGATCCTGATGACCTCCTTCGCCTTCATCATGGGCGTCCTGCCGCTGGTCTTCGCGAGCGGCGCCGGCGCCGAAGTGCGCCACGTCATGGGCGTCACCGTCTTCGCCGGCATGCTCGGCGTGACCTTCTTCGGCCTGTTCTTCACCCCGGTGTTCTACGTGGTGCTCCGGAAGTGGGCGGAGCGGGGGGTGGCCAACGCACCTGCCGAATCCGAGCCGACGTCGTCCGCGCACCTGAGCCGGTGGTCGCAGTCATGAGCCTCCGCTGCCAGAACGACCTGAAGAGCGTGGGTCCGCAAAGGACGCAAAGGAAGGCAGGCAGACACATGACTCGACTTTCGG
Source organism: Lysobacterales bacterium (assembly GCA_019187485.1). GTDB lineage: Bacteria > Pseudomonadota > Gammaproteobacteria > Xanthomonadales > SZUA-5 > JADKFD01. The sequence continues at coordinate 13,924 of JABAQR010000001.1, read as the reverse complement.
CTGTACCGCGTGCCCACGTGGATGTGCAGGGGCGCCAGCCTGGGTTCGCTCTTTTTGCGTCCTTTGCTCTCTTTACGTCCTTTGCGTCCACGATTTCGCGACTCGCCCTTGCGACGACGATCGTGCTGGCGACCGCCGCCTGCAACGTCGGCCCCGACTTCGTGCGGCCGTCGGCGGATGTTCCGGCGCGCTTCGACCAGGCGTTGCCGGCGGCGTATCCGGCGGACGCGGTCGGCACGCAGGTCTGGAAGTCCTTCAAGGAACCCGAGCTGGACGCGCTGATCGCGCGGGCGCTGGCGGCGAACCGGGACATCGCGCAGGCGCTGGCGCGGCTGGACGAGACGCGCGCGCTCGCCGGCCTGAGCAAGTACAGCCTGTTCCCGACGGTGACCGCGCAGGCCGATGGCGAGCGCAGCGATCCCTCCGGCGAGGACCCCTTCATCCCCTCCGACCAGCAGCGTACCGACACCTATCGCGCCGGCTTCGACCTGGCCTGGGAAATCGACCTCTTCGGTTCTCTGCGGCGCGAGAAAGAGGCGATCGACCGTCGCGTCGACGCCGACAGCGCCGCCTTCGACGCGGTGCGCCTGTCGATCGTGGCCGAGACCGCGCAGGCGTATTTCGCCTGGCGCGGTAGCCAGGCGCGGCTCGCGGTGCAGCGCCGCAACCTCGCGAACCTCGAGGAAAACCTCGACATCCTGCGCAAGCAGCTCGAAGCCGGGCGCGGCACCGAGCTGGACGTCGCACGCTCGCATGCGCTCGGGCTGTCGGTCGCCGCGCAACTGCCGCAGACCGAGGCCGAGGTGGTGCGCCAGGAGCAGCGCCTGGCGGTGCTGACCGCGCAGCCGGTGTCTGCGCTGCGCGCGCAACTGGCGCCGGCGAAGGGCCTGCCGGCACTGCCGGCGCTGGTGCCGGTCGGCACCCCGGCCGACTGGCTGGCGCGGCGGCCGGACATCCGCGAGGCCGAAGGGCGGCTCGCCGAGCAGGTCGCCCAGGTCGGCGTCGCCACCGCCGAGTTCTACCCGAAGCTGGAGCTGCTCGGCGGCTTCGGCGCCACCGCGCAGAGCTTCGGCAACCTGTCCGACGGCGCGGCGCAGCGCTGGCGCTTCGGGCCCTCGCTGACCTGGAGCTTCCTCGACTTCGGCCGCGTGCGCCAGCGCGTGCTCGCGCAGCAGGCGCGTGCCGACGGCGCGATCGCCGCCTGGCATCAGGCCTGGCTCGAGGCCCTGGAGGAGACCGAAAACGCGCTGGCCGGCTACCGTGCGGCGAACCAGTCGGCGCAGGCGCTGGAACTGGCGGTCGCCGAGAGCCGCAAGGCCAGCGAGCTCGCGCGCCTGCGCTTCGACGCCGGCGCCTCCGATTACCTCGCGGTGCTCGACGCCGAGCGCTCGCTGCTCGACTTCGAGGACCGCGCCGCGGACGCCCAGACCCGCCGCGCCACCGCGCTCGCGGCCCTGTACAAGGCGCTCGCGGGAGACTTCGCGGGGCTCCGGGCGGCGCGCCCGGAGGGATGAGTCCCGGCCTGCGCGCAGCCGCTGCGGCACTGCCGGCTCCTCCAGGGTGTGCCTGGCCGAGACCGCGTTCGCCGCGACGCTGGCACAATCGCGCATCTCCCTGCCAGGTACACGCGATGCGCCATATTCTCGCCGCCTGTCTGTTGTTGGCCAGCGCCAGCCTCCCGGCTGCCGCCTACGAACTGGAGTGGCGACTCGCCCTCGACCCGAAGACAAAATCCGCTCAGGGCTCACTGACCCTTGGCAAGGGCGCCGGCGAAATTCGTTCGATCAACTTCAACTTCGCCGGCGCCTACAGCGAGATCCGTGCCGACGGCGAACTCCTGCGCAGGGGGCCGCGCGCGCTGTGGACGCCACCAGCGCGGGGCGGCACGATCCGCTGGCGGGTCGCCATCGAGCAGCGACGGGAGAATGGTGCCTACCGCAGCTACTTTCCGGGCGACTGGGCGATCTTCCGCGGCGACCGCGTATTCCCCTCGGCCGGCGTGCGCGCTGCCAAGGGAGCCGAATCGCGGGCGCGTCTCGTGCTCGACCTGCCCAAGGGCTGGCATTACGACACCGCCTATCTCCTGCGAGCCGATGGCAGCTTCGATGTCGACGACCCCGACCGCCGATTCGACCGTCCGGTCGGCTGGATGCTGGTCGGCGACATCGGCACCCGCCGCGAGGTGATCGCCGGCACCGAGGTGGCGCTCGGCGCGCCCAAGGACGAAGGCATGCGGCGCATGGACATGCTCGCCTTCCTGAACTACACGCTGCCGGCGATGAAGGACGCCTTCGGCACGCTGCCGCCGAAGATCTTCATCGTCCAGGCTCCCGATCCGATGTGGCGCGGCGGCCTGTCCGGCCCGCGCTCGCTGTACCTGCACCTGGACCGGCCGATGGTGTCCGAGAACGCCACCAGCACGCTGCTGCACGAGCTGACCCACGTGGTCACGCGCATCCGCGGCCAGCGCGACGAGGACGACTGGCTGGCCGAGGGGCTGGCCGAGTTCTACGCGGTCGAGTTGCTGTTCCGCACCGGCGGCATGACCGCTGCGCGCCACCAGAAGACGCTCGCCTGGCTGGCCGACTGGGGCAAGGGCGTGAAGTCGCTGCGCGGACCGCGCTCGAGCGCGCAAACCACCGCGCGCGCGGCGCTGCTGCTGCGCGCGGTCGACGAGGAAATCCAGCGCGCCACGGATGACCGCCGCAACCTCGACGACCTCACCCGCCGGCTGATGCGCGAGCGCAAAGTCAGCACCGCCGAGTTCATCGAGGCGGCCGAAAAAGTGGCGGGCCGCAAACTCAAATCGCTCGACACGCCCTTGCTGCGCGCGCCCTGACGCGCCACGTCGCCGTGCGCGCCTGCCTGCCCGGCGCTGCCGCGAGCGATGCCCTGGGACTGCCCTGCGAAGATCTTTCGCGGCGACGCATCGCGCGTTGGCTGCGCCGGCTGGTACCGCCCTGGTGAGCGCGTGCGGCGAAGCGCTGCGGTCGCCGGGGCGGCGACTCTCCGATCAGCGGCGCACGCGGGTGACGATCGTCACTAACCGTCGAGCGCGAGATTGCGCAGTCTTGCACCGACGCCTCGTCGGCAAACGGCGTGTGCGAGAATTCGACATGAGAAGGATTTGCGATCCGCGATGAGTCACAACGATCTGCTCGGCCAGTTGCGCATCGACCGAGATGCCCGCCCGGAGACGCCGCCGGCGCGCGCCGGTGTGCCCTGGTGGCTGTTCCTCGGCACGCTGGCACTGGTGACCGCCGCCGGCTGGTGGTTTCTCGGGCGCACGCCGGCACCGGTGGCCGTGCGCACGGTCACCGCCCGGGCCGCGGCGAGCGCGCCGACGCAGGCCTCGGTGCTGGACGCTTCCGGCTACGTGGTCGCACGTCGCCAGGCGACGGTGTCGGCCAAGGTCACCGGCAAGGTGCGCGAGGTGCTGATCGAGGAAGGCATGCGCGTCGAGGAAGGCCAGGTGTTGGCCACCCTGGACGACGTGCAGCAGCGCGCGGAGGTGGCCCTGTACGAGGCGCAGCTCGGCGGCGCGCGCTCGGTGCTGGCCGAGATCGAAGCGAACCTGCGCCAGGCCCAGGCCGACTACGTTCGCCAGCAGGAGATCCACGCGCGCAAGCTGGGCACGGCGGCGCAGCTCGATGCGGCCCGCGCGGCAGCCGAATCGCTGGCTGCGCGCCTGGCCAGCCAGCGTCGCCAGGTGAAGGTGGCCGAGGAATCGCTGGCCTTGTCCAAGGTCTCGCTGGACGACACCGTGGTGCGCGCGCCCTTCGCCGGCGTGGTGATCGCCAAGGCGGCGCAGCCGGGCGAGATGATCTCGCCCATCAGCGCCGGTGGCGGCTTCACGCGCACCGGCATCGGCACCATCGTCGACATGGATTCGCTCGAAGTGGAGGTCGACGTCAACGAAGCCTTCATCGGCCGCGTGCAGGCGCGGATGCCGGTCGAAGCCACCCTCAATGCCTACCCCGACTGGAAGATCCCCGGCAGCGTGATCGCCGTGATTCCAGCCGCGGACCGCAGCCGCGCGACCGTGCGCGTACGTGTGGCACTGGCCGTCGAAGACCCGCGCATCGTGCCCGACATGGGCGTGCGCGTGCGTTTCCTCGAAGCGCGCGGCGCGCAGTCCGCCGAGGAACAGCCGAAGCTCTCCGGCGTGCTGGTGCCGCAGGCCGCGCTGGTCGAGGAAGCCGGCAAATCCTTCGTGTACGTCGTCGAGAACGGCCGCGCCAGTCGCCGCGAGGTGAGCGTCGGGGCGGCAGTCGGCGACTCCCGCAACCTGACTGCCGGCGTCGTCGCCGGGCAGACGGTGGTGGTCTCGCCTCCGGCGGAATTGGTGGATGGGGTAGCAGTTGCCGCGGCAGAGAACTGACCTTCGTCTCGGCCGGAGCCTGAATGGTGAACGCAAAGGACGCAAAGGGGCGCAAAGGACGCGAAGAAAAGCGTTTCCATCGATGAATCTGCGCCTGCTCCCTTTGCGTCCTTTGTGCCCCTTTGCGTCCTTCGCGTCCCCTATCAAAGCTATCCGATTGCCCACGAGTCCAGAGCCATGACCCAAGCCCTCGTCCAGATCAACAACGTCGTCAAACACTACACGCGCGGCAAGCAGGTCGTGGAAGTGCTGCACGGGATCACGCTCACCATCCCGAAGGGTGATTTCGTCGCGCTGATGGGGCCCTCGGGTTCGGGCAAGACCACTCTGCTGAACCTGATCGGCGGGCTCGACCAGCCCACGCGCGGCGAGATCCTGATCGACGGAGTACGCATCGACCGCATGTCCTCGGGAGAACTCTCGCGCTGGCGCGCGCGCCACGTCGGCTTCGTGTTCCAGTTCTACAACCTGCTGCCGGTGCTGACCGCCGAGCGCAACGTCGAGTTGCCACTGCTGCTGACGAAGATGGGCGGTGGCGAGCGCATCCAGCGCGCCAGACTCGCGCTGGAAATCGTGGGCCTGAAGGACCGCGCAGGACACAAGCCCAAGGAGCTCTCGGGCGGCCAGGAGCAGCGTGTGGCGATCGCGCGCGCACTGGTGTCCGACCCCACCCTGCTGGTCTGCGATGAGCCTACCGGCGATCTCGACCGCAAAACGGCCGACGAGATCCTGACTCTGCTGCAACGTCTCAACCGCGAGCACGGCAAGACCATCGTGATGGTCACCCACGACCCCAAGGCCGCGGAGTACGCCTCGCGCACCGTGCACTTGGACAAGGGCACGCTGCTGGCCGCCGCGGCCGCCTGAGGAGCCGGACATGGGCCATTTCCGATTCGTCTGGGCCAGCCTGTGGCGCAAGAAGACCCGCGCGCTGCTGACGCTGCTGTCGCTGGTCTGCGCCTTCCTGCTGTTCGGACTACTGCAATCGCTCTCGGTGTTCTTCAGCGCCGGCGCGGACTTCGTCGGCGCCTCGCGCCTGATCGTGCAGTCGCGGGTGTCCTTCACCGATTCACTGCCCATGCGGATGCTGCCCGAGATCGAGTCGATTCCGGGTGTGAAGATCGTCTCGCACGACCAATGGTTCGGCGGCTATGTCGGGGAGAACGACCAGGTGTTCACCTTCGCCTCCGATCCGGTGCGGCTGCACGCAGCCTATCCCGAGTGGGTGATGCCGGAGGAGCAGTGGCGCGCCTTCGAGCGGACCCGCACCGGCGCGATCGTCGGCCGCCTGGTCGCTGACCGGCACGGCTGGAAGGTCGGCGACAAGCTGCCGCTGAAGTCGAACATTTTCCCCCAGCGCAATGGCGCGATGGCCTGGGAGTTCGACATCGTCGGCATCTACGACGGGATCGACCAGTCCTGGCAAGGCCAGACCATGGGCATCTACATCCACCACGCCTATTTCGATGAAGCCAACCAGTTCGGCCGTGGCGCCGCCGGCGTGTACGCGGTGGTGCTGGAAGACGTGAACCGCGCCGACGAGGTAGCCCGCGCGATCGATGCGCGCTTCGCGAATTCGCCGGATGAAACCAAAACCCAGTCCGAGAAGGACTTCAACAAGGGCTTCTTCAAGCAGATCGGCGATATCGGTCTGATCGTCTCGCTGATCCTGGTCGCGGTGTTTTTCACCATCCTGATCCTGACCGGCAACACCATGGCGCAAGCGGTACGCGAGCGCATCCCGGAACTCGCGGTCCTGAAGACCCTGGGCTTTTCCGATGCCAGGGTCACCGCGCTGGTGCTCGGCGAAGCGCTGCTGCTGTGCCTGATCGGCGGATTCGGCGGCATGCTGCTGGCCGAGTTCATGATGGGCGGCATGGCCAGGGCCGCGCCGATGTTCTTCGGCGCGATGCGCGCCGATCCGCGCGTGTGGGCGCAGGCGATCGTCGCGATGCTCGCCCTTGCCCTCGCCGTTGGCCTGCCGCCGGCGCTGCGCGCCGGCCGCGTGCGCATCGTCGATGCGCTGGCGGGTCGCTGAAAGCGGGTTGTTGGTTGTCGGCGGCAAAGCCGGCGTCCCGAGTCCCGAGTCCCGAGTCCCGAGTCCCGAGTCCCGAGTCCCGAGAAATGCTCAAGCAGATCCTCGAAATCGTCCTGATGAACCTGCGCACGATCCCCGGCCGGCTCGGCGCCTCGCTGGTGATCGTGATCGGCATCGCCGGTGTGGTCGGTGTGTTCACCGCGCTGTTCGCAATGGCCGGGGGCATCGACGCGACGCTGAAGTCGAGCGGCGATGCGCGCAACGCACTGGTGCTGCGCGGCGGGGCCCAGGCCGAGCTGAACAGTTCGATGGACCGCGATACCCTGGACGTGATCCGTCAGGGTCCGGGCATCCGCAGGGACGCCGCCGGTGCGCCGATCATCTCGGGTGAACTGATCGTGATCGCCGAATTGCCAAAAAAGGGCGAATCGCTCGGCGCCAACATCACGCTGCGCGGCATCGATGCGGCGGGCTTCGATCTGCGGCCGAATCTCAAGCTCGTCGAGGGCCGCAAGTTCACGCCCGGCCTGCAGGAGGTGGTGGTCGGCAAGGGTGCGGCAGCACAATTCGAGGGTCTCGAAGTCGGCCGCAAGATCCGTCTGCGCGGCGCCGACTGGGATGTGGTCGGGGTGTTCGCCAGCGGCGATGCCTTCGACAGCGAGATCTTCACCGACAGCGCGACCGCGCAGACCGCCTGGGGCCGCCCGAACATCTACTCGGTGGCGCTGGTCGGTCTGGATTCCGCGGACGGCGTAAAACCATTGCACGAGGCGCTGGACGCCGACCCGCGCGTCAACCTCGAGGTCAAGGGCCAGCAGGCCTATTTCAGCGAGCAGACCGCCTCGACCAGCCAGGGCGTGCGCCTGCTCGGCACCGCGGTCGCGGTGATCATGTGCCTGGGCGCGATTTTTGCCGCGCTCAACACCATGTATGCCTCGGTATCGACGCGCACCCGCGAGATCGCGACCCTGCGCGCGATCGGCTTCGGCCCGCTGCCAGTGGTCGCCTCGGTGCTGGTCGAGTCCATGTTGCTCGCGCTCGCCGGCGGCCTGATCGGTGCCCTCCTGGCCTATGTGCTGTTCAACGGCATGACCGTGTCGACGCTGGGCGGCCAGACCTTCACCCAGCTGGTGTTCGATTTCCGGGTGAGCCCGGCGCTGGTCGCTAGCGGGCTCAAACTGGCGCTGATGATCGGGTTCCTGGGTGGCCTGCTGCCCGCGCTGCGCGCGGCGCGCATGCCGGTCACGGTGGCGCTGCGCGAGGCGTAAGAACGGGGCACGGGGCACGGGGCACGGGGCACGGGGCACGGGGCACGGGAAATGCTCGCTCGGGTGAGGCCTTGACGGTCAAGACCTCGCCGAACCCGCTTTTTCCGTGCCCCGTGCCCCGACTTTCACGCCGGCACGAACTTCAACGCCACACCATTCATGCAATAGCGCAGGCCGGTCGGCTTCGGCCCGTCCGGGAACACATGGCCGAGGTGCCCGCCGCAGCGGCGGCAATGGACCTCGGTGCGGACCATGAACCAGCCGCGGTCCTCGCGTTCGCCGACGGCACCCGGCAGGGGCGCGTAGAAGCTCGGCCAGCCGGTGCCGGACTCGTACTTGGTGCTCGCATCGAACAGCGGCAGGTCGCAGCCGGCGCAGTGGAACACGCCCGCGCGCTTCTCCTGGTTCAGCGGGCTGCTGCCCGCGCGCTCGGTGGCTTCCTCGCGCAGCACCGCGTAGGCCTGCGGCGACAGCCGCGCGCGCCATTGCTCCTCGCTGAGCGCAAACTCGAAAGCCTCGCCATCGCGTGCGGGCGCATCGCGACCGAAGATCGCCATCGTGATTCCTCCTGTGCTCAGCCCGAGGGCCGACGCCAGCAAAGTCCTGCGTTTCATCGTTCGTCCGTCCAGATCATGCCGCGCCCCGCATTGAAGCGCTTGCGGTGTCACGGCAAGGCAGACCGGCGCCGATCCGGCAAGCTTTCATGGCCGCCCCGAGTTGCCGCGGAGTCGCGCACCCGCCAGGCTGGTCGTCGCCTCGCGATCATCCGAGCGCGCCACGCATCTCCTCGGCCAGGTCCTCGGGCGCGATCACCACGCCGCCGTCGTCGTCCTCGTCGGTCGGGAACACCAGCACCAGGGTGCCGTCGCCCTGCATGCCGGGAATCCAGCGCTGGAGCCAGGCATCGAGCGCGATCGCCTGCGGCGTGCAGTCGGCGAGCTCGCCGACCGCCCAGGCGCTGGCGAAATCCGGGTGCGGCCACACCGGGAAGCAATCGTCGCCCTCGGACTGCACGACCGCCCAGCCGGATTCGCTGCGCAGGCCCCAGACCTGGCCATGCATCGCCACGCGACCGATGAATTCGTCCAATCGAGCCTCGCCCGGCAGGCGAGATACGCGCCGGAACTCGGCGGGGGTCAGGGCGTAGGTCATGCGGTTCCCCTGGTGGTCGAGCCTCATGATGAGGGGCTGGAGCTTCGCCGACTACTGCGCACGGTTCCGGGTTGCGGGTACTCGACAACATGCATCGGGCGGCTTCTTGCGAGCGCCAGGAAGCAAGGGCGCGGTGCAGACGTCCGCGGTGCGTGCACGGTCCCACACCGAACTTTCCGTCCCGTCCGCCCAGGCACACGACGTCGCTTCGCATCCGGGGATGCCGACCAGCGCGATCGGCGACCCACTGCGCTCCGCCGTGTAGCCCGGTGCGCCGGGCAGCGACTCGCCGGGGCTGTTCCGACCGTCATTTTCCGCGCAGCTTGTATTTCGGTTTGATCCGTGGTTCGAAGGCCTTCGGGGGATTGACCGTGAGCTTGCCCTCGGCGCTCGCGCCGCCGAGTTCGAGCGTCAGCGTGTACTCGCCCGGCGTCAGGTAGGGCGGGTGGCCGAGGCGCCGGGCTTCCGCCAGTGGCGTCTTGCCGAGCGCGCCGTCGCCGTCGACCTTGCCGCCCGCCTGATCTGCGGCCTTGGCGTTGCGCGCGGCCTCGGCGGCGAGCCCGAGCGGCAGGTCGGCCTTGAGGTCGTAATCGATGCGATTGATGCCGCGCACGGCGACGACGTCGATCACGCGCACCGGATTGCCATCGGCGTCCTTGACGGTCAGCTTGCCCGGGCCGGCCTGCGCGGCCCAGTAGTGGAAGGTGGACTTCGGCGGCTGCTCGTGGTGCGCCATCCAGCGACTCGGGGCGCTGCGCCAACCGCGTTCGGCGTCCACCGCGGCCACATGGAACAGGTGCACGGCCTTCGCCCGCACCGCGCTCGTCAGATCCTGGATGGGCAGCACGTCGACGATCCAGACGCTGCGACCGTGGGTGCCCGCCACCAGCTCGCGCTCGCGCGGGTGCACGACGAGATCGTGCACGGGCACGTTCGGCAAACCGGTCTGCAGCGCCTGCCAACTGCGGCCGCGATCGCTCGACACATACACGCCGCGGTCGCTGCCGACGTAGAGCACGTCCGGGTTGACCGGGTCTTCGGCGATCACGTTGACCGGTTCGGCCGGCAGGTTCGCGGTGATCGAGGCCCAGCTCCTGCCGAGATCCTCGCTGGCGTAGACGTAGGGCGTCATGTTGTCGTCGCGGTAGCCGTTGAGGCTCGCGTACATGCGCGGCCGCGCGTGACTGGACAGCACCACGCGGCTGACCCAGCGCTCCTTCGGCAGGCCGCGGGTGATCTCGCGCCATTCCTGGCCGCCATCCTCGGTCACCCACAGCAGGCCATCGTCGGTGCCCGCTGCGAGCAGGCCGAAGGTCTTGCCCGATTCGGCCAACGTGGTGATGGTCGCGAAGGGCACGTTGCCGCGCGCCTTGCTGCGCGTCAGGTCGCCGGAAACCGCGGTCCAGTTGCGGCCCTGGTCGAGCGAGCGGTAGAGCTTGTTCGCCCCCATGTAGAGCACGTCCGGGTTGTGCCCGGACAGCAGGATCGGGGTGTTCCAGTTCCAGCGCAGCGCCGGATCGGCCAGCGGCGCCCGCGGGCGAACTTCACCGCCGTCCTTGCCGCCGCGATGGTAGAAACCGAACTGGTAGCCGGTGTAGACCACGCTGGCGTCGCGCGGATCGACCTGGATCTGCATGCCATCGCCCCCGTTGAGGAAGCTCCAGCCGTCGCTGCCGTCGTCCCAGTAGCCGCCGGGTGCGGACAGATCGATGCGGCTGGATCCCTTCCAAGTGCCGTTGTCCTGCAGCCCGGTGTAGACGTTGTAGGGCTCGGCCATGTCGACCGCCACCGCGTAGCTCTGGCCGACCGCCTGACGGTCCAGCTTGAGCCAGGTGGCGCCGCCGTCGTAGCTGATGTCGAGGCCGCCATCATTGCCGTTCAGGATGCGCCGCGGATTGGCCGGGTCGAACTCGAAGGCATGGTGGTCGGCATGTACCTGCGAGGCGTTGATCGAGCCGTTCCAGGTGGCGCCGCCGTCTTCGCTGACCGCGGTGGGTACGCCGAGCACGTAGACGCGGTCGGCATTGTCCGGGGCCACCCGGATCTCGCCGAAGTAGTAGCCGTAGGTGTAGGTGAAATCCCGGATCGGCTCGCGGTTGGTGCGCGTCCAACTTCCACCGGCATCGTCCGAGCGCCAGATGTCGAGGCCGCGAATGTCGGTGTCGAACAGCGCCGCGTTGCCGTCCGACAGTTCCGCGCGCAACTGGTCCATCGTCAATTCGCCGGACTTGACCATCGCGGTGAGCTGCTTGCCGTCCAGGCTCGGTTCGAAGTCGGAGAAACGCACCAGCGCCTCGATCGCGTCCGGGTCCTGGCGCAGGAACTCTTCCTTGCTCATGCGCTTCAGGCGGGCCGGGGAGAGCGGGCTGTCGCCGAGGTCGACGAGATCCTCCGGCAGCGGCTCCTGGTTGTCGATGCTCGCGTACAGGCGGTCGGGTTTGGCCGGCGAGATGGCGAGACCGATGCGGCCGATGTGCTCGCCCTGCGGGAAGCCGGGCAGGCGCGTCCAGCTGTCGCCACCGTCGGTGCTCTTCCAGACGCCCGAACCCTCGCCGCTCTCGACGAACTCCCACGGCCGGCGCGAGCGTTCCCACAGCGCGGCGTACACGGTGCGCGAGTCGCGCGGGTCGAACACCAGGTCGATGCCGCCGGCCCACTCGCCGCCGGCGAGCACCTGCTGCCAGGACTTGCCGCCGTCGACCGTGCGGTAGATGCCGCGCATGCCGCCCGGCGTGTACAGCGGGCCCTGCACCGCGACGAACACGCGCTGGCCGTCTTTCGGGTCGACGCGCACGCGGGCAATGCGGTCGGCGTCGTCCAGACCGGCCGGCGCGAAGGAGGCGCCGCCGTCGTGGCTGACGAACAGGCCGAGACCGGAGTAGGTGGAACGCGAGGAGTTCGGCTCTCCGCTGCCGAGCCAGATCGTATCCGGCCGCTGCGGGTCAATGGCGAGGTCGCCACTGACCATGGTTGGCAGCGAATCCGACAACGGGGTGAAACCGACGCCGTTGTTGGACGTCTTCCAGATGCCGCCGGAGGCGTAGGCGACGTAGAAAGTGTATGGGTCGGCTGGCGATACTTCGACATCGACGATGCGCCCGCCCTGCACGGTCGGGCCGATCGAGCGCCATTTCAGGCCCGCGTACGGGCTCTCGCGTTCGAGTTGCTGGTGCTGTTCCCAAGCCTTCCAGCGCGCCTCGATGGGCGTGCGCGTGCTCTTCGCGAGTGCGGGCAAGGCCAGCGCGGCGGCGATGGCGAAGATCAAGGCATGGCGCATGGCGTCTCCCGGCGCGGCGTGGGCGAAACCGGGACGATAGCGCGGCTTGGCGACGCACGGGCACGTCGAAAGTGGACGCTTGTACCGCCGTGCGAGGTGATCGGCGCGCCGCCACCCCACTCGCCATCGCAACAGCCCTCAGCTTCCGGCAATGACCCCGCAAGGATGCAAGATCGAGCCGGGGAGACTACTGGCAGAACTGTGCATCCTGAAAGTTCAGGTAGTCGACCCGCACGCCGATCAACACCCAGTCGGCATTGGCGTCCGGCTCATGATCGCCGTCGGTGTCCTCGGTGTAGCGATATTCGTAGTTGTACGTGATGTCCGCAAAGCCGCTTCCTCCCCCCTGCGAGATCGAGGCGCAGCCGATCGTGGTGCTTTCTGAATTGCCAGGCCGACCCGGGTGCATCGGCGGATTCGGATCGTCCGGGATCGTGAAGGTCTTCCGACCAGCCCGCGCCGCGATTCCCGCAGACATGGTCTCATGCCGCAAGCCGAAACCGGCTTCCGACGACGAGAATGTAAAGGCAAGCCGATCCGATACGCGGGTGCCCAAGTGCCTGCCGGTCGACGCGGTGTGCAAGGCATCGCCACGCCAGGTGATGCCCCGTTCGATCTGGATGTGGTCTCGCTTCAGCAGTTCGACCATGGGATCGGAGGGTTCCGCCGAGCGCTCCCGAGGCTCGGCGCCAGCCAACGTCGGCACGCCCAGCACGGCAAGCACCGCCACCGTTTTGCATCCCCGTAGCACATCAACGCCCATGCGCGCTTCCCCTCCGGTCTGAAATGGCGATTGTCGCCATTTGGGGTATCGGAACGCCACCACCTCCCTCTCCGCATGGATCTGCAAAGAGTCGCGTTCAAGATCCGCGCTCGACCACCGCTTGCAGCCGCCCAGGTTCCGCAGCCGCAGCGCCAAACGATGGATTCCGCTGCACCCGGATCGCGAACCCGTCATTACAAGCGCCTCTCGAGTACCGCGATCGGCCGCTTCGGGCGCTTCGGCATGCGGCCTTGCCCGGCATCGATCTCGCGGGGGCAGGCGACGGGGTGCCGATCATTCATCCTCTGCAACCACCGGATCTGCCGCGGCAGTGAATCACCCCAGATCTCCGAGGCGACCGATTCCAGGTGTTCCTGGCGCTAGCGCGGGCCCACGCCCAGCAGCGCGCGGATCGCGTCCAGGTGCGGACGCGCCGCGGCGGCCTTCTCCTCGGCGCTCTTGACCGTCTTCTCGTGCTTGCCGACCCAGCGCACCTCGGACTCCGGCAGCTCCTTGAGGAAGCGGCTCGGTTCCTGCACGTCCTCGCGGCCGTAGCGGCTGCGCACGCGGCAGAAGGACAGCGTCAGGGTCTCCTTGGCGCGGGTCATGCCGACGTAGAACAGGCGGCGCTCCTCGTCCTCGCGGCCCTCGTCCAGCGAGGACACGTGCGGCAGGATGCCGTCCTCGCAGCCGACCAGGTAGACGTGCCGGAACTCGAGGCCCTTGGCGCTGTGCAGGGTCATCAGGCGCACGCGGTCGCCGGGCTCGTCGTCCTGGCTCTCCAGCATCAGCGCGGTCAGCAGTTGCGCCAGCGAGCTTTCGCGGCGGTCGCCGATCCACTCGAGGAAGGCCTGCACCTGCTGCACGCGCCGCTGCGCGAGTTCCGGGTTCTTGTCCTGCTCGCGCCAGTGCTGGGCGAGGCCGGCTTCGGCGATCAGCTTCTCGATCAGCGCGCGCGGCTTGATGCCCGAGGCCGCGCGCCGCCAGCCCTCGATCTGGCCGGCGAAGGCGCCGAGCGCGCGCGCCGCGCGCGGCGGCAGGGTCG
>JABAQR010000030.1 GCA_019187485.1 Lysobacterales bacterium | reverse complement strand
CCGTAATGAGGGGGTAATTCATTCCGTCGGAACGCGCATGATGAAAGAACGGCAATCGCCGCAAGTAGGAACAGTGTACGAGCAACTCTCCGACCCACGATCAACCTCCACATGGGGCCTAACGCCGTGTTAAGCCGCCGCGGCACGACGTGCCACGGTTCGAGCGAAGAGCCTGTTCCGCGGTCGGCTTGAACACATAGTTAGAAATCAATTCCTCCGTCAGTCATGGTGGCGCACGATCCAATCTTGCCCAACAGGCGACGAGTGTGCGCCGAAGGTGCGACCGCCCGCAAGCCAAGCGCGGCGCCTAACACGACAAACTCACTGATCATCATCCGCCGCGCTTGCAGGCGCGGCCAGACGAAGCCCGGACCCGACCGCCCGCCAACCGGAGCGCGGCTTACTGAACCTACTGCATTCCTCAAACTTGTTACGCCGCGCGGAGCGGTGCGGCCAGACGAAGCCCAAGCAGTTGTTTGACAAGGCGACCAACGTGACCCGCCCGGCAATCGGAGCGCGGCCGATCTGGCGGCCGTGGTCCGTATCATCATTGCCACGCGGAGCAACGCGGCCAGGCGAAGCCCGAGTTTTGTTTCCGCGACCATTTAGCACCCAAGACTCTCTGCAAATTGCTTGCCTGGAAGCAACGTGAATTGGGTTCTAACGCCGCGTTAAGCCGCCGCGGCACGAAGCGTCGCGGTCAAAGCCAAGAGCCTGTTCCGCGGTCGGCTTGAACGCATAGTTAGGTGTCTGCGCCATAAACTACCATTGATTGTCTCCTTCATCGGCACACATCCCATATCCTTTTTTGAGCTCGATAATGCAGACCCTCTCTTCAATTTGGGCGGCCTGCGCTTCAAAACCGTTCGAGAAAATTTGATCCGCACCGGGCCCCGAAGTGATCAACTGGAAATTCACGCCTACCGTACTGGTTCCAACTGAAATAGGCGTTCCTTGGGTAATGACACATGCCCCTTGAGCGCAAGGTATGTTATTGAAAAGCTCATCCACGGCACCTGTTGACACAGTTCGCGCAAAATACGTTCCCGCGGCAAGTCCACCATAGGAGTATTGTCCATCCGCAGCAATAAGTGCCGACCCCAGCAGTCCACCACCAGAATCGTACACTCGAACAAATCCGGTGGTAATTGGAAACCCGGTGGACTCTGACGTAACTAATCCCGAAATGCCCCCGCCACTAGCCAATGAGAAATTCGCGGTAACAAAGGCTGTGCCCACAACTATTGGATCCCCTTGGGTCACGACACAATTGCCTTGTGCGCAAGGACGGTTATTCCAAAGTTCATCAAGGTAGCCGGTGGATGCCGTGCGCGCAAAGTAAGTTCCTGCGTCAAGTCCGCCGTAGGAGTAGTTCCCTGAAGCACCAATGAGAGCAGAGCCCAAGAGTGTTCCCGATGAATTGTGAATGCGCACGAACCCACTGGTTACAGGTTGACCCGTGGCTGTAGACACAATGGAGCCTGCGATTCCGCCTTCAGCGTCAAGCGAGAAATTTGTCAGAACTGGCCCTGACCCTACTGTGATCGCCGTCCCGGATGTGACAACACAGTTGCCTTGCGGACAAGGAATATTATCCCAAAGCTCATCTATCAATCCGGTGGATGTTGTTCTCGCAAAATATGATCCTGGTGCCAACCCACCATAAGAGTACTGCCCTTGGCTACTTATGAGCGCAGAACCAAGAAGTGTACCCGTCGGTCCAAATACTCGGACAAACCCGGTCGTGACGGGGAAACCGGTGCTAGAAGATGTCACGGTTCCGCCGATGGACCCGCCCGGTACAAGACCGAAATTCGCTGTTACTTGCGTGGAACCCACAATTATCGGCGTTCCGGACGTCACGACACAATTTCCCTGAGCGCAAGGGATGTCGTTCCACAGCTCGTCAAAATAATTTGTGCTAGTTGTTCTCGCGTAATATGTTCCAGCCGCTAGGCCACCGTACACGTACGTTCCGTTAGATCCGATAAGCGCGGATCCGAGCAGTGTACCTGTGTTTCCAAATACGCGAACGAAACCCGTATTAAGTGGTTGTCCAGAAGTTGCTGAGGAAACTGTTCCCGCGATGGAGCCTCCCGGCACCAACACGAAGTTGGCTGCAACAGCGTTTCCGCTTACTCCAATTGGTGTTCCGCTCGTAATTACGCAGTTCCCTTGCGCACAAGGAATATCACTCCAGAGTTCATCAAAAAATCCTGTTGACGTCGTTCTGGCGAAATAATTCCCCGGCGCGAGGCCACCGAAAGAGTATGTGCCATTACTACCGATCAACGCGGATCCCAATAGTGTACCAGCCGCGTTGTGAATTCTCACGAAACCCGTGGTAACTGGAGGGCCTGCTTGGGAACTTACAGTACCGGTGATTGACTGTGCACCAACATCATGGACTGCAGCAATGGCGCAAGCCAGAGTCGTTACCGTTAAGACGCGTTTCATACCTTCGAATCCTCTGCCGCGACTTTACTTTGGGTTGGAACAGACACCTAACGCCGTGTTAAGCCGCCGCGGCGCAAGGCGTCACGGTCAATGCGAAGAGCCTGTTCCGCGGTCGGCTTGAACGCATAGTTAGCTGTCTTTGCACAAGGCAAATGGACCGCTTTCATCAGCAGAAAGGAACAATTGCGCAGCATCTCTGAGTTCTCTCGGAAACAAGATTCCTCGCAAGCCTTTTTCCGGGCTATACAGGTATACGAAATTCACTCCCTGATGCTCTGCTACAATTCGATCGACTTGCTCAGACTTTCCCAGCGCAACGAGACTAACACTATCAAACTTTTCGTAGTTGCGGCCGTTGAAAGTCCAGTGATCCGTATCCTGATAATCTTTGGGTATGGCGAAATCAAACGCGAAGGATTTTATGCAGGACTCAAAGAGAACCTGCTCCTCCTCATTACAGCTTTCGAAGGGTTCTCCGTAGTCCTCCGAAAAGACAAGCCCACGCTCGAGATCCACGCTCATGAAGTACGCCGGACTAGAGTGCCAAGAAATATTTACTCCATAGTCCCGGAAGCGGAAGTGCGTGTTGCCACCCGCGCAAGTTGCGGCCGAAATGGATTTGGCAGCTACTAGACAAATGAAAACAACCAATACTCTCATTTGACTCTCTCCGCCCATTGGTTCCGGCTATGAATTGCCCAGTTCCCTCAGAAGACAGCTAACGCCGCGTTAAGCCGCCGCGGCACGATGCGCCACGGTCAGTGCGAAGAGCCTGTTCCGCGGTCGGCTTGAACGCATAGTTGGGCCTCATCCGCGGGCAGCCTCTGCGAAGGTGAAAGAAACCCGATAGGTTACCAACTTGAGTGCCGGAATAGCTGCCGCTGCATAAATTACTGGCTCAGGGAATGAGCCCGCGATGAGAATGGCTCGGGGCATCTTTCCTTCAGCTTGCCTGAACCAGCCAATATATCTAGCAACCTGACCAATTGCGGCGTCCCGAGCCTCTCCGGCCTTCACTTCAATGATCACCGTTTCGCCAGAATGAGACTTGGCGAGGATGTCAACACGACCGACGTCCAGCGTGGCCTGACGAGAAACAAATGTCAGTCCTTCCTCCAATTGGCCGAGATTCCTGACGAGATGGTCCTCCAAATCTCGCTCCAGAGTGATTGAACCCTCCACAAAGTCTGCCAACGCCTGTTGCGGGTCAGGCTCCGCACCAGCATCAACTGGTGATGCGAGTACGGACTCATCCAACTCAAATACAGCACATTCCGCCCGAAAATCAGGGGACGCGCGCCGTCCAGCGTCCAGCCAGTACCGAGCGTGTGGTTGGCTATTTCTGTTATTCGCCCACCAAGCACCGTATGTCTTAGCAGAATTGGGAAGACCCCCGACAATGCCGTCCAGCTCTGCGAATGTGAGTGTAACTCGCTGTTCCTTCCGGGTCAGCAGTGTCGCAGTCAACCCTTCATAACGACTCATTTGCCCCCCCTCCAAACGAAGCTGCACAACCACCAAATGAGGCCCAACGCCTGAATTAAGCCGCGTTGCGAAGCAACGTCGGCTTGAATGAATTGTTAGGCGGCGCCCCAGAGCGCAATGCCGCCGATGGCGAACAGTACCAGCCAGGACAGATGCTTGCCACGAGTAATGAAGAGTGGGAGAAGTCCGGAAAGGATGAAGGTGACGCCAATAATGCGTAGCGTACCGGAAGAGGTGAGGTCACCACGCCCGGCGTGCAATAGGAGTGCCCCAAAGCCGAACCACGCAACGGTGGTGATATGCCAAGCGAAACGCAATGTGCGGGTAGTGAACTCTGTGCTGCCAAATAGCTTGGGCAGGTTTTCCCGCCGGAAGAGGCGAACAAGAATGTACCGCTCCCCAAGAACAGAATGCGCAATACCAAGAGCGACCGCTAAGAATGCTGCGAGATAGAGGAGTTCTTTCATAGCCGCCTAACGCCGCGTTAAGCCGCCGCGGCACGCACGGCTAGGATGAGCGAAGAGCCTGTTCCGCGGTCGGCTTGAACGCATAGTTAGCCCTCAGAATACTTGCCTCAGTTCAAACTTGGACATTCACACCAGCCGACTTCCAGAACTGGCTCACTTCCTCAGCCAACTTCCCTGCCTGGAGCTTCCACCCGACGCACTTCCAGAGCTTGCTCTTCTTCCCAGCTGACCTCCAGAGCTTCCCTTTCCAGCCCAGGCGACTTCCAGAGTTTGCTCTTCTTCCCAGCGCACTTCCAGAGCTTGCTCTTCTTCCAAGTCAACTTCCAGAGTTGGCTTTCCCGTCTAGTCAACCTCCAGAACTTTCTCCTCCAGACCAGCGAGTCTTGCGCGGTGGCGCTCAGCGCCACGGCGCGTCTCCGAGCCAGTGCGGGGGCGAAGCCTCCGCCAGCAATACTAAAGACCGGCACATCAAGTCTGCGCGTTGCCGCAAGGCCGCCTATCTCGGATCTGAGGGCTAACGCCGCGTTAAGCCGCCGCGGCGCTGAGCGCCACGGTCCATGCGAAGAGCCTGTTCCGCGGTCGGCTTGAACGCATAGTTAGGCCTTTTACGAGATTTGTGAGAAAAATGACGCGCGCGGGACGAACAATTACGGCTCTTGAAATCCGGCATCTCGAAGAATTCGTTGAACATCTGTTAGATTACTCTCTTTAAATACATTTGACCAATCCGGTTCTGGGCCATCCGGCTCCCACACCGCCAGGTACGTGACCCCATTTTCATTAATCCATTTGAGGCCGAATCCTTCGGCCACGAGTCCTTCAATTTGGTGCCGGATTCCACTTTGCGGCACATCCAATGCACCTATCATTTCAACACCACAATATTGCACCAGCCGCACACCCTGAGAGCTTCCGTGCTCCTTCCCCAAGCTAAGCTCGAGGAAAAATGCGTCCAACCGCTCACGGAGTTCCATAGACTTCATGAAAGGCCTAACGCCGTGTTAAGCCGCGCCGGCCGCAGGCGCGGTTAGTGCGAAGAGCCGGATCCGGCGTCGGCTTGAACACATAGTTGGACGTCAGGTTCCTCGCCACTGTGCCCGAGCCTCCGAATGCCGAAAACGCCATGCTTTTGATCTTCCCCGCTTGATCCTTCTTGCGCAAGTGGAATTTCCTCCACGCCCACCGCTTTGAGAAAGGCACGCAGAAACATTCACCTGTTGATGCAAGAACGATACTTAGCGCGAATGGAGCGCACTACCACCACAACGCCTTTCAATTCCCAGGAACAGCACCGGCAAAATCCGCTCCATTCATACGACATTGGTGCTACTGCGGCTCTTCCTTTCTCCAACCCATCAAGAACCAACGCTCAATGCTTTGGCTCTTCAAACCACTCCCCTCACGCTCTCCCGCGACCCGCCACTGCTTCTGACGTCCAACGCCGCGTTAAGCCGCCGCGGCACGAAGCGCCACGGTCAAAGCCAAGAGCCTGTTCCGCGGTCGGCTTGAACGCATAGTTAGGCGTACGTGACGTGACCCGCAGCAGTATGCCCACTACGGATCACGCCAAGCTTCAGGACTTTGGCCTCGTGAAAAGGACAAATAGTCCGAGGATGATGTCCCCAAATACCCAAATGGACAACAGAATCATTACCCCGATTCCTGTCCCGACGGCATGTCCTGCTCGCTGAGCCTCGCTCGCGGCCTGATATTCAGATGCCCCACCAAGCCCAGCCATGATCCAGATGGGCATCAGGACATTGAAGGCGATGAAAGCGAATTTGACCAACTTCCCAAACGCCGATCGCGTTGGCTTTCTCAGCTGAACCCCGCACTTTGGACATTTCAGCGCGGCACTGCTCACTTCTGACTTGCATTCAGGACATGCGATTAGAGCCATGACTCCCCCATTTAGCGATTAATTGCGGTGAATATCTTCGAAGCGGAACAGAAAAGCCGGATCCTCCATTGACCCATCTTGCGTGATGCTCACCTCCTTGAAATGATCCTCTTGAGACATAACAAAACTCCCCGAAAAGCTAACGTTTTCCCCTATTTGGAGTTCCGCCAACTTGCGATAAACCGGAGAGTTCTTCTGAATCAAAGTTTGATCACCGATATCCGAAATTGCATTGTTCCATGTACCAACCGAGACATTAGGAGCCATGAGGATTCGAACTATCCCCAGGCCATCCGAGTTCGTGTCAAGTTCCACAAGTTGCCCTGTCCAACCTGCCACACGAAACGGAATCCCCGCCTGCGCAAGAAGCATACGCCGTTCATCCCTCACCTGGGATTTTTGTATCTCATTCGTAGCTACCGAATATTTCTGACGCATTCTTTGGGCCAGCTCAATGAGCTTCCGTTGCTCCGAAGGATGGGCCGACGTCCCCGCTTTTGTTGGAGATTCGGCGAGCGGCTGTGGTGTATCAGGTGGGACATCACGCTTTGGTGCGGCACAAATGCTTAGCAAGATTAGACTCGCGAAGGCGAGTCCTACCCAGTGCACAGCCGACAGTTTTTTCAGCTTGCTCCCGCACTGAGGACAGCGCGCCACGTCTTTCATCGCGGTCGCGCCGCATTTTGGACAGTTCAAGTAAAGACTTTCACTAGGCATTTCTTAGTCCTCAGCCTTGCCACGGTTCAGAATTACGCCAACTTTGCAGTACGCCTAACGCCGCAATAACCCGCGCCGGCAGTATTGCCCGGTTTGAGCGAAGAGCCTGTTCCGGCGTCGGGTTGATTGCATAGTTAGCTCTCAGCTTATGCAGCCACGCGCTGTTGAAGAGCTTCCTGCGCCAGTGCATTTATACTCTTTCCCTCAGCCTCGGCAATAATTGCGAGTTTTTGGTGGAGCTCCGGAGAGATGCGCAAATTGAACTTTCCGGAATAGCTTCTGCGAGGATCTATTCCTTTCAACCTACACACATCAAGGTACACATCCAAAGACCTTTTGAATTCCGCCCGAAGTTCCGCGGGATTTTTCCCGTAGAAATCCGCACCACCGTTCAGACCCAAAATCTCCCCACGGAACATATCAAGTTCCGCGTCATATTCGATTTTGGCATTAAAACCCTCTAGCGTCATCATGTTCATGCTTCAACCCCGTGCTGCTGCAACCACTTCCGTATTGAGGAAACAGCGCCTTTGTCCGTATCTGGTGAGGGATGTGGCCGATGAAAAACCCGAACCTCTCCGAAAAGCACTACGGCAATTCGACTTCCTTCTCTCTCAAGCAATTCCGCACCGAGCTCCCGAAACAAACTTTCAACGTCTCCCCATCTAATGCTCCCACTCGTGGGGTGCGCATAGATCGCCTCGAGGGTTTTTCGGTGCCTTCGTTTCATGCGCGTATGATACCATTGCATGGTACCGGATGGCAAGTGAGCCCGAACTGAGAGCTAACGCCGCATTAAGCCGGCGCGGCAGAAGATGCTGCGGTTAAAGCGAAGAGCCTGTTCCGCGCTCGGCTTGAATGCATAGTTAGATCTCCGCTCCAGAGACACTTAAAAGTACCCTTCCCATTTAGGCAATAGCTCGAGAAGTCTTTTCGAGGCATTGTCATCTTTGCCGGCCGCCCATGCCACTACGGATCTACCGCCTTCAACCTTTGCCTGAAGTCCGACTGTCTTTGAAGTCATATACGGCAATCTTGAAACAAAACTCCGTGCACTGTTTTCCGATAGGCCAAGCGCACCTAGTGCCTTGACCCCAGCTTCATTAGCCACTAATTCACTAAAACGATGCCCTTCTAACAGTGCCTCCATGACTCCAAGCAAAAAAACACAAGCTCCTGCCTTCTGTGACCTGTCCCTCAAGAGCGCGTCCTTATCTACATGAACCAGCGATGCATTCATGAAATCGGTGGCCGTTGTTACTGCGGCAGAAACGATTTCTTCCTCACTTACAATTGCTTCCTTTTCCGAGGCAGCCCTGGCGATCATCAAGCGTTCTAGCCGAAGCTCTCTGGTGTAGCATTCGGAGATACCTTCTAATAAACACCTGTCCGCCGAATTGAACCCAAACAAAGGGTCGTTCTTCTGCACGAGATTCAACAATCTCCCTAGGGATAACAACAACGCCTCTTGGCTCGGAAAGGCAAGTTCAGGGTTTTCTAATCCGTGCGCCAAAGCGGAGGCTGCAGTTATGACTTTGTGTGGTCTCAGTCCAAATGTGCCAGAAAAAACATCTGGCAAGGCGTTCCATACCGAACCAACCAAGGAACTTGCCATCTGCGACTCACCTCCCGGTTCCATGACTCCGTCTTTCACTGCCTCATCGAGGAGATTCTTGACAATCAACGCAGCCTCGGCCTTATTGTACGTGTTCCTTAGTCCGGCAAATAGGCTCATATTAGAACTGACCGCTCCATAGTAGCTCAACAGGATACCACCACGAACTCGTGCATGGGTCCGGAATGCGAAAGGGCCTCCTCCGGAGATCTAACGCCGCAATAACCCGCGCCGGCAGTATTGCCCGGTTTGAGCGGAGGGCCTGTTCCGGCGTCGGGTTGATTGCATAGTTGGGCCTCAGCACGATATTGGCTAGTAGTATCCCGATTTCCGGCAAACGCTTTCCGCCGCGGCTGACTCCGAGTCATCGATAGCCAAAATGAACGCCTCCTTGTTTGGCACAAGCAAACCCATAAAACCCTTGTAACCAGCATACGCGCCATAACTATTCTTGGCGTTCACCTTCCCACATAAACTATGACCTTCATCTCCCTCGCAGATCTTAACATCTAAGAACTTAGCTGAATCGGAATCCAGGAGCTTTTCTTCCATTGCCTTACGAATGAGCGCGACCTCCGAAGCAGTTGCAGCTCGGGGTTTAGCGCATCCGAAGCCGTCAGCCTTCGGTGTTTCACCAAATGCGTTGGACCCGAACGCGGCAGTCACCAAGGCGAGGCAACCGAGCCATCCAAGAATATTTCCAAATTTCATCGCGCTATCCTCCGTACAGTTGTTTGGCGCCACTTTCAATCAAGATACGTTCACGCTCGTGAGTCTCCACCGTGCAGATTCACGAAGTTTGGAGCTAAATAGTGTCTCGAACTGCGGCTCAAGCATTATGGATTCAACCGACAAGTCAAGGCGCCCTAACTTCGCCAACCTCTTCAACCCAGTCTGAATGTCTCCAGAGCTCACCAGCTTACTCGCCACGACGACGGCATTCGAGTGGCTGAGCATTGCTTCAAAGTCGCTCGGATGGTAGCCGAGGCGATGACACTCAATGAGTGCTGCCCGAATTCTAGCCTCAAACGCATCGGAATCTTCGTCCATCGCAGTCTCCAGGTCAGTCTTCCACAGTCGCTTGATCATCTACCATTTTGTGTCCTAGCCGGAGTTTTCGGACTGAGGCCCAACGCCGCGTTAAGCCGCCGCGGCACGAAGTGCAACGGTCAATGCCAAGAGCCTGTTCCGCGGTCGGCTTGAACGCATAGTTAGGCGTTTTTTCGACGATTTAGAACACCCCGCTTTCAGCGTTGGACCACAGTAACCTTTCATGCTCCAACTTCCCGAACTCGAGAAGCAATCTACCCAAGGTATTTATATGTGCGACTTCAGCCTCAATACAGAACTCTGACAGTCCCCGAAATGGGAGATCTCGGTTGTTATTCAACCTAAATAGGATTGCAGATTGACCCCTAGCTCCGAATGTAAAGGCCCTAAGCAGGAAGTAGTACGCCCACCGGTCTTCCAACCTCTCGGATCCGACTTCAAAGCGATAGACATCTGTGGAATTTCGAGGAAACAACAGGAGTGCGCTCCCAATTTCCTCAATATCGGATCTTTTCAGATATATGTGCAGCGCTCCTGAAAATATCCCGTTCGACACTTCCAGCTGGAGCTCCAAGTTGTGGGGCTCCTCATACGCAAATCTCGTCAGCTTCAAGTACGAGTTCATAACTGTCCTAAACGCCTAACGCTTGAATTAAGCCGCGCCGCGAAGCGGCGTCGGCTTGAATGAATTGTTAGACATCATTGGCTGGCACCAAGCAGTTTAACTGCTTCATACTTCACGAATTTAATGAGCGCCGCCACCTGATCCGCACGAGCGGGCAAATAATCTTCTTCTTGCCCAAGATAAGCCCGCTTGGCATTCAACAGGATGGGCTGATGTTGAGCTGGCAAGCGTGCCATTGCCCAAGTGGCAGCAACATCCTTTGGCGCGATCTTGCCGGTTGCTGCGGTGTACCAGATACGAGACAAAGTAAGCACTACATTCCGCTCATCGCCCGCCCAATCTGGCGGCGAGTTCCATAGCTTCAGAGTATCGGCCAGTGCCTTGAATAGATCGCTTTCTGGGACTGAGCTGAAGAGATCCTTCGCTGCTGAACCTGCCAAGACGACGCTATGTTGCTTTGCCTTTGTTAGCAGAATCGCCAAGTCAGAATCGGTTGTGGCGGGCTCGAAGATGCCCGCAAGGATGTCTTTGCGCTGCCACTCTCCGAACTGCAGTTCCCGCCTGGCCGGATAACGCCAAGGTACGATGTCACTGTGCACGACGATGGTCACTTCCAAGGCGCGGAGTGCCTTGTTTTGGCCAGGGGAAGCTGAAACCTCCAAGAGATCGACGAGCAGGGCTTGCCGCACGGCATCATTGAGCGGTGCAGCTACAGTCACCAGCAAATCAATATCACTGTACGGTTTCAATCCGCCATCCAGTGCGGAGCCGTACAAATGCACGGCCAGCAACGTCGACTCCAAGTGGCGCCCGATGACGTTGAGTGCTTGTGATAGTTGCACCGAAATCTCGGCGGGCACTTTTTCACTCATGATGTCTAACGCCGTGTTAAGCCGCGCCGGCAGCGCAGCCAGATGGTGCGAAGAGCCTGTTCCGGCGTCGGCTTGAACACATAGTTAGCTCTTCATCCTCAAGCCGCACCCGAGCATGCTCCGATGCCCCAACCGCCCGCAAGCGCGCGGCGACGGCCTCCAACCTGAACCTGCCAGAGAGCCGCCGCGCCAGACGCGGCAATCTTGCCTCACGCTTCCCGAAATGCCGACCACCGGACGAAGCGACAACGGTACCCGCGCGCCAACCTCCCGCAATGCGGCCATCTGGCGACAAGCCATGTACAGAGCAACCCACCGGGCTTGCGCTGAGCAACAACCGCACGAAGGCCGCGCGGCGAAGTGCTTTCTCACCCACAGAACCACAATCGCGCGCAACGCGGCAACCTGGCCAATGGGCGACTTCAGTGCACTCTTTCACGACTCAAAGATCCCTTGCGCCAAGGGGCAACATGAAAGCTAACGCCGCAATAAGCCGCGCCGGCCGCTGTGTCCGGTCTGTGCCAAGAGCCTGTTCCGGCGTCGGCTTGATTGCATAGTTAGCTTTTCATCCTTAAGCCCCAACCGAGCATGCGCCGCTGAACCGACCGCCCGCAAGCGCGCGGCGGCGACAGCCACTGACTGCGACCTGTGAGAGAGCCGCCGCGCCAGGCGCGGCAACCTTGCCTCACGCTTCCCGCAATGCCAACCACCGGCCGAAGCGAGAACGTTACCCGCCCGCCAACCGTGAACAATGCGGCCAGTTGGCGACAAGCCACGTACAGAGCAGCCCACCGGGCTTGCACTGAGCGACAACCGCACGAAGGCCGCGCGGCCAAGTGTTTTCTCTCCAACAGGACCACAATCGCGCGCAATGCGGCAATCTGGCCTTCTGGTGAGTTCAATGCACTCTTTCACGACTCGAAGATTCCTTGCGCGAAGGGGCAATATGAAAGCTAACGCCGCGTTAAGCCGCCGCGGCACGAGGTGCCAAGGTCCATGCGAAGAGCCTGTTCCGCGGTCGGCTTGAACGCATAGTTAGAATTCTGTTTGCCCTCAGCCATGGATGCGCAGAATCCAATCTTGCCCAACAGGCCACGAGTGTGCGCCGAACGTGCGACCGCCCGCAAGCCAAGCGCGGCGCGGCCTACGACAGCGCCACGTATCATCATCCGCCGCGCTTGCAGGCGCGGCCAGACGAAGCGCACAGCCGACCGCCCGCCAACCGGAGCGCGGCCGACCTGGCCGCAAAGCTCTGCATCACCATTGCCGCGCGGAGCGGTGCGGCCAGACGAAGCGCGAGCAGTTGCTTGACAGCACGATCCACCGTACCCGCCCGCCAACCGCAGCGCGGCCAACCCGGCCGCCAAGCTACGTATCATCATCGCCGCGCGGAGCAATGCGGCCAGACGAAGCGAGAGCCGCTCTTCCACATCACGAATCCAATCTTGCGGAAAGCCCTACCTCAAGCCTCTTGCTGGCGATCCGGGGTTTCAAACGAATTCTAACGCCATGATAAGCCGCAGCGGCGCGGCAGGTCTCGGTTGATTCGAAGAGCCTGTTCCGCTGTCGGCTTGATCATTCAGTTAGGCCTCAACACGAAAAGCATGCATTTGATTAAATCCTCCTGGGCCTATTAAATCAAAGCCGAGGGTCAAGTCTGCGGCGCAAAAACCTCCGAGCCACAGCGCGCAAAGACAGGACAATTAACGTGTTGGCCGTAAGTGTGATTCCAAGCGAAACGGGTGTGCTGCAGCCGCCATCTTGGAAGGCGACATACAAAGTAAACGCCCAAGGCCAGACAGTGGCATCCCCACAAATTATAGTCCCAGGCATTAGCCAAAAGATGACCCACGCCAGAATTAGCCCTCTCCCCGAGTGGCGGTAGAGCAAGTAGGCGACAGGAAAACCAACGCCCGCCCAAAGCCCCAAGTACGACAACCCACCGTCGTGAATCGCCCACGTTACGAACATGCCTGGCCACGGGAAGGCATAGACGAGGTAGACCTGCAAGATTTCGAGGAAGTCGCTCATTGAGGCCTAACGCCGCGTTAAGCCGCCGCGGCGCGAGGCGCCACGGTCCATGCCAGGAGCCTGTTCCGCGGTCGGCTTGAACGCATAGTTAGGCCACCCTTCCGCTGAGCAAGCTTTTATCCCTGCAAAATGTGGAAGGTGTAACTTCTCCAGTCTACAAATAATCCTCATCCCACTGGGGGGCTGACCCATACGGCCACCGTTCCAGGCGTGATAAAGCTCACCATCACGTTCAATGCACAAACCCAACCTGGTAAAGCGATCTCCCATTACAATCAGAATCTCCAGCTTCCGCTCCCCAGGAATGAAGAACTCACCGTCTTCGTTCGATTTGGCCTTCAGATTAGTTCGCTCACAGGAT
This sequence comes from Lysobacterales bacterium, assembly GCA_019187485.1. GTDB lineage: Bacteria > Pseudomonadota > Gammaproteobacteria > Xanthomonadales > SZUA-5 > JADKFD01. The sequence continues at coordinate 143,870 of JABAQR010000030.1, read as the reverse complement.
TCATATGAATGCCGTTGGAGATAGACGGTCACATTTTCAACCGGCTCGTCTCTACTCAGAATAGTTCCCCTCACGGAGGGTGTATCTTGAACCGTATGCGGGGCAATCAAGAAGGTACATCCAGACAAGATCAAACACACCAGACTCTGCAAGAATACGTTGCGCATGACTGGGGGCCTAACGCCGCGTTAAGCCGCCGCGGCACGAAGTGGCACGGTCAATGCGAAGAGCCTGTTCCGCGGTCGGCTTGAACGCATAGTTAGAATTCTGTTTGCCCTCAGCCATGGATGCGCAGAATCCAATCTTGCCCAACAGGCCACGAGTGTGCGCCGAAGCTGCGACCGCCCGCAAGCCAAGCGCGGCACGGTCTACGACGGCGCCACGTATCATCATCCGCCGCGCTTGCAGGCGCGGCCAGACGAAGCGCACAGCCGACCGCCCGCCAACCGGAGCGCGGCCGATCTGGCCGCAAAGCTCCGTATCACCATTGCCGCGCGGAGCGGTGCGGCCAGACGAAGCGCAAGCAGTTGCTTGACAGCACGACCCACCGTACCCGCCCGCCAACCGCAGCGCGGCCGACCTGGCCGCCAAGCTACGTAACATCATCGCCGCGCGGAGCAATGCGGCAAGACGAAGCAAGAGCCGCTCTTCCACATCACGAATCCAATCTTGCGGAAAGCCCTACCTCAAGCCTCTTGCTGGCGATCCGGGGTTTCAAACGAATTCTAACGCTGCGTTAAGCCGCCGCGGCACGATGAGGTTCGGTGAAAGCCGAGCGCGCGAACCGCGGTCGGCTTGAACGCATAGTTAGCCGTCATTTGCCGGATTGTATTCCAGCCCAAATCTGCGCGCATAAACTTCAATTGGCTCCAGCCCCACCGACGCGCGGCGGGCGTTCACCGACTCCGGATCTTTGATGGGGAAGAACTCAAGTTTTCCCGTTTCAGGATTGTCACGCAGCTGGCTTCCATAAATTTGCGGCTTCCCTTCCGATGTAAGTACCCTATCTTCCAACAAAGCCAGCCGACTCATTTTCACTTCACCGCGCGATGCCTCTTCACGAAGTATCGGTAGCATGCGTTTCTGCAGAGTTGGTTCGGCATGTTGTACGACCAAGAAAGCAGCCATTGCTGCCCTATCTCCGACAACTGATGCCCTTGGCCAGCCGTGCTCATCAACTATTTCCAACAATCTCTTGGTGTTGGTCTCATCCAAGGCGGCTTGCTTCACCCACATAGCCTCCGCAGCTCCCGAGTCAGGACCGTCCCGCTCCTCTACTTCTCGAATCTCCCTCCTGAGCGATTGGTCAGCTTCAAACATCGACTCAAGTTCATTGCGCAATGTGCCAATGTCTCCCGCGAAGGCGACAAGCCCATACGCCAGTGCGAAGCAAGCTAACATCATCCTCACCGAAGAATCTCCATGACGGCTAACGCCGTGTTAAGCCGCGCCGGCAGCGCAACCAGATGGTGCGAAGAGCCTGTTCCGGCGTCGGCTTGAACACATAGTTGGACGTCAGGTTGCTTGCCACAGTTCATGAGCCTCCGCACGCGGAAGGACGGATGCTGTTGATCTTCAACCTCCGACGGTTCACACGCAAGCTCCTGCGCTCATACTTCCTCCAGGTCATCACAAACCTAACTTATTGATCTGACGAGAATTACTACTCCAAGAGCTTCAATTTCCAGCCGGAGAGTACTTGCAACTTCCTCACCTGCGTTTCTACTTCTCCAGACACTGCCCCGGAAGATGCCCCGTCCCCACGACCAAGGGGCTAATGCGCTCTTCATCCGACAAAGGTGCTAGTGCGCTTTTCAACCCTCAGATCAGCTCAAGACAGATTCCCAAGCAGATCCTTCCCTTCCACCTCAGTGCTCTCCCGCGATCAGCCACTGCTTCTGACGTCCAACGCCGCGTTAAGCCGCCGCGGCACGAAGTCGGTTGGATCAAGCCGAGCGCGGGAACCGCGGTCGGCTTGAACGCATAGTTAGGCGTCTTCTTCCTCAGGATCCTCCGCTTCGGCCCTATCCCAGTACTGGAAATATTGTGTACCTTCACCCCATTTTCCACGTTGGAGATTCAGCCGAGGCTCAGATATGGCAATTGATACGGCCTCAAGTACGTTTAACGCAGCCTCTACAGACTGGCTCACGGAGGCGGTATCCGTTGAAAGTTGGTTCGCTTTTGTTACCCATTGCGTGCCGAACCAGGAAAAACGATTCCATCGCTCTGAAAGGTGATCATTCTTGTGCGCCTTCAGCCTGTTAAATAGCCTGTCGTTGCCAGCGCCGGTCTGACCGATGTAGATGAGATCATAATCCGCGTAAAGAACATAGATGCCGCGCTGAAGGCGAAAATCAACTGGTCGCGCCTTTGCACTGCGGCTCGCAGCTCCAAGCAGAGTTCCAGCCACCTTCGGGCGTCCCCAAAACACGCGATCAGACCGCCAGTGCAAACCGTAACTTTGAATCATTTCGATACTCCACGAGTTGTGAAAAGACGCCTAACGCCGCAATAAGCCGCGCCGGCGGCATTGTCCGGTTTGTGCCAAGGGCCTGTTCCGGCGTCGGCTTGATTGCATAGTTAGGTCTCAACACGAAATGGCTGCGCATTGAAAAAGGCCACTAGATCACCAGCCGTGCGAACCTTTCCATAGAGCGGATTCTTCTCAATGTTCGTGAGAGAACGACCCGCACGTTCGCCGACAACCGGCGCAATGCCCATATCCAGATCCTCCGGATCGATTCCAAGATCTTCTTCTAACTGATCATCCCAGCGAATAGGAACGACACTTCCCTTCACTGAAACCGCGCCGCTCAATTCTTCATATACCGCGCGAACGATCCACGGATCATTTACGCGACAATTCGCCGCGCGAGCGAACTCACAGATTCCCTCACCTTTCCTTGAATGGCTTAAAGCCTGAGCCTTCCACTTTACTTTCCAGTAGGACCACAAACCAAGAACAACCAATCCGCAAGCGAACAACAGGCCTTCTACCCCGAGAAGGAACAGTCCAAAAATTAATCCAATAGCCAGGAACAGAGTCACTACGCGCGTTGTAAGCGTGGGTTTCGGCTCGCCGTGTGCAGGCATCAATCTTGACGGAGTGCGCATTTGAGACCTAACGCCGCGTTAAGCCGCCGCGGCACGAGGTGCCACGGTCCATGCGAAGAACCTGTTCCGCGGTCGGCTTGAACGCATAGTTAGAATTCTGTTTGCCCTCAGCCATGGATGCGCAGAATCCAATCTTGCCCAACAGGCCAAGAGTGTGCGCCGAAGGTGCGACCGCCCGCAAGCCAAGCGCGGCACGGTCTACGGCAGCGCCACGTATCATCATCCGCCGCGCTTGCAGACGCGGCCAGACGAAGCCCACAGCCGACCGCCCGCCAAACGGAGCGCGGCCGACCTGGCCGCCAAGCTCCGTATCACCACCGCCGCGCGGAGCGGTGCGGCAAGACGAAGCGCGAGCAGTTGCTTGACAGCGCGACCCACCGTACCCGCCCGCCAACCGCAGCGTGGCCGACCTAGCCGCCAAGCTACGTATCATCATCGCAGCGCGGAGCAATGCGGCCAGACGAAGCAAGAGCCGCTCTTCCACACCACGAATCCAATCTTGCGGAAAGCCCTACCTCAAGCCTCTTGCTGGCGATCCGGGGTTTCAAACGAATTCTAACGCCGCGTTAAGCCGCCGCGGCACAAGGTGCCACGGTTAAAGCGAAAAGCCTGTTCCGCGGTCGGCTTGAACGCATAGTTAGGCCCCATCCACCATATTACGAACTTTCTCTCGCCGCCACACTGCGAGCATGATTCTTTCAACATCTGACGAGCTCCAATTTATGAGGCCTTTAACGACCATGACAGCACCCACTGCAAATAGCACAAACGCTAACAGCAAGTCCTTAATGTCTGGACCAATTCTGTCGCGGTTGATGCTTCCCACCGAATTATTTAGTTTCTCCAAAGCCAACCAAATCTCATAAATTTGATAGTAGGCGATCAACGCCGAAATAGTGATCAAGACAATACCGGAGGAAAGATACACCCAGCGCAAGCCCTTCCAAGCTCGATTCCGGACATCGAGTCGGTTCATCATCTCGTCAATTTCAACGTCTGCAGTCAAGTCAACTCCTCCTACTTCGGGCCCGCCCTCTCGCGAAATGGGGCCTAACTGCTATTCTACATTAGATTTGACGTTGTATTCAGAGCCCTGATGTGGGCCGTTCATGTAAGTCGCCGTCGCTGTGTGGGACTTTTCTTACACGCTTTCAGGAACTTGGCCTGATGCGTTGAGAGCAGAGCCTGATGTAGCTTGATCTGGGCGATTCGATTGTGAGGGGGTATGCGGTATCACATCAATTTCGTTCAGTTCGGTCCGGGGTTTGTTTCGGCCCATGCAATCGACTGGGCGCTGGTGGAAGCGCTGCTGTGCGAACGCCCGGCGCTCGTTGCGCTGCCTGCTGGTGGAGCAACGAATCGAAGCGGCGGGAGCCAAAGTTCTGGGGTGGGTGGTGCGTCGAGGGACGTCGCGTCGGCTGTCTCCGAGCCAGCTGCCGGTGAGCCGTCCGCGCCCCCTGGGGGCGCGGTCGCGTCTTGCGCGAAGCGACCGGACTCGACTCATCCGCAGCGCCATTGGCTGATCCGACCATTGCGGGCGGTGCCGCCACCGTATCTTTTCCTTCGCTTGTCCGCGTCTGACCCGGGGAGCTGGTTGCCTGTCGAGACCACCGCGGATACGCCGAAGGCCCCGGTGAGCGACCCGCGTCCGAGACACACGCGAGGAGCAGTCGATCCGTCCATTGAAACACGCACCCGTGCGAATGTCTGCGGGCAGCCCACGCAGACCCATCGTAGCCCTTCACCGGCAACTGGTCTAGCGCGCTCTGCATCCACCGCGGAACCCGGGGCGAGACGATCCCGCCTCCCCGGCCGAAGCGGTCGCGCCGGGAACCCGCGTTCGAATGACGGCCTTTGTGTGCCCGCGCCCGCTGCAATTCCCGGGGGGGAGCTTCGTTCGCTGTTGCTGTCGGTGCGCGACAAGATTCGACTGAAGCACTTCAGCATCCGCACCGAGCGCGCGTACACGAGCTGGATCCGACGCTTCCTGCTTGCTTTTCCGGGCCGGTACCCGCGTGATCTGGGGGCCCCGGAGGTCGAGCAGTTCCTGACGGTCCTGGCCACCGAAGGCCAGGTTGCGGCCGCCACCCAGTCCCAGGCGCTGAGTGCTCTGCTCTTCCTTTACCGCGAAGTGATGGGCCTGGATTTGCCTTGGCTGGACGACATCACGCGGGCGAAACCGTCGCGCAGGCTGCCGGTGGTGCTGGATCGCAGCGAGGTCCGGTCACTGCTCCATCAACTCGACGGTCGTGAGTGGCTGATGGCGAGCCTGTTGTACGGAACCGGCATGCGCTTGATGGAATGCGTGCGCCTGCGCATCAAGGACATCGACTTCCTTCGCCACGAGATCGTCGTTCGCAACGGGAAAGGCGCGAAGGATCGTGTGACGATGCTGCCGCGCAGTCTCGTGGAGGCGTTGGGACGGCAGATCGAAAAAGCCGAAGCGATCCACCAGAGCGATGTGGAAGATGGATACGGCACGACCTGGCTGCCGCAGGCGCTTGCTCGCAAGTACCCGAATGCCGCGCGTGAGCTCGGCTGGCAGTACGTGTTTCCGGCCAGCCGGCGTTCGATGGATCCACGCAGTGATCTGGAGACGCGTCACCACGTCGACGAACAGGTGCTCCAGCGGGCGATCCGGCAGGCGCTGCGGCGGGTCGGCATCCGCAAGCCGGCCAGTTGTCACACGCTGCGCCATTCCTTCGCGACGCATCTGCTGGAATCCGGCTACGACATCCGAACGGTGCAGGAACTGCTCGGGCATTCCGACGTCAGCACCACGCAGATCTATACGCATGTGCTCAACCGCGGTGCGGGCGGTGTACTGAGCCCACTGGATCGATGAGCCGCAAGACTCCTGCGGAACTTTTCCGACCCCTGCACTTGACGAATCCGCATGACAGCCGCTCCGGGGTTCAGCGGCCTTGCTTCGACAGGGTGCGCGCAATGATGGATCGCGCATCAAAAATAACTTGTGAATCAATATGATGAACGAATATTGCGCGAACCAGACAGGCATCCGTACTAGAATGCGCGCATGCATGACCTCGTCCTGGAAGTCCTGAGCGGTCCCGCGTTGGAATCCCGCCAGCTCCGGCTGGACGCACCGCGTGTGCTCGGGCGCAGCCCGGAATGCGACTGGGTACTTGCCGATCCCGGCATCTCGCGCCGGCACGCCGGCATCGAACGGCGATCAGCTGGACTGTACTTGCGCGATCTGGGCAGCCGCGCGGGGACCTTCGTGAACGATCACGCGGTCGATCCGGAGCGTCCAGTGCCCTTGGCCGAGCATGATCGCGTGCGCATCGGTCCCTGGCGTTTCCGCGTGCGCCGCGAAGAAAGCGAGTCCGCGCACAATCCCGCCAACGTCGGCTCGCCGGTGTCGCTGGGATCGGTCACACGCATTGCCGTGCCGGTGCTGGCGGCCGAACGCCGGCTCGAACTACTGGTCGAGTTTGCGGCGATCACCGTGAATGCGGAGGACGTGACCAGCGTCGTCCACCATCTGTGTGACTTTGCCCATCGCGGTTCGGGGGCGCGCGTGGCGAGCGTGTGGTTGTACGCGGACGGCGGTTTCGAAGCGGCCGCCTCGTTACCCGCCGGCGAAACGCCATTCCCGTGCATCGCCGAGGTGATCGAGAGCGCCGGGCACGGCAGCGTGGTGCAGGCCGACATCGAACTGCCCGGCAGTTCCGGTGTGCGCCCGGTGATTGCGGTGGCCCTGCGCGTCGACAAGGAGGTGCGCGGCTACCTGCTGGCCGAGCTGATGCGCCCGGATGCGCGTCAGCGCGCGGATGCCGCGGAGTTCGCCCACGCGCTGGCGCGGCTGGCCGGGCTCACGCTGGGCAATGTCGAGCGCCGAACGATGGAGCGGCGCGTTGAGCGTTTGCATGCCGATCTCGACCAGGCGCGCGAGGTGCAACGCCAGATCCTGCCACCGACGCACGGCGTCTGCGCCGGTACGCGCTACGCCTTCCACGTGCATCCGGGGCGGCTGGTCGCGGGCGATCTCGTCGACGTGTTCGCGCTCGACGAGCATCGCTGCGCGGTGGTGCTCGGCGATGTCGCCGGCGCCGGAGTCGGGGCCGGCTTCCTGATGGCCAGCGTACAGGCCTATCTGCACGCGGAACTCCTGGAGACCTGCGATCCGGCACTGGCCGCACGACGCTGCAACCAGTACGTCAGCCGCGTCGGCGGCGGGCGCTTCGCGACGGTCTGGATCGGCGTGGTCGACGGGCGCGCACGATGCGTCTGCTTCGTCGATGCCGGGCATGGTCACGGCCGCCACATCGACGCCAACGGCCGTCCACGCGAGCTCGTCAGCCGCGGCGCGATTCCGCTCGGAATCGACGCCGGCGCCCAGTTCGAGGCCGAGTCGCTCCGGTTGGCGGTGGGCGAGCGCCTGGTGTTGTACTCAGACGGCATCGCCGAGATCCGCGGCGCGGGCGGCGAAACCTTCGCACCGACGGTGCTCGACCAGATCCTGCGCCGTGGCGGGGATCCGCAGGTCATCGTCGAGGCCGTCATTGCCGGAATCGAGCTCTACGCAGGGGGCAGCATGCCGAGCGACGACGCCTCCATCCTTGCCTTCGATCTGCCGGACTGAGCATCGACGATGACTGGTTTGCCGGTGTTGGGCGACGATGCGCACGATTTCCCGGCGCTCGAGTCGGCACGGGCTCACCCGAATGGCCTGCTCGCGATTGGCGGGGACCTCAGCCCGGCACGACTCGTCGCGGCCTACTCGCGCGGCATCTTCCCGTGGTTCTCGGAGGGCGAGCCGATCCTGTGGTGGTCGCCGGACCCGCGCCTGGTGCTGCATCCGGAGCGCTTCCGGCCCAGTCGCAGCCTGCGCAAACGCGTGCGCGCGGCGGGTTGGCGAATCAGTTGCGATCATGCTTTCCTGGCGGTGATCGATGCCTGCGCGCGCACGCCGCGTACCGGCCAGAGCGGCACCTGGATCGTTCCCGAGATGGTGGCGGCGTACACGCGACTGCATCGACTGGGCGTCGCCCACAGCCTGGAAGTGTGGGAGGGGCAGCGTCTGGTCGGTGGACTGTACGGGCTCGCGATCGGACGTGTGTTCTTCGGTGAATCGATGTTCGCGCGCGTTGCGGACGCCTCCAAGGCGGCGCTGTGGGCGCTGTGCGTGCGCCTGCGCCGATGGGACTGGCCCCTGATCGACTGCCAGCAGCAGACCGCACACCTGCGCAGCCTGGGCGCGGAGCCGATGACGCGGAAGGAATTCGCACTTCGCCTCGTCGAACTGACATCCGGGGAGCTGGCACCGGAGCGCTGGAAGCAGGCGGATCTTGACCCAGTCATCGCCGATGAGCTTCTCACCGGGCGGCCCGACCACCACGGTGGCTAACTCGCTTCGCACCACCCGCCGCTTTGCGGCATGCTTGGGGCGGGCCATTCACCTGGGGAGCGGGCGATGCGCATCATCAGTACCGACGTTTACGGCGGACCCAACCGGTTCGCGCATTTTCCGTGCGTGCTGCACGTGGTCGACCTCGAAGAACTCGAACAGTGGCCGACGACTCGGCTCGGCGAACCTTTCATCGAGGGCCTCCTGAAGGCGGTGCCGACGCTCGCCGACCACGGCTGTTCCTACGGCGAGGCCGGCGGCTTCCTGCGGCGCATGCGCGAAGGCGAAGGGACCTGGCTCGGGCATGTGTTCGAGCACACGGTGCTGGAAGTGCAGCACCTGGCGGGGCACGAGGTCACGTTCGGCAAGACCCGCTCGATCAAGCAGCCGGGCCAGTACAACGTGGTCTTCGAGATCCAGGACAAGGACGTCGGCCTCGAAGCCAGCCGTCTGGCCCTGCGCCTGATCCACTCGCTGCTGCCCGAGGAACTGAAGAAGAAATACGTCGACAAGGACTTCAACTTCGAGAAGGAACGCGACTGGTTCATCCGCTACACCCAGAAGAAGGAACTGGGGCCCAGCACCGGCTCGCTGGTCAAGGCCGCCGAGATGCGCGGGATTCCCTGGCTGCGCCTCAACGAACAGAGCTTGGTGCAGCTCGGCCACGGCAAGTTCCAGCGCCGCATCCAGGCGACCATCACCAGCGAGACCCGCCACATCGCGGTGGAGCTCTCCTGCGACAAGGAGATGGCGCACAAGATCTTCGAGGACCTCGGCCTGCCGGTGCCCAAGCAGATGACCGCGTCGAGCGAGCGCGAGACCCTGCGCGCGGCCGAGCGCATCGGCTACCCGGTGGTGGTCAAGCCCTACAACGGCAACCACGGGCGCGGCGTCTGCATCAATTTGCGCACCCCGGAGGAAGTGGCGCGCGGCTATGAGGTCGCGAGCAAGATCAGCCGCACGGTCGTGGTGGAGACCTTCCTGACCGGCTTCGACCACCGCATGTTGGTGGTCAATGGCGAGCTGGTCGCGGCGGCCAAGCGCGTGCCGGGGCACGTGATCGGCGACGGCACGCATTCGATCAAGGAGCTGATCGAGATCGTCAACAGCGACCCGCGCCGCGGCATCGGCCACGAGAAAGTACTGACCAAGATCCAGCTCGACCACCAGGTCGATGACTTGCTCGCCAAAAAGGGCTACACGCTGGACACGGTGCTGCCGGCGGACGAGATCTTCTGGCTGCGCTCGACCGCGAACCTGTCCACTGGCGGCACCGCGATCGACGTCACCGACATCGTGCACCCGGACAACCGGGCGATGGCGGTGCGCGCGGCCAAGGCGATCGGCCTCGACGTCTGCGGCGTCGATTTCCTGACCGACGACATCTCGCAGAGCTACCAGACGCACGGCGGCGGCATCTGCGAAATCAATGCCGCTCCCGGTTTCCGCATGCACGTGTCGCCGGCCGAGGGCAAGTCGCGCGATGTCGGTGGTGCGGTGATGGACATGCTGTTCCCGCCCGGCGCGCCCTCGCGGATCCCGATCGCCTGCATCACCGGCACCAACGGCAAGACCACCACCAGCCGCATGCTCGCGCACATCCTCAAGATGGCCGGGCACACCGTCGGACTCACGACCACCGATGGCGTCTACATCGACGGCAAGCTGACCGTGAAGGGCGACATGACGGGTCCGGTCGCGGCCAGCATGGTGCTGCGCGATCCGACCGTCGACGCCGCGGTACTCGAAACCGCGCGCGGCGGGCTCTTGAAGCGCGGCATGGCGGTGCGCGACTGTGATGTCGCCGCGGTACTGAACGTGCAGAGCGACCACCTCGGGCTGCGCGGCATCGACACGCTCGATGAACTGGCCGAGGTCAAGCGCACCGTGGTCGAGATCGCCAACGACACCGCGGTGCTGAACGCGGACGACCCGCGCGTGCTGCGCATGGCGGCGTACACCCGCGCCAAAAATGTCTGCTACGTGACCATGAATCCGCGGCACACGCTGGTGCAGGCGCACATCCGCGCCAGCGGCCGCGCGGTGGTGCTGGAGCAGGGCATGAACGGGCACATGATCGCGCTCTACGACAAGGGCTCGCACCTGCCGCTGATGTGGACCCACCTGATCCCCGCGACCATCGAGGGGCGTGCGCTGCACAACGTGCAGAACGCGATGTTCGCCGCGGCGCTGGCCTGGGGCATGAAAGTCAGCCGCGAGAACATCGAGCACGGCCTGCGCACCTTCACGACCAGCTTCTTCCAGGCACCCGGGCGCCTGAACGTGTTCGACGAGCACCCGTTCAAGGTGATCATGGACTACGCGCACAACGCCCACGGCGTCGGCGCGATGGCCAACCTGACCGACCAACTCAACATCGTCGGCCGGCGCATCGTGGTGATGGCCGCGCCGGGCGACCGCCGCGACGAGGACATCCTGGAACTGGCGCAGGCCGCGGCCGGTCATTACGACAGCTACATCTGCAAACGCGACGACCACACCCGTGGTCGCCGTGGCGACGAGGTGCCGGCGATGCTGCGCAAGGGCCTGCTCGAGCACGGCGTGCGCGAAGACCAGATCGAGATCATCGAGGACGAGCAGGAGGCGATCACTTCGGCATTGAAGCGCGCACGGCCGGGCGACCTCGTGGTGGTCTTCGCCGACAACATCCCGCGCAGCTGGAAGCAGATCATCTACTTCAAGCCTGAAGTGCAGGCGGCCAGCGAACGTCCGAATCTGAGCACTGCGCCAACCTCCGTGATCGGCAGCCTGAAAGGCTTCGAGGACTACTCCGAGCCGCAGGCCATGGAAATCCGCCAGGACGAGCGCGGCGTGTTTCTGGCGCGGGAGGAGGCGGATTGAAGGAGCGGGGGCGAAGAGCAGGGGCAGGGGTCAGGGGGAATGGCATGAGGCTCCGCTCGAGCACTGACGTGAGTTGTGGTCGGATTGGACTCATCAGGTTCGACGACGCCAGCGCGGTCCCTCAGCACGGGCATCCGCAACACGACGCGGCCGTTGCGAAGACCGGTGCATTCCCCCCGCCCCCTGCCCCCTGCCCCGCTTCTGCTCCGGCCATTCCCGGCCCACGTCAATGACCATCCCCTACCTCCTCGATTCCCGCCGCCTGACCGGACGCACGATCCTGCTGGATGGGCCGGGGGCGGTGATCGAGACGCGGCCACCGCCGGTGCTGAAGACCTTGCTCGGGGCGCGCTGGCGGCGTGAGGTGCGGCGTTTCACGCTGGCGCTCGGCTGGGGCGAGACTCAACGTGCGACGCGCTGGTTCGAGCCCACGCTGCATTGCGCGCTGGCGGCGCCGATTGACCAGTTGCTGGTGGCGACGCACATCGCCGAATGGGCCTGGGATCTGGCGCTTTCCGGTGTCATGGAACACGAGGTGCCGCGCCGTTCGCGCATCCGCGCACGGCTGGAACGGCGGCGCGACCGCGAGGCCGATCCGCGCCTCGTGGCCTTCCGCGAGCGCGCGCTGCGCGAACGCGCGCAACTGTTGATCGGCGATGGCGAACTGAGCGTCGGCGAGGGCCGCCACGCGCGGACCTTCGCCTACCACGCGATCCCGGATCCGGACTCCATCGACTGGCCGTCGGTGCGCCACCGGATCCCGGTCGCGCTGGTCACCGGCACCAATGGCAAGACCACGACGACGCGCCTGCTCGCACGGATTGCTGCGAATGCCGGCCGCGTGACCGGGCACTGCTGCACCGATTCGGTCGAGGTCGGCGGCGAAGTGCTCGACCGCGACGACTATTCGGGCCCGGGCGGCGCGCGCAAGGTGTTGCGGCATCCACGCACCGAGTTCGCGGTGCTCGAGGTGGCGCGCGGCGGCATGTTGCGGCGCGGCTTGTCGGTGCGCACGGCGGATGTCGCGGTGGTCACGAACATCGCCGACGATCACTTGAACGACATGGGCATCCACACCCTGTCGCAGCTCGCCGAAGTGAAGTTCCTGGTCGCGAAGGTGCTGCGCCTGCGCGGCGTGCTGGTAACCAACGCCGAAAACGAATGGTGCCGCGCGCAGGCGCTGAAGCAGGATTGCGACCTGACCTGGTTCGCGGTCGAGCCGCCATCGATGCGCCTGCTGCGCACCACGCCCAGGCTGCGCGGGCTGGCGACCGTGCGCGAGGGGCGGCTGGTCTACGAGCGCGGGCATCAGCGCCTGGACCTGATCGCACTCGGCGAGATCGGACTCCCTGGCGGTGCGAACGCGCGTCACAACATCGCCAACTGTCTGGCTGCCGCCGCGGCGGCCGTCCACCTGAAGCTGCCGCTGGACGCCATCCGGCGCACGCTGCACCAGTTCGGGCGCAGCGTCGACGACAACCCGGGCCGGGCGAACGTGTACACGCTTGAGACCGGTGCGCGGGTACTCGCCGATTTCGGTCACAACCCGGACAGTCTGACGGCGATCTTCGGCACCGCGAGCTCGCTGCCGCATCGGCGCCTGCTGGTGTCGATCGGCCAGGCCGGAGACCGCGACGACGACGCGATCCGCGCGCTCGGACAGCTCGCCGCCGAACAGCACCCGGACCTGCTGATCCTCAAAGACATGCCCAAGTATCGGCGCGGTCGCCCTGCCGGACAGATCCCGGCGCTGATGCGCGAGGGCGCCCACTCGACCGGGCTGACGGACGAACGAATTCTCGTTGTGGAGGGCGATTTCGACGCGCTTTCGCATGCCCTCGCCTGGCTCCAGCCAGACGATCTCGCCGTGATGTTCGTGCACAGCGAAGTAGAACGGGTGTTCGGGAGACTGCGCGAAGGTTGAGGCGGGCACGGCGCGCGTGCGTGCGGCTGCCACGCCGATCACCTCGGGAACACATGCGGCCGCCGCGTGATCGGCGCAGGGAGCACACGGCGGTAGACTCGACCGCCCGTCTCAAGCCCGGAGCCCGTCATGAGAATCCGCGCCGCCGTCGCCTTCCGCGCCGGAGCCCCGCTGTCCATCGAGACCGTCGATCTGGAGGGTCCGCGCGCGGGCGAGGTGCTGGTCGAGATCCGCGCCACCGGCATCTGCCACACCGACGCCTACACGCTGTCCGGCGCCGACTCGGAGGGCAAGTTTCCGTGCATCCTCGGTCACGAGGGCGCGGGCGTGATCGTGGATGTCGGCCCCGGCGTCAAGAGCGTGCGCAAGGGCGATCACGTGATTCCGCTGTACACGCCCGAATGCCGCGAGTGCGAGTACTGCCTCAATCCCAAGACCAATCTGTGCCAGGCGATCCGCAGTACCCAGGGCCAGGGTCTGATGCCGGACGGCAGCAGCCGCTTCTCGCTCGATGGCACGCCGGTCTGGCATTACATGGGCACCAGCACCTTTGCCAACTACATCGTGCTGCCGGAAATCGCGGTCGCGAAGATCCGCGAGGACGCGCCCTTCGACAAGGTCTGCTACATCGGCTGCGGGGTGACCACCGGCATCGGCGCGGTGATCTGGACGGCCAAAGTCGAGGCCGGATCGCGGGTGGTGGTCTTCGGCCTCGGCGGGATCGGCCTCAACGTGATCCAGGGCGCGCGCATGGTCGGCGCCAGCCAGATCGTCGGCGTCGACATCAACCCGGCCAAGCGTGCGCTCGCCGAGTCCTTCGGCATGACCGACTTCGTCAACCCGAAGGAGGTCGAGGGCGACCTCGTGCCGTACCTCGTCGCGCTGACGAAAGGTGGCGCCGACTACAGTTTCGAGTGCGTCGGCAACACCACGTTGATGCGCCAGGCGCTGGAGTGCTGCCACAAGGGCTGGGGCACCAGCGTGATCATCGGCGTCGCCGAATCGGGCAAGGAGATCAGCACGCGTCCCTTCCAACTGGTCACCGGCCGCAACTGGCGCGGCAGCGCCTTCGGCGGCGCGCGCGGACGCACCGACGTGCCGAAGATCGTCGACTGGTACATGCAAGGCCGCATCGAGATCGATCGCCTGATCACGCACACGCTGCCACTGGAGCGCATCAACGAAGGCTTCGAACTGATGAAACGTGGCGAGTCCATCCGCAGCGTGGTGCTGTACTGATGGCGCTGGAGGTGCTTTCCGAGCACGCCTGCTTCGGCGGCGTGCAGGGCTTCTATCGCACGCCGTCGGCCTGCTGCGGCGGGCCGATGCGCTTTGCGGTCTACCGGCCGCCGCAGGCGCGCAACGGACGGCTGCCGGTCCTCTTCTGGCTCGCCGGTCTCACCTGTACTGAGGAAACCTTCGCGATCAAGGCCGGCGCGCAGCGCGTGGCGGCACAGCTCGGCCTGCTGCTGGTGGCACCGGACACCAGTCCGCGCGAAACCGGCATCGAAGGCGCCACCGGCGACTGGGAATTCGGCGAGGGTGCCGGCTTCTGGCTGGACGCCAGCGCCACGCCGTGGAACACCCGATTCCGCATGGAGAGCTTCGTCGTCGACGAGCTGCGCGCGCTGATCGGAAGCGAGTTCGGTGGCGACCTCGAATGCTGTGGCATCTTCGGCCACTCGATGGGCGGGCACGGCGCACTGACGCTGGCGCTGCGCCACCCTGCCCTGTTCCGCAGCGTGTCGGCCTTCGCGCCGATCGTCGCGCCGACGCAGGTACCCTGGGGGCGCAAGGCGCTGCCGCGCTACCTCGGCGAGGATCCGGCGGCGTGGGCGCGGCACGACGCCTGCGAGCTGCTGCACGCGGTCCAGCGCTGCGCGCCGCTGCTGGTCGACCAGGGTCTGGCGGACCGTTTTCTCGACACCCAGTTGCAGCCCGAACGTCTGGAAGCCGCCTGCGCGGCGACAGGCCAGCGGTTGATCCTGCGCCGCCACCACGGCCACGACCACGGCTACTACTTCATCGCGAGCTTCATCGAGGAGCATCTGCGACACCATGCGCGGGCGCTGAACGTCTGAACCCATTCGCCGACCGCCGGCCGTGCTCGTGGTTGCGTCCTGGTTTACCCTTGCGCGCGTCCGGCAACCCTTCCGTCTTCATCTTGCGATCCCACAGAACTCTTCGTCTTGCCATCGTCAGACTCTGGCTGTGTTGCTGCGCCGCCGGGCTTGCACCCGCCTGGGCGCAATCGATGCCACCGTCGAATACCGGCGTCTGCCTGAACGCCGAGGAAGCGGCACTGGTGCAGCAGGTCAACGCCTATCGCCAGCAGAACGGCAGGGCGGCGTTGCCCGCGTCGTGGTGGTTGTCGACCACCGGCCAGTGGCACGCCTGGGATCTGACCGTGAATGCGCCCTACGGCGGCGCCTGCAATCTGCACAGCTGGTCGGGCGCGCGGCCCACGCTGTGGCAGGCGGTCTGCTACACCGCCGACCATGCACAGGCAGCGCAGATGTGGGCCAAACCGCGCCAGATCTCCCAGGGCACGCCACCCGGAAACCCGATCTATACCGGCAACGGCTACGAGAACGCCGCGCAGGCGGGCTCGCAGATCACCGCCGCCGTCGCACTCGCACTGTGGCAGGCGAGCCCCGCGCATCGCGAGGTGATCCTGCAGCAGGGGGTATGGGCCGGGATCAACTTCCGCGGCCTCGGGGTCGGCATCGTCGGCGGTCACGCGGTGCTGTGGTTCGGCGATGGGGTCGATCCGAGCGGAACCATGCCGAGTTGTGCGGTTCCACCCTCGATCTTCGCCACAGGATTCGAATGATGGAGCGAAGGATCTGCCTGCTGAGTGTGCTGCTGCTCGCGGGCTGCGGCGAGCAATCGTCGGCGCCTCCACCCACCGCGCCAACAAAGATCATCCCCACGCCACCGGTGTCCGCCGTTCCCGAGGCCGATCTCTACGTGCTTGCGGTTGGCGGCAACGGCTTCCAGGCCAGCATGGGCCTGCCGGCGCTACGCGGTCGTTATGGCGAGGCAGCGATCAGCTTGCAGCCGGTGCCGCTCGGCGAGGGCGACAGCGAAGCCGGCGCGATCATCCACGCCGAAGACCCGACGCGTCGTGCCTACGTCCATTTCCTCGACGCCGATCCACAGACCACGATTTCCGCGATTCACATCCGTGATCCGCAATCGAAATGGACCGGACCGCTCGGCATCCGCATGGGCACCAGCAGCGTCGAGCTCGAACGCATCAACGGCAAGCCCTTCCGCTTTCTGGGATTCGGCTGGGATTACGGCGGTTTCGTCAGCGACTGGACCCGGGGCAACCTGGCGAAAGCCTTCCTCGATCCCGGCCGACTCGCTCTACGGCTGGCGCCGCCTGCGCTCGCACAGGGCGAATCGCTGCCGGAAGGCTACCCGCAGGGCGATGGCGAGTTCACCTCGGACATCCCGCCGGTGCGCGCCCGCCCGCCGGTGGTGGTGGAGTTTGGCCTCGGCTTCGTCCCGAAGCCGGCGGACGCTCCGTCAGCGGAGGGCGATGCGCCAACGCAGGAGACTGCGTCTGCATCACCAGCGCAATCCGGCGACGACTGAAGGTCTGCGCCGATCCCTTTCCCGGAGTTCGGCGCACACTCCGGCTAGATACACAGCCTCTCAGCGCCATTCCACACGCAAGGGCCGACCGAGCAGCTTCTCCAATGGCAAGGGCCAGCCTCCCAGCGGTTCCAGGGTGCGCAAGGCCGCCTCCGGCGTATAGCCGCGGTAACGCACCAGCCATGCGGCGTACAACTGGCCGGCGCGGACACCGGAGGCGCAGTGCAGCAGCAGGTCACCGCCGCCCGCACGCATCTGTGCATCGAAAACCTCGACCAGGGCCGGCGTGTAGGGATGAGCATTGCCGCCGACCGGATGAGTCTGGTAGGAGATGCCCAGCGCTTGCAGCTCGGCCGCCTGGTCGTAGCCTATCGTCCCCATCTCTTCAGGCGTACGCAGGTTGATCACGCGACGGATGCCAGCAGCCTTGAGCGCGGGCCAGTCGGCCTGCGTCGGCTGACCACCGATCAGCAAGCCACCCGGCATGCGTGTCGCCTTGTCGACATAGCCGGAAGCGGCGGGCGGAAGAGTCTGCGCAATGGGCGATGGGGTGGACGCACATGCACCCAGCAGCGAGCAGGCGAGTATCGCGAGTGTCGGAACACGCATTGGAATGACTCCGGAAACGAAGGTCCACACAACGCATCCGCGCACGCGGGTCTCGCGTCGGTGAGGCGCCCGGCCTCAACCGGCTTACATGCGCTCGCAGAACGAGGCTTCGGCACCGCTGCGACCACGAAAACTCACCGTGGGACGCCCGTTGTTCTCATGGTAAACCGCAGTGAACCCCTCCGGCATCGCCTCGCCCAGGTACCCGTCGAAGCGGATCGAGCCACTGTCAGGGTCATGGGAATAGCCGCCACTGCTGCCGTCGGCTGCCGCCGTGTAGCGCCCCGGTGCGGTGATCTCGAAGTTCAGGTCCATGCGCGCGCTGGAGAATGCCCAACACTCGTAACTGCCCGCAGCGACCCGCTCCGGCCGCGCATGGCCGGGCTCCGGCGTTGAAGACGCGGCAGGAACTTGCGACGGCGCGGACGGAGGCGGAGCCGCCGCGACCGCCGTGGTGACCGGCGTGCGCGGCTCACGAATCCACTTCGACGGCACTGGCAGCACGTAACCGGCGCACTCCAGTCGGTACTGATCCCACTGATTGGGTCCGCTCTCGACGACACAAGGCTCCCAGAACTGCTCCATCTGCTGGGGCGAGGCTTCCACCCGGGTGCCGGGGGCGAGTGCGGATGCGGCATGGATCGCGGCGCAAACCGGAAGCAGCGCGCTTACGAGGATGATCGCGTGCAGCGGACGCATGGCGGGCTCCAGTGCAGTGTCCCGCGTATTGGATCGGGTGTGTATGAGCACTGCAAGCACTCGTCGGACCTTCCGCGTAATCTTTGTGCACCCTGGCACACGCCGCCGTCCGACACCGACCGTGCTTCCCTATCTGCGCCGCTTTGGCGCCGGCCCACCATTGCTACTGATCCATGGACTGGGTTCGAGCGGTGAGGACTGGGCCTTCCAGATCACACCCCTGGCTGGCCATTTTCATCTGCTGGTGCCGGACCTTCCCGGCTGCGGCCGCAGCGTTGCGTACAAGGAAGTGTCCATCGCCGGACACGCGGTCGCACTGTGGGCACTGATGGATGCGCTCGGGTTTGATCGAATCGGCATCGCTGGCTTCTCGATGGGCGGCGCGGTGGCGCTGGAAATGACGTTGCAGCAGCCGCATCGTGTGACCGCCATGGCGACCATCAACAGCTTGCCGAGCTACCGCGTCGATCACTGGCGCAAGTGGCTGGAATTGAACACACAGCTTGCGCTGGTGCGCCTGCTTGGCCTGCCGCGCACCGCACGCATGGTCGCGCGTCGGATGTTCCCGCACGCACACCAGGCCGCGATGCGCAAGCGTGTCGTCGAAGTGGTCGGCCGCAGCCAGGTGGAGCCCTACCTGCGTTGTGCGCAGGCGCTGGCGGCCTGGTGCGCCGCGGATCGCTGTGAGGACTTCGCCACGCGGATGCTGATGCTGGTCGGCGAACTCGACTACACGCCACTCGCGGAAAAGCGCAACTGGGCCCGACGCCTGCGCGCGGAGCTACGCGTAGTCGCCGGTTCCCGCCATGGCACGCCTTTCGACGCGATCGGCGCCTGCAACCGCGCGCTGATCGCCTTCTTTACGAATGAGTTGGTGCCCGACGGACTGCGTGCAGACACGCCCGACGAGACGCCGATCACGCCACCGGAGTTGCCGGCCCAGAACTGAACGGCCTCGCGGATTGCTGTCAGCCTCGCGCATCCTGCGCTCGCCAGGCAGCCCGGCCTCCGGCTCCTGCCCTCGGCGTGAATCGCTGCCGGCGCATGCGCCGGCTCGCGCTGCGCGCGATCGCGATTCACCCCCTCTCCAGGAGTTTACGCAGGTCGATCAAGGCTGCGTTGGCGCGCGAAATGTAGTTGGCCATCACCAGGGAATGGTTCGCGAAGAAGCCGTAGCCACCGCCGTTGAGAATGATCGGGCTGTAGATCGCCGCCTGCGACTCTTCCAGCTCGCGGATGATCTGCTTGACGCTGATCGCCGCGTTCTTGTCTTTCAGCACCGGCTCGAAGTCGCGTTCGATCGCGCGCAGCAGGTGCAGCAGTGCCCAACTGGCGCCGCGCGCCTCGTAGAAGACGTTGTCGATCTGCATCCAGGGTGTGCGCGTGATCACCACCGCCGGCGCGGGGGTCGACTGGGTGGCCTGGCCGTCGTTGGCGAGGTCGGTGTTGATGCGCACCTGGCCGACGCTCATCGACAGGCGCTGCGACAGCGAGCCCATCTGCTTCTCGACCAACGACAGCCAGGCGACCAGGTTGTCGGCGCGCGCATAGAACTGCGCATTGAACTGGTCGGCGTCGGCGAGCCGCTTCAGGTAGGCATCGAGGTGCTCGATGCCCTTGCGGTACTGGCTCTCGGTGGAAGGCAGGATCCAGTGGTCGTTGCTGTAGGCGAACAAGGGCTGCGCCTCGCGCAGGTCGACGTCGTCCTCGGACTGGCTCTGCGAGCGCGAGAAGTCGTTGCGCAAGGCGAGCGTGAAGTCGCGCAACTGCTGGAGCACGCCGAACTCCCATTCGGGAATGTTGTCCATCAGCACGCCCGGCGGCGCGATGTCGTTGGACAGGTAGCCACCGCGCTTGTCGAGCAGGGTCTCGGCGATGCGGATCGAGGTGGCGACGCTGGTGTAGCCCGGCACCACCTGCTGCCCGGCGGCCTTCGCGCGCGCTTCCGCCGCGGCCTTGACGCTGAAGCGCGCGGGCTCGGTCGACCACCAGAACATCAGCGCGAGCATGCCGACGACCAGCAGCGCGAGCGCGATCGCGACCACGCGCAGCCCGAACAGGTTGCGCCAACTGCGTGCCGGCGGCACGGTCTCCAGTGTCTGCGGCGAAGGCACCACGGCATCCTGGGTTTCCATCGAGTGCTCTCCGCTGCAGGTGCCGTGATCCTATCGCACCCCGGGGTCCTGGACCGATGCCGGCAGCACCCACCGCGTCCACGCGTCGAATCGATCGAAGCCTGAACCGCGGCCCGGCCGGGAGTGCACCAACCTTGGGCAAGTCATCCCATCTGCGTATGATCCGCGCCGCTTGCACGCCGGGAGGGTGCTACAGCGCGAAAGATTCCGCGGCCGCCAAGGCCGTCGCGCGCCTGCCTCCCGCGTCGGCGCCTTCCCCGCCTTCGAGAGAGTGACCGCCATGGTGTTCGAGACGATCGGCCAACTGGGCCACGAGCAGGTCGTGTTCTGCCACAACAAGGACGTCGGCCTGAAGGCCATCGTCGCCGTCCACAACACCACCCTCGGCCCGGCGCTCGGCGGCCTGCGCATGTGGCCGTACAAGAACGAGCAGGAAGCGCTGAACGACGTGCTGCGGCTGTCGCGCGGCATGACCTACAAGGCCGCGGTGGCGGGACTGAACCTCGGCGGCGGCAAGGGCGTGATCATCGGCGATCCCTCGCGCGACAAGTCCGAAGGCCTGTTCCGCGCCTTCGGCCGCTTCGTGAACTCGCTCGGCGGCCGCTACATCACCGCCGAGGACGTCGGCATCGACGTCAACGACATGGAATACGTGTTCCAGGAGACCGACTACGTCTCCGGCGTGCACCAGGTGCACGGCGGTTCCGGCGATCCCTCGCCGTTCACCGCCGCCGGCACCCTGCAGGGCATCATGACCAGCCTGCACGTGCGCTTCGGCACCGAGGAAGTCGGCAAGTTCAGCTATGCGGTGCAGGGCGTCGGCCACGTCGGCTACGAGCTGTGCAAGCTGCTGCGCGCCGAGAAGGCCAAGGTCTTCGTCACCGACATCAACCGCGCCGCGGTGCAGCGCTGCGTCGAGGAACTCGGCTGCGAGGCGGTCGCGCTGGACGAGATCTACGACGTCGACGCCGACGTCTACAGTCCCTGCGCGCTCGGCGGCACGGTCAACGAGAAGACCATGCCGCGCTTCAAGTTCAAGATCGTCTGCGGTGCCGCCAACAACCAGCTCGCCACCGACGAATGCGGCGACGAGCTCGAGCGCCGCGGCATCCTCTACGCGCCGGACTACGCGGTCAACGCGGGCGGCCTGATGAACGTGTCGATCGAGCTCGACGGCTACGACCGCGAACGCGCGATGCGCATGCTGCGCTCGATCTATTACAACGTCGGCATGATCTTCAAGATCGCCAAGCGCGACGGCATCGCCACCTGGAAAGCCGCCGACCGCATGGCCGAGGAGCGCATCAGCACCATCGGCAAGGTCAAGCTGCCGTACATGGGCAGCGCGCGGCCGATGTTCAAGGGCCGCTCGCGCAACTGACCCGGCGCGCTGTTCGTGGCGGCTGATTCGTGACGCAAAGGACGCAAAGGGGCGCAAAGGACGCAAAGAAGAGCGGATGATGAGCAGCCCATCGTGTCCCTGCTCTATTTTTGCGTCCTTTGCGCCCCTTTGCGTCCTTTGCGTCCACCATTCAAAGCCTGAGCGGAGCGCAGTCGGAAAGCGCTCCGAACGGCAAGACCGGAGCGCGATCCCATGACCTCCCTCGGCGAAGAACTGGACCTGTTGCGCGACACCGTGCGGCGTTTCGCCGACAGCGAGATCGCGCCGCGGGCGGATGAGATCGACAAGAGCAACAGCTTTCCGCGCGACCTCTGGCCCAAGCTCGGCGAGCTCGGGCTGCTCGGGATCACGGTCGATCCGGAGTACGGCGGCAGCGGCATGGGCTACCTCGCGCACCTGGTCGCGATGGAGGAGATCTCGCGCGCCTCGGGTTCGGTGGGGCTGTCCTACGGCGCGCACTCCAACCTGTGCGTGCAGAACCTCTACAACAACGCCTCGCCGACGCAACGCACGAAATACCTGCCGAAGCTGTGCAGCGGCGAGTGGGTGGGCGCGCTGGCGATGAGCGAACCCGGCGCCGGCTCGGACGTGGTCGGCTCGATGAGCTGCCGCGCCGAGAAGCGCGGCGACGTCTGGGTGGCGAACGGCTCGAAGATGTGGATCACCAACGGCCCGGACGCCGAGGTGCTGGTGGTGTACATGCGCACCGCGCCGAAGGACCGCGGCTCGCGCTGCATGACCGCCTTCATCGTCGAGAAGGGCATGCCGGGCTTCCGCAGCGCGCAGAAGCTGGACAAGCTCGGTATGCGCGGTTCCAACACCTGCGAGCTGGTCTTCGACGATTGCGAGATCCCGGCCGAGAACGTGCTTGGCGAGATCGACCAGGGCGTCAAGGTGCTGATGAGCGGCCTCAACACCGAGCGCCTGGTGCTCGCCGGCGGCCCGCTCGGGCTGATGCAGGCGGGCTTCGACCTGACTCTCGCCTACGTGCGCGAGCGCAAGCAGTTCGACCAGCCGATCGGCACCTTCGGGATCATGCAGGCCAAGCTCGCCGACATGTACACCGCGCTGCAATCCTCGCGCGCCTACGCCTACCGCGTGGCGCAGGACTACGATGCCGGCCTGCGCTCGCGCGTGGATCCGGCGAGCTGCCTGCTGTACTGCTCGAAGGCCGCAGTCGACGTGTCGCTGGAGGCGATCCAGTCGCTCGGCGGCAACGGCTACATCAACGACTACCCCGCCGGCCGTCTGCTGCGCGACGCCAAGCTCTACGAAATCGGCGCCGGCACCCAGGAAATCCGGCGCATGCTGGTCGGGCGCGAACTGTTCGCGGGCAAGAACTGAGGGGCGGGAGCGAGAGGGCGGGAGCGAGACAGGGGAAGACTTCCCGGGTCAGTGCGGGCGCTAATGAACAGCGTCGGCGCCCGGAATCAGGCTTCTTCCGCAGCTCAATGGCTGGCCTGTGGATGCCCCGTCAACAGTCTGCCATGCAGAATTCGGGGACAGCGTGGATCGCTACTCCTCTCGCTGGCCGGGACTTGCGCCCCTTGCGTCTCGTCGGTTCGCACCGGCGCAATCACTCAAACCCGTTGCGGAACAAGGCATTGGCGGGTCCCGTGGCTGGCGGTTGGCCGTTGCGCAGCAGGTTGCCGCGCGCGGTGCCCCAGCGGATCGCGGTCGCGGCGCTGCCCTGCAGCTCGTAGACGACCACGCCCGAACGACTGGTGCCGACCACCGCTTCCCAGTTCGGATCGGCGTCGAGCTGCGCCAGCGTCGGCGCGGCCAGCCCGCCGTTCCAGTTGCCGCCGCGCGGCGCCGGCAGGTTCACCGAGGTCAGCAGCACGCCCTGGTGGCTCAGCACGAGCAACTGGCCGACCGCGTTGCCGCCTTTCTGCGGCCAGGTCGTGAAAATCACCTCGGCATCGCCGTCGCCGTCGAGGTCGGCGACCGCGGGCTCGGCGCCGAAGCGGAAACCGGTGCCGGGAATGGTGTACGGCCAACTGTGTTTCTCGGTCTTGTCCAGCCACCAGGCGTGCAGCTTGCCGTCGTAGCTCTGGAACAGGATCTCGCGTTGACCATCGCCATCGAGGTCGGCCGGCACCGCATTGACGACCGCGTCCTCGATGGTCGCAAACTGGCCCTGGATGATCGGTCCGCCGCTCGCGCCGGGTGGCGGGATCGTGGTCCAGTCGACGCTCGCATTGCTCCAGCGGGTGCGATCGCGCTTCAGGATCCACGGCAGGTAGTAGAGGTCGCCGGCGGGATCGCCGATTGCGCAGTTGTAGACGTCGCCGGGGACGATCAGCTCGAGGCTGCCATTGCCGTCCAGGTCGGCGATCGCCGGGGCGGCATTCGCGAAGTTCGGCCGGTGCTGGGTGCCGCAGTTTGCGAAGCCCTGCAGGTCCACGGCGTGCTCGACGTGCACGCCGACCTGGGCCCAGGTCTTCTGCAGGCCCATCGACAGCCCGTACAGCGTGCTTGCGAGCAACTGGTCGCCGTTCGGGTGCAGCGCGGTGATGTAGTGGGTGTCGGTGGGCGCGTAGACCTCGTGCTGGCCGTCGCCGTCGAGGTCGCCGAGCGCGAGGTTCTCGTTGTACATGCCGGCGCCAAATCCGGGTTCGCCGGTGCGGCGCGCCGGCCAGCCCGTGCGCACGCTGCCATCGTGCTCGTAGACGGACACCTGCAGCGTACCGCCGCTGGAGGCGCGGCCGACCACGATCTCGAGGTCGCCATTGCCGTCGATGTCGCCGGCCGCGAGGCTGCGCACCTCGCCGCCGCTGAAGGGGCTGCGCGTCCACAACACCGCGCCGGTGGCGCTGTAGAGCGTCAACTGGTTGCCATTGCGGCCAACCGCGCTCTCGAGCCCGGGCGAGCCCGGATCGAAGTCGGCGACCGCGATCGCCGGCCACACGCGCTGCGCATTGGCGCCGCGCCAGCGTTCGCCGCCGGCGGCGTCGAGCGCGACCACGTCGAAGCTGCCCCAGACGATCTCGAGCGAGCCATTGCCTTCGAGGTCGGCGACCGCCGGGCCGCTGTACCAGCCGACCTGGCAGCTCGAGAGACCGCAACCGCCGTAGGCGGATTGCTGCACCGGCGTGGTGAACTGCGCCGCGACAGGCGCGGCACCCGCCATGCAAAGGAACAGTGCCAGGTGGCGCATGCGCTCGCTCCGGGCGAAGGCCTCCACTATCCCACGAGCGGGGCACGCGCAGGCGGACATTCCGCACCTTTCCGGCGGCGTATCGCCGATCTGACCGCCGCGCAGGCGCGCCACCATCCCGAGGGAGGCCCGCGCCCTGGCGTCCACCGCCAAAGTGGCGCCGCCAAAGGCCGCGGTGCATGAGGTGCTCGCACCACGCCGGTCGCAAGCCCGGATATGGCGGGTCCGTGGATCGGGCGGCCCCGGCGATGATGGACGACGATCCGACGGCGCGGCCAGCCCGGCGGTGAAGCGTGTGACGCGCATCAAGGCAACGGCTGCTGGAATCGACCAGTCTGGCGCGCACCCGGAACGATCGGTCGGTGCAGTCCGGTGCGGCTCCGATGCGCTGTTATGCTCCGCCGCCGTCGAGAATGCGAGGATCCGACGTTTGTTCGATGTGCCTTCCCCCGTGCCGCAGGTGCGCGAAGTCGACACGCCACAGGCCGGTCGCACCGGCCTGCGTCACTTTCTCGATGCGGCGATCTCGCGGGCGCGCAATCACTCGTCGATGCTTGCGGTGCTGTGCCTGGAGATCGACCGTCGCGTCGCAGCCGGCGCCAGTGCCGACGAGATCGACCAGCGTCTGCGTCGGTGTGCGCGCCGCAGCGACTTCGTGGCCCAGACCGAGCCGCAAGCCTGGATGATCGTCGCCGAATTCATGGACGGACCCTATGCGGCGCACCGTCTGGCGCACCGCATCCTCGATTCGCTGGAACAGCCGGACGCCGATGGCCATGCCTGCGCACGCGACAGCACCAGCATAGGCATCGCCACCGCAAGCGGACACGAGCTTGAAGCCGAACACCTGCTGCAGCGCGCCACCGAAGCGCTGCGCCGCGCCCGCGATGGCAGCCGACGGCTGGTGGATGCGGGCACGCCGATCTGATCGCGGACGCGGACCGTGCCGGCGGGCGGGCGACGAGTGCAACCGAAGTCGAATGCGCGGCAACGAAGCGCAGTGGCGACTTCTCAGCCGGTGCGGCCAAACTCCATCCACACCAGCACGGCGAGCGCAACCAGCGTGACCACAGCGGCGCCCATGATGATCCAGTCGACCGCGCTGTTCTCGTCCTCGGGGGGGGCGGCGGCGGGCACGGAGGCCTGTGGCAACATCAGCGGTCGCTGCACCTGGGTAATCACGCCGGTGTGTGCCGGCGGTGTCTCGTCGCCCGGCATCGCGATCAGATAACCCGGCGCCTCGATCAGGAAACGGGTCTGATCGAAGGCCAGCTGGTCACCCGGCTTGAGCACGGTGTCGCGCACTGGCGTCCCGTTGACGAAGGTGCCGTTGGCCGAACCCAGGTCGCGCAGGAACAGACCATCGCCGGTGTTCTCGATGAGCGCGTGACGACGGCTCATTTCCGACTCGTTGAGGATGATGTCGCAATCGCTGCCGCGACCGATCACGGTCTTCCCTCGCAACGGAACGACCTTGCCGAAATGATTGCCGGAGACGCCCCGCAGCACCACCCGCGGTGGTGCATAACGGTGTTGGCCGTCGCCGTCCGGGGCCGGCTTCGGCGGCTTCTCGTTGCGATCCACGTCCGGGCGCATGACCAGGCGCACGCTGCCCACGCTGATCGTGTCGCCGAGACGCAGAATCGCCTTCTCGCGCACCGGGCGGCCGTTGACGTGGACCACGGCGGCGCGATCGGAAACGCTCAGGCTGACCCCGCGGCGCGGCTCCATCTGCAACTCCAGGTGATACGCCCGGACCTGCTTGCCGGCCGGCAGCACGATGTCGTTGTCGGCCGCCGAGCCGACGCGCACCGGGCCGTGCTCCGCCAGGAAGTCCTGTCGCTCGCCGCCTGGGAAGCTGATCTTCATCGAGCCGTGCCGTGACCTTCGTTGGAGAGACTGGCGCGCAAGACTACCAGCGCGAACGCAGGTCGAGCAGGTAGCGCTCGGTATACGCCTCAATGCCGTCGCGGCGTTCGAGGAAAGCGGTCGCCTGCAGGCTCAGGTGCGGGCCGAATCCGTAAGCGACCCAAGGCATGTACCCGTGCGCGAAGCTGTGGAACCACCAGTCGTCCTCGGCGAAGGCCGCCAGCACCGCGTCGCGTTGTGCACGCTGGTAGGCGTAGCCGAGCTCCCAGCCGCCGTCGCGGTCGGCATCACCCCACACCAGACTGAAGCGGCCACCATCCCGCAAATCGTCGGCACCGTAGTTGCGCACCAGGTCCAGGCGCGCCACCAGCGGCGCCTCGAAGACCCGGGTGCGGCCGATCAGTTGCAGGTCCAGCAACTCGTAGTCGGACAGGAGGCGACCGGCGATGCGCCGGTTGGTGCGCCCAAGACCTTCGCGCGCGAGCACATCGAGATCGTCGAAATCGAGGTAGCTCAAGAAGGTCGAAAAGCCGGTTTCCGCGCCCTCCATCCAGCCATAGCCGATCTGTAGCGCGGCGATGCGCGACTCGTCGCCGTACAGGTGATCGCCGGCGAAATACCCGGCGGTGACGTGCAGCGCATCGAAGTCGCGCACGCCGTGGGTGTAGTCGATGCTCGCGCCGAACGGGCGCAGATCGCGGTCCCACAGCAACGGCGACAGCACCAGGGGCATGCCTGTCTTGCCAAGCTGCAAGCGCCCGTCCGCGCTGAAGTGGTACGCGGCGTAGAGCTCATCGAGCGCTGCGCCGTTGGACTCCTCGTTGTCGTTGTTGCGGCGGTTGTCGTCGTTGTCGTCGTCTCCCGCGGCCAGTTTGGCGGTGGCGCCGAACTCCCAACCATTGCCCGGATCGTAGATGAAGCCGGCACGCAGCGCCGAGCGCATGCGCTCGATGTCGTCCACCCGCCCGGGGATGTTGACGGTGCGCTCGCCACGCAGGCGCAGCTCGATGCTCCAGTCGAAGGCCGCTGCCTCCTCCGAGGCCGCCTCCGCTTCCTGCGCCACCACCGGTGAGGAGGCCAGCGCCAGTGCGAACGACAGAGCGATACCGCAGCGATTGTGCATATTTCCCCCTCAGGCGCGCAGGCCGGACAAGGCCACCAGCAGATCCGCGACCGTGGCGTAGCGGTCGTCGGGTTTCTTCTCCAGGCACTTCAGGATCACCGTCTCCAGGGGCCGCGGAATGTCCGGCCACAGCTCGGAGGGCTTGATCGGTGGCTGTTGCAAGTGCGCCAGATAGAGCTCCATGGTGTTGCCACCGCTGAAAGGAAGCTTGCCGCAGAACATCTCGCAAAGCACCACGCCAGTCGAATAGATGTCCGAGCGCGGGTCCAGGTCCATGCCCGACAACTGCTCGGGTGAGGCGTAGTTCGGGGTACCGAGGAAGGTTCCCGGCTGGGTATGTCCGCCATCGTTGCGCCCGGTCGGCCGGGCGATGCCGAAGTCCATCAGCTTGGCGTTGCCGCTTTGTTCGATGATCAGGTTCTCGGGCTTGATGTCGCGGTGAATCACACCCATTTGGTGGGCGGCGTCCAGACCCATGCACAACTGCCGGGCGATGCGCAGCGCCGCCGAGAAGGGCAGCTTGCCAGCCTGTTGCAACAGATAGCGCAGGGTCACACCGCGCACGTATTCCATGGAGATGTAGGGCACGCCCTGGAAGTCGCCGAAGTCGTAAGTGCGCAGTACGTTCGGATGGGTGATCTTGCGCGCCAGCTTGAGCTCGACTTTGAGCCGGTCGAGCTGCTCGGCATCCACCACCATGCCCGGCCGCAGCATTTTCAGCGCCACCACGTCTGAGAGGTCGGCATCGCGGGCCTTGTACACCATGCCCATGCCGCCCGCGCCGAGGATCGCGAGGATCTCGTAGCGACCGGCGAAGCGCATGCCGAGCGCGAGCCGCGTGGACGATGTGTCGCCGGCGGCGCGTGTGACCTGTGACGGATCCGGGCGCACCGTGGCGTTGGGGTCGCCGCCGACGACGACCGTGGATTGGGAGATGCCAGGCGTGGCACGCGCGACGGCGGCCAGCCCGGGCTTGTCGACGGTCAGGAAGCGCTTGCCGCTGCCCTGGCCGGTGGTGACTTTGAGTACGCTGGTCTGACCGGCCACCTTGAGCTTCTCGCCGACCGCTGGCGCCATCAGCAACTGTCCGACCGAAGTCTCGCCGAGCAGGCGTTCCACCTGCAGCACCGGCAGGCCGATGGTCGCGTTCGCATCCGGCCGCGCCGGCAACGAGCCGTGCACGATCTCGCCAACCGCGAGCGCCGCTGCGGCGCCGTTGTCGGGTGCGCCGATGCGGCCTTCCCACCAGGCATGGACCGTGGCCAGCGCGCGCAACTCGGCGGCCTCACCACCGAAGCCGAACAGCAGCCGCGGGCCCTCCTGTTCCAGCAATTCGCCACCTGCTGCCTGCGCACGCGCCTGCGCCTCCTCGATCAGTTGTCCGAGTGCGGTCAACGTGATCGCTTCCTCGCCTCTCGGCGGCGCTTTCAGGAAGCGCCGCAGTTCCAGTCCGAGCAGGGCACAGTCGCGCCGCGTGGCAGGCTTGGGGGTCGTTCGCACGACCGCGGTCGGCGCTTCCGAGCCGGGATCGGGCAGAAAACGCGTGAGGTGACCGACGTAGCCCTCGATATCCTTCTGTTCGCGCAGATCGCTGAGCAACGAATCGAAGGCACGGCCAAGCCGGCCGACCTCGTCGTTGCCTTCGATGCTGATCTGCTGATGGTAGTTGCCGCCGGCCGCCTGCTCGGCGGCCTCGGTCAATTCGGCCACCGGTCGCAGCACCCGCCGCGCCAGCCACCAGGACACCGCGAGCGCCAGCAGCAAAGCCGCGAGGCCGCCGAGCAGCACCGAATTCTGGATCGACTTGAAAGGCGCCATCGCGGCGTCCACCGAAGTCATCGTCAGCACCCCGCCGACCGCGTCGCCGGGCTGGCCGAACAACGGTGCGACGCTCGCCGCGTGTTTGCCACCACCGAGGGTGATGTCCACGCGCTCGAGCGGCTCACCCTTGGCGAGTTTTTCCTTGACCTGTGCCTCCATGCCGAGGATCGCTTCCTTGAGCAGACCGGCGGCGGCCTCGTCGACCGAGGTCGCAACCAGGCGCAGCTTCTCGCCGTCGAGCATCCAGTAGGCGACTTCCCCGCCACTGACCGCGCGCACCTGCTTGACCGTCGCCGCATCGACCGGCACGCCCGCAATCAGGTAGCCGGCAAGCACATCGCCCTGCTGGACCATCGGTCGCGCCGACACCTGGTAGAGCGTCACGCCGTCGCGCCAGTACCCGGTGACACCGGCAAAATTCTCGATCATCGTGCCGAACATCGGGTCACTCGCGAAATCTTCCTGGAAGGCCTCGCGTTCGTCGGTGCGTGCGACCACCCGGCCTTCGGAATCGAGCACCATGCCGAAGGCGACCCCGAAGGTCTCGCATTGCTGCGTCAGCAGGTCTTTGACCGACACCGTATCGGCTTCGCTGGAAGGCTCGGGTGTGGCGACGGCCGATGCAGTTTCCGGATCGGGCGCCGGCGCCGCGTCCGGCGGCGCGTCCAGCGGGGCGAGATCGCTCTGACCGATGCCCTCGCCGCTGTCGGTAGCGGCCGCCACGTAGCGCACGAAGTCGGCATCGCCGGCGATGGTCTGCGCGATCAGGTCGAGCTTCTCGAAGGACAGCGCCTCCAGGCGCTCCTGCGCCGCATTCGCCGCTGCCAGGTCGTGCGCGACCGCCTCCGCGCCGGCCTTGCGACCCTGCTGGATGGTGAAGAAGGCGGCCACGGCGACCGCGACCGCCACCAGCACCGCGGTGGCGACGAAGATGCGAAAGGCCAGCGGCAGGCGAAATCCAGCTCGCTCAGTACTCATCGGGACGCGTTCTCCGGTAGGGCTGTCCGGTTTTGTTGAGGTGCGGCGGCACGCGCCGCCGGCTGAGTTCGAGCTTGACCTGTACGTCCGGCGTGACCCCGGGTGTCACCGCGGCCCGCCACAGTTGTGAGCGCTCATGCCAGACGTAGAGCTCGCCGGCCTCGGCCGGCACACCCGTCAGACGGAAGCGCCCCTGCGCGTCCGGCTTGGTGAAGAAAGGCGTGTCCAGCACCAGCACGTGCGCGACCATCGCATGGTGCACGTTGCAGTAAACCCGGATCACCCCGGGCTGGGTGAAGCGCTGGGACTCGCCCTCGCTGCGCCCGTACAGACCGAGATCGAAGCTCGCTTCTTTCGCGGTCGAGAACACGTTGTGCAGGATCGGATCGTTGTTGGGGAAGCGCACGCTCGCACCCACCGGGACCGGCAACACACGCGGCACGAAGGTTTTGCGCTCGGTGGCGATCACCAGCGGTTGTGCAGGCAGCACCACCGGCACCGGCGTGGCCGGACGGAAATACACAACCGCGTCGACGGCATCGTCGGGACGCAGCGGGCGCCCGCCACTGGTCAGGCTGAGCTGTCCGCGGATCGTGGCGAGTGCCGGTGGTGCTGCGGGGGGCGGCGGCGACTTCGGTATGGATGCCGCAGGCTTCGGTGGTGCAGGCACCGCTGCGGGCGCCGCAGCCGAGGCGGATTTCGCTGCGGGCGCTGCCGGAACCGTGGCCGGCGAAACCGGCATCGCCGTCGGTGTGAACACCGCCGCGCGCGCGGGCACGGCGTCGGCGGGCACCGCCCCCGACGCAGCGGGCATCGCGACGGATGGTGTCCGGTCGGACTTGCCGGCGGTCGGCACCGGCGCGACCGCCGCGTTCGTCGCCACGGCGCTGCTGCCCGCATCGGTGGGCGCCACCGGGACTGCCGCTGGCTCATGCTGCGCACGGTCGTCGTGGGGTGGCGCCTGTGCGGCCAGCGTGCAAACGACGGTCGACAGACACAAGGCGAGGCAAATACGCACGGGGCGCTCCATTCCGAAGCAGGCTTTGATCATAATCAACACCGACCGCTACAGGGGAACGGAGCGCGCCATTGGCCACCATCCGCATGCATCGCAAGCACCAACTCGGCGTCGCCAGGGCGCGCAAGGCGGTGGACAAGGTCGCCAAGCACATCCGCGAGCGCTTCGAGATCGAAGCCGCGTGGGAGAACAACATCCTCGAGTTCACCCGAGCCGGCGTCGACGGGCACATCGCGGTGACCGCCGAGACGGTCTCGGTGCATGCCGACATCAGCTGGCTGCTGCTGCCGATCAAGGGTGCGATCGAGTCCGAGATCGGTCGCTACCTGGACCAGGAATTCGGGTCCTGAAGGCGTAGCTCGCCGCCGTCGATCACGCACGGCAACGCCCGCATGAAGGCGCGCTCGCGGCGCAGGATGGTGCCGAGGAAGGGACCGGCACCGTGCAGCTTGCCGAAGGCGTCGAAGCCGCGTTCGAGGAAGCTCTGCAGCGCGCCCAGACCCGCCAGCCTGGCGGGCCAGCGGCACATGTGCAGCAATTCGGACAACAGCGGCTTGCGCACCAGACGATCGAGTTCCCGTCCCAGTACCAACAGCAGCGCGAGCTGGCGCTTGCGCGCCTGTGGCTCGGCCGACAGCGCGTAGGCGGCGGCGTAATCGACATCGGCGATCGCCTCCGCATGCGTGCAGTGCGGCGGCAACGCGGCGGCGAGCGCGTAGTCCAGTTCCTGGCTCAGTGCATTCAGCTCGATCGCGCGCGCCAGGCTCGCAAGCACGCCTTCCGGCAACAGCCGCAGCATGATCGGCACCACGCGCTCGACGGCGCGGTCGCGGTCGCCGAAATCGCCCTCGCCGTACAGGTCCGAGAGGAAGAACTCGCAGGCGGCGGCAAATCGCGACTCGCCACGGATGTCGGCATAGCTGGCCGCCAGGCGCCGCGACTGCCAGGCGCGCAGTGCGGCAAGGCGCTGGCTCACCGCGGTGTCCGCCTGCTGGCGACGATGCTGCGCCTGCAGCCGGCCCAGCAGCTCGCGCAGCCGCTCGCCGACTGCGCTCATCGTGCGTCGGCGGGACGCTGGACGGCGGGCCTGCCAAGCTTGCGCACAACCTCGATCAGCTCCTCGTGGCGGCGTCGGAACAGGGCCACCGCCTCGACGTGCGCGTAGCGTACCAGCCCATCCTCGTCGACCAGGAACACTGCACGCTTCATTCCGAGCAGCCCGGCCGCGCCGTAGCGCCGGGCGACCGCCAGATCGCTGTCGCTCAGCAGTTTGAAAGGCAGGCTGCGCCGCGCCTTGAACTTGCGGTGACTCTCGGCGTCGTCGCGGCTGATGCCGACCACGTCCACGCCGAGTTCCCGATAGTCCTCGAAGCCGTCGCGGTACTCGCACAGCTGCGCGGTGCACACCGGGGTCTCGTCGCCCGGGTAGAACACCAGCAGCACGCGCCGCCCGCGTTGCAAGGAGAGCTTGAAGCGACTGCCGTTGTCCGCCTCCAGATCGAAATCGGGGGCACGGTCTCCCACTGCAATCATGCTGGCCGCTCCAGTTCGGTCGAAATCTCGTCGAGGGCCCGGACGAGCGCGCCACAGGCCGCGGGGGTGGCGATCAGGGCCATGTGGCCGTGACCGTGCAGCCCACGTTCCGCCACCTGGCGCAACTGCGAACTGCGTGCGGGCAGCACGATGTTGTCGTCGGCGCTCCACAGATTCAAGGCCGGCGGCACGACGCGTTCACCGTCCTCCTGATTCATCTGCCGCAGCCAGCGACAGCGCGGCGACGGCGGGCCATGTTCGAGTCCGTGAATGAGATCGCCGACCGCCGTGCCATGATGTGGCGCCGCCACCATCAGCAGGCCGACGCAGCGTTGTGGCGCGCGCCGCGCGTAGGCGCGGACCAGCAATCCTCCCATGCTGTGCCCGACCAGCAGCACGCACGCCTGTCCGCTGGCCGCGGCCAGCGCCCGCACCGCATCGTCGAGCACCTCCAACTGGCGCCGGAAATCGCGATAGGTGGGCTCCAGGCTGAGCGCAACGTGATTCCACCCAGCGGCGCGCAGCGAGCGCGCGAAGGGATGCCAGACCGCGCCGTTGCACAGGAAGCCATGCACCAGCAGCACCGGCGGCCGGCGCGCATCGCCCGCCAGGTGACGCGGTGACGCACGCCAGGCCATGTCGAACACGAACAGCCGCAGCATCCACAAGCCCTCGACCCACAGCGTGCGCGGCCAGTGACGACCGCGCACCGCGCGCGGCCAGTCGCCCGCCAGCCACTTCAGCAGGAAGCCGCCAGCCGCCAGGAACCACATCCAGCCCAGCAGCAACGAGGCCGCAACGGCAACCACCGGCAGTGGCGCCCACCCCTGGCGCATCCACCAGGCCGCCAGGCCGCCAGCGAGCAGAACTTGCAGCAGCAGCACCGTGCGCAGCACCAGACGCAGCGTGGGGCGTTCAGCGGCAGGGGGCAGGTGCAGGTCCACGCAGGTCTCCAAGTGTGCGCGGCAGTCTGCCGGCCGCGAATCGAGCAAGCACGCGAACTCGCGCGAGAGCGCCCCCGACGAACGGTAAACAACCTCCGCTACCGAGCGCGATTTCGAACCGACGGCCACTACAATCGGCCGGTTTTCACTACGGGAATGCACGGATGCTGCATTTGCAGGAAGCGCGTCGGGTCCGTTCGCCGCGGCACCGCCATCGCATCGGCCTGGCGGTGGCCGGCGGCGGGCCGGTCGGCGGCATCTACGAGATGGGCGCGTTGCGCGCACTCGACGAAGCGGTCGAGGGCCTCGACCTGACCCGGCTCGACGTCTACGTCGGCGTCAGCTCCGGCGCCTTTCTCGCCGCCGGCCTCGCCAATCGCGTCGGCAGCGACGAGATGTGCCGGATGTTCATCACCGAGGAATCGCCGGAACACCAGTTCCGTCCGGAGATGTTCCTGAGACCGGCTTTCTTCGAGTACATCCGACGGCTGGGCTCGCTGCCGAAGATCGTCGGCGAGTGGCTGGTCGACCTGATCACGAGTCCCGGCGCGGTCGGCTGGAGCGAATCGCTGGGCCGCCTCGGTGCCGCGATCCCGACCGGCCTGTTCGACAACGAGGGCATCGAGCGCTACCTGCGCGGCATTTTCGACGCGCCCGGCCGCAGCAACGACTTTCGCGCCCTCGACCGCCCGCTGTACGTGATCGCGGTCGACCTCGACACCGGCCACGCGGTGCGCTTCGGTTCGACCGAAGCCCCGAACGTGCCGATCAGCAAGGCGGTTCAGGCCTCCTCGGCGCTGCCGGGCTTCTACCCACCCGTCGAGATCGGCGGCCGCCACTACGTCGACGGTGCGCTGCAACGTACGCTGCATGCGTCGGTCGCGCTCGACGAAGACCTCGATCTGTTGCTGGCGCTGAACCCGCTGGTGCCCTTCGACGCCTCGGCGCTGCGCGACCGCGGCGACGAACCGCCGGGCAGCCTGGTCGACGGCGGCCTGCCGCGGGTGATGAGCCAGACCATTCGCGCCATGCTGTATTCGCGCATGCGCGTCGGCTTCGGCAAGTACGACAAAAGCTACGACCATTCGGACCTGGTGCTGTTCCAGCCGGACCCGGACGACGCCGAGATGTTCTTCACCAACGTGTTCAGCTTCAGCAGCCGCCGCCACCTCTGTGAGCACGCCTACCAGACCACCCTGGCTGACCTGCGCAACCGCCGCGAACTGCTGTCGCCGGTGCTCGAGCGTCACGGCCTGAAGCTGCGCGACGACATCCTCGACGATGCCCAGCGCACCGTCTGGGACGGCCTGGAAGGCACCCGGCCACCGAACTCCACGGTGCTGTCGCGCCTGCACCGCGCGCTGCACGAACTCGAACGCGTGCTCGATCGCCAGCGCCGCAGCCTGCCGTCCCGCTCGCGTGACGATCTCGAAGGCGCCCGCCAGGGTGTGGACTGAAGCCCGCCGCGGTTCGCGCCGGGCACACCCGGCGCCGCCGGATCCGGCCATCTGCCGATCTGCGCGATAGCCGCCACGGACTTGTGCGAATGCTCGAAAAACCGCGTCAAGACGGGCCTTTTCGACATTTTGCATAGTGTGAATATTCTAGCTGCGAACCGCAGCATGCACGCTCACAACAGCGCGTCGGACCCGTCCGGCGCGGGACGGGGCTGCACTGACGCAGAGGACATCATGAAGACGTCGAAGGGTTCCAAGCTGAAGGCCAAGATTGCCGACGCCGGCAGCGACAACACGCTGAAGAACACCGCCAAGGCCATCATGGAGCAGGCCGAGCAGATCTGGCTGGCCGGTCTCGGCGCCTTCGCGAAGGCGCAGGAGCAGAGCGGCAAGCTCTACGAAACGCTGGTCAAGGAAGGCTCGGCGCTGGAAAAGGCGACGCGCAAGCTGACCGGCAGCAAGGTCGAGGAAGTGCGTGGCATGGTCGAGAAGTCGGTATCGCAGGTCAAGGAACGGGCGACGGACACCTGGGATCGTCTGGAGCAGGTCTTCGAGAACCGCGTGTCCAAGGCGCTCGCCGGGCTCGGCATCCCCGGCCGCGAGGAACTGGAGCAACTGGCGAAGCGGGTCGACGAACTGAGTCGTGCGGTGCGCGCGCTCGACGCCGGCAACCGTGCCCAGGCGAAGGCCAAGAAGCCAGCCACCAAGGCGGCCCCTGCGAAGGCCGCTGCAGCGTCCAAGCCGGTCCGGCCAACCGCAAAAAGACCCGCTGCGAAGGCCGAAGTCAAACCCGCCGCAAAAGCCGAAACCAAACCAGTCGCGAAGGACGAAGCGCCGGCCAGGCCGGCCGCCAAGCCACGCAAGGCGCTCGCGAAGAAGTCCGTCGCGCCGGCCGCCGAAGAAGGCAAGGCTGCAGAGTAATCCGCAGCCACACGGATCGGCGCCACGCGTCGATCCGGGCGCAGGGATCGCGCCAACCCGAGTTCAATGCCCGCCAGCCAAAGTTTGCCGATCGCCCTCCCCGACCGGCCGGCTGGCGGGCGCCTTTCCTCTGAAGCCGAAAGTGGCGCGCGCGACCGCACGACGTCGTAAGCTGACCGGACTAGGACGTGTCGGAACTGCGCCTGGATTGAGCCTTGGGGAGTAACTGGCGCTCATCCGGGAAAACGTCGTGCGCTTTTCCGGTGATGTCGACCGCTGGCCCGATACGGGATCCATCGTCGCCCGAATGACGGTGCAATCTGCTCGCCGTCGCGACGTGCATTGAGGCAAACGAACCAACCCGGGGTCAGGAAGAAACCGGTCTGGATGAGTCCATCCCGAACTCGCCAGCCCGCGCCGAGTCCGGCGCATGTCTGGAATCGACTTCGCCAAATCAAGCGCTTGCGCACTCGATTTGCGAACCGGCCATCCATGGCCGGCGTTTCATCCCGCGCGGATCGGGCCGCCTGGTAGAAGCTCAGTACTTCTCCCACCAGGTGAATGCCACGCGATAGGCCGAGGGCGTGTTGTCCGCCTCGTGATTCGCCAGGCCGTTCTTGCCGACGTAGTAATCGGCCACCTGGTTGCGCGCCGACAAAGACATGTCGGTATCGCCGATCGCGACGGCGTGAATATGGTCATTCCAGTTGCCCTGCGCGGGAGTCCGCCACCACGCGGCGAAACCGACCCTGCGCAGTGCCTTCACGAGCTGCCAGCGCTGCGTGGTGCTCAATGCCGAAACGCTGAGATCGATCACGCCGCCACCGTCGTGCGTACCGGCCGAAGCGCCGACACCCCCCGCATTGTAGGAACCCTGGGTGATGGCGATGGTGCGACCGAACAACCGCTGCGCCTCGGACAGCATCGAGCGGGTGCGCGCATTGACCCGCTTGCCGGAGAACTCCGTACGTGCTCCGACGATGATCTTGTTGGTGAGGACGAAGCGATTCTGCCCCAGCGATGCCAATGAACCGGGTCCGGGAATTCCCGAGGCGTCCAGACCCGTGTAACCGAGGCGGCGTTGCCAGGTCGCGTAGGCCGCCGTGGTGCCGTCGCCGTACCATCCATCCACCGTCGTGCTGATGCCCTTGGCGACCAGCCCCTGCTGTACCCGCCGAACATCGGCATCGCCAGCCAGACTGGGCTGATTGCCACGGAAAGGCTCGACTTGCGCCTGGACGACGACATTGGCCATGTCCACCGAAGGCAGCGCCGTGGGTACGACGCTCAGCTTGAAGTGCTGCGGCTGACCGGTCTGCTTGGCCGCTGCACCGGAATCGCCGGCGATGTCCGCTCCGGAGACTTGCTCCTCCAGGCTCACCATGCGCGTGTACTGGACACAACTGGATTCGGTTTCGCAATAGCCACCCAGCACCACCGCCCAGTTGTTGCCTGCCTGGTCGCGCTGAACTTCGATGACCAGCTCGTCGTCGGTCAGTTGATCGACCAGTGCCTCCACAGCGGCGGCCAAATCATCCGACGTCGCTCCGACGTCGCCTGCGGACACCCAGGAATGCTCGTCGTCACCGAGCCAGATGCTCCGGTCGCTCGAACTCTGCGCCGACTTGGCATCGCTTGTTGCCGGATCGTACGAACGGTCTGCGGCGTGGCTCTGGGCGGCACATAGCGAACCCGACAGGCTCAGCGCGACCGCAACGGCCAGAGTGGTTAACTTGTTCATTGGCTCCCTCGCTTGTCTCATTTGTCGATGTTGGGTGGTACTTCGGTGTCGCCTGAGCGCGGAATCGATGGTCGCAACACACCCCGGCATGGTCGACGGTGCCCCGGATCCAGGGCCTTGTCGTGTCGGTCCGATACGAATGTGGTGACGAAGTGATGACGCTCCGTGTCGACGCGATCTTCATACGGGTGTCCACCCGGCGGTCTCGCGGATCCAGGTGCCCGCGCGCGAAGGACCGCTCCCGCCCGTGGTCGGTGCGGCCGACAGATGCGAGACCAGAATCGACGTCGCGGCAAGTCGATCCCACAAATAGACGTTCGAGATGCCGCCGGTGACCGCGATGGCGACCAGCTCGGGCGCGACCGAACTGAAGGCGACCCAGCGCTCGTCTGCACTGATCGACGGAGCGAAGGATCATCCCGTCGCACCCGTGGTGGGACCACCGACCTGGCGCGAGACCAGAAGCGTTGCCGACTGTCCCGGTGCCAGAAGAACACCTGATTGCCGCTGCGGCGTGATCCGCGACGGCGTCGGCTGCCCTACCCCGTACAACACCCCGCTGGCGGCAGTCGTCGGTGCACCGACGGCGTGGGCGACGAGCCGCGTCGATTGCGCCATGGTGGCGCCGGCCACACCGAGAGCCAGCATTGCACCGAGATGCGACCAGACCTTGGTCGACCCGGCTGGCGATTTACTCGGCAAGACCTCCCATCGGAATCCTCCTCGCGACGGCACAACAGGCCCAAAAATGTGATGTCGCTGCATCCGGCGCGCATCCGATGCGCGTAGCGGCGGTATTCCATCCGGGGAAACCGCATGTCCGCGCTCGCCAGGGTCCACGCCATCTACGCTGCCTTCGGCAGCGGCAATATTCCGGCGATCCTCGATCGACTCAGTCCCGACGTCGACTGGGAATACGGCGCGACGCCCGGCAACGTGGTTCCATGGCTGCAACCGCGCCGCGGACGCGACGGCGCGGCGACTTTCTTCAGCGAGCTTGCGCGGAGCCTGCGCATCCAGCGTTTCGCACCGAAGCACTTCCTCGCCGACGGCGATGATCTGGTGGTGGTGGTGCTCGACATCGAGTTCGTGGTGCTGGCGACCGGCAGGCGCGTCGTCGAGGAAGACGAAGTCCACCTGTGGCGCTTCGGCGCCGACGGCCTGGTCTGCCGTTTCCGCCACCGTGCCGACACGGCCTTGCAGGCCGAGGCCTGCGTCACCTGAATGGCATGACCGAACGCCGGCCACGGAGTGGCCCTGTCGAGCCACGGTGGAACCAGCAGCCTCAGAATGCGGCCGGATCCCGTGCGCCAGTGGGGACCGTGCAGGCGCGACGACCGGAAACCGACCACCAGGCCCCGCACGCGCCGCTCCTACGAGCCGCGCACGCGCTCCACCACGGCATCCGCGAAGGCCTCGGTGCCGGCGCTGCCGCCGAGGTCGCCGGTGAGGCGGTCCTTCGCTTCCAGGGTGGCACGGACCGCAGCGCGCAATCTTTGCGCAGCCTCGGGCAAGGCGAGGTGATCGAGCATCATCGCCGCCGCCAGCAGCAGCGCAGTCGGGTTGGCGATGCCCTTGCCGGCGATGTCGGGTGCCGAGCCATGCACCGCCTCGAAGATCGCGGCATCACTGCCGATGTTCGCACCCGGCGCCAGCCCGAGCCCGCCAACGAGACCAGCGCACAAGTCGGAGAGGATGTCGCCGAACAGATTGGTGGTGACGATCACGTCGAACTGGTGCGGGTTTGTCACCAGTTGCATGCAGGCATTGTCGACGATCATCTCCTTGACTTGCATTTCCGGATACTCTGCCGCGATCCGACGCGCAGTCTTCAGGAACAGGCCCGAAGTGGTCTTCAGGATGTTCGCCTTGTGCACGATGGTGATGCGCTTGCGTCCGGTGCGCGCGGCGAGATCGCAGGCGTAGCGGGCGATGCGCTCGGAGCCGCGCCGGGTGACCTGAATGACCGATTGTGCGGTCTCGCCGTCCGCCGACAGTGTCTGGCCCTCGCTGCGGTAGGCGCCCTCGGTGTTCTCGCGCACGATCAGCAGATCGATGTCCTGATAGCGCGAACGCGTGTTCGGGAAAGACAGCGCCGGCCTGACGTTGGCGTACAAGTCGAAGCGCCGGCGCAGATCGACATTCAGCGAGGAGAACCCCTCGCCGATCGGCGTCGTCAGCGGGCCTTTCAGGGCCACGCGGTTGCGCGTGATCGACTCCAGCGTGGTCGTCGGCAGCAACGATCCCTGCTCCTCGAGCGCGGACACGCCCGCGTGCGCGAACTCGAACACCAGGCCGCAACCCAGGGCTTCGAGTACCCGCAGGGTCGCATCGGTGATTTCCGGGCCGATACCGTCGCCGCGCAGGATCGTGATGGTCTTGTTCATGGGCATGCCAAGGATTGTGACTTCCGCCGGATCGGCGCTGCGCGTAAACTAGACCGGAGGGTTGGCAGCGGCAACTCGACCAGGGTCGGGGGAGCCGCGCTTTCCAGGACAAATCGAGGCCCGCCATGAACCGCAATACCCTGCTGCTGGCCCTGCTCGCAATGCCCGCGCTCGCGTCCGCACGGGTCTCGCCGCATCAGATCGAACTGCTCGCCGGCGATGCGCCGCAAATCCGCGTGAGTGGCCCTTGGCCGAACACCTGCACGCCTGAACTGCTGCCGGTGTACGTCGAAGGTAGCGTGATCGACATCGCCGTGCGCCAACGCGACCAGATCTGCGGCCAGGCGATCACGCAGTACTCGGTGACGGTCGATCCGACAGCGGCGAGTGGCTTCGGCCAGGCACCGGATGGGGTCTACCGGGTGCGGTTCTCGGTGCGCGACGATGCCAGCCAGAGCACCCTGCTCGGCTTCCGCCTGCTGGATCTCGACGCCACCTCGTCGCGGCGCGTGCGGCCCGAGGCGGGCTTCTGGACCGCCGACGAAGCTGGCGAGTTCCGTACGCCAAACGGTGGTCTCGGTCTGATGATCGAACACCAGGGACAGGCACTGGCACTGACCACCAATACCTACCTGCTCGGTGGACAGCCCTCCTGGTACCTTGCCGCCGGTGCCCTCGGCCGTTCGGTGTTCAACGGGGAACTGTTGCAGTCGATCGGCGGACAGCCCTTGTGGGGTGTTTCGCGCGGCGCGCAGTCGGTGAATCCGGTGGGCACCCTCGGAGTCGAGTTCCAATCGAGTTCGACCGCGGTGGCCTGGTACGCGCAGGCGAGCGGCGAGGGCATTCTGGATGCACTGGAACTGATGCCGATCTCGCTCAAGCGGATGAATTTCGCGCTGCCGGCCGATGGCGCCGCGCTCGCTGGCAGCTGGTCGCTGGTCAGTCTCGAGCCAAACTCGACGCGTGCACCGCTGACGTTGCGTCTGGAGTACCAGACCGACCGCATCGACGTCTCTCTGGCGGTGCTGAATGACCGCAAGAGCGGCCACCAGTTGCGCTGCCCGCTCGACCCGGCCCGTCGCGACGCTGCGCCGGCTGATTGCCGCTTGTGGCTGGGCGGCGCCGAACTCGCGCGCTTCGACGACAATGCGCTGTCGCGCCTGTCGGGTCGTGCCAGTGATGGCGAAGCGCTGGTGTTGGTGCGCATCGGCGATTGAAGCAAGCGAGTACCGGCGCGGTCTGCCTTCCCACCGCGCCGGCCTCAAGTAGACGCCGTGTCCTCGTCTTCCGATGCGGTCAGCTGGTCGAGAAAATCGACCGCGCGCCTCAGGTGCGGAATCACGATCGAGCCTCCGACCACCAGACCCACAGTCATCGCCTCGAAGATCTGGTCGAAGGACCAACCGGCCTTGCGGCACTGCGCAAGGTGGTAGCTGACGCAGTCGTCGCAGCGCAGCACCAGCGAAGCGACCAGACCCAGCAGCTCCTTGGTGCGCAGGTCTAGGTGGCCGTCGGCGTAGCACTGGCGATCAAGCGCGAAGAAACGCCTGGCCAACTGGTTGTCGATCCCGTTGATGCGCTCATTCATGCGCTGGCGGTAGGACACGAACTGCTGCACACGATCGCTCACGACTGTGGGCCCACAAGCAGCGGCAGCAGCTTACCCGCCCGGTCCAGCGCAGCGAGATCGTCGTACCCTCCCACGTGCTGGCCGTTGATGTAGATCTGCGGCACGGTCCGCCGCTGCGTACGCGCGATCATCTCGTCGCGTCGCGCCGGATCGAGGTCGATGCGGATCTCTTCGACTTCCGCGTGCCCGCGCCTTGCGAGCAGATCCTTGGCAGCGGCGCAGTAGCCGCAGTGGGCGCTGGTGTAAATCTGAATGGTGGCCATGGCGTTGATTGCTGATTGGTGGCGTGGAACCCTGCGGCGGTCGGCGACGCTCGCCGGCAACCCGCATCAAATACACCCCACAGGTCGGGGCAGTCCGGCGATCTTGCAAGCCTGGCGCGCCGGGCCTTCGGGAAACAACTGATACAGTCGGCGACTACTGGCCTGCGATTCACCGAGCAGGG
This sequence comes from Lysobacterales bacterium, assembly GCA_019187485.1. Lineage (GTDB taxonomy): Bacteria > Pseudomonadota > Gammaproteobacteria > Xanthomonadales > SZUA-5 > JADKFD01. The sequence goes on along the minus strand of JABAQR010000030.1, from coordinate 101,121 downwards.
GTGCGATCACCTTGACCAGCACGCGCATCGGCGGGCTCTGGCCGTAGCGCGCGTGATACTCGCGCAGGAAGTCGATCACCTGCCAGTGTGCGGGCGTCAGCGTCAGCCCTTCCTCGGCGGCAACGCACTCGGCGAATCGGCGATCCCAGCAGGCAGCGTCGCACAGATGGCCATGCGCATCGCGCGCGGGCGTCAGCTCCATTCGAGCAGCACCTCGTGGCTCGCAATCAGACGCCACCAGTGGGCATCGGAGATGATCTCGATCTCCGTCGACGAGCACAGTCCGTACTCGACCGCCGGCAGGCAGCAGCGCACACCCGGCACCAAGGTCGCGATCCGCTGCGCGCAGGCCGGCGCATCGCGCGCCGCATGATCGAGCAGCACCACCACGTCGCCCGCAGCCAGCGCGCCGGCAAGCAGCGTCCAGCGGCGGTCGGCTGCTCCGTAGCCGATGTGATGGAGGACGCCGCTCACCACGTCTGCAAGGCTCGCGAGCGCAGCCAGTCGCGCCATTCGGCCGGCGCCAGCGCTTGCAAGGGCAAGGCTGCGGACTGCGCAGGGGCCGGCGCGGGCACCCGTGCCCGGTCGACTCCAAGCAGTTCCAGGCTGGCGAAGGCACCGAAGCTGGCCGGGCACTGGCCGCCATCGGCGACGAGGATCAGACGCAGACCATCGCCGGCAAATCCGATCTCCAGCGGCAGGTCGAGCGCGGCCGCCGCCTGGACGAGGTCGAAGCCGGCGCGCCAGCCGCCGCTGCTGGTGAACAACAAACGCAACATCAGCCGCTGGCTCCGAAACGCAGCACGCGCCCGCTGCGTTCGCTTGCCTGCAGCCAGTCGACCAGGCTGGCGGCAACGAAGGGCGCGGCGGGGACGCTGCCGGCGGGAGCGCGTTCTTCCCAGGCGCTGCGACAGACCAGGCAGCGCAGGCCGGCGTCGGCGAGCGCGCGCCAGCGTGCCGCATCCACCAGATTCAGAGCCGCATAAGCGCCGCTGTGGTACAAGAACGCGGTATCGGGGACGCAGCCGGCGAGCCGCGCCATTTCGAGCGCCCGCAGGGCCAGCCGCGGCGCGCTGGAGTGCGCCGGGTCGCCCAGCACCATCACGGACACACGCATGCGCAAGACCTCCATGCTCAGGAAAAAACCGATCGGGTCTGGACCGATCCCTCGCGGACGCGTCTGTCTGCCCCGATCCCGGAACGGGTCCGGCAGTGGCTGCGCCGAATCGATCGCTTGCGCACTCGAATTGCGGATCGACCCTCGGTGGTCGCTGCCCCCGTCGTACGGGACTCGCCGGTGACGGTCTGGCCGAGGATCATACTCGCCGGCCGATGGTGCGTTGGTGGCCTCGTCGCTGCCGGCCTGACCCTCGCGGCTGCGAACAGCATCGCCGACGATCTGCCCGATCTCGGCGATTCCTCCGCACGCATGCTATCGGTGGAAAAGGAACGCGAGTATTCCGAAGGCCTGCTGCGGCAGTTGCGCAATTACGACCTCAGCATCACCGATCCGGAACTGGTCGAGTACCTGGAAACCCTCGCCTACCGGCTGGTGCAGAGCAGCGGACGCAGCGAGATCCACTTCCATTTCGAGTTGATCGACGTGCCGGTGGTCAATGCCTTCGCCTCGCCGGGCGGGCTGGTCGTCACCTTCTCGCAACTGATGCTGCATGCCGAGACCGAGAGCGAACTCGCGGGTGTGCTCGCGCACGAGATCGCGCACGTGACCCAGCGCCACATCACGCGGCGCATGGAAAGTTCGATGGAGGATCTGCTGCCGATCCTGCTCGGTACCGTTGCCCTGGCGATCGCCACCCAGGGCCAGGGCGACGGTGCCCAGGCGGCGCTCGCCGGCGGCATGGCCCTTCTGCAACAACGGCAGATCAACTTCACCCGCGCGAATGAGCACGAGGCCGACCGGGTCGGCATCCAGACCCTGGCCAAGGCCGGCTTCGATCCGATCGGCATGGGCGATTTCTTCGCCCGCATCGGCGCACTGCACCGCACCCAGGGCGAAAAGCCCCCGGAGTATCTGCAGACCCACCCGGTCACCGCCACCCGCGTCGCCGAAGCCAAGGCGCGCGCCGACAAGCTGCGCGCCGGCACGCAACTGACCAGTCTGGAGTTCATGCTGATGCGCGAACGCCTGCGCGTCCTCAGTACCGACGATCTGCCGGCACTGGTGCGCTTCTACCAGGATGCGAAACGCGCCAGCGAGATCGACCCGCGCGCGCTGGCCTATGGCCTCGCGCTCGCCCAGAGCCGTCTCGGCGAAGCGGCGGAGGCGCACGCAGCGCTGGAGAAGCTGGCGGCGAAGGATCCGCAACGGTTGAGCTACCAACTGGCGCTCGCCGAGAGCGAGCGCGGCGCGCGCGATTTCGATGCTGCCAACGCACGCTACCAGCGCCTGCTCGAAGCGCGGCCGGGACACCGCGTGATCAGCATCGCCTACGCGCGTTCGCAGATCGAACGCGACGGCCAGGAAGCCGGTCGCCGCGCCGCCGAGGTCCTGCGTCCGCTGATGAGCCTGCATGGCGACGATCCCGCGCTGCAGGAACTGTACGCGCGCGCCAACGAACTCGCGGGCCAGCCGGTACGCGCCGCCGAAGCCTACGCCCAGTCTTATTTCCTGCGCGGCAAGTTCGAGGACGCCCTGCGCCAGCTCGAGCAGACCGCTGCGCGCGACGACCTCGATTACTATGACCGCGCCCGCATCGACGCCCAGGTCGCCGAATGGCAGCCGATCGTGCTCCGCGAGCGCCGACGGGCGGAAGAGCGCGAGCGGGGGTAGCCCGGGGAGACCCCGTGCGAGAGATGCTGCGCCGGACACGATGCCGGGGATTCCCGGCGCACGACCTTCGATGCGCAAACGCGTCGATACAAGTTCCAGCATCCGCACCCGATCGCGGCCCCCGGGCGACAAGTAGCCAGACCTCCGGATTCTGCTAACTTCGCACGCATGCCTCCCGCCCTCGCCGCCCGCGACCCGCAGTTGTTCCTGAACCGCGAGACCAGCCTGCTCGCCTTCCACCGGCGCGTGCTCGCGCAGGCGCAGGACGAGCGTGTGCCACTGCTGGAACGGCTGCGCTTCCTGTGCATCTCCTGCACCAACCTCGACGAGTTCTTCGAGGTGCGCGTCGCCACCATTCGTCACCAGCTGAACTTCACCGGCAGCAAGCCCTGGCCCGATGGTCGCAGTCCGAACGAGGTGCTGGCGGCGATCCGCGAGGAGGCGCTGGGTCTGGTGCGCGAGCAGTACCAGACCTGGAACCAGCAACTGAAGCCGGAGCTGGCCCAGGCTGGCGTGCGCTTCCTCTCGCGCGACGACTGGAACGCCCGCCAGCGACGCTGGCTGCACAGCTACTTTCACGACGAATTGATGCCGGTGCTGAGCCCGCTCGGACTGGATCCCGCGCACCCCTTCCCGCGCATCCTCAACAAGAGCCTCAACGTCGCGGTGGCGCTCAAGGGCAAGGATGCCTTCGGCCGCGAGGCCGACCTCGCGCTGGTACGCGCGCCACGCTCGCTGCCGCGCATCGTGCGCCTGCCGAAGGAAGTCGCAGGCTCCGAGCACGATGTGGTGTTGCTCTCGGCGATCCTGCAAGACTTCGTCGACGATCTCTTCCCAGGTCTCAAGGTCAAGGGTGTCTATCCCTTCCGCGTGACCCGCAACTCCGAACTCTGGGTGGACGAGTTCGACGTCGAGAATCTCGCGCACGCGCTCAAGGACGAACTGCTCGACCGCGGTTTCGCGCGTGCGGTGCGGCTGGAGATCCACGACACCTGCCCGCGTTCGCTCGGGCGTTTCCTGCTGGAACACTTCGAGCTGACCGAAGACGACATGTACCGCGTCAACGGCCCGGTCAACCTGAACCGGGTCGGTGCCGTCTACGACATGGTCGACCGCCCGGACCTGAAGTACCGCCCTCTCCAGCCGCGCGTGCAGGCGCCGAAGGTTGGAGCGAACGCGTTCGACCTGGTGCGCGAGCGCGACGTGCTGCTGCACCACCCATACGACAGCTTCTCGACCGTGGTGGATCTGCTCAAACAGGCCGCGTCCGATCCGGACGTGCTCGCGATCAAGCAAACCCTGTACCGCACCGGCCGACGCTCGGTGCTGGTTGACTACCTGATCGAAGCCGCACGCGCCGGCAAGGACGTCACCGTGGTCGTCGAGTTGCGCGCGCGCTTCGACGAGGAAGCCAACATCGACCTCGCCAACCGCCTCCAGGAAGCCGGCGTGCAGGTGGTCTACGGCGTGGTCGGCTACAAGACCCACGCGAAGATGTTGCTGATCGTGCGCCGCGAGCACGGCAAGCCGCGCCGCTACGTGCACCTCGGTACCGGCAACTACCATCAGACCACGGCGACCATCTACACCGACATCGGCCTGCTCACCGCCGACCGCGAGATCGGCGAGGACGTGCACAAGCTGTTCCAGCAGCTCTCGGGGCTGTCGCAGGCGATGAAGCTCAAACGCCTGCTGCATTCGCCCTTCACGCTGCACCCGGAATTGATCGCGAAAATCGACCGCGAAGCGCAGCACGCGCGCGAAGGCCGCGCCGGCAAGATCCTCGCGCGCATGAACGCGCTCAGCGAACCGGAGGTCATCGAAGCCCTCTACCGCGCCTCGCAGGCAGGCGTCGAGATCGTGCTCTTCGTGCGCGGCATCTGCGTGCTGCGGCCCGGCGTACCCGGCGTCAGCGAGCACATCCGCGTGCTCTCGTTGGTCGGGCGCTTCCTGGAGCACAGCCGCGTCTGCTACTTCCGCAACGGCGGCGACGAGGAACTGTATGCCTCCAGCGCCGACTGGATGGAACGCAACCTGCTGCACCGCGTCGAGACCTGCTTTCCCATCCTCGATCCGACGCTGCGCCAGCGGGTGTTCAACGAGACCCTCGAGAACTACCTGGCCGACAACACCCAGACCTGGAATCTGGAGGCGGACGGCCGCTACACGCGGGTGGCCACCGGCGAGGACATGCCGCACTCGGCCCAGGCCTCGCTGCTCGCGCGCATCTGCGGGTGAGAGCGTGATTGATCCGCGACCGGAACCGACCGATCACGAACCGCTGGCCGCGGTCGACCTGGGTTCGAACAGTTTCCACATGATCGTGGCGCGCTTCACCGACGGCGGCCTGCAGGTGATCGACCGCTTGCGCGATCCGGTGCGGATGGCGCTCGGCCTGACCGCAGACGGCCAGTTGACGCCCGAGATCCGTGAGCGCGCACTCGCCTCGCTGGCGCGCTTTGGCCAGCGTCTGCGCGGCATCGCGCGCGGCCGCATCCGTGCGATCGCCACCAACACCGTGCGCCAGTTGCGCAACCCGCGCGCCTTCCTGCTGCCCGCCCAGACCGCGCTCGGCGCACCGATCGAAGTAGTCTCCGGCCGCGAGGAGGCGCGCCTGATCTACCTCGGCGTCGCCCACGGACTCAACGATCCGCGCCAGCGACAACTGGTCATCGACGTCGGCGGCGGCAGCACCGAGCTGATCATCGGCCAGGGCTTCGAGCCGCTGGAGACCGAGAGCCTGCAGATGGGCTGCGTGGCGACCACCCAGCGTTTCTTCGCCGACGGCCGCATCACGCGCAAGCGCTGGCAAGAGGTGCAACTGCGCCTGCCCATTGAGTTCGCACCGATCGTCACCGCCTACAAGACGCGCGGCTGGAAGCGCACGATCGGCAGTTCCGGCACGATCAAGGCGATCTCCGACATCCTCTGCGGGCTCGGAGGGCGCGAACGCGAGATCGCCCGGGCCGGCCTGCTCGAATTGATCGACCGCTTGATCGAGGTCGGCGACATCCAGCACGCCCATTTGCCCGGGCTTTCCGAGGATCGCCGGCCGGTGTTCCTCGGCGGCCTTGCCGCACTGTGGGCCTGCTTCGAGGCACTCGACCTGCACACGATGCGGGTCTCCGACTACGCCATGCGCGAAGGTCTGCTGTACGACTCGCTCGGCCGCCTGCAACAGCAGGATCCGCGCGAGCGCAGCATCCGCGCACTCGCCCGCCGCTACTCGGTGGACGGCGCCCAGGCCCTGCGCGTGCAACACACCGCGCTGAAGCTTTTCGATCAGGCGCGCGGCGGCTGGAAGCTGGAGGACGACGCGCGCGAGACCCTGCTGTACGCGACCATGGTGCACGAGATCGGCCTGGCGGTCTCGCACAGTCAGCACCACAAGCACGGCGCCTACATCATCGAACACTCCGACCTGCCCGGCTTCTCGCGCCAGGAACAGGAAGCGGTCGCAGCGCTGGTGCGCGGCCACCGCCGCAGCATCCCCGAACAGACCTTCGCCGAGATTTCGCCGCGTGAACTCGAAGGCATGAAACGCACCCTCGCACTGTTCCGCCTGGCCGCCGTGCTGCACCGCTCGCGATCGGAAGAAGCATTGCCACCACTCGCACTGGAAGTCGCCGGCCGCGAAATGCGCCTGACCTTCCCACGCGGCTGGCTCAGCCAGCAGCCGCTCACCTGGGCCGACCTGCGCCAGGAAAAGGACTTCCTGGAACCGCTCGGACTGCGCCTGCGATTGCGGATCGAGCGCGAGGGGGCGGCGCCACTCGCGAACAGGTTCGTGTCGGCTGGCTGATTGGTGGGTCTGCGTGGTTGCCGGCACAAGCCTCCACGCCAAAACCATCGCCACGCCCACGCGCTGAGCTGCTTCCTGGCGCTGCTGCTGCACGGGGTGCTGCGGCGGTGGTTGAAGCAGCGCTTCTCACCCTTGAGCTCCATCGCCGCGCTGCGATTGCCGACGCAGATCCAGCAGACGGCAACGCATTCCTCGGCCTTCAAGCCGTGCGACAGGTCGGGTCTGCGCCAGATGCTGCGGGGCGGGCATCGGTCCGGAAGCGCATGGCACTGTCCCTGCGTGCCGCAGCGCTTGTGCACCATCGCCGTGACACCAACGAGGTATCGCTGGCGGCCTGTCCCGACGTGAACTGCGACGGCAACAGATCCCTACCCACCCGGCGCGCGCCGCAGACCGATAGGGCGCTTTGCCGTATTTCTGCCTTGCAGACAGGACGAAGGCTCGCCGAATCTAGTCTAACTCATTGTTTCTCTTGGTGGGCGCAACAGGGATCGAACCTGTGACCCCTACCATGTCAAGGTAGTGCTCTACCGCTGAGCTATGCGCCCAAGAGAGCCGGAGAGGATAGCAGTGGAAAATCCGGGTGCCAAGCGCTCGTGTTGCGCCGAGCTCCGGGCCCCGAACGAATCACATCGTGAACTGCTCCGCCAGGATCCGCTCCTCCAGACTGTGCTCCGGATCGAAAAGCACGGTGACCGCGTCGTTCGGAGACTCGGCGACTTCCACTTCGACCACGTCGCGAACTTCGGTGGCGTCCGCGGTGGCGCTGACCGGGCGCTTGTAGTGGTCGAGCACCTCGAACTTGACCACCGCCGAACGGCGCACGATCGCGCCGCGCCAGCGTCGCGGACGGAAGGGGCTGATCGGGGTCAACGCCAGCACGTCGGAGCCGAGCGGCAAGATCGGACCGTAGGCGGAAAGATTGTAGGCGGTGCTGCCGGCAGCGGTCGCCAGCAGTGCGCCATCGCAGATCAGTTCCTCGACACGCACCACGCCATCTACGGTAATGCGCAGTTTGGCCGCCTGTTTGGTCTGGCGCAGCAGCGAGACCTCGTTGATCGCAAGCGCGCTGTGCAGGCCACCGGACTCGCCGACCACGCGCATCCTCAAAGGATGCAGCACCGCCTTCTGCGCGGCCGCCAGACGCGCGAGCAGGCCTTCCTCGCGATACAGGTTCATCAGAAAACCAACCGTGCCGAGCTTCATGCCGAATACCGGAATGCGCCGCTCGGAGGCGAAGCGGTGCAAGGTGTGCAGCATGAACCCATCGCCCCCGAGGGAGACGATCAGGTCCGCCTCGGACACCGGCACCGCAGGGTAGCGCCGCGTCAGCGCCGCGAGCGCAAGCTGTGCCGGTTCCGCACGGCTGGCGACGAAGGCGATGCGCGGCGGTGCGTTGGGCGGCAGATCGGTCATCGACACGGCTTCCGGCGGCGGGTGCGGCAAGCCTACTCGTTCACCGACCGTCGGGTCACCCGTGAGGCACCAAGGAGACGGCCGCGACGCCGACTGCGCCATCGTACGCAATCGCCGGCCAGCGCCGCGCGGTGATCGTGCCGGGGAAACAGATCCAACCGCCGCTGGACTTGGGTTCCCGCGCTGGACGATGCTTGGGCCGCCTTCCCGGAGAACACGCCATGAGCAAGAATCTGAACCCGCTCGACGCTTCGTGGCTGATGGTGGAGTCGCGCGACACCCCGATGCACGTCGGCGGCCTGCTGCGCTTCTCGCCGCCAACGGACGCGCCGGCCGACTTCCTCGGCCGGCTCATGGACGAGTTTCGGCGCACTCGGAAATTCTCGTCGCCGTGGAACCACCGCCTGCGCACACCGGGTTTCAAGGGCCTGATGCCGGCCTGGGAGACCGAGAGCGACATCGACCTCGAGCACCACGTGCGCCACTCGGCGCTGCCGCGCCCCGGCGGCGAGCGTGAACTCGGCCAATTGATCGCGCGCCTGCACAGCCAACCGCTGGATTTGACGCGCCCGCCGTGGGAATGCGTGCTGATCGAGGGCCTCGCCGACAACCAGTTCGCGCTGTACGTGAAGATGCACCACTCACTGATCGACGGCGTCAGCGGCATCAAGCTGCTCGAAAAGGCGATGAGCCCGGATCCGAAGGCGAGCCGCAAGCTGCCGCCCTTCTGGGCCGCTGGCGCGGTCGCGCGCAAGGGTGCCGGCAAGCGCGCGCGCGCACCGGCGCCGACACCCGCGGAAGCGATCGGCAGCCTCGTCGACATGGTCCGCGAGCAGGTCGGTTCGCTGCCCGACATCGCGCGCGCCTTCGGCTCGATGCTCGGCGCGCTGCGCAACAAGGAAGAAACTCTGCAGGTGCCCTTCGAGGCGCCGATGTCGATCATCAACGGCCGCATCCACGGCCAGCGCCGCTTCGCGACCCAGCGCTTCGACCTCGCGCGCCTGAAGAAGCTGGCCGAGGCCGGCGGCGCCACCCTCAACGACATCGTGCTCGCGCTCTGCGGCGGTGCGCTGCGGCGCTTCCTGGTCGAGATCGGCGAACTGCCCGAGCACACCATGACCGCCGGCATCCCGGTGTCGGTGCGCCCGAAGGACGACGAGGGCACCGGCAACGCGATCACCTTCATCATCTCGACGCTCGGCACCGACATCGACGATCCGCGCGAGCGCCTGAGCGCGATCACGGCGTCCACCAGGCGCGCGAAGGCGCATGTGCAGAACCTGCCGCGGCGGGCGATGACCCAGTACACGGTGCTGCTGATGGCGCCGTACATGCTGTCGCTGCTGACCGGCGTTGGCGGACGCACGCGGCCGATGTTCAACCTCACGATCTCGAACGTGCCCGGCCCGGACAAGCCGCTGTACTACCGCGGCGCGCGCCTGGAAGCCGCCTACCCGGTCTCGCTGGTGACCCACGGCCAGGCGCTCAACATCACCTGCCAGAGCTACAACGGCCACCTCGCCTTCGGCTTCACCGGCTGCCGCGACACCCTGCCGCACATGCAGCGGCTCGCGACCTACACCGGCAAGGCACTGGAGGAACTGGAAGAAGTGCTGCTGGGGGCCTCGCAGGCGCCGAAGCCGGTGCGCAAGGCGCGCGTGCGCAAGATGGCTGCAACAGAAGCGACGGTCGAGAAGGTTCCGGTGAAACGCTCCCCGCGTCCGCGTACGGCGCCTGCCGCAGAAGCGCCGTCCCAGCCGGAGGTCGCGCCGGCCGTCACTCCCAAGCGGCGTCGCAAGGCTGGCTGAACCGGCTGCGCACCGGTTCGCCGTCGGTGCTGCGCGCGCCGCTCAGACCGCGCGCGCGGAACCGGCTGCCAGCAGCGCGGCGACGCGCCCATCGGCATCGCCACGTCGCCCCTGGCGGATCGCGCCGAAGAACGCCGACAGCGACTCGGCGCGCAAGTCAGCGCCCGAGCAAGCGAGCGCTCCGGGCGCAGCAGGGGCGCACACACCCAGCACGTGACCGCTGGCCTCGGCCCGCGCGCGTGCCTGCCGCAGACAATCAACCAGCGCAGGGCTGACCGCACCCGGCAGCAAGCACGCATGTCGCTGCAGCAGGACGTCTGGCGGCGCTTCGCCCGGATCCGCCAGCAGCAGGGCGTCCAGCGGCAGCGCCGCGAGCGACTCGGCCGCTGCGAGTCCCGCCAGCACTGCCGAGTCGTCGATCCGCACGCGCTCGCGCAGTCCTGCACGATGCGCCGGATGGCGCCACCAGCGCGCCGCACGCGCGGCCCGCGCGGGATCGGGATCGGCGATGACCAACAGTTCCACCTCGCGCGTGCTGCGCAGTGCCGACACCGCCAGCGCCAGCCCGCGCGGATTGCAGCCCCAGAGCCCCAGTCGGATGGTTGTGTTCGCTTGAGCTGCGACCAAGGGCAGCGGCGCCACCATGGCAGCGCCGGCGACCAGCCCGGCACGCAGACATTCCCGGCGCGAGCGCTTCATTGCGGCGGCTCCATTCCGAAGCGTTGGTAATTGCGCGCGATCGAAGCGCGCCACTGGTCCGGAACCTCTTCCTGCGGAAAGACCGCCTCGACCGGGCACGCATCGACGCATAGCCCGCAATCGATGCACTCTTCCGGATTGATGAAGAGTTGATCGCCGTCTTCATCCTTGCCGTAAATGCAGTCGACCGGACAGACGTCTACACAGGCGGTGTCCTTGGTGCCGATGCAGGGATCGGTGATGATGTGGGCCATGCGCCACCTCCGCGTGGGAGCCTAGCCCAGCGGCCGGGAGATCAACAAGGCGAACGGCTGTCGTCGCGTAGCCCGGGGTACGCGCGCAGCGCGTTCCCCGGTTGCTCGCGGCAAGTACCCGGAGAACCGCTGCGCGGCACTCCGGGCTACGTCAACCCTCAGACGCTCGCGCCCGGACCTTCAGGCTCTGGTCGCTCGCCCTCGCCTTCTTCCTCGGCGATCGCATCCAGCCGCTCCAGGCCGACCAGGGTCTCGTCCTCGGGCAGGCGGATCAGGGTCACGCCCTGGGTGTTGCGGCCGACCTGCGAGATCTCGCTGGCGCGGGTGCGCACCAGGGTGCCCTGGTTGCTGATCAGCATCACGTCGTGCTTGTCGGTGAGCTGGATCGCGCCGACCAGCGCGCCGTTGCGCTCGCTGGTCTGGATCGCGATCACGCCCTGGGTGCCGCGGCCCTTCTGCGGGAACTCGGCCACCGCGGTGCGCTTGCCGAAGCCACGCGCGGTGGCGGTCAGGATGTCGCCGTCGCCGTCGACCATCAGCATCGCCACCACGCGCGCGTCGCCGGCGTCCTCGGAGAAGCGCATGCCGATCACGCCGCGCGCGGTGCGGCCCATCGGACGCACTTCGTCCTCGGAGAAGCGCACCGCCTTGCCGTGGCTGCCGAACAGCATGATGTTGCGGCTGCCGTCGGTCAGCGCGACGTTGACCAGGCCATCGCCTTCATCCAGTTCCACCGCGCGGATACCATTGGCGCGCACGTTCTGGAAATCGCTGAGCGGGGTCTTCTTGACCACGCCCTGGCGGGTGCTGAAGAACACGTAGCGATCGTCGACGAAGGCGTGCACGGGGAGCACCGCCTGGATCTTCTCGCCGCCTTCGAGCGGCAGCATGTTGACGATCGGCCGGCCACGCGATCCGGCGCTCGCTTCCGGCACCTGGTAGACCGGCAGCTTGAACACGCGCCCGAGGCTCGTGAACGCCAGCAGCGTGTCGTGGGTGTTGGCGATCCACAGGCGCTCGATGAAATCCTCGTCCTTCAGCGCGGTGGCGCTCTTGCCCTTGCCGCCGCGCCGCTGCGAGCGGTACACGGTCAGCGGCTGGCGCTTGATGTAGCCGGCGTGGCTGAGCGTGACCACCACGTCCTCGGGCGGGATCAGGTCGAGGATGTCGAGGTCGGACTGGCTGTGCTCGATGCGCGTGCGGCGCTCGTCGCCGTACTCGTCGCGGATCGCGATCAGTTCGTCCTGGATCACTTCCATCAGGCGCCCCGGCTCTTCCAGGATGCGGAACAGCTCGGCGATGGTCAGCAGGATCTGCTTGTACTCGTCGGTGAGCTTGTCCTGTTCCAACCCGGTCAGGCGCTGCAGGCGCATTTCCAGGATTTCCTTGGCCTGGATCTCGGACAGCTGGTAGCCGTCGTCGAACAGGCCTTCGCCCGGATCCAGGTCCTCGGGACGCGAACGGTCCGCACCGGCGGCGGAAAGCAGCGCGCGCACCAGGCCCGGCTCCCAGCGCTTGGCGAGCATGCGCTCGCGCGCCTCGTTGGCGTCCTTGCTGGTCTTGATCAGCTCGATCATCTCGTCGATGTTGGCGAGCGCGACGGTCAGGCCTTCCAGCACGTGGGCGCGGGCGCGCGCCTTGCGCAGATCGAAGATGGTCCTGCGCGTGACCACCTCGCGGCGGTGGCGCAGGAAGGCTTCGAGGAAGTCTTTCAGGTTCAGCGTGCGCGGCTGGCCGCCGACCAGGGCGACCATGTTGATGCCGAACACCTGCTCCAGCTGGGTCTGCTTGTACAGCTTGTTCAGCAGCACCTCGGCGTTCTCGCCGCGCTTGACCTCGATGACCACGCGCATGCCGTCCTTGTCGGACTCGTCGCGCAGGCCGTCGGAGGCGATGCCCTCGATTTCCTTGGCCTTGACCAGCTCGGCGATCTTCTCGACCAGCCGCGCCTTGTTCACCTGGTAGGGCAGCTCGGTGATGATGATCGCTTCGCGGTTGCCCTCGGTCTCGATCTCGGCCTTGCCGCGCACCAGGATGCGCCCGCGGCCGGTGCGATAGGCCTCGCGGATGCCGTAGGAGCCGTTGATGATGCCGGCGGTGGGGAAATCCGGGCCGGACACGTACTGCATCAGGTCCTCGATGGACAGGTCCGGATCGGCGATCAGCGCGATCAGCGCGTTGACCACCTCGGTGAGGTTGTGCGGCGGGATGTTGGTGGCCATGCCGACCGCGATGCCGGACGAACCATTGATCAGCAAGTTCGGCACCACCGTCGGCAGCACCGTGGGCTCGAGTTCCTTGTCGTCGTAGTTCGGCTGGAAATCGACCGTGTCCTTGTCGATGTCGCGCATCAACTCGTGCGCGAGCCGGGTCAGGCGCACCTCGGTGTAACGCATCGCCGCCGGGGCGTCGCCGTCCACCGAGCCGAAGTTGCCCTGGCCGTCGATCAGCAGGTAACGCAGCGAGAAGGGCTGCGCCATGCGCACGATGGTGTCGTAGACCGCGGTGTCGCCGTGCGGGTGGTATTTACCGATCACGTCACCGACCACGCGCGCCGATTTCTTGTACGGCTTGTTGTGGTCGTTGCCGAGTTCCTTCATCGCGTACAGCACGCGTCGGTGCACCGGCTTGAGGCCGTCGCGCACGTCCGGGAGCGCGCGCCCGACGATCACGCTCATCGCGTAATCGAGGTAGGACTGGCGCATCTCGTCTTCGATGTTGACGCGCAGGATCTCTTTGGCCAGGTCAGCCATGCACAGACTCCGGTGGCGGCAGGCACGCGTCAGCGCGCGGCGCCCGTTGCATCAGGATCGCAGCGGCCCGAAGGCTCGCGCGGGAAGCGCGGAATTGTAACACGCGAGCCTCGCGCGCGAGCGCGTGCGGGCGCGGGGCACGGGCCCCGCTATTCTGCTTCGTCCGCGTCGCCCAGCAACTCCGGCGGTAGCGACTTCTGGTTGCGGGCGCCCAGTTCTCGCAACTGCTCGGTCTGGCGCACGAGATTGCCCTTGCCCGCGCTGAGCTTGCCGTAGGCCTGGTCGAGCTGGTTCTGTGCGCGGGTCAGCGCTTCACGCACGCGGTCCAGGTCGTCGACGAAGCCGACGAACTTGTCGTACAGCCGCCCAGCGCGCTGGGCGATCTCCTGCGCGTTGCGGTTGCGCTGCTCCTGGCGCCACAGATGGCTCGCAGCGCGCAACGTGGCCAGCAGGGTGGAGGGCGAGACGATCGCAATGTTTTTGCCCAACGCGTGTTCGTAGAGCGCCCCGTCGCGCCGAACCGCCTCGATCAGCGCCGATTCGACCGGCACGAACAGCAGTACGAAATCCAGCGCGCGGCCGTCCAGCAGCGCGGCATAATCCCGTCGCGAGAGCTCCTCCACATGCCGCCGCAGCGAAGCGATGTGCTCGGCCATCGCCTGGGCGCGCTCGCCCTCGCTCTCGGCGCGGATCGAGCGTTCGTAGGCGGTCAGCGAGACCTTGGCATCGATCACCAGATCCCGCTGCTGCGGCAGATGGATCAGCACATCCGGCCGCGGCCGGCCACCGTCCACGTCCCTCAGAACCACCTGGGTGCTGTATTCGCGTCCCTGGGCCAGCCCGGACACTTCCAGCAGTCGCTCCAACACCAACTCTCCCCAGGCGCCCTGCACGCGGCTGTCGCCGCGCAACGCCCGCGTGAGATTGGTGGCCTCCTCGCCGAGCTGGTGATTCAGGGTTTTCAGCGCGTCGATCTCGCGCCCGAGCAGACTGCGTTCCTTCGCCTCCTGAACATAGGCCTGCTGTACCGCGTCCTGGAAAGTCTTGAGCTGCTCGCGCACGGGATTGAGCAGGCCGCCGATCTGCGCCGCATTCTCGGCGATCAACTTCTGACTACGGTCGTGCAGCACTTCGCCAGCGAGCGCCTTGAACGTATCCCTGAACTCGCCGCGCAACTTGCCGACGAAATCGAGCTTTTCTGCGGCTCCGCGGATCTCGTCGTGTAACCGCGCCTCCAGCGCGCTGGCCTGGGAAAGCGTCTGCTGGAAGCGTACGCGCAACTCGGACAGTTCCGAATCGCGCGATTTGAGCGCCTGTTCGGTGAGGTCCAGCCGCACCAGCCGACCCTTCAGCTCCGCATGCTCGCGCATCAGTGCCTGCAGGTGCTGCTCGAAGCGCTGATTGCGTTCGCGCTCCCGGGACAGCTCCGCCGCACGCTGGTCAAGCAAGGCAAGCTGCTCGACTGCGCGCAATTCCAGGACATCGATTTCCGGCTGGCGTGCGGCGGCACCCTCGGCCAAACGCCGACGCGCCACCCTGCTACCGAACAGCAATCCAGCTGCGGCGGCCAGCAGCAAGCCGAGCAGCAGACCAAGTGCCGCGGCGGCGGGAGCGGTCAGGGATTCGATCATGGGAGTCGGAGAGCCGAAACCGCGCCGAGTCTAGCCGGGACGCCAGGAACCCATCGCCAATGTCGTCGAGGTCTTTCAACACGATACGGCATTGGCGCATTGGCGCGCTCCGCCCTGAGCCGTGCGCTGATTGGCCCGACGGTCGGGGTCGCTGCGTGGCTTGTCCTTTTGCCACCGCAGCACGGGGTAGACCGAATTCACCGGGCCGGGCGTGACGGCATCATCGAAGCCCACGTCCCCTTTGCCGCGCCCTCGCCATCCCCGCGCCCATCACATCGCGACGATTGTTGCTCGTGGATACTGCTGCGCACGTTTACACGGGCGACGGCCGCGGTTAGTTTCGACGGGTCGGGTCCGACCTGGGGGCGACGATGGCGCAGGAGGAAGAACTCTTCGAGTTCGCGGCCGAACCGGTCGCCGCCGAGCCATGGCATGTGCTCATCGTCGACGATGAGCCCGCGGTGCATGAAGTCACCCGGCTGGTGCTCGGCAGCTTCCGCTTCGAAGACCGTCCGTTGAAGTTCCACCACGCCTACTCCGCGGCCGAGGCGCGCACGCTGCTGCGCAGCGTGTCCGATATCGGCGTGATGCTGCTGGACGTGGTGATGGAGTCGGACCAGGCAGGTCTGGACCTCGTCAAGTTCGTGCGCGGCGAATTGAACAACCACTTCGTGCGCATCGTGTTGCGCACCGGGCAGCCGGGCCAGGCGCCCGAACACGAGGTCATCACCAACTACGACATCAACGACTACAAAGACAAGACCGAACTCACCGCGCAGAAGCTGCGCACGATGATGTACGCGACCCTGCGCGCCTACCGCGATGTCATCCTGATCGAGCGCAACCGGCTCGGTCTGGAGCGCGTGATTTCGGCTTCCGCACATATCTTCTCGCACCAGAAATCGCACGAGTTCGCATCCGCGGTACTCGAGCAGTTGGGCAATGTGGTCGGTCTCGAACGCGGTGCGCTCTACTGCAAGCCGATCGAACAACCGGTGACGAACGGCGAGAATCTGGTGGTCGCCGCGGCAACCGGGGACTACGCACGATTCATCAACGCACCGGTGGGTTCGGCACTGCCGCGACGCCTGCTCGATTCGGTACACCAGGCTTACGAGCGCAAGGAGAACCTGTTCTCCGACGATCACTACGTGCTGCATTTCACCGACAGTCACGCCACCGAAAGCCTGCTCTACGTCGGCGAAACCCCGCGGCTGCGCGATGTCGATTACCGCCTGGTGCAACTCTTCTGCACCAACGTCTCGATCGCCTTCGAAAACCTGCACCTCAACAAGGAGCTGTTCGAGAGCCAGTTGGAAATGGTCTACCTGCTGGCCGGCGCCGCCGAGACGCGCTCGCGCGAGACCGCAAATCACGTTCGCCGCGTCGGCCTGATCGCCGAACTGATCGGTCGCGCCGCGGGCATGGAGAACCAGGAAGCCAATCTGCTGCGTTTCGCGGCACCGCTGCACGACATCGGCAAGATCGGCATCCCCGACGCGATCCTCAACAAGCCCGGGGCGCACACCGCCGAGGAAACGATGGTGATGCGCACGCACGCCGACCTCGGTGCGCAGATGCTGTCCTCGTCGAAGCGCCCGTTAATGCAACTGGCGGCCCAGATTGCCCGCGAACACCACGAGAACTGGGATGGTTCGGGTTATCCGCGCGCGCTCAAGGGTGCCGAGATCGGCCTGCCCGGCCGCATCGTTGCCCTCGCCGACGTCTTCGACGCGCTCGGCAGCAACCGTTGCTACAAACGGGCGTGGACTTTCGAAGAAGTGCAAGCCTTCATCCGCGGTCAGTCCGGCCGCAAGTTCGACCCCGCTCTGGTGGATGTGCTGTTCGCCCATTGGGACGCCGCCGAGGATATCCGCGCGCGTCTACCCGACTGAAAGACGTCGCAGCCGCGACACCGCCCGCGAGTGATCCGATGGCAGAGACCGGCGCCAGTTGGCTCTGTCCTTTTGTACGCTGTTGAACCGAGCCTGCGATGCCGGAGACTGCGACGCACGACATCGTGCGTGCTTCAGACTCCATGGCCTTGTTGATCGTCCTCGCGGCGCTGACCTTCCTGATGGTGGCCGCCTACCGCGGCCACAGCGTGATCCTGTTCGCACCGGTGGCGGCGCTGGGCGCCGTGCTGGCGACCGACCCAGGGCTGGTGGCACCGATGTTCACCGGCCTGTTCATGGACAAGATGGTCGGTTTCCTCAAGCTCTACTTTCCGGTTTTCCTGCTCGGCGCGGTATTTGGAAAGTTGATCGAAATCTCCGGCTTTTCCAAGTCGATCGTGGTCGCGACCATTCGCGCGGTCGGGGCACAGCGCGCGATGCTCGCGATCGTGCTGGTGTGCGCGATCCTGACCTACGGCGGCGTGTCGCTGTTCGTGGTGGTGTTCGCGGTCTATCCCTTCGCCGCCGAGCTGTTCCGTCAGAGCAACATCCCCAAACGCCTGATTCCCGGCACCATCGCGCTCGGCGCCTTCACTTTCACGATGGATGCGCTGCCGGGCACGCCGCAGATCCAGAACATCATTCCGACCTCCTTCTTCGGCACCGATACCTGGGCGGCACCGCTGCTGGGAGCCACCGGAGCGGTGTTCATCTTCTTCTGCGGCATGACTTACCTTGAATGGCGTCGGCGTGCGGCACTGGCCACAGGGGAGGGCTACGGCGAGAACCTGGTCAATGAGCCGGCACCCTTCGCCGGGGGGAAACTGGTCCATCCGCTGATCGCGATCCTGCCGCTGGTGCTGGTCGGGCTCAGCAACAAGTTGCTCACCGTCTGGATCCCGCGCGCCTACGGCTCCAGCCACGAATTCGTGCCGGCGGTGATCGGCAATGCCGCGCCGGTGGTGCAGGAAGTGGCCAAGGTGGCGGCGATCTGGGCGGTCATGGGTGCGTTGCTGGCAGGCATCGCCACGGTGCTGGTCTTCGCCTGGACACCGGTCATGCGCAGCTTCGCCGAAGGCACGAAACAGGCAATCGGCGGCGCCCTGCTGGCGGCGATGAATACCGCCAGCGAGTACGGTTTTGGTGCGGTAATCGCCGCCCTGCCGGGCTTCCTGATGGTTGCCAATGCACTCGGTGCGATTCCGAACCCACTGGTCAACGAAGCGATCACGGTAACCTCGCTGGCCGGCATCACGGGCTCGGCCTCGGGCGGCATGAGCATCGCGCTGGCAGCCATGAGCGAGACCTTCATCGCCAATGCGCAGGCCGCCGGAATTCCGCTGGAGGTGTTCCACCGGGTGGCCTCCATGGCCTCCGGCGGAATGGACACGCTGCCGCACAACGGTGCGGTGATCACGCTGCTGTCGGTCACCGGACTGACCCACCGCCAGTCCTACCGGGATATCTTCGCGATCACCGCGATCAAGACGCTCGCGGTCTTCGTGGTGATCGCTACCTACTACGCGATCGGTTGGGTATAGGCCGGCTGCGCGCACGCGCAGATGCCAGAATGCCGCCGCCGAGTGGCGTGGCCCCGGGTGGCAATGGCTGTGCCTACCGACGTGCTGGCGTCGAAACGCTACTATCCTGCGCTTTTCCCGTTCCGGGCATGCGATGCGCAATCCACTGCAAGACCAATTGCTGAAGGCCGGACTGGCAAAAAAGCATCAAGTGGATGCCGCGGTGCGTGCACAGACCCGCCAGCGCGACGGCAAGGCTCCTGCGTCACCAGTCGCCGAGCGGGTAGACGCGCGCGGCCTGGCAGCGCAGAAGGCCGAGCGCGACCGTGCGCTGGCTGCCGAACGCAATGAACAACTGCGCGTGAAGGAGCAGCAGGCACAGTTGCGGCAACTGATCGAGCAGCAGCAACTGCGGTCCGACGGAGACGGCAGCTACCACTTCGTCGACGCGGGTCGCGTGCGTCGCCTGCCGGTCGGTCCGACCGTGCGCGCACAACTCGCCAGGGGCGCCCTGGTGATCGTCCGGCACGGCGACGGGTACGCACTGATCCCGCGTGCAGCCGCAGAGGGCATCGCCCAGCGCGGAGGCTGCATCGTGGTCGATCAAGGCCGTGCACAACCCGCACCCGCCCCGCCGGCGGACAGCGACGAGGCCTATTACGCGCGCTTCCAGGTGCCCGACGACCTGATCTGGTGAGAGATCAATTGGCGGCGATCAGCGGCTCCACGCGTTCGATGGCGCAGCCGCGCTCGGCGGGAATCGACTCGCGGCCCGCCAGGAAGGAACGCGCGAGAAGTGCAACGTCCTTGTGCTGCGATCCGAAGACCGCGTACTCGCCGGGTACGCCGCAGATGCCGATCAGACCGGCCACCGGTTTCCAGACCACTTCGTTGAGGATTCCGGCTTCCGGGCAGGCTCCACTGAAGCTCACGCGATAGCGCGTGCGACCGCCCGTGCCGACCGCCGAAGTCTGCACGACCACGCTGTCGCCCTGCAGCGACCAGGCACGCACGCGACCGGGATCGAAGCAGCGGCCAACGTGGCCAGCCAGTGCATCCCGCAGGTCGCCGGCGACCGGGCGCGCATGATGAGCCTGCGCGAGCGCCTGCCGGAACTCGATGGCATTGATCGGATGCACGCCCGCCACACTGCAACGCTGCGTTCCGGATTGCAGAAACTCACCGCCGCGCCCGCAGACCCAGCCCTCGCGGGCCAACAACACGCTGCGCGCCGGATCGGCCTCGCACGCCGCCGAAAACTGCAGGCGGAAACGACGTCCCGCGCTCCGCACCAGCAACTGGTCGGGGAAAATCCGCCAGACGCCGCTGATCGAACGCGCATCCAGGCAATCGACCTCCGGCGCCGGCGGGCGCCCTGCCGCAGATGCGGCGGCCAACAGCAACACCGCGACCGGCTCGTACATGGCACGCTCCTGACGGACGGGTACCGCCAGTGTATGGCGAGCAGCGGGTTGCCGCAATCGATCCACGACCCGCCCCCTGGCTTCGCGCTATCTTGCCAGCCCGCCCCTGCTGGAGATACCGCATGCTGTTGCGTACCCTGCTCGCCTGCCTGCTGCTGGCGGCAAACTGCGTACACGCGCAGAACCCGCGCGTGCTGATCGACACCGACCGCGGACCGATGCTGTTCGAACTGGACATCGCACGCGCACCGAACACCGTTGCCAACTTCCTCGCTTATGTGGATTCGGGCGCTTACAACGGCATGCTGGTCCAGCGGGTGGTGCCGGGTTTCGTGGTGCAGACCGGGCGTTTCAGGGAAAACGGCAGCGAAATCCCGCAGCGGCCCGCGATCACTTCCGAACGCAACAACGGACTGTCCAATACCGCCGGAACGATCGCCATGGCGCTGTCCGGCAATCCGCCGAACGTCAACAGCGCCACCAGCGATTTTTTCATCAACACCGGCAACAACGCGACCACGCTGGATGCGAACTTCACGGTCTTCGGGCGACTGGTTTCCGGACAGCGCACGCTCAACACGATCGCGACCACGGCAATTTTCGTCGGCTCCGAGCAGCCGATCCGGATACCGCTGGTCCGACGCGTCGCACGGGTGGCCGCCGGCGAGTTCCCGATCCTGCCCGCGCACACCGCCTCATGGTATGACCCCAACAACTCCGGCAAGGGCTTTCTGATCGAGGTCGCGCACGCGGCCGGCACCGACGCCAACCCGCTGCTGCTGGTGTCCTGGTACGATTTCTTCGAAGGCCGTCAGATCTGGACCATCGGCGCGGCGCCCTTCGCATGGGGCGCGCATCAGGTGGAAGTGCCGATGCTGATCACCAGCGGCGCCCAGTTCGGCGCAGCCTTCCGTCCGAACCAGGTGGTCAGCAACGCGAACTGGGGACGATTGACGGTACGTTTCACCAGTTGCGCGAACGGCGTGTTCAGCTACACCTCGATCTACGGCGACGGCGTCATTCCGGTGCAAAGCCTGACCATACCGACCAACGAGGTCTGCGCCGGCCAGTGAGTTCCACACCGGGGCGGTCCGACCTGCGGAGGATAAAACGCCGGCCATGGATGGCCGGTCCGCAAATCGAGACTGGCTTGATCGCGCAGCGCCACGCCTGCATCCGCCAACCTGCCGAGCAGGAGTCCCGGGAACCTCTGGCTTCGGTCAAGGGGCCAGCTAGCGTCGCCGGGTCGTAGCGCCACATCGGCCAGTCACTGGCCTCCCAGATGGATCGCTGTTCTCCGCTGTTCATGCGGAGATTGGAGCCAGTATTCGCCGCAAGGGCGAGACATTCGACGCAAAAGATGCGGAGAATGTGGCAACTATTCGCCGTACGCGACGTTCTCCGGGCACGGCCGTATGACATTGGCGACGCGCGCCATCTTCGCGTGCCGTCAGACATCCCGTGGTCCACGACCTACCCCGGCTCGCCTCGTGCCACGTCGGTCAGGATCTCCTCGATGGCGAGCAGCGTGCGCGGCACTGCGCCGCGCTCGCGCTCGACCACGCGCAACGCCGCTTCGCCCATCGCCGCTGCCCGTTTTGGGTCGGACAGGATGCGCACGACCTCGGCGCCGAGCCTGGCCCCGTCGGCAGCGCGCACCGCAGCGTCCTCGCGCACCAGGGTGTCCGTGATCTCGGCAAAGTTGAAGGTGTGCGGACCGATCACGATCGGCTTCTTCAGCGCCGCCGGCTCCAGCACATTGTGTCCGCCGATGCGATCCAGCGAGCCGCCGACGAAGCAGGCATCGGCGCAGGCGTAGAACTTCAGCAACTCGCCCATGGTGTCGACCACGAAGCACTGAGTGTCGAGCGTAGCGATGGAGTCCTCGCTGCGACAACTGGTGCGGAAACCATAGGAACGGCACAGCAAGATCGCGGCGCGGAAGCGCTCCGGGTGACGCGGCACCAGGATCAGCAGGGCGTCCGGGAAGCGCCCGAGGATGCGCGCGTGCGCCTGCAGCACGGCGGCCTCCTCACCCTCGTGGGTGCTCGCGGCGATCCATACCGGGCGCAGCGCGCCCCAATGTTCGCGCCACTCGCGGGCCACCTGGTCGAGGCCGGACGGTACCGCCATGTCGAACTTGATGTTGCCGACCACGCGCGTCCGTTCGGGCGGCGTGCCGAGTTGCAGGAAGCGTTCGCCGTCCACCTTCGACTGCGCCGCAACCAGCGTCGCGCAGCGCACCGCCTCGCCGATCAAGCCGAGCGCCGGCCCATAGCCCCTGAGACTGCGCTCGGACAGGCGTGCGTTGGCGATGAAGATCGGGATGCCGCGCTCGCGGCATTCGAAGTACAGGTTCGGCCAGATCTCGGTCTCCATGACCACCGCGATGCGCGGCTTGACCCGTGCGAAGAAGCGCGCGATCGCGGCAGGCAGGTCGTAGGGCAGGTAGACATGGAACACGCGTTCGCCGAACTGCTTGCGCACGCGCTCGGAACCGGTCGGCGTGATCGTGGTGACCACCAGCCGCGTGTCCGGGTGCTTCTCCATCAGCGCCTGGATCAGCGGCACCGCCGCATTGAACTCGCCGACCGACACCGCGTGCACCCAGATCGAGGACGCGAAACCCGGATCGCGAAACCAGCCGAAGCGCTCCAGCCAGCGCGAATGATAGCCGCGGTTGCGCAAACCCCTGAACGCCAGGCGATACAGGATCACCGGCATCGCCAGGTACATCGCCAGCGTGTAGAGGCGGCGCGAGAGGAGGCGCATGCGGCGGGCGGCGGGAGGGGCTGGCAGTATGTCCCACGAGGGCACGAGGGCACGAGTCATGCCTCCATGCCTCCATGCTCCGGCTCTAGACTCCCCCGCATGCGCCAGGTCAAGACCGCCACCCGCCCTCTGTGGCACCCCTACTGCTGGCCAGGCTGGATCGCGGTCGCGTTGCTGTGGCTGATCGCACGCATCCCACACCGGGTGGCGCTTGCGCTCGGCGCCCTGCTCGGCCCGCCGGTACTGGCGCTGCTGCCGCGGCGCCGGCACGTGCTGCTGCGCAATCTCGAACTGTGTTTCCCGGATTGGACCGAAATGGAGCGCCAGCGCGTCGCGCACGCCAATGCGCGCGAATCCGGACGCATGCTCGCCGCCTTCGCCTGGGGCTGGTTCGGCTCGCACCGGCGGGTCGCGAAATTGCCGGCGACCATCGAAGGGCTGGAACACATCGAAGCCGCACATGCGACCGGTCGTGGCGTGCTGCTGGTCGGTGGCCACTTCAGTCACCTCGAACTGGCCGGACGCCTGTTTTGCCGCTACGCGCCGCTCGCCGGCATGTATCGCGAACACCACGACCCCGCCTTCGAATGGGCGGTGAAACGCGGCCGACTGCGCTACGCCGACGCGATGTTCCGCCGCGACGAGTTGCGCGCGGCCATCCGCTACCTCAAGTCCGGTGGCACCATCTGGTACGCGCCCGACCAGGAATACCGCCGCGGCGAGCGCGTGTTCGCGCCATTCTTCGGCATTCCGGCCGCAACCATCACAGCCACTCATCAGTTGGCGCGGTTGACCGGCTCGGTGGTGGTCGGCTTCGAACACCGCCGCGAGGCGGACGGGAGCTATCGACTGAAGCTGCATCCGCCGCTCGACGATTTCCCGACTGTCGACGCACTCGTCGACACCACGCGCGTCAACCGCATGCTCGAAGGCATCATCCGCGCCGCCCCCGAACAGTACCTTTGGCTGCACGCACGCTTCAAGACCCGGCCAGATCCGCAGGAAGCTTCGCCGTACGCCTAGTCGCGACGGATCGCGCGGCGCAACTCACCCACGCGGTCGCTCGCCGTGCATCGATCCTACAATCGGGTTCCCGACCAGGATTCCGCCGCCATCGAACTCGCCAACGCCACCGATCTCCTGCGCCTGTTCGCCGACGCCACACGCGTGCGCCTGCTGGCGCTGCTGGTCGACGAGGAGTTGACGGTCGCCGAACTTGCGATCATCACGCGGCTGAAACAACCGAGCGTGTCCACGCATCTGGGCAAGCTCAAGGAAGCCGGCCTGGTGACCGACCGCCGCGCCGGCGTGGCCGCCTACCATCGCGCGGCGATGGAAACCTGGCCGGGCGCGGCGCGCGAGGTCTGGAAGAGTCTCTACGCCCACTCTCGCGACCCGCTGCTGCACGACGACCGCGCGCGTCGCGATGCCGCGCTGACGGCACGCCGCGGCGGCGCAAACTGGGCGGACAGCGTGGCCGGTGACATGGAAAGGCACTATTCGCCTGGGCGCAGTTGGGAGGCGACGATGCGCGCCTGCCTCGGACTGCTGTCGCTGGATGATGTGCTCGACATCGCATCGGGCGACGGCGCGCTCGCCGAACTGCTGGCGCCGCGCGCGCGAACCTGGACCTGTGTCGATTCCAGCGAGGTCGTGGTTGCGGCAGCGCGGCGGCGCTTGCTCGGGCTACCGCACGTGCATGTCCGCACCGGCGACATGCACCAGTTGCCGCTGGCGCCCCACAGTGCCGACCTGGTCCTGCTGATGCAGGCCCTGCCCTATTCCCAACAGCCCGCCGCGGCCCTTGGCGAGGCAGCGCGCGTGCTGCGACCGGGCGGACGCCTGCTGCTGACCTGCCTCGACCGCCATGAGCACCGTTCGTCAGTGCTGCCATTTGGTCATCGCAACCTCGGGTTCGGGGTCGATGAGTTGCGCGCACTGCTGGCAGGGGCAGGATTCGAGGCGATCGAAATCAGCTCCGGCGGCGTTGAGTCCCGGCCACCGCACTTCGCGAGCTGGGTGGGCTTTGCACGCACCCGCAAGCCACCTTCGACGATGCTGGGTCCTGCGTAGTTGCAACGCCAGCACCCGCAATCCCCGTTCCACCGTCTTGCGCGTACAATGCATCGCTTCATCGCGATGAAAGGATCGGCCGTCTGGACGGTCGAATGTCGATGCACCAGCTTCCTTGGAAGAATCCGGCGGAATCCGAACGCCTGCTCGCCGATGCGCAACGTCGCATCCTCGTGCTCGATGGTGCGATGGGCTCGATGTTGCAACGTTACCGACTCGACGAGTCCGATTACCGCGGCGAACGCTTCCAGTCTTTCGGCCACGATCTCAAGGGCAACAACGATCTGCTGGCGCTGACCCAGCCGAAGATCGTGCAGGCGGTGCATCAGGCCTACCTGGACGCCGGCGCCGAGCTGATCGAAACCAACAGCTTCAACGCGACGCGCATCAGCCAGGCCGATTACCACCTCGAAGATGTCACCTACGAGCTCAACGTCGCTGCCGCGAAACTGGTGCGCGAGCTGTGCGACCGCAAGTCGGACGCGACCCCGGAGCGGCCACGTTACTGCGTCGGCGTGCTCGGGCCGACCAACCGCACCGCCTCGATCTCGCCGGACGTCAACAACCCGGGCTTCCGCGCGATCTCATTCGACGAACTGGCGACGGCCTACCGCGAGTCCACCGAAGGCCTGATCGACGGCGGCGCGCAGATCCTGATGGTCGAGACCATCTTCGACACGCTCAACGCGAAGGCCGCGCTGTATGCCATCGACGAGGTCTACGCGCGCCGTGGTTACCGCCTGCCGGTGATGATCTCGGGCACGATCACCGACCGCTCCGGACGCACGCTGTCGGGCCAGACCGCCGAGGCCTTTGCCTACTCGGTCCGGCACGCCCGTCCGTTCTCGATCGGCCTCAACTGCGCGCTCGGCGCGAAGGATCTGCGCCCGCATGTCGAGGACCTCGCGCGCAATGTCGACGCGCTGGTTTCCGCCCATCCGAACGCGGGTTTGCCGAATGCCTTCGGCGAGTACGACGAGACGCCCGCCGACATGGCCGGCACGCTTGGCGAGTTCGCCGGCTCGGGCCTCGTGAACATCGTCGGCGGCTGCTGCGGCACCACGCCCGAGCACATCCGCGCGATCGCCGAGGCCGTGAGCAAGCTGGCGCCGCGCGAGATCGCGCGCCCGGCGCCGCACACGCGCCTCGCCGGCCTGGAACCGCTGGTGATCACGCCCGAGCTGAACTTCATCAACGTCGGCGAGCGCACCAACGTCACCGGGTCGGCGCAGTTCAAGAAACTGATCAAGGAAGACCGTTACGCCGAGGCGGTCGAGGTGGCGCGCCAACAGGTGCAGAACGGCGCCCAGATCATCGACGTCAACATGGACGAGGGCCTGCTCGACTCGGAAGCGGCGATGACCCGCTTCCTGAACCTGATCGCCGCCGAACCCGACATCGCGCGGGTGCCGGTGATGATCGACAGCTCCAAGTGGAGCGTGATCGAGGCCGGCCTCAAGTGCGTGCAGGGCAAGGCGATCGTGAACTCGATCAGCCTCAAGGAAGGCGAGGATGCCTTCCTGGAACACGCGCACAAGGTGCAGGAGTACGGTGCCGCCTGCGTGGTCATGGCCTTCGACGAGCAGGGCCAGGCGGACACCGTCGAGCGCAAGGTGGCGATCTGCAGGCGCGCCTACCACCTGCTGGTCGACAAGGTCGGCATGGCGCCGGAAGACATCATCTTCGACCCCAACATCTTCGCGATCGCCACCGGCATCGACGAGCACAACGACTACGCCGTGGCCTTCATCGAGGCCACCCGCCAGATCAAGGCGGCGATGCCCGGCGTGCATGTCTCCGGCGGCGTGTCCAACGTCTCCTTCGCGCTGCGCGGCAACAACCCGGTGCGCGAGGCGATCCACTCGGTGTTCCTGTACCACGCGATCCGCGCCGGCATGGACATGGGCATCGTCAACGCCGGTGCCCTTGCGATCTACGACGACCTGCCGGCCGAGTTGCGCGAGCGCGTCGAGGACGTGGTGCTGAACCGGCGACCGGATGCGACCGAGCGGCTGCTGGAAATTGCGCCGCGCCATCAAGCCGGGACTCGGGACTCGGGAGCCGGGACCCGGGAGAGCGCCGAGTGGCGTGGTTTGCCGGTCGAAAAGCGGCTGGAACATGCGCTGGTGCATGGCATCGACGAGTTCGTCGAAGCCGACACCGAGGAAGCGCGCCTGCGTGCCGACAAGCCACTCGAAGTCATCGAGGGGCCGCTGATGGCGGGCATGAACGTGGTCGGCGATCTGTTCGGTGCGGGCAAGATGTTCCTGCCGCAGGTGGTCAAGAGCGCGCGCGTGATGAAGAAGGCGGTCGCGCAGCTGATTCCCTACATCGAGGAGGAAAAGCGCCGCTCCGGCGACGTCGCGAAGAACAACGGCAAGGTGCTGCTGGCGACCGTCAAGGGCGACGTGCACGACATCGGCAAGAACATCGTCGGCGTGGTGCTCGCCTGCAACAATTTCGAGGTGATCGACCTCGGCGTGATGGTGCCGACGCAGAAGGTGATCGACACCGCGCGCGAGATCGGCGCCGACCTCGTCGGCCTGTCCGGTCTCATCACGCCTTCGCTGGATGAGATGCACCACGTCGCGAAGGAAATGCAGCGCCAAGGCATGACCCAGCCGTTGCTGATCGGCGGCGCCACCACCAGCCGCGCGCACACCGCGCTCAAGATCGAGCCGCACTACGACCCGCCGGTGGTATGGGTCAAGGACGCCTCGCGTGCGGTCGGCGTGGCCCAGAACCTGGTCAGTGCCGGCGAGCGCGAACGCTTCGTCGCCGCGGTCAAGGCCGACTACGCCGAGGTGCGCGAGCGCCACAAGGACCGCGGTCCCGGCAAGCGCCTGATCTCGCTCGCGCAGGCGCGCGGCAATCGCTTCGACGGCGACTTCGGCCGCTACGAGCCGCCGGCTCCGAAGCAGTCCGGCGTGCAGGTGTTCGCCGACTACCCATTGGCGGAATTGCGCGAATACATCGACTGGACGCCGTTCTTCTCCACCTGGGAGCTGGCCGGTCGCCATCCGGCGATCCTCGACGACGCGGTGGTCGGCGCCGAGGCGCGCAGGCTGCTGGCCGACGCCCAGGCGATGCTCGACCGCCTGATCGCCGAGCGCTGGCTGACCGCGAAGGCAGTGATTGGCCTGTGGCCGGCGAATGCGGTGGGGGAGGAGGTGGAGGTGTATGGGCTGGAGGGAGCTGCGGGAAGCGGGGCTGGGGGCTGGGGGCTGGGGCGCGAGGACGCTGCCTCGTCCCAAGCCGCGATTTCGCCATCCGCAGAGCCCGAGTCCGCCGCGTCGCCTGATCCCTGCGCCCAAGCCCCCAGTCCCCAGCCCCGCTCTTCGCTCCTCGCCACCCTCACCTTCCTGCGCCAGCAGGCCGACAAGCCGCCCGGTCGCCCGAACCTCTGCCTCGCCGACTTCGTTGCACCGAAGGCCTCGGGCAAGACCGACTGGATCGGCGCCTTCGCCTGCACTGCGGGAATCGGCATCGAGGAACACGTGCAGCGCTTCGAGGCCGCGCACGACGATTATTCGGCGATCCTGCTGAAGGCGCTCGCCGATCGTCTCGCGGAGGCCTTCGCCGAGCGCCTGCACGAGCGCGTACGTCGCGAGTTCTGGGGCTATGCGGTCGACGAGCATCTCGATGGCGAGGCGCTGATCGACGAGCGCTACCGCGGCATCCGCCCGGCGCCGGGCTACCCGGCCTGTCCGGATCATACCGCCAAGCACGCCATCTTCGAGCTGCTCGGAGCGCAGGCCCACATCGGCATGGTGTTGACCGAGGGCTACGCGATGACTCCCGCGGCCTCAGTGTCCGGCTTCTACTTTGCGCATCCAGACAGCCGGTACTTCGTGGTGGGCCGCATCGGCAAGGACCAGGTCGAGGACTACGCCCACCGCCGCGGCATCGCACTGCGCGAAGCCGAGCGTGCGCTCGCGCCGGTGCTCGATTACGATCCGGAGGAGATCTGAGCGGTGTCC
The DNA here is from genome assembly GCA_019187485.1 of Lysobacterales bacterium. Classification (GTDB taxonomy): domain Bacteria; phylum Pseudomonadota; class Gammaproteobacteria; order Xanthomonadales; family SZUA-5; genus JADKFD01. The sequence goes on along the minus strand of JABAQR010000030.1, from coordinate 72,303 downwards.
GCTGCCTGTCGCATCGACCGGAGACGCCGATCGCGACGGCTACCACGCATTCTTGAGCCTGGATGGCGCTACCAAATCAGATCGTCGGGCACCTGGAATCGTGGATCCGCGTAGTCGTCGCCGTCGTTGCCGGCGGAGACACCGATCCCTTCAGGCACGAACAGCGCGACATGACCCGGCGCGAGCGCCAGCACGGCGCGGACTGCTTCCGACGCGAGGATCAGGAAACGGCCGTCGACCTGGACCACACCGAGTTCGCCGGCGTTGAGCGCATGCAACTGCTCCAAGGTCGCATTGACCTTGCGAATCTTTCTGCCGTAGCTGAAGTTGCGCGCATGCTCGCCGTTCGGATCGTTCTGCGCCTTGTCGGCGACCAGTTCGGCAAGTTTCCGGCGTTGCTCGCGCTTGTGCTGCGCCGCTTCCTGGGCACGCCGTCGCGCTTCCTCGCGCTCGCGTTTTTCGGTCTCAGCACGGATCTGGTAGGCGTGTGCGAGCGAGGGTTCGCCTTCGCGCGCCAGTTTCGCTGGCGCGGGTGGGCGTCGGGTCACTTCGACACCTGTAGCCGGCTTGCCGGCATGGCGACCCTGCACAGGCCGGGCGCCAGCCTTGGTCACGGGCTTGGATTCCGGCACGGACGGCTTGAAGCCCGCCTGCAGGAGCTGGTCGCGTAGGGACAAGGACATGGGTCGGTACAGGTTGCGTCCCCGGTCCGAACCGGGGACGCAAGACCTCAGGCGGCGGCCTGCGAGCCCTCCAACTGCTCGTCCGGCAGGCTGACCTTGTTGTAGTCGCCAAGCACGCGCATCAGCAGAATCACGCGCTCGGAACCATCCTGAGTCAGGAACACACCGCCGAAATCGACCAGCGCACTGTCGGCAAACTTGGCGGCAACCGCCTGACGCGCCGCGCCGGACAGACGGATGACCCCCCCCTGCTTTTCGCCACAGGACTGCAACTCCTCAATGACTTCTGGCGGAACCTCGGCGGGTTCCAGACCGAATCGGACCAGATTGCGCACACCGCGCGTGGAACGCACGCGGGCAAGGTTGTCGGTCATCGGGTTGGCGTGCAGGAACAGGTAGTTCGGGAACAGCGACTCGACGCGGTCCACGAGTCCCTTGGTGGTCCGCAGAGTACGGCGGATGCGGGGATACAGGCACTGATAACCCTCACGGGTAAGGTGCTCGACGGCGCGCGATTCTTCGCGGGGGCGGGTATTGACGACGTACCACTTCACGATCGCGGTCCTCTCCTGAAAAGCGAGTACGAACCACCGTTTTGGAAACGGGCGACCCCTCATCAACGCGTGGACCGGAACGGTCTGTACGCGCGGGCAACTCGGGTCAAGCCGGCCCGCCGGGGGCCGTGGAGGGTGGATTCTAGAGGAAAGCCCGGGTCGTCCACAATTCTTGACGGCGGACGTGGAACATGCAAGGCGCGCGCGGATCCAAAACGATTCGCAGCGATTCCCAACCCGGATCCGGGGAATTCCTGCCAGTGCCGGAAGGCGTGTTCGCGGCTCGATTCGAATCAGGATGAGGTCGGAATCTTCAGCACCAGACCGACGCGCAGCATGTCGGTGTCGAGCTCGTTTTCCTGGCGGATCCTGCGCACCGATACGCCGTGGCGGCTGGCAATTTCGCTGAGCGTCTCGCCGCGCATCACCACGTGCGCGCGCGCTTTCGCGTTCGCCGCGATCCAGGTTCCGGGCGGCGGCGTCGCATGGAAGTAGTCGCGGATGCCCAGCATCACCGCTTCCGCGACGCGCGCGCGGTGCCTGGGGTCATTGAGCTTGCGCTCTTCCTCGGGATTGCTGATGAAACCGGTCTCGACCAGCAGCGAAGGCACATCCGGCGAGCGCAGTACCACGAAGTTCGCACGCTCGACCTGGCGCTTGTGCGCCTTGCCCATGCGCGTCAGCCCAGCGAGCACATGCTCGGAGGCGAGTGCGCTCGCCTCCAGCGTGGCACCCTGCGAGAGATCCAGCAGCACCGCCGCGAGGGTGCGGTCCTTGTCTCCCAGTGACACGCCGCCGACCAGATCGGCCTGGTTCTCGCGTTCGGCCAGGAAGCGTGCCGCCTCGTTGGTGGCGCCGCGCGTGCTCAACATGTACACCGACGATCCGCGTGCGTTGCGGTTGTGCGCGGCATCGGCGTGGATGGACACGAACAGATCGGCCTTGTGCTCGCGGGCCTGTTGGAAGCGCTGCGTCAGCGCCACGAAACGGTCGTCGTCGCGGATCAACACCGCGCGCATGCCGGGTTCGTCGTCGATGCGCTGCGCCAGCAGACGCGCGACCTTCAGCGTGATCGTCTTCTCGTGAGTGCCGGCGGCGCCGATCGCACCCGGGTCCTGGCCACCGTGGCCGGCATCGATGGCGACGACCACTTCGCGCATCGCCTCCGCAGGCACAGTCGCAGGCACTTCCGGGCGCGCCGCGGTGGCGGCCACGACCGTCGATGCCGCCGGGCGCATCTCGACCACCAACCGGTGGCGGTTGCGACCGGACGGTTCCAGCAGGAAGCTCTTCGGCTTCACCGCCGTCGTCAGGTCGAAGACCACGCGCAGACGACCCGATTCCGGCCGCCCGGAGCGCACGCTGCGCACCACGCCATCGCCAGGCCCGTCGATCGTGGAGCGCAGGCTGCCGCCGAGGATATCCACGACCAGTCGATCCGGATTCGTGAGCGTGAACAGCCGATATTCGGCAGCGGCGGAGAGATCGATGGTGGCGCGCGTGTGCTCGGCGCCGGCCTTGACGCGCACTGAACGCACCTCGGTGGCTTGCGCCAACGAGGCGAGGAACGCCAGGCTCAGCAACAGGGCACGCAGCATCGACTCGAGTTTCCGGGCACGAATATCGGAATTGAACCGCATCCGACACCCAGATGACAAGTGTTTTTGTTATGGGGCGACAGCTTAGCGCACATTCTTGAGCGGGTGCTTTATGCGGCGGGCGGGTTCACCACCAGCGCCTGCAGCCAGGCTTCGCCGCGCGCGCTGAGCGCTTCCAGGCGTGCACGCCGGCCGTCGCCCAGATAATCGAGGTGGATGCCGAGATCGGCTTCGCGCAAACGCCCGCCGGCGCGTTCGGGCCATTCGACCAGCCGCAGTTCTTCTGCCTGCGGCTCGCGAATGCCGAGGGCGTCGAGTTCATCCGGCGAAGCCAGCCGGTACAAATCCCAGTGACTGACCGCCAGGCGTGCCGTGGCATACGGCTCGACCAGGGTGTAGGTGGGGCTCTTGACGCGCCCCCGGTGGCCGAGGCCACGCAGCAGGCCGCGCACCAGGCAGGTCTTGCCGGCGCCGAGTTCGCCCTGCAGCAGCACCAGCCCAGGTCCGATCACTGCGGCGAGCCGCGCGCCCAGGCCCCCCGTGGCGGCCTCGTCGGGCAACTCGAAGACACACTCGCTGCCCACGTTCAGGGGTTGGCCAGTCGGCGCAGTGGCGGCAACAGGTCGCCGGCGAGGGTGCCGCGCTCGCCGTCGGCGCCCGCCGCCAGTCCGGCGAGTGCGTGCAGCAGCACCGCGGCGCGCGCGGCATCGCTGGCCGCGAGTCCCTGGGCGATCAGGCCGCCGATGCAACCGGCCAGCACATCGCCGCTGCCGCCGCTGGCCAGCGCCGGAGTGGCGATCGGACACACCGCCATCGGTTGCTGTGGGCCGGCCGCGATCAGGGTACCGGCACCCTTCAACACTGCGGTGGCCTGGAAGAACTCGGCAAGCCGCTGCACCGCGCCGTAGCGGTCGGCCTGGATCTCGCTCGTCGGGCAGTCGAGCAGGCGCGCGGCTTCGCCCGGATGCGGCGTGATCACGACGCGTTCGGGCAGCACGCAGGCGGCCTGCACCAGCAAGTTCAGCGCGTCCGCATCCATCACCGTCGGCAGGCCACGCTCGGTCACCGCGGACAGCAGGGTCTGCGACCAGGCGCCCTGCCCCAGCCCGGGACCGACCACGACCACGTCCGCCTTCGCCAGCAAGGCCTCGAGTTCGCCGGGGCCGGACACCCCGCGCACCATCAGTTCGGGTCGCGCCGCGAGGATGCCGGCGACGTGCTGCGGGCGGGTGGCGATGCTGACCAGGCCGGCGCCGACGCGCGCCGCCGCTTCCGCCGCCAGGCGCACCGCGCCGCCGTAGCCTTCATCACCGCCGACCACCAGCACGTGTCCGAAATCGCCCTTGTGCGCGCTGCGCGCGCGCCGCGGCAGCAGGCTCGCCAGCATGCCCGGGCGCAGTACATGCACGCTCGGTGGCACACAGGCGTGCAGCACCGCGGGCAGCTCCAGGCCATCGAGTAGCAGGTCGCCGACCAGGTCCGGCGCGCGGCCGGTCAGCAGGCCCTGTTTCAGGCCGATGAAGCTCAGCGTGGTGTGCGCGTGCACCGCCAGGCCGGGTGTCGCGCCGGTGTCGGCGTCGAGGCCGGAAGGCACGTCGAGCGCCAGCACCGGGGCCGGCTGCGCATTGATCGCCGCGATCAGGGCCTGGTGGGCTCCTTCCGGGGCGCGCTTGAGGCCGATGCCGAACAGCGCGTCGACCACCAGATCGACCTCGTCCAGTGCTCCGTTGAACACGCTCATCTGGCCACCGGCGGCGCGCCAGGCGGCGCAGGCGCGCGCCGCTTCGCCGGTCCGCGGCAACGCCTGTTCCGGCGCGTACACGAAGACCTCTCGGCGCATTTCCTGCAGCAGCCGCGCGAGCACGTAGCCATCACCGCCGTTGTTGCCGGTGCCGCAGACCACTGCGATCCGCTGCGCGAGCGGGAAAGCCTGGCGCACCAGCGCGGCGGCGGCGCGGCCGGCGCGCTCCATCAGCAGGTCGCCCGGGAGGTCGAAGGAAGCGCTCGCCAGCCGGTCCAGCTCGCGCGCCTCGGCGACGCTGTAGGCGACCTCGGGCGGGCTGGACTCGTGCGGCATGCGGGGTTTCCGGCGGCGGGGCGACGGCCCCTGCGAGGCGCCCGAGTATACTGACGCCGTTCGTCCGACCCGATTCCACCGCGATGGCGCAGCTCGACACCGACGCCGCGCTGGCGCTGAAGCACGAGATCGTCCACTTCGGGAGCGAATTCGGCTTCGCGGCCCTGGCGATCGCCTCGATCGACCTCGAGAGCGCCGGCGCACGCTTGCGCGAGTGGCTGGCGGCCGGCCTGCATGGGCAGATGGCGTACATGGCGCGCCATGGCAGCCGCCGCTGGCGACCAACGGAACTGGTGCCGGGCACCGCTTGCGCGATCTGCGTGCGCCTCGAGTACTGGCCCGCCGCGGCGGCCGATCCGCTCGCGGTGCTGGCCGATCCGGCGCGCGCCTACATCGCCCGCTATGCGCTCGGCCGCGACTACCACAAGCTGCTGCGGCCGCGCCTGCAGAAGCTCGCGGACCGCATCGCCGCGCGCATCGGCGATTTCGGCTACCGGGTGTTCGTCGACAGCGCGCCGGTCATGGAAAAGCCGCTCGCCGCGAACGCCGGGCTCGGCTGGATCGGCAAGCACACCAACCTGATCGCGCGCGAGGCCGGCAGCTGGTTCTTCCTCGGCGAGATCTACACCGATTTGCCGCTGCCGCCGGACGCACCGGTCGCCGACCTTTGCGGCTCCTGCCGGCGCTGCCTCGATGCCTGCCCGACCGGCGCGTTGCCGGCGCCGTACCGGATCGACGCGCGTCGCTGCATCTCCTACCTGACCATCGAGCACCACGGTCCAATCGACCCGGCGTTGCGGCCGCTGATCGGCAACCGCATCTACGGCTGCGACGACTGCCAGCTGGTGTGCCCGTGGAACCGCTACGCAAGGGTCACCGCCGAGCCCGATTTCCGCGCCCGCCATGGACTCGATGCGGCCGGCCTGGTGGAACTGTTCGCCTGGGACGAGTCCACATACCTTACGCACACCGAGGGCTCGGCGCTGCGCCGCGTCGGCTACCTGCGCTGGCTGCGCAACCTCGCGATCGCGCTCGGCAACGCCCCGGCCGATGCGGCGGTCATCGCCGCGCTGCAGGCGCGTGCCGGACACTCGGACGCCGTGGTCCGCGACGCGGTGCAATGGGCGCTGGCGCGCCAGCACGATCGTAAGCCGCGTGCGCCGGTGCCATCGGCGCTGGACTTCCGCGACCGCGCGCGCTTGCCCCGGGCGTAGCGGCGCCGCTAGCGGGAGCGCGCGGCTCGGTAGCGCTCGACCAGGGCCGCGGTGGAGCTGTCGAAGCCAGCCACCGGCGCGCCGCCGGCCACCCACGGCAGCAACTCGCCGCAGATCTCCTTGCCGAGCTCGACGCCCCACTGGTCGAAGGAATTGATTCCGAGCAGGCGCCCCGCGAGGTAGACCTTGTGTTCCATCAGCGCGATCAAGGTGCCGAGGGTGCGCGGCTCGACGCGATCGAGCAGGATCGTGGTGCTCGGGCGATTGCCGGCGAACACCCGCTGGCGGGCGCGCGCGATCGCCGCCGGATCGGCCGCATCGCGCTCCTGCGCGAGCGCCTCCGCGTAGCTGCGTCCGCGCAGCAGCGCCGCAGCTTGCGCGGCCATGTTCGCGATCAGCGCATCGTGGTGCGCCGGCAGAGAGTGCTCGACGTGCGCGGCTGCAACGAAGCTGACGGGTACCACGTCGGTGCCCTGGTGCAGGGCCTGGAAGAACGCGTGCTGTACGCTGGTGCCGACCCCGCCCCAGACCACCGGCGCACTCGGGAACGGCAAGGGCGTGCCGTGCGCGTCCACCGACTTGCCGTTCGATTCCATTTCCAGTTGCTGCAGGTACTCCGGCAGGCGTGCGAGCCGCTCGTCGTAGACCACCACCGCATGGCTGGGGTGGCCGAAGCCGCAGCGGTGCAGCAGATCCACCAGCGCCAGCAGGAAGCCGAGGTTGCGCTCCCAAGGCGCGGTGCGCACGTGCTGGTCGACTGCATGCGCGCCGTCCAGCAGCGCGCGGAAGCGCTCCACGCCAAAGGCATAGACCAGCGGGAATCCGATCGCGCTCCACACCGAATAGCGCCCGCCGATCGCCTCGTCGAAGCCCAGCACATGCTCCGGCGGGACCCCGAAGGTCGTCGCGGCTGCAGGTCTTGCGGTCACCGCGACCAGTCGCTGCGCGACCTCCTCCTTATCCAGCCCGTGTGCGCGCATCCACGCGATCGCGCTCAGCGCGTTCATTCGCGTTTCCTGGGTGCCGAAACTCTTGCTTGCCAGCACGAAGGCGCTGCGGCGCGGATCGAGGTGGCGCAGCACCGCTTCCAGCGCATTGCCATCGACGTTGGCGACGAAGCGCAGGCGCCGACCCGGCAGGGCCTCGGCGGCGAGTGCTTCATAGACCAGTCGCGGACCGAGGTCGGAACCACCGATTCCCAGGTTGACCAGCACCTCGATGCCGGCGTCGGCGAGCCGCCCGGCCAACGCTTCCATCTGCGACAACGTCGCCTGGATGCCGGCATGGTGTTGTACCAGGCCTGCCGGGATTGCGGCCTGGGGAGGCATCCGCAACAGCGTGTGCAGTGCGGCGCGGCCTTCGCTGGCATTGACGATCTCGCCGGCGAACAACTGCTCGAGCGCCTCGTGCAGGCGCAGACGTCCCGCCAGCTCGGCAGCGGCGGCGACCAGATCGTCGTTCAGTGCCTGCTTGGCCAGGTCAACCCAGCAACCGCCAATCTCGACGCTCCAGCGCTCGGCGCGTCGCGGATCGGCGAACAGCGCCCGCAGATCGGCGCCGGGCCCGGCAGCATGAGTGCGTAACAGTTCAGCCAGATCGAGACGCAGATCGCGTTCGCGGGACATCGACAGACTCCACCGGGCAGTCGCGCGAGTCTCGGCGCTGACCGCACGGATGGGAAGCGGAATGGCGGCCCTTTCGAATGCACGGTCGGGTCTGCGCAACGCAGGCCATGGTCTTGTCCCGAGTCCCCGGACCAGAAGGAATGTTGGGAACCCATCGAAACGGGAAGATCGGGTTGCCGGCGGACAAGCGGACCGAGGTGGCGCAGTTCCAGAAGGATCTGTCGATGGCAGAGTTCATGCGAGCCCCCCTGTACGTGCCTGCGGCTCACGTTCCGGGCAACGCCCCCGGGGGCGCCGAGCCATCTGCCCGCTCTGCGCGGTAGACCCGCGCGAGTACGACGCCGTCGCGCTCCAATCGATGTACTTCGGTGGCATGGGCGGCGAGCATGGCCGCGTGATTCCATTCCGGACAGCGGTGGGAAAAGTGGCTGAAGACGCCCACGAAATCTGCCGAGATGGGCGCCACCTTGCGTGCGGAACGGAGGCCCTGAGCCAGATCGCAACCGACGGTCTTCATGGCGTGGTGGGCGTGCCACCGAGTGCTGAGCAGGTTGCCGGCGATCTGGACGGTTGCCGACGCCGGCAGGGTGTCCAGAAAACGTGCGACCTCGCGATCCGCAACACCCACGATCAGGATCGATCGATCCATCGCCGGCAGACCGCCAAGCAGTCGGTTGGCGTGTATCGGGTAGTTTCCGCCGGTCGCCGCCAAAGTGGCGCAGGCTGCCAAACCTGCCGCAAGCGCCGCCGTCGCCGTGCAGGCGCGCATGTGAGCGAGGTGGCGCAGACGTCGATAGGCCGCTCGCACTGAGGCCGCGAGCAGCAGAGCGAGTGCCGGCCAGATCGGAAGCACGTAGCGCGCGCCGAGTTTCTTGCCGCTCAAGGTCATCGCCAGCAGGAACAAGAAGATCCAGACGAGCAGCAGGCAACTCGTCTGATTCATGCGCAATCGTCCCCGAAAGGCCGCGATCACCGCCCCCGCCACGGCTCCCGCCAGGAGCAGACTCTCCAGTTCGCTGAGGCTGAACGGAACCGCCACGAAGTAGTAGTACCACGCGGGCGATTCGGTGATCTCGCCCTGGAAGAAGGTCAGATGTGATGCCCCGACGTCCTTGGCCCAGAGGATCGTCTTGAACAGTTCGGAGGGATCGAACCACATCCGCGGCCACGTCAGGTACAGGACCGACACCGCAACGCCGAGCCAGTACAACGATGGACGCACACCGTCGACCACGGCGCGCGGCCAGGATTCACTCGCCCGCAAACGCAGGAAGACCATCGCGCCGAAGGTGAGGGGGATCGTGAGCAGCCCGGTCCATTTGCAGTTGATGGCCAGACCAGCCAGCCCGGCAGAGGCGAGCAGCCACCGCAGTTTCCCGTTGCGCAAATGCACGGCCAGTGCGAGCACCGAAGCGATGCTGAAAGTCGCCAACGACGCGTCGCACTGGAGCCAGGCGCTGTTCGCGATGTGATGCGGGGAAAGCGCCAGGATGATTCCGGCGAGCGCACCGGCACGGATGCCGTACAGCCGGGCTCCCAGCATCGCAACCACGACGCAGCCGAGGACGCCGAGCCAGACCACCGACAGCCTTGCGGTCAGCAGGATGCGTTCGTTCTCCGCCACACGATCCAGATTGGCATCGCGGGTTGCCGCGGCCAGGCCGCCCGCCAACGCGGTCGGCGTTCCTGGATGCCGCAGAACCCGCGGGCCCCAGATATCCTCGGCACTGCCACGGGATTGCCAGCGCTGGAGCGCCTCAAGACCATCCTCCAGCCAATAGATCTCATCGCCGAAGGCCGGCATCTGCAAGACCGCATGCAGGCGTGGAATCGTGGCGAGAACTGCGATCAGCAGCCACAGCAAGCAGCGGCCGCGACCGCGTGAGGCGGCACGATTCATGTGTCGGCGAGTCTGTGTTCCTGCATCAGGCGTCGCACCTGAGCGCCGATCTCCGGATCGTCCAGCGCCAGTTGCAGCGTCGCGTGCACATAACCGAACTTGGTGCCGCAGTCGTAGCGCACGCCATCGAAACGGTAGGCGTGCACCGGCTGTTCGGCCAGCAACGCGGCGATGCCGTCGGTCAACTGGATTTCGCCGCCGGCGCCGGGCTTGGTGCGTTCCAGCAGATCGAAAATGCGCGTATCCAGAACGTAGCGTCCGACCACCGCGAGATTTGACGGTGCGACGTCGGGACGCGGTTTCTCGACGATGCTGTCGATGCGCGAAACTCTGGCGCCGACCTCGGCACCGGCGACGATGCCGTACTTGCCGGTGTCCTTCCATTCGACCGGCTCGACCGCGACTACGCTGCCGCCCATTTCGGCCTGCACTTGCGCCATCTGCGCGAGGGCGCCGGGCCCCTCACGGTTGACGATGAAGTCGTCCGGCAGAATCACCCCGAAGGAGCCTTCGGCGACCGCCGGTCGTGCGCACAACACCGCATGGCCGAGGCCGCGCGCCTCGCTCTGCAGCACGAACACCGGCCGCACCTGCTGCGGCAGGATCTCGCGCACCACCTTCAGCAACTCGGTCTTGTTGCCGGCCTCCAGGCGTTGTTCCAGTTCGAAGGCGAGGTCGAAATGGTCGTTGATCGCGCGCTTGTGGCGATTGACGACGAACACCAGCGTATCCGCTCCGGCCGCCACCGCTTCGTCGGCTGCCCACTGGATCAGCGGTCGGTCCATCAATGGCAGCATTTCCTTGGGCACCACCTTGGTGGCCGGCAGGAAGCGCGTGCCAAGGCCGGCGACGGGGAAGACGACGGTGCGCAGGCGAGCAATCATGGGCAGGCGTCGAAACGGAGACCCGGGAGAGGATAGCGGGGCACGGGGCACCGGACACGGGGTTTGGCGAAGCGGGGAAAGGTGGAAGGGCGAGGAGCCGGCAAAAGCGGAGCGAGGGAAAGGACGGTTTATCGCAATCCTGGGGACCGCGCTCCGACACGCGAGCCTTTCCCCTGTTCCTGCAGCTACGCCCGCTTCAGCGGCACAACATTCTCGTCTCCGTTCGCTGGTCGTCCGGAAAACTCCGGGACGAATCGGCTCAGGATCTCGCGCAATTCCTCGGTGGAGTAACGCTTCACCGCGGCCTCGCCCTGATGCAAGGCCTGACTGAGCTCATCCAGATTCACCGAGCGGTGCTGAGCGAGGAAGATCTTCTGGTGGCGCGTCTGCTGATAGCTCTCGTGCTCGTGGAACAGTTCCTCGAACAGCTTTTCGCCCTCGCGCAGGCCGGTGTAGACGATCTGGATGTCCTGCCCCGGCAGCTTGCCGGCGAGCCGGATCATCTGCTCGGCGAGGTAGCGGATCTGGATCGGCTCGCCCATGTCGAGTGCGAAGATCTCGCCGCCCTGCCCCAGCGTCGCCGCTTGCAGGATCAACTGGCAGGCTTCCGGAATGGTCATGAAGTAGCGGCTGATTTCCGGATGCGTCACGGTCACCGGGCCGCCCTGGCGGATCTGCTCACGGAACAGTGGCACCACGCTGCCGGCCGAATCCAGCACATTGCCGAAGCGCACCGTCAGGAAGCGTGTGCGCGATCGCCTTGCCAGGTTCTGGCAGAAGATCTCGGCGATGCGCTTGGTCGCGCCCATCACATTCGCCGGGTTGACCGCCTTGTCCGAGGAGATCAGCACGAAGGTCTCGACCCCGGCCTCATCCGCTGCCAACGCGATCGAACGCGTGCCGAGCACGTTGTTGCGAAAGCCTTCGCGCAACTGCTGTTGCAACAGCGGCACATGCTTGTAGGCAGCCGCGTGGAACACCACCTGCGGACGCAGCGTCTCCATGACGTGACGGCAGGTGGCGGGATCGCACACATCCCCGAGTGCGGCCTCCAGCTCGAGGTCCGGGAACTCGCGCCGGAGCTGGCGTTCGATCTGGTACAGGTTGTATTCGGACTGCTCCAGAATGCCGAGCGCCGACGCCCCGAGGCGCGCGACCTGGCGACACAGCTCGGCACCGATCGAGCCGCCGCCGCCGGTCACGAGCACACGCTTGCCGGACAGCGCCTGGCGGATCGCGGTCCAGTCGAGCTGTACCGGCTCACGACCGAGCAGATCCTCGATCGCGACTTCCTTGAGTTCGTTGAACGCCGAGCGCCCGGCGACCACATCCTGCAAGCGCGGCACCGTGCGGAAGGGCAGTCCGGTCTCCTCGCACATTTCCACGACGCGTCGCATTTCCGCCGTGCTCGCGCTCGGCATCGCGATCAGCAGCATGTCGGCCGCGACTTCGCGCGCCAGTTCGCGCAGTTCTTCGATGCGCCCGAGCACCGGGATGCCATGCACGCGCGCGCCGCGCAGCAGTCGGTTGTCGTCGAGAAAGCCAACCGGCAGGTATTGCCCTTCCGCGCGCAGGTCGCGTACCAGCATTTCGCCGGCGCGCTCCGCGCCCAGCACGAGCACCCGCTTGCGTGAGGAACGCTCGTAGAAGTCCAGCCGACTGTCCTTCCAGAAGCGATAAGCCAGCCGCGGCAGACCCAGCAGCACGGTCATCAGCAGTGGGTACAGGATCAACACGCTGCGCGGCACGTTCGCAAGGCGATCGTAAAGGAACAGCGCGAGCCCGATGGTCAGCGCGCCCAGTAGCGAGCCGCGCACGATGTTCCACAGGTCCGGCAGGCTGGCGAAGCGCCACAGGCCCTTGTAGAGACCGGTCGACCAGAAAATGCTGCCCTGGATGGCGAGCACGCACAGCACTTCGGCCGGTGTCAGCACGCTGATCGAAGGGTCGATTTCGAAAGAGAGTCGGATCGACTTGGCCAGGTACCAGGCGATCAGGATCATCGTGAGGTCATGGCCCACGACCGCCGCGCGCGGGTGGATCAGTGCGACGAAGGCGCGCAAGGCGCGGCTCATGCGCGTCTCCGTGCGCCGGCGAGGGTGCGGTCGCGCGCCAGGCGCCAACCAAGCGCGCCGACCAGGTACACGACGATGACGGCGGTCAGCATAGTCTGCGGGCGTTCGGGACCGATCAGGAGGACGACGACGGCGATGCCCGCAGTGCAGGCCAGCCAGACCAGCGTGGTGCGCGTGTGGCCCCAGCCGCTGCGCGCAAGCCATTGATACAGATGCTCGCGATGCGCAGTGTACCACCAGCGCCGACGGCGCCGGAGCATGCGCCAGGCGAGTGTCAGGCCGGCATCCAGCAACACCGGTGCGGCCAGCAGGAGCGCCGGCCACAAGGCCGGCCACTGCGCTTCGCGCGGTTGCAGCGCGAGCGCGGCGACCATGCAGCCCAGACTGGCGCTGCCGACATCGCCCATGAAGGCGCGCGCACGCGGGAAGTTGCTGGGCAGGAAGCCCAGCACCGCGCCGGCCGTGATCGCGGCGAACCATGCGGCGGGCGTGTCGCCTGCGAGCACGGCGAACACAGCCAGGATCGCGCTCAGGACCAGCGCCTGGCTTGCAGCCAGACCGTCGATGCCGTCGACGAAATTCCAGAAGTTGATTGTGCTGGCGATCGCCAGCAGCGCAGCCGCGGCCGCGAGCGCGGACAACGGGAGCTCGAACAGCGTGGGCGCGACCCCGATCAGCAGCAGGCCGCCGGCGAGAAAGTGCGCCGCCAGGCGCGGCAGTGCCGGCAAGACGTGGCGATCATCGATCCAGCTCACCACCGCGACCAGCAGCAAGGCCAGCGACGCGCACTGCGCCCAGCGTCCGAGCGGATGCTCCCAACCCATGCTCCAGCCCAGGCCAGCCCAGGCCGCGACGATCACTGCGACGAAACCGATGCCGGCTCCGCGCACCGTCGGCTGCGCGTGCATCCGTCGCGCAGCCGGCGCATCCTGCATGCGCGCGCCGCGCGCGTAGGCGATCGCCAGTTGCGTCAGCAGCCAGGAAACGATGGCTGCGACGATACCGAACAGGATCGCGCTCATCGGAATGCCATGTTCTGAACGCAAAGCTCGCAAGGTAAAGCGGAGAACACAAAGGAAAGCAAGGCGATTCGATAACACGCGCGGTCGAGCGGACGCTCGGATCGCGCAGTGCCGATCTCGCTCGAGATGCCTTCCTTTACATCATTCGCACGTTTCACCTTTGCATCCTTTGCGTCAAACGCTCTTCAGGCGAGAACGGAGCGAGCTGCACGAAACGAGTCGCAACTCACTCCCCCGCCACCCCATGCACCGGTTTGATGCTGCCCCAGCTCTTGCAGCTCGGGCATTGCCAGTGCAGCGCGCGCGGCGAAAAGCCGCAGCGGTTGCAGCGGTAGCCGGGCTTGCGTTCGAGCAACCGGTGCAGCAATTCCCGGATCAGGACGATCGCCTCGGCGCGCTCGCCGGATTCGTCCGGAAAGGAGAGGTCGACCACTTTGAGAACCCCACGCACCGAGGGGCGCTGATGCAAGTGCTCGGCCAGGAAACCTACCGCTTCGCTGCGGCCCTGCTCGCCTTCGACCATCGCGCTGCGCGCCAGCAGCGCAGCGACTCCGCGATCACGCTGCATCATCAGGTCCAGGAAGGCGCGCGCGCGTTCCGGCCGGACGAGGGCTTCATAGCTCGGCAGCAGATCAGAGAGGATCTCGGAGAGGAAATCCGGATCGATCTCGGCGGCTTTCTCGAAGTGCCGGATCGCCGGCTCGTGGCTGCCGGCAGCGCACGCAAGACGACCGAGCAGCAGATGCGCGCGCACGCAGCGCGGATCGGCGGCAAGCGCTTGTTGGGCCAGTCGGCGCGCCTCGTCGGTATCGCCGCGCGCGCGCGCCTGCTCGGCGAGTTCGCAGTGAAACTGCGCGATCAGCGAACCGGTGGTATCGCCCGAAGCGGTGCGCAGACGTTCGGCCATCTCGATCGCACGGTTCCAGTCGCGTTCCTGCTGGTAGATGGAGATCAGATGGCGCAGCGCGGCCGAGGCATGCCGATCGATCACCAGCAGGTCGGTATAGAGCGCCTCGGCGCGATCAAGCAGCCCGGCGCGCATGTAGTCTTCACCCAGTTCCAGCAGTGCGATCATGCGCTGCTCGGCAGAGAGTTTGGGGCGCGAATACAAGTCCTGATGCAGGCGGATCGCACGGTCGGTCTCGCCGCGGCGTCGGAACAGATTGCCGAGAGCCAGTTGCGTTTCGAAAGTTTCGCTGTCGAGTTCGGCAATCTTGAGGAACACTTCGAGCGCCTTGTCCGGCTGCTCGTTCAGCAGGTAGTTGAGACCGCTGAAGTAGGTCTGCGACAGTCGCGAGAAACGTTCGCCGCTGCGGCGCTCGCCGCCGCGGCGGCCAGCCAGCCAGCCAGACCAGGCTGCGATGGGCAACAGCAGCCAGAGCGCCTCGTGACCCACCGGGTCAGACTCCGCGCGCGCGTTTCAGCTCGCGCTTCAGGCGCAGCACCACCGCGAGATAGAGACCAAGCGCACCGGCCAGGCTGCCAAGCGCGAAGAAGCCAACCAGGGCTACGCCCAGCGGCAGCGTCATGCCGCCGAACAGCGCGTCAATGGTCACGATGTCGGAATTGAAAGCCGCGAACATCAGCACCAGGCCGAGCGCGAGCAGCAGCAGAACGCGAGCCGCAAACTTCATCGCCGCAGGAATCAGGTCTTGAGCGGTTTGCCGGCGCGAGCGGCGGCATTGACGCGCTCGCGCAGCTCCTTGCCGGGCTTGAAATGCGGCACGTACTTCCCGGAGAGCGCAACCACACTGCCGGTTTTCGGGTTACGCCCCAGGCGTGGCGGCCGAAAATGCAACGAGAAACTTCCGAAACCGCGCACCTCGATACGCGATCCTCCCGACAACGAATCCGCCATCTGATCGATGATCGACTTGACCGCGAGCTCCACATCGGGCTGGGCGAGATGCGCCTGTCGCTCGGACAGTCCCAGAATCAGTTCCGACTTGGTCACAATCCTCCCCCGTGCATCCAGTGGACATCGAGACTAACACGTTGAGGCATAACGGGAATCTGCTATGGGATAGACGCCCGGAACGATGGCGCCGGCGCGGCTGCCCGCGCTTGCTCGCGGAATCGTGGGCAGCGGGCCGGGATGCGCTCCCGGCCCGCTGCATCGGGCTCAACGACCCAACTGTTCCTTCAGCAGCGCGCCGAGCTTGGTGGTGCCCACCGCACTCGCGTGGTACTCCTCGAGAGCATCCGCCAGCTCGTCGTCTTCCTTGGCACGAATCGACAGCTGCAGGGTGCGGCCGCGACGGTCGAGGCCGGTGAACTTGGCCTCGATCTTGTCGCCCACGCGGAAGTGCGCGCCCGCGTCGTCGACGCGTTCCTTGGCGATGTCCGAGGCGCGCAAGTAGCCCTCCACGCCGTCGGCCAGGTCCACGGTCACGCCGCGCGCATCGACCTCGCGCACGACGCCATGGACGATGCTGCCCTTCGGGTGCGCCGCCATGTAGCTGCCGAAAGGATCCTGCTCGAGCTGCTTGATGCCGAGCGAGATGCGCTCGCGCTCCGGATCCACCGCCAGCACCACCGCGGAGATCTCTTCGCCCTTGCGGAAGTTGCGGACGAGATCCTCGCCGGTGCCCTGCCAGGAGATGTCGGAGAGGTGCACCAGGCCGTCGATGCCGCCGTCGAGGCCGACGAAGATGCCGAAGTCGGTGATCGACTTGATCGTGCCGGAGACGCGGTCGCCCTTCTTGAAGGCGCCGGCGAAGGCTTCCCACGGATTGCTCGTGCATTGCTTCATGCCGAGCGAGATGCGGCGACGCTCCTCGTCGATGTCGAGCACCATCACCTCGGTTTCGTCGCCGATGGAGACGACCTTGGCCGGGTTGACGTTCTTGTTGGTCCAATCCATCTCGGAGACGTGCACCAGGCCCTCGACGCCCGGCTCCAGCTCCACGAAGGCGCCGTACTCGGTGACGTTGGAAACCTTGCCGAACAGCCGCGTGCTCTGCGGGTAGCGGCGCGAGATGTTGACCCACGGATCATCGCCGAGCTGCTTGAGGCCGAGCGAAACGCGATTGCGCTCGCGGTCGAAACGCAGTACGCGCACGTCGATCTCGTCGCCGACGTTGACCACCTCGGACGGATGACGGACGCGCTTCCACGCCATGTCGGTGATGTGCAGCAGGCCGTCGATGCCACCCAGGTCCACGAAGGCGCCGTAGTCGGTCAAGTTCTTGACCACACCCTTCAGCACCGCGCCTTCCTTCAGCTTCTCCATCAGCTGCTCGCGCTCGACGCTGAACTCGCTCTCGACCACCGCACGGCGGGAGACCACGACGTTGTTGCGCTTGCGATCCAGCTTGATGATCTTGAACTCGAGGTCCTTGCCCTCGAGGTAGACCGGGTCGCGCACCGGGCGCACGTCGACCAGGGAGCCCGGCAGGAAGGCGCGGATGTCCTTGATGTCGACGGTGAAGCCGCCCTTGACCTTGCCGCTGATGCGGCCGACCACGGTCTGATCCTTGGATTGAGCGTCTTCCAGCTCGTCCCACACCATCGCGCGCTTGGCTTTCTCGCGCGACAGGCGCGTTTCGCCGAAACCGTCCTCCAGCGCATCGAGGGCGACCTTGACCTCGTCGCCCACGTTCACTTCGAGCTCGCCCGCTTCATTGCGGAACTGCTCAATGGGCACCACGCCCTCGGACTTCAGGCCCGCATTGACGATGACGACATCGCTGCGGATTTCCACGACGGTGCCAGTGACGATGGCACCCGGCTTGAGCTTGCTGATGCGCTCGCTCTGTTCAAACAGTTCGGCAAAACTTTCGGTCATGTTGGATTCCAGGAAACCGGACAGCGTGCCGGCAGCAACCGGCGACGCCTGTCCACCTTTGTGGGATGTGCGGATTGCTCCGCGCAGGTGGTTGATTCCCGGGAAGGATTCCCGGGTCCGTTCCCTTCTGCCGGAGACGGGTCAGCGCGCCAGCGGTGCTGCCCAGTCGAGCACGGTGCGGACCACGTCCTCGATCGACTGGCTGGTCGAATCGATGGTGCGGGCATCCGCTGCGGGGACGAGGGGAGCTACCGACCGCGTGCGGTCGCGCAGGTCGCGTTCCTCGATCTCGCGCAAAAGGGCCGGTAGGATAGCCGTAACGCCCTTTTCGCTCAACTGTTTATGCCTGCGACGGGCGCGTTCTTCCGCGCTCGCGGTCAGGAAGACCTTCAGCTCTGCCTGGGGGAACACGATCGTTCCCATGTCGCGGCCATCGGCGACCAGGCCCGGCGCCAGCTGGAAGTCGCGTTGCTTCTGCAGCAGCGCCGCACGCACGGCCGGCTGGGCCGCCGATTTCGAGGCGGCCTGGCCGGCTTCCTCGGTGCGGATGTCGCTGGAAATGTCGTCGCTCCCGAGCCAGACATGCGGCTCGCCGTCGATGCGGTCCTCGAAGCGGATGTCGGCGTCCAGCGCCAGCCGGGCCATGGCCTCGACATCGGAAAGGTCGATGCCGGCGCGCAGCGCGGCGACGCCGACGCCGCGGTAGAGCGCGCCCGAATCCAGGAAATGCCAGCCGAGCGCGCGCGCCACCAGCCGGCTGATCGTGCCCTTGCCGGAGCCGCTGGGGCCGTCGATGGTGATGACGGGGGCGCTGTCAGCCATCGCGGCAATCCCGTCTCGATCGTGGGAACGGGTTCACCCTGCGACCCCGGGGATCTTCGGCCGCGGGTTGTGCCCGCTCTCCCGAACATCCGACAAGGGACTGATTCGAAGCGCATTTGTCCGCAAAGGACGCAAAGAAGAGCGGAGACGGCTTTGGCTTCCTTTGCGTTCTTTGCGTCCTTTGCGGACCCAAAAAGCGCCTGCGGGTAGCGAAGTGGCGCGTCATGCAAAGACTCCAATGTCCAGCCCGACGCTTGCCGCCAGCTTCGGGAAGCCCGGGAAACTGGTCGCCACGTTCGCGCAGTCGAGGATGCGGATTTCCGAGCGCGCGCGCAGCGAAGCGACCGCGAAGGCCATTGCGATGCGATGGTCGCTGCGACTGTCGATCTGCCCGCCGCCGAAGTCTGCCCTGCCCTCGATCGCCATGCCGTCCTCGAATTCCTCGACCTCGACGCCGAGCGTCGCGAGGCCGCGCGCGGTGGCGGCGATGCGGTCGCTCTCCTTGACCCGCAGCTCATGCGCGCCGCGCACGCTGCTGCGCCCCGCGGCGCAGGCCGCGGCGATCGCAAAGGCCGGAAACTCGTCGATCATATCGGGCACGCGCGCTTCCGGCACGTCGACGCCGCGTAACGCACTGGCACGCACACGCAGATCGCCGACCGGTTCGCCGGCGATTTCGCGGCGGTCGAGCACCACGATGTCGGCACCCATCTCGACCAGGGTATCCAGCAGGCCGGTGCGGCGCGGATTCAGGCCGACATTCTCGATGAGCATTTCGCCCGTCGGGGCGATCGCGCCGGCGACCAGGAAAAAAGCCGCGGACGAGAAGTCGCCGGGCACGAAAATCGGCTGGGCCTGCAGTTCGCGGCCCGGGCGCAGGCGGATCGCGAGGCCATCGACCACCACATCGGCGCCGAGCGCGGCGAGCATGCGCTCGGTGTAGTCGCGGGTCGCGGCGGGTTCGGTGACCGCGGTCTCGCCGTCGGCGTAGAGGCCGGCCAGCAGCACACAGGACTTGATCTGCGCGCTCGCCACCGGGCAGTTGTAGTCGATGCCGCGGAGGTTTTCCGCCGGCTCGATGCGCAGCGGCGCGGTACCCGCCTGCGTGCCGGCAATGCACGCCCCCATCCGCAGCAACGGATCCATGACGCGGCGCATCGGCCGGCGCGACAGCGATTCGTCGCCGACCAGGGTGCTCGCGAAGCGCTGCCCGGACAACAGCCCGGCCAGCAGGCGCATCGCGGTGCCGGCATTGCCGCAATCGAGCACTTGCGCACTCGCGCGCAGGCCGTGCAGGCCGACCCCGTCGATGCGCAGCGAGGTCTCGGCGGATCGCTCGATCGCGACTCCCAACTGGCGCAGGATCTGCGCGGTGTGCAGGGTGTCCTCGCCGGGCAGGAAACCGCTGACCTCGGTGCGTCCGCGCGCGAGCGCGCCGAACATGACGGCGCGGTGGGAGATCGACTTGTCGCCGGGCACGCTGATCCGCCCGGCCACGCGCGAGACCGGCTGCAGTCGATATTCGACAGCGGATCCGCTCATGCCAGGTCCTCGCGCAGAACGGTTTCGAGGAGTTCGAGAAATTCCCGATTCTCTTCGGGCAGGCCGACGGTGATGCGCAGGCAGTTGGGCAGCCCGTAGCCGCCCATCGGGCGCACGATGGCGCCGCGTCGCAACAGCGCGTCCTCGACCGGTTTGGCCGGTCGGCCGAAGTCCGCGAGCACGAAGTTGCCCTGCGAGGGGAACACGAACAGGCCCAGCGACTTCAGGCCTGCGGCCAGTTTCTCGCGCTCGGCGGCATTTGCCGCGCGCACGCGTTCGACGTGCGCGCGGTCCGCAATCGCCGCGGTGGCGGCCCGTTGCGCGTACAGATTGGCGTTGAAGGTGAGGCGCGTTCGCTCGAGCACGGAAGCGAGCGCCGGGTTGCTGATCGCGTAGCCGATGCGCAGCGCGGCGAGGCCATGCGCCTTCGAGAACGTGCGCGTGACCACCACGTGCGGGTGTAGGTCCTGCAGCGCAACTGCGTCCGGAACCAGGCGCTCGTCCACGTATTCGCGGTAAGCCTCGTCGATCACCACCACCGCGTGGTGCGGCACGCGCACCAGGAAGCGCGCGAGGGTCGCGCGATCCCACCAGGTCCCAGTCGGGTTGTTGGGGTTGGCGAGGTAGACCAGCCTGGTGCGCGACGACAGGGCCTGCGCCATCGCTTCGGGATCGGCGCCGAGCGGCTGCGCGCCGCTGCGCGGCAACGCGGACACCTGCACCGGCAGCCCGCCGGACCCGATCGCCGCGAGCTTGAACACCGCGAACCCGTATTGCGGGAACACCACTTCGTCACCGGGTGCGACGAAGGTTTCGGCGATCAGCACCAGCAGTTCGTGCGAGCCATTGCCGAGCGTGATCGCGCGGGGATCGACCGCCCAGCGCGCCCCGATCGCCGAGCGCAGCTTGCGCCCGCCGGCATCCGGATAGCGGATCGCATCGGCGAAATCCCGCCCGCGCAGCAGTTCCAGCACGCTCGCACTGGGACCATGGCCATTCTCGTTGGAGCCGAGCTCCAGCATCCGCGGCAAGCCGAGCTGCAGGCGGATGGTTTCCGGGTCGTAGCCCGGATCGTAGGCCGTCAGGCGCTGGACGCCGGGGGCGGCGAGTTGTTCGATCTGCATGTCAAGGCTCCCGAACGCCGAGATCCCTGCAGATCTTGCGCGCCAGATGGTCGTTGATCTCGGAGTGACGCGGTACCGCCGAGGGCTTCTGCAGCTGCGGGTGGTGCCACCAGGAATGACGCGCGCCTTCACGCAGCAACAGACCGTCCTGGCGCAGCAGGTGCGCGATCAGATCGCGCCGCTTCATGGAGCGATCGCGAGTTCTTCGAACTCCTGGCCGGCCGTGGCGCGTGCCTGCTCGCGATTCAGCTCAATTGCTTCGGCAAGCGTGCTGCGCAGCGACTCGATCAATGCTTCGCGTGTGGCTTCCTGGCAGTTGACGCCGGGGATCTCTTCGATCCACCCGATCCACCATTCGCCGTCCCGCTTGATCGCGGCGGTGTACCCAGTTTGCATGCGGAATCTCCAGTGCGGCGTGATTGTAAGGTGTCGCCAGGCTTTCACACGATCGCCGCCGGATACGCCCCCAACACCTTCAATTGCGCGGCGATCGGGCCGAGATCGGCGAGCGCGGCTTTCAGTTCGGGGCCGTCGATGTGGCCCTCGACGTCGATGAAGAACACGTACTCCCACTTCGCGCCGCGCGCCGGACGCGATTCGATGCGGGTCATGCTGATGCCGTGCTGCGCCAGCGGCGTCAGCAACTGGTAAAGCGCACCGGGCTGGTCCCTGACCGCCAGCAGCAGCGAGGTCTTGTCGTGGCCACTCGGCGGGAACAGCTCGCGGCCCATGACCAGGAAGCGGGTGGTGTTGTCGGGCCGGTCCTCGATGTTCGGCGCGAGCACCTTGAGGCCGTAGGCCTGCGCCGCGGCGAGGCCGGCGATCGCCGCGGCGTCGTCGGCGTTGCGGGCGCGCCGCGCCGCTTCGGCATTGCTCGACACCGCGATGCGCTCGGCCTTCGGCAGGTGCCGGCGCAGCCAGCCACGGCACTGGCCGAGCGACTGCGCATGCGAGTAGACGCGCTCGATGTGTGCGAGGTCGCCGGCGCGCGACAGCAGGTTCTGGTGCACACGCAGCTCGATCTCGCCGCAGATCTTGAGCGGTGTGGTGTGGAACATGTCGAAGGTGTGGTGCACGCCGCCTTCGGTCGAGTTCTCGACCGGCACCACGCCAAAATCGGCGTTGCCGTTCTCGACCTCGGCGAACACCTCCTCGATGCTCGCCATCGGGATCGCGATCACCGAATGCCCGAAATGCTTCTGCACCGCGCTCTGGCTGAAGGTCCCTTCCGGCCCGAGATAGGCGATCTTGAGCGGATTCTGCTGCGCGAGGCAGGCCGACATGAGCTCGCGGAAGACCCGCAGCAGTTCTTCGTTCGACAGCGGCCCGGTATTGCGGTCGACCACCGCACGCAGCACCTGCGCCTCACGCTCCGGCCGGTAGTAGTCGATCGCCGCCTTCAGCGGCCCCTTGGCGATCCCGACCTGGCGCGCATAACCTGCCCGCTCGGCGATCAGCTCCTGGATCTGCTTGTCGACCGAGTCGATGCGCTGGCGCAGGTCGCTCAGCGAGACTTGGAGGGTGTCCGGCTTCTTCTTGGGCATTGTCAGTGAGTGGTGAGTAGTGAGTGGTGAGTAAGAGCCGCTCCGCGAGTGGGCTCCGCTGGAGCAAATGACTCCCCATTGGTGAGCGAAAGTGGCACGAGCAATGCCTTGATCAAGCGCGCTTTCGGCGGAGCCGAAGTCTGCCGGACTCGCCGGCTGTTACTCACTACTCACCACTCACTACTCACTGCCCTTTACAGCACCCGAACGGCGAGGATCCCCTCGATCCCCTGCACCTTCGCGATCACGTCGGCGGCGATCGGCTGGTCCAGGTCGAGGATGTTGTAGGCGAGTTCGCCGCGCGAGGCGTTGTGCATCTGGGCGATGTTGGCGCCGGCCTCGCCGAGCACGTGCGAGAGCTGGCCGATCATGTTCGGTACGTTGCGGTTGGCGACCGTCAGGCGCTGCGCGCCGGCACGCGGCAGGCGCACGCTCGGGAAATTCACCGCGTTCGTGATGTTGCCGTTCTCGAGGTAGTCGCGCAGCTGGTCGGCGACCATCACCGCGCAGTTCTCCTCGGCTTCGGCGGTCGAGGCGCCGAGGTGCGGGAAGGAGACCACCTTGGGGTGCGCGATCGTGCGCGGCGTCGGGAAGTCGGTGACATAGTGACCGAGCTTGCCGCTGTCGAGCGCGGCGATCACCGCATCCTCGTCGACCACGCCCTCGCGCGCGAAGTTCAGCACCACGAGGCCGTCCTTCGCCTGCGCCAGCGCGGCGGCGTTGATGGTGCCCCTGGTTGCGGCATTCAGCGGCACGTGCAGGGTGATGAAGTCGGCGACCGCGAGCACTTCGCCCAGGCTGCCGGCCTTGTCGACCTCGCTGGACAACTGCCAGGCGCCTTCGACCGTCATGTGCGGATCGAAACCGATCACCTTCATGCCGATGCCCTTGGCGGCATTGGCGACGCGCACACCGATCGCGCCGAGGCCGATCACGCCGAGCGTGCGCCCGACCACCTCGGAGCCGACAAAGCGCTTCTTGCCGTCCTCGACTTTGTGCTCGAGCTCGGGATCGGCCGGATCCAGCCCGCGCACGAACTCGGTCGCCTCGCGCAGATTGCGCACCGCCATCAGCATGCCGGCGAGCACCAGCTCCTTGACCGCGTTGGCATTGGCACCGGGCGCATTGAACACGACGACACCGCGCTTGCTGAGCTCGGCCACCGGCACGTTGTTGGTGCCGGCGCCAGCGCGCGCCACTGCCTTCAGTTCCGGGTTGACCTCAACCTGGTGCAGGTCGGCCGAGCGCACGAGGATCGCGTCCGGCTGCTCCAGCTTGTCGCCGATTTCGTAGCGTCCCTGCGGCAGCCGCGAGGTGCCGGTCACGGAGATCTTGTTGTAGGTGCGGATCTTGAACATCGTGGGGTGTCCTGAAGAGCTGGGAACTGGTCGCAAAAAGGCGGGGCAAGGGTCAGGGGGACAAGCTCGCGGCGGTACCCGACAGTGCCGCAGTCCGGGTCCCCTGCCCCTCGCCCCTCGCCCCGCTCCTGCTCTCAGCCGTTCTTCCGCTGGAACTCGCGCATGTACTCGATCAGCACATCCACCGCGGCCTCGCCGGTGGCGTTGTAGATCGAGGCACGCATGCCGCCGACGGCGCGGTGGCCCTTGAGTCCGAGCATGCCCGCGGCCTCGGCGCCCTTGAGGAAGGGCGCATCGAGTTTCTCGTCGGGCAGCACGAAGGGCACGTTCATCCACGAGCGGTAACGCGGGTCCACCTGGTTGGTGTAGAAGCCACCGGATCCGTCGATCGCGGCGTACAGCTTTTCGGCCTTGCGCCGGTTGCGCTCGCCGATCGCGGCGAGGCCACCCTGCGCCTTGACCCAATCGAACACCAGGGCGGCGACATACCAGCCGAAGGTCGGCGGCGTGTTCAGCATCGACTGGTTCTCGGCATGCGCCTTGTAGGACAGGATCTGCGGCAGCGCACGCGGCTTGCGCTCGAGCAGGTCCTCGCGGACGATCATCACCGTGATGCCCGAGGGGCCGATGTTCTTCTGCGCGCCGGCGTACAGCACGCCGTACTTCGACACGTCGAGCGGGCGCGACAGGATCGTGCTCGAGACATCGGCGATCACCGGCGCGGACCGCTCCGGCAGCTCGTAGAACTCGACGCCGTGGATGGTCTCGTTCGGCGTGACGTGCAAGTAGGCGGCGCCCTCGCTGAGCGTCCAGCCGGCGACGTCGGGAACGGTCGTGAAGTTCGCGTCGGCGCTGCTCGCGGCCACCTTCGCCGTGCACAGGGTCTCCGCTTCCTTCGCGGCTTTCTCGCTCCAGGCACCGGTCAGCACATAGTCCGCGGCCTGGTCGGGCGCGGCCAGGTTCATCGGCAAGAGCGCGAATTGCGCGGTGGCACCGCCTTGCAGGAACAGCACCTTGTAGTTCGACGGGATCGCCAGGATCTCGCGCAGGCTGGCTTCGGCGCTCTCGGCGAGCGCGATGAAGGCCTTGTCGCGATGGCTGATCTCCATCACCGACGCGCGTGCGTCACGCCACTCCAGCATCTCCTGCTGGGCCTGGCGCAGCACGGGTTCGGGCAAGGCGCCGGGACCGGCGCTGAAGTTGAAGGCACGGCTCACGCGAAAGCTCCAGAGAGGGCTTGACGCGCCGCAGCATAGTGGAGCACCCGCAAACGGCGGAAGGCTTGTGTATTCGAATGAATTGGGCTGCCGGGGAATTGCCTTCAGCGCGCCGCTTCCGGCTTCTTGCCAGGAGTCTTGTGTCCGCGAATAGCGCAACGGACGCAAAGAAAGGCGGTCAGCGCGCTTCTTTGCGTCCTTTGCGTCCTTTGCGTCCTTCGCGAACCCATGCTGTTTGGGCCCGGCGTGTGGCCGGGCGCAGCATCACGGATCCGCCGGCTCCACCGACACGCGCACGCGCAGCTTCTCACCCGGGTCATAGCCCAAGCGTGAGAAGAACACTTCGCCACGGTAGCGGTACTCGACGTCGTAGCCGACGATGCGGCGCTCGTCGTAGCCGGACTCGACCACGCGGCAGCGCGTCTCCACGCCGCGGTACGTGCGCGAGGGATTGTCGTTGGCGTCGACCTCGCGACCGATCGCGCCGCCGACCACGGCCCCGGCGACCGTCGCTGCGCGCCGGCCATCACCCTTGCCGACCTGGTTGCCGAGCGCACCGCCGATGATCGCGCCGACGATGGTGCCGGTGTTGGTGTTGTCATAACGGCCGCCGCGACGCGACACCTCGGAGTCGTAGCACTCCTCGCGCGGTTCGTTGACGCGCACGGTCTCGTAGACCGGATCCACGCGCAGCACGTCGGCATACACCAGGCGCACGTTTTCGTCGCCGGGATACTCGGCCGGCGGGCCGTATCCAGCCTGCGCGCAGGCCAGGGCGGGCGCCAGCAGGCAGGCCAGGGACAGTCTGCGAGTGCGCATTCGACGATCTCCGTGGGGGCACGCGGCCCGGCTCGTGGCGGAAATTACAGCAGTCGCGCGCTGAATGCTGTCTGAGAAGGTGGCCCTGTGCGACTCACAGCCTGGCGAGCGTCGACCGCCAGGCCCGCGCGTGCGCATCGTGCGCAAGGTGCCGCCCGGCGATCACACGCAGGCGACCCGCGCTGCCGACCGCGAGCGGCGGCCACCGTGCCGGTGCAAACAGCCAGCGGCCGAGCAGATTCTCCGGTCCGGCACCGGCGAACGCCGGGTCGTCTTCGTCCAGCACCAGCCAGTCGGCATCGGCCCCGAGGCGCAGGCCGCCGACAACCGCGCCGCAGGCGCGCGCTCCGCCATGGACCGCTTCCAGCCACAGGTTGGCCGCAACATCCTCGTGCGCCGGACCTCCGAGCACGGTGCGACGGCCGCTGGCCAGGCGTGCCTGGTACTCCAGCCAGCGCAGTTCCTCGCGCGGGTCCAGGCCGATGTGGCTGTCCGAACCGATGCCCCAGGCACCGCCGCGCGCGCGCAGGCCAGCGAGATCGAACAGCCCGTCGCCAAGATTCGCCTCGGTGCTGGTGCAGACGCCGACCACCGCGCCGCTGCGTGCGATCGCATCCAGTTCGCTGGCGCTTGCGTGGGTGGCGTGCACCAGGCACCAGCGGGCATCGACATCGACCAGGTCGAAGAGTCGTTCGATCGGCCGGCGCCCGTGCACCGCCAGGCATGCGTCGACCTCGATCCGCTGCTCGGCGACGTGGATGTGCAGCGGACGGCCACGCCAGAATGGCTCGCCGAGCAAGGCTTGCAAGGAGGCACCGGACACCGCGCGCAGCGAGTGGATCGCGGCGCCCACGCGCAGGCGCGCGCCATCCGCGCGCGCCGCGAGCCCGGCGCACAGGGACAGGAATTCGTCGTTGCCGCAGCCGAAGCGCAACTGCCGCGGCGCCAGTGCTTCGTCCCGCAGGCCGCCGCGCTGGTACAAGGTCGGCAACAGGGTCAGGCCGATGCCGGCCTCGTCCGCGGCGGCGAGGAGCGCCTGCGCCATCGCCGCGGGCGGTGCGTAGCGCTCGCCGCCGGGCCGGTGGTGCACGTAGTGGAACTCGCAGACGCGCGTGTAGCCCGCTTCCAGCATCTCGGTGTACAGCCAGCGCGCGATCGCGTGCAGTGAATCGGGATCGATGCGCCCGGCGTGTGCATACATCGCCTCGCGCCAGCTCCAGAAGCTGTCGTCCGGATGCCCGTAGCGCTCGGCATCGCCGGCCATCGCGCGCTGGAAGGCGTGCGAATGCAGGTTCGGCATCCCCGGCAGCACCCAGCGCCCGAGGCGCGGCAAACCCTCGCGGTCCTGGTCGGCTGCGACCTCGACCCAGCGACCATCGGCACCGGCGCGCAGGCGCACGTTCGCACGCCAGCCCTGCGGCAGCAGCGCGTAGTCGCAGTGACCCTCGAACATGTGCTATCCCGTGTAAGGACGTCGCCGCATGCTACGTCGAAGACCGACCGTCCACGGAGCCAGCCGAACGATGTGGGATTGCCTGTGGATCGCGCCGCGCCTGTGGACCGGCGGCAACTCGCCAACGTTGGTCGAGGATGCGGCGCTCGCCAGCCAGGGCGGGCGCATTGCCTACTCCGGACCGGCCAGCGAGCTTCCGGATGCGCCGTCCCGGCTCGCGCGCGAAGTGCGCCGGCTCGCCCACGGGCTGGTGACGCCCGGCCTGATCGACTGCCACACCCACCTGGTGTTCGCCGGCCAGCGCGCCGACGAGTACCGCCAGCGCCTGGGCGGTGTCAGCTACGCCGACATCGCCGCGCGCGGCGGCGGAATCGCCGGCAGCGTGCGTGCGACCCGTGCGGCGAGTGCCGACGAGCTCTACGCGCTGGCTGCCGCGCGCGCGCGGCAGCTGATCGCCGACGGCGTGACCACGATCGAGATCAAGAGCGGTTACGGGCTCGACCTGGAATCGGAACGCAAGATGCTGAAGGTCGCGCGGCGCCTGGGGCGCTCGCTCGGGCTGACCGTGCGCACCACCTATCTGGCGCTGCACAGCTTACCGCCGGATGCCGGCGACCGCGCCGCCTGGGTGCACGCGGCGGTCGCCGAGTGGCTGCCGCAACTCGCGGCCGAAGGCCTGGTCGACGCGGTCGATGCCTATCACGAGGGCATCGCCTTCCATGCCGACGAAGTGCGCCTGCTGTTCAACGCGGCGCGCGCGCTGAACCTGCCGCTGCGGCTGCACGCCGACCAGCTGAGCGACCAGCAGGGTGCCGCGCTCGCGGCCGAATTCGGCGCGCTGTCGGCGGATCACCTGGAGTACACCGACGCCGCCGGTTGCGCGGCGCTGGCGCGCGCCGGCACCGTCGCGGTCCTGCTGCCAGCCGCCTACCTGGTGCTGAAGGA
This sequence comes from Lysobacterales bacterium, assembly GCA_019187485.1. Taxonomy (GTDB): domain Bacteria; phylum Pseudomonadota; class Gammaproteobacteria; order Xanthomonadales; family SZUA-5; genus JADKFD01. The sequence goes on along the minus strand of JABAQR010000030.1, from coordinate 44,060 downwards.
GACGCGCAAGCCGCCAGTGGCGCAGTTGCGCGCAGCCGGCGCAGCGATGGCGGTTGCCACCGACCTCAACCCCGGCACCTCGCCGCTGCTGTCCTTGCGGACCGCGATGAGCCTGGCCATTGGCCTGTTCGACCTGACTATCGAAGAAGCGCTGGCGGGCGTCACCAGCCACGCCGCACGCGCGCTGGGAATCGCGGACACCCACGGTTGCCTCGCGCCAGGGCGACGCGCGGACTTCGTCTGCTGGGATGCGGAAACGCCGGCTGAGCTGTGCTACTGGATCGGCGGCACGCTCGCGCGCGAAGTGGTGGCCGGCGGCAACGTCATCCACAGCCGCCCGGAACACCACTGATCGCAGAAAGCCGACGTACCTGCGTTGGCTACGCTTCAGCCCTTCCGAACTGTCTTTGCGGGCGCAACCGGGGCGACGGCCTTCTTCGCTTTCTGCAGGCGGCTGTTGCCATAGGAACCCTTGAAGATCTTGCCCTTGCGGCTGCGCTTGTCGCCACGACCCATGTCATTCTCCAGTTGAAGCCGGCACTGTGGTCGGCATGAAAAGGGCGCGCAGACTAGCAGTTCGGTGGCCCGCGGTCATCGGGGGTGCAACCGGGTATCGTCGCGCTTCGGCACCGGTCGCAGCGGCGTAGCATTGCCGCGCATCCATGGTCGGAGGCAACATGCAGGTCGATCCTGGCTCCTCGAATGCTGCGGACGCACGTCCGTTCGTCGTGCCGTGCCGGGATCTGGAATTGCACGCGCCGCTGCGCTGGCTCGCCGCCGGCTGGCGCGACCTGTGTGCAGCGCCAGGGCTCTCGCTGCTGTTCGGCGGCGTGATCGCGATGGTCAGCGTGCTGGTGTCCTGGCTGGCCTGGCAACTCGGCCGCTTCGCATTGCTTGCGGCGCTGTTGTCGGGCTTCGTGTTCGTGGCGCCGCTGATCGCCGCGGGACTCTACTGCGTCAGTCGAGAACTCGAAGCAGGTCGGCGACCGACGCTGGTCAGTTCCTTCGTGCTGGCGCGTCGGGTGGTCGGTCAGGCCGGCGTGTTCGCGTTGGCGCAACTGGTGATCCTGCTGCTGTGGTCGCGCGCCGGGATGATGGTCAACGTGTTCGTGCCGGTGCAGGCAGGCGACCGGTCGGGTTTAGTCGAATATCTTGCGATCGGCTCCGCAGTGGGATCGGTCTTCGCCGCCTTCACTTTCGCAACGGCGGCCTTTTCGCTGCCAATGATCGCCGACCGCGATGTCGACATGGTCACCGCTTGCGTCTCCAGCGTACACGCGGTGTTGCGCAACAAAGGCGCAACGCTGCTGTGGGGGTTGTTGATCGCCCTGCTGACCGCGCTGGGCTTCGCGACGCTGTTCCTGGGGATGGTGCTGCTGATGCCTTGGCTCGCCTACGCGACCTGGCACGCCTACCGCGAGACGCTGGACGCGAGCGCGTGGCGACCGCTGGACTGAAACACGCCTGCCGCGTCGAACCCGACCGCGAGGGCGAAACCCTGGTCGCTCCGATCAGCCCGGCGGTGCCGGCCGCTCGACTCGACGACGCGCACGCACCGCCTGACGCTCGACCCAGCGTCGCAGCACCCGCGCCCTGCGCACACCCGCCTCGGGATCGCGCAGCGCCTCCACGACACCGTCCAGCAGGCCATCGACGACCTCGCCGCCGTGGGCGCGTTCGGCGCCCCACAGGTCGATCCAGCGGTCGCTGCGTCGGCCGAAATCGAGGGTGCGCTGGAAATGCCGCGGCGTCTGCCTGCCCGCGAGCACCAGGTCGAGCACCACCGCCAGCAGAGCGATCGGACTCAGGACGAGGTCGCGTGCTGCCTCGACCCACAGCTTCATCTGCAGTTTCATCGCCTCGGCGAACAGGCGCCGGCGCTGAGCGCCGACACCCTCGTGCGGTGCCGTTTCGACCGCCATCGCATCAGCCCTTCGGCAGCAGCTTCAGCAGGCGCGCGCTGCGACCGTCTTCGAGCAGCCAGATTGCGCCGTCCGGTCCCTGTTCGATCTCGCGCAGACGTTCGCCCAGATCGTAGCGGGCGATCTCGCGAGCGCGCTCGCCGTCGATCTCTACGCACACCAGCGCCTTGGAGGCGAGTCCTGCGATCAACGCATGGTCCTTCCAGGCGGGGAACATCGAACCGCTGTAGAACATGAAGTTGCCGGGAGCGATCACCGGTGTCCAGCTGATTTCCGGTGCGTTGAACTCGGGGCGGGTCGGATGGTCCGGGATGTCGCGGCCATCGTAGTGATTGCCGTTGGACACGATCGGATAGCCGTAGTTGGCGCCCTTTTCGATCAGGTTGAACTCGTCGCCACCGGCCGGTCCGTGCTCGATCTCCCACAGGCGCCCCTGGGCATCGAAACCGATGCCGAGCGGGTTGCGATGACCCAGGGTCCACACCTGGGCGGCGATACCGCCCTGGGCGGCGTAAGGATTGTCCTCCGGCACCCGGCCGTCGTCGTACAGGCGCACGATCTTGCCGAGGTTGGATGCCATGTCCTGTGCCGGATCGAAGTGCTGGCGATCACCCGAACTGATATAGAGCATTCCATCGCCGCCGAAGGCAATGCGATGCCCGTAGTGGCCGCGGCCTTCGATTTTTGGGTGCTGACGCCAGATCACCTCCAGCCCTGCGAGCCTGCCGCCGCCTGCCTCGTCCAGCAGCAATCGGGCGCGGCCGACCGCGGCGCCGTGCGTATCGCCCTCGCCCGCCTCCGCCCAGCTCAGATAGACGAGTTGGTTCACCGCGTAATCCGGATGCAGCACGACATCGCCCAGACCGCCTTGACCGCCGTAGGACACCGCCGGCACCCCGGTCACCTCGGTGCTCATGCCGTCTGCCCGATGCAGTTTCAGGCGACCCGCCTTTTCACTGACCAGCAAACGTCCGTCCGGAAGAAAGGCCATCGCCCAGGGCTCGTCGAAACGCCCCTGTTCCAGCGCGACGAATGGCGCGGGCACCGGGTCCGGCGCCTGCGCGCGCATCCCGCAGCAGGAGAGCGCGCCCAGCAGGAACAGCCATGGGATTCGATGCATGGGCGACTCCGACGCTGGGCGATGCCACCATTCTTGCAGCATCCGGTGTCCTGCGCGTGCATTGACCGCACGCACCGGCGTGGCCCACTACTGCGGCGCGAAGAAACGCGTCTGCTCCAGCCTTTGCACCGCAGCGTCGTCGCTGGCGACGATACGCAGCCGCACCGGCACCATGCCCCGCACAGCGCCAGGCTTGGCCGCAAGCGTCAGCGCCAGGTTGTGGATCGCTCCGCCCTGCACTTCCACCTCGGTGGCGCCGACGATGTGTACACCCGCAGGCTCGACGAGACTGATCTGGAAGCTGCGCGTCCGCTCGGTCTTGTTCATCAATTTGAGCTGATAGCTGTTCTCGATCAGCCCGGCCGCGCTCTCCCGGTAGAGATCGCCGCGATCACGGATCACGTCGACGATCAGGGGTACGCGCGTGACCAGCGAGTACGCGAGCGCGAACGCGATCCACAGCAACAGCAACCCGTAGACCACGATGCGCTTGCGGATCAGGCGCGTCGGCTGACCCCGCATCGCGTGCTCGGTGCTGTAGCGCACCAGTCCGCGCGGATAGCCGACCTTGTCCATGACCTCGTCGCAGGCGTCGATGCACGCCGCGCAACCAATGCATTCGTATTGCAGCCCATCGCGGATGTCGATGCCGGTCGGGCAGACCAGTACACAGGCCATGCAGTCGATGCAGTCGCCGAGGGAAGCGGCGGAAGGCTGCCTGATTTCGGGTGGGGTCGGAAAAGCAGAAGCGGATGCGGGAACTGAAGGTCGAGGCGCTGATTCCTGCGGCGCGGATTCCCGACGGACCTGCTCCACCACTTCCGCGAGACTGCGACCCGCCGGTCCGTTCGAGCTTGCGTCCTGGCCTTCGGTTTCCAGATCCGTGCCTGCTTCCCGCCCCGCTCCCACTTCCAGTGCCCGTCTCTCCGCCACTCCCTTCACCGCCCGCTTGCGCGCGCCGCGCGGTTCACCACGGGCTTCGTCGTAGGTGATGTTCAGGGTGTCGTTGTCAATCATCGCCCCTTGGAAGCGTGCGTAGGGGCACATGTACTTGCAGACCTGTTCGCGCAACAGGCCGGCGTTGCCCCAGGTGGCGAAGCTGTAGAACCCGAACCAGAACCACTCCCAGCCGCCGAGATCGAGATGAAGCAGGTGGACGCCGAGTTCGCGGATCGGCGTGAAGAAGCCCACGAAGGTGAATCCGGTCCACAGGGCAAAACCGATCCAGAGGAACTGTTTGGTGATCTTGATCCGCCATTTGCGTGCGGTCCACGGCCCTCGATCGAGTCGTATCCGAGCATTGCGGTCGCCCTCGACCCAACGTTCCATCCACAGGAATACTTCGGTCCAGACGGTCTGCGGGCAGGCGAAACCGCACCACAGACGGCCGGCCAGCGCAGTGAAGAAGAACAGACTCAGTGCCGCCAGGATCAGCAAGGCAGCCAGATAGAAGAAGTCCTGTGGCCAGAATACCAGTCCAAGGATGTAGAACTTGCGCGCCGGCAGATCGAACAGCACCATCTGCCGCCCTTCCCACTGGATCCACGGGAATGCGTAGTACATCCCGAGCAGCCACAAAACCGCCGCCATGCGCAAACGCTGGAAACGCCCATCGATCTCGCGCGGGTAAACCTTGCGGTGCGCGGCATACATGCCGCCATCGTCGTCGCCGATGACCCTGAGAGCTACGGGGAGGGGCTTGCCTTGCATGCTTCGTTCAGGTCAAAGGCATTTGACGCAAAATGGAGAAAAATACGCAAAGCAAGATCGAAGCAAAAAACCCTGGTTGCTTTGCGTCAGTATGCTTTTTCGGATCCGTCGGAACCAACCTCACCGGCGCTGCGGACGATCGATTTCCGCTCGCGGTCGCAGCAGGATCCAGGTGAACAGGCTGCTGCTGAAGGTGCATGCCCAGAACATGAAGAAACCGAGGGTATAACCCCACTCGCGCGAGACCTGCACTTGCGGGAAGGTGATGGTGCCAAGTTCGGTGGGATCGACGAAGCCGAAGAACACCATCGTTGCCACGCATGCGGCAAAAAAAGAAGGCCAAAGCACCGCGCCGACCGTCTGCACCAGCGGCATCGCTCCAGCCACCTCGGCAGCATCCATTCGGGCGGACCCGGCGCCTTCGTTCGCCATCAGTGTGCTCCGTCTCCTTGTGCCACAGGCGCGGCATTGCGCAAACTGTACACGTAGGCGGCCACCACCTTCACCGCGTCCTCGCCCAGCAGCGGACCGTGCGCCGGCATCTGTCCGGCGCGGCCCTTGACCAACGACTCGGTGATCGCCGCCTCGCTGCTGCCGTACAGCCACGCGGAGTCGGTCAGGTCCGGCGCGCCCATCAGCGGGTTGCCCTTGCCGTCGGCGCCGTGGCAGGCGACACACACGCCGTCGTAACGTGCCTTGCCGGCAGCCGCAGCCGTTGCGTTGTGGCCGAGGCCCGCCAGCGAGCGCACGTAGGCGACAGTTTGCGGCGTGCCTTCGGGGCCGAGCACGGCGGACCAGCTCGGCATCGCCGCGACGCGACCGTTGAGGATCGACTGGTGGATCTGCTCGGCCTCGCCGCCCCATTGCCAACTGGCATCGGTCAGGTTCGGGAAGCCGACGGCGCCGCGCGCGTCGGTACCGTGGCAGGTGGCGCAGTGGTTGGCGAAGATGTTGCGCCCGAGATTGACCGCTTCGGCATTACCTGCAATCTGCGCAACGTCCAGCGAGGCGAACTTCGCGTAGGTCCGGCGCGCGATTTCGTCGTACCGTCGCTGTTCGGCGCGCAACTGGGCTTCCTGGGTCCAGCCGAGCGTGCCGCTCGCCGAACCGAAACCGGGATAGAACGTCAAGTAGATGCCCGCAAAAACCACGGTGCCGACGAACAACCACAGCCACCAACGCGGCAACGGGTTGTTGTATTCGGTGAGATCGCCGTCCCAACTGTGACCGGTGGTCTCTTCCTCCTTACCCGGTGGTCGCCTCGCGGTCATCGCCAACAACCAGACACTGCCGATGATCGTGATCAAGGTCAGTGCGATGACGTAGACGCTCCAGACACCGCTCATGACTGGCTCTCCTGCTCATCCAGCGGCATGCGTGCGGCAGATTCGAAGTCGCGCTCACGTTTGAAGCCGTAGATCCAGACGACGATGCCGACGAAAATCCCCAGCAGCAAGGCGGTGATGCTTCCGAGTGCGCTCCCCAGGCTCACGGTGCGCTCCCCGTGGCAGCAGATGCCGAATCGCGGACTCCCGCCTCCGTCCGTTGCAACTTCGGCGCATATCGACCGAGCGATTGCAGATAGGCGATCGTCGCGTCCATCTCGGTCTTGTCCCGCACCATTGCGGCGGCTCCATCGATGTCGGCGTCGGTGTACGGCGTGCCCAGGACGCGCAAGGCACGCATTCGTGCCGCCAGATCCTCGGCATCGATCAGATTGTCGGACAACCAGGGGAAACCCGGCATGTTCGACTCCGGCACCACATCACGCGGATTGTTGAGGTGCACGCGCTGCCAATCGTCGCTGTAGCGGCCCCCAACGCGCGCAAGATCGGGTCCGGTGCGCTTGGAACCCCACAGGAATGGATGATCCCAGACCGATTCGCCCGCCACCGAGTGGTGTCCGTATCGGGCGGTTTCCGCACGCAGCGCACGCACCATCTGCGAATGACAGTTGTAGCAACCCTCGCGCACGTAGACCTCGCGACCGGCCAGTTCCAGCGCATTGATCGGTTTCATCTCCGGCAACGGCTCCACCACCTGCGCCTGGAACATCAACGGCACGATCTGCGCCAGCCCACCGAAACTGACGACGATCGCCACCCAGATGCCCATCCGAAGGATGTTCTTCTCGAATTTCTCGTGACTGAAGCTCATCGGATGCTCCTCAGGCGTGGGCCGGGGCGATCACGGCGATCGGTGCCGTATCGCGCGCCTGTTGGGCGGTCTTCCACAGATTCCACAGCATCAGCAACATGCCGGCCAGAACCAGCACGCCACCGAGGAAGCGCACGTAGTAGTACGGATAACTCAACTTCAGCGATTCGACGAAGGTGTAGGCGAGCGTACCGTCGGCATTGGTGGCCCGCCACATCAGGCCCTGCATGACCCCGGCGATCCACATCGAGGCGATGTACAGCACCACACCGATGGTCATCACCCAGAAGTGCACCTCGATGGCGCGGGTCGAGTACATGCCCGGCAGCTTCAGCAGCCGTGGGTACAGGCAGTAGATGCTGCCGATGATGATCATCGCCACCCAGCCGAGCGCACCGGCATGCACGTGGCCGATGGTCCAGTCGGTGTAGTGACTGAGTGCGTTGACGGTCTTGATCGACATCATCGGTCCCTCGAAAGTGCTCATTCCGTAGAAGGAGAGGGATACGATCAGGAAACGCAGGATCGGGTCGGTGCGCAATTTGTGCCAGACGCCCGAGAGGGTCATCATGCCGTTGATCATGCCGCCCCAGCTCGGGGCCAGCAGGATCAACGAGAACACCATGCCCAGCGACTGCGCCCAGTCGGGCAACGCGGTGTAGTGCAGGTGGTGCGGACCCGCCCACATGTAGATCGCGATCAGCGCCCAGAAATGCACGATCGACAGGCGGTAGGAATAGACCGGGCGCTGCGCCTGCTTGGGCACGAAGTAGTACATCATCCCGAGGAAGCCCGCGGTCAGGAAGAACCCGACCGCGTTGTGGCCGTACCACCATTGCACCATCGCGTCGACCGCGCCGGAATAGATCACATAGGACTTGGTCCAGGACACCGGCAACGCCAGGTTGTTGACGATGTGCAGCAATGCGATGGTGATGATGTAGGCGGCAAAGAACCAGTTGGCCACGTAGATGTGCCCGACCTTGCGACGGGCGATGGTGCCGAAGAACACCACCCCGTATGCGACCCAAACCAGCGTGATCAGGACATCGATCGGCCACTCGGGTTCGGCATACTCCTTGCTTTGGGTGATGCCGAGCGGATAGGTGATGGCCACTGCGACGATCACCGCCTGCCAACCCCAGAAGGTGAAGGCCGCCAGCTTGTCGCAGAACAGCCGCGCGTGGCAGGTACGCTGCACGATGTAATAGCTGGTGGCGAACAGCGAGGAGCCGCCAAAGGCGAAGATCACCGCGTTGGTGTGCAAGGGGCGCAGACGACCGTAGCTGAGCCAGGGGAGGTCGAAATTGAGCCACGGCCAGGCCAACTGGGCTGCAATGAACACGCCGACCAGCATGCCGACGACACCCCAGACCACGGTCATGACGGTGAATTGCTTCACCACCTTGTCGTTATAGGTTTCGACCACGAGGGCGCTCCAGGATTCCCGGGACCAGCCGGGGGGGGCGGATTGTTCAAGGATCGACGTCGAGCGTGCTTGACTCAAGTCAATCGACCACGAGCGGCAGCACGCGACGCGCGCCACGCTTGTCAGCCGACGACCGCGTCGGATCGGGGTTTTAACGGTTACCCGACCGCTCACGGTGCGGCTAGGATCGGATGTAACCCTTGGCAACGCCCGCACGGACGAGCATGCCCGATTCCAATCCATCCGGCCCGACGCCGGAGATCGCCCGCGCCGATCCGGCCGAGCGCAGGCGCACCTTCTGGCTGTTGCTGCTGGTGGCGATCTGCGGTGCTGCGCTGATTGCGGCGTTCGAGCACGAAATCGCCGCGATTCGTGCTCAGGTCGACGGCGGCGTCGCCGAGGTCGCCACCGACCGCTTCCTGTGGCTGGCCAGCAGCAGCTTCGCCTTGTTGGCGATCGTCGGTACGATCACCGCCTTTGTGATCGGTCGCGCCTCGCTGGCGGTGATCCGCGAGCAGCGCTACCCGCACGCCGCAGCGCGCCTGCTGCGCGATCATCAGGTGCTGCGCGGGCCAGCAGCGGTGCGGCGCGGGCGACTCGGTCTGGCTTTGGCGGCCGGTTTTGCGCTGGTCGGCTGCGGTGGTGCCGTCTACGGCTGGCGTCTGCTGACCGTTTTTGCCTGAGCAGTCTGCGACATTCCTTCGGAGACGCCGGAGGCACGACGGCGCCCGCGTGCGGAAGGCCGTCCCTCGCCACACAAACTGCGTTTAGTCCGACCAGATTTCGAGGCTGTCGGCGTAGCCGCCCAGCAGATTCCAGAGCGGCGCTTCCTTGTCCGAGGGAATCTGCGAGAAGACGAATCCGACCTCGTCGTCGTTGATGCGTGCGACGCGCGCCTCAACGTGGATGTTCAACTCGTCGCCGAACAGCATGTCGAGTACGAAGCGGTCGCCGCGCTGACCGATCCAGTCGACCGGACGCTTGACCATCACTCCGGTGGCGGAGATGTCCATGAGGTCGGATGTCCAGGACTCGTCGCCGCGCATCATCAGAACAGCAGAATTGATCGGCATGCGCCGGTGGCGCTTGCCGATCTTCGGATTCATCGGTCCTGCCGGGCCCATGGCTGCCCCTTCCCGCCGTCGGGCGGCTGTTCTAATGAAGCGATCGTATGAAATCAAGGAGTCGCGAGCGTGATCCGGTTTCACATCTCCTCCCTGGCGCTGCGGGTGGATGGATGCCCGTGCCGACGGAAGTGCCGTCGCGCATCGGTCACCGCCTGCCGGTCGCCGATGCCGGAATTCCGGCTCTGGCAGACACCCAGGCCGTGACGCCCGTTCAGGAGCGCATGCGGCAGTTCCGGGAGCTGGCTGATCCACTGCATCCGCAATTGTCGCAATTCGCATTCCGGACACCTCCAGCATCGCGCTTTTTGTCTCCGCTGGCTACCGTTTCGATGCGCCAAGGCGCGGCCCCGGTCGGCGGGCTTCACCCTCCATCCGGCCGCATATACGGGAACAGCAGCACGTCGCGGATCGAGGCCGAATCGGTGAACAGCATGACCAGCCGGTCGATGCCGATTCCCTCACCCGCCGTTGGCGGCAGACCGTATTCGAGCGCACGGATGTAGTCGGCGTCGTAGTGCATCGCCTCGGCGTCGCCGGCGTCCTTGGCCTGCGCCTGCATCAGGAAGCGCTCGGCCTGGTCCTCCGGGTCGTTGAGTTCGGAAAAGCCGTTGGCCAGTTCGCGCGCGACGATGAACAGCTCGAAGCGGTCGGTGACCTCGGGATCGGCGTCGTTGCGGCGCGACAGTGGCGAGATCTCGGCCGGGTATTCAGTGATGAAGGTGGGCTGGACGAGGTCGGCCTCGACGGTCGCCTCGAAGATCTCCGCGAGCAGCCGGCCCCAGCCCCAGTCGGCCTTGGCCGGCAGCTTCAGGCGCTGGCAGTGGGCGCGCATCGCAGCCAGGTCGCGGATGTGTTCGCGCCGGATCTCCGGATTGCGCGCAAGCACCGCGTCGGTCATCGGCAGCCGCGCGAAGGCAGGCCCGAAATCCACGCGCTGGCCCTGGTAGTCGATCGCGCTGCCACCGCTCAGGTCGATCGCGAGTTCACGCAGCAGGCGCTCGGTGAGGTCCATCAGGTCGCGGTAGTCCGCGTAGGCCCAGTAGAACTCGAGCATCGTGAACTCGGGATTGTGGCGGGTCGACACGCCCTCGTTGCGGAAATTGCGATTGATCTCGTAGACGCGCTCGAGGCCGCCGACCACCAGGCGCTTCAGGTACAGCTCGGGCGCCACGCGCAGGTAGAGTTGCAGGTCGAGCGCGTTGTGGTGGGTGACGAAGGGCTTGGCGGTGGCGCCGCCGGGGATGTAGTGCATCATCGGCGTCTCGACCTCGAGGAAGCCGTACTCCGGCCGCTCGAGGAAGTCGCGGATGAAGCGCACGATCCGCGAACGCATGCGGAACACGCCGCGCACCTCGTCGTTGACGATCAGGTCGACGTAGCGCTGGCGGTAGCGCGCCTCGGTGTCCGACAGCCCATGCCACTTGTCGGGCAGCGGCCGCAGCGATTTGGTCAGCAGCCGCAGCGATTCCGCACGCACGCTGAGCTCGCCGGTCTTCGTGCGCATGAGGGGACCGACGGCGCCGACGATGTCGCCGATGTCCCAGCTCTTGAAGGCCTCGTAGGTCGCGCCGAGCGCGGCCGCCTGCAGGAACAACTGGATGGTCCCCGACTGGTCCTTGACGGTGACGAAGCTGGCCTTGCCCATGATCCGCTTGGCCATGATCCGGCCCGCGAGCTGCACGCGATGGGCCTTCGCGTCCAGCGCCTCGCCGGTCCAGTGTTCGCGGTCCGCGTACTCGCGCTGCAGCTCGCCCGCGAAGGCGTCCACGCGGAAGTCGTTCGGGAAGGCGATGCCCTGCTCACGCAGCGCGACGAGCTTGGCCCTGCGCTCGGCGATGATGTGGTTGTCGTCGGCGTGGATGTGCGGTGTGTCGTCGGTCATTCCGTGACGGTCCTCGTAGTGCACCGCCCGTCGCTGCGGACGCGGCGCCTGTTGCTGCACGCAAAGTACGCAAAGGGAGCGAAGGACGCAAAAAGAGCGAGTTCAGGATCGGCCTTCGCTTTCCTTTGCGTCCTTGCTTTTTCCCTTTGCGTCCTTTGCGTCCTTTGCTCTTGAGGCCGCGTGCGCAGCCGTGGGTCCCACAATGTCCTTACAGCCCCTGCTTCAGGCTCGCCTCGACGTAATCGTCGAGGTCGCCGTCGAGCACGGCCTGGGTGTCGCGGCGTTCGACGCCGGTGCGCAGGTCCTTGATGCGGGCGTCGTCGAGCACATAGCTGCGGATCTGGTGGCCCCAGCCGATGTCGGACTTGGTCGCTTCCAGGCGGTCCTTCTCGGCGTTGCGTTTCTGCATCTCGATCTCGTAGAGCTTGGCCTTCAGCATCTTCATCGCACGGTCGCGGTTCGCGTGCTGGCTGCGCTCGGTCTGGCAGGCGACAACCACGCCGCTCGGTGCGTGGGTGATGCGCACCGCCGACTCGGTCTTGTTCACGTGCTGGCCGCCGGCACCGGAGGAGCGGTAGACATCGGTCTTCAAGTCGGCCGGGTTGATGTCGATCTGGACATCATCATCGACTTCCGGCGCGACGAACACCGAGGCGAAGCTGGTGTGCCGGCGCTTGTTCGAGTCGAAAGGCGAAATGCGCACCAGCCGGTGCACGCCGATCTCGGTCCGCAGCCAGCCGAAGGCGTAGTCGCCGTCCACGCGCAGGGACGCGCTCTTGATGCCGGCGACGTCTCCCGCGCTGACTTCCAGCAGTTCGGTGTTGAAGCCCTTGCGTTCGCACCAGCGCAGGTACATGCGCAGCAGCATCTCGGCCCAGTCCTGGGCCTCGGTGCCCCCGGCGCCGGCCTGGATGTCGACATAGGCCGGATGCGAGTCCATCGGGTTGCCGAACATGCGCTGGAATTCCATCCGCGCGACCCGTTCCTCGTAGGCGACAACGTCCTTCTCGAGGCTCGCCAGTGAGGCGGCGTCGTTCTCGGCGATGATCATCTCGAGCAGGTCGGCGCAGTCGGCGAGCCCCTGGGTCAGCTCGGTGAGGTTCTTCACCGTGGCTTCCAGGCGAGCCCGTTCGCGGCCCAGTTCCTGGGCGCGTTCGGGCTTGTTCCAGACCTCCGGGTCCTCGAGTTCGCGGCTTACTTCGTCGAGCCGGTCCTGCTTGACGTCGAAGTCAAAGAAACCCCCTCAGCGCATCGACGCGCTGGCGCAGGTCGGCGAGCTTCGCCGAGAGCGCATTCGTTTCCATTGGTGCAGCTCCGAAAAGGTGAACCCGGAATGGTAGCGCATGGGTCACCGGGATTGGACTCGTCGGGCAGTGGGCGTGGGTGGCAGGAGCAACCGTTCGCCCTCCGCAAGGATTCGGACTTGCGGGCATTGCCGCCCACGACCAGCGGGCCGGATCACGCCGCAAAGCCGTGCCGCACCTGCACGCACGCGCTCTCCAGCCCTTGCCAGCGCTCGACCACCAGTTGGTACAGCAATCGCAGGCGCGCCGGCGTGTCCTCGAGGAAGGCGGTCGGGGCCGCGAACCAGATGGCATCGACCGGGCGCGCGCGACCGGGCGCACGCAGCCGCAGCTTCAGGTGCCTGCCCTTCAGCACTCGCCGGTCCAGCAGTTCGAACTCGTTGTCGAACAGCGGCTCGGCGAAGGCCTGGCCGAAGGGCCCCGCGGCCTCGATCGCGTGCGCCAGCTCGAGGGCGTACTCGTTCGGCTCCAGCGGACCGTCGGTCCACACGACGCGCTCGAGCGTTTCCTCGTCGAGCAAATCGCCGACCACGGTCTCGAAGGCGGTCGCGAGCGCGTCGACCCGTTCGCCGGCGATCGCCAGGCCCGCGGCCATTGCGTGTCCGCCGTAGCGGTCCAGCAGCCCCGAATGGCGGCGATCGAGTTCGACCAGCGCGTCGCGCAGGTGGAAACCGGCGATCGAGCGGCCTGATCCGCGCCAGTCGTTGCTACCCTCCGCCACCGGCGCGAGCGCGATCGTCGGCCGGTGCAGGCGCTCGACCAGGCGGCTTGCGACCAGGCCGACGACACCGGCGTGCCAGCCGGGATCGGCGACCACGAGCGCCGCCGGCAACGCGCCCTCGCGGCGCGCCAGCAGGCCCTCGACGATCGCGCCCGCCTCGCGCTCCATGTCGGCCTGCAGCGCGCGGCGCTCGTGGTTGAGATCGGACAGTTGCGCCGCCAGTGCGCGTGCCGCGTCGGCGTCCTCGCTGAGCAGGCAGCGGATGCCGAGCGTCATGTCGTCGAGCCGGCCTGCGGCATTCAGCCGCGGACCGATCTGGAAGCCGAGGTCGCCGGCGACGAGCTGGCGCGGATCGCGTCCGGCGCTTTCGATCAGCGCGGCGAGGCCGGCGCTGGCGCGCCCGGCGCGGATCCGTCGCAAGCCCTCGGACACCAGGATGCGGTTCGCGTGGTCGAGCGGCACGAGGTCGGCCACCGTGCCGAGCGCGACCAGGTCGAGCAGGCTGGCGAGTTGCACCGGCGGCGGCGCGCCGCGGCGCCGCGCGAGTTCCGCGCGCAGCGCCGCCAGCACGTGGAAGACCACGCCGACGCCCGCCAGCGCCGCATGCGCGTGGCCACGCTGCAGGTTCGGGTTGACCACCGCCAGCGCTGGCGGCAGCGATTCGCCAGGCAGATGATGGTCGGTCACGAGCACATCGACGCCGGCCGCGACCGCGCGCTCGATGCCGGCGTGGCTGGACGTCCCCTGGTCGACGGTGACCAGCACCTGCGGCGCCAGCGGCAGCAACTCGCCGACCAGCAGCGGCGACAACCCGTAGCCGTGGCGCTGGCGATCCGGTACCGCGTAGTGCACGTCGACGGCGCCGAGCGCGCGCAGCCCGCGCGCCGCCAGCGCGGCGCCGGTGGCGCCATCGGCGTCGAAGTCCCCGACCACGAGGATGCGCTCGCGCGCATCGATGGCGTCGGCGAGCCGGCGCGCAGCGATGTCCAGCGGCGCCAGTCCCTGCAGCGGCGCCAGTCCCGCGAGCCGGAGTTCGACCTCGCCCGCGCTGGCCACGCCGCGCGCAGCCAGCAGGCGCGCGATGCGCGGCGGCACCGCGGTTTCCAGCGCAATTGCCGCGGCCGGGACTGCGCGCTGGCGGATCGAGAGCGAGCCCGTCGGGCCTGCGGAGACTGGATCCTTCATTCGCCGATGTCGATCTGCTTGTCGCTGCGCGCGCCGAGTTCGCGCAGCGTCGCCAGCACGCCAGCGTCGAGGCGGTATTCCGCGTCGAGCCCGGTCGCAGCCGCGGGCCGCGGCCAGCCGCGCTTGTCGAGTGCCATGAACCCGGCGGCGATCGCGGCCACCGCGGACCTGCGCGCCGCCGGTTCGCCGGTGTAGTCGAAGCCGGCCAGCGCGCCGGCCAGGCCGAGCGCGTGCGGCGTGCCCGCCAGTCCGGCATCGATCGCCCGCAGCGAGCGCCAGGCGAAACGCCGGACCGCCGGCCGGTCGTCGTCGAGCGCCGCCAGCAGCCAGGCCGCCCGCACCAGCAGTTCCGCGCGTCCTGGCGCCTGCTCCACGCGGCCCAGCTCGTAGGCAGCGACCGCCTGGCGCACCGGATCGCCGGCGACCAGCGCGACCAGGCCATCGGCGAGGTGTGGATCCGCGCCGTCCTGGCGCAACACCGGCAGGGTCTCGCCCGCGTCCGCGCGCAAGGCGAATGCGGGCGCTTCGCCGGCATGGCAGTTCAGGCAGGCATCCGGTTTGCCGGCGGCGAGACTGCGGCTGACATCGGGGATAGTGATTTCGTGGCTGCGATGGATGTCCATGACGCCGTAGACCGCGCGCGGCATGTGGCAGCCCATGCAGCGTGCGCCGGGCGAGTCCGCCGGATGCCCGCTGTGTTCGGCCGCGCGCGCACGCAGCGCCTGGTGGCAGCGCAGGCACGGCGCGTCGCCGCGGTTGGCCTCCGGCAGCATCCCCGCGGGATCTCCGCCGTGCATCGTGTGGCAGTCGATGCAACGCAGGCCGGCACGCGCGCACGCGCTGGCCAGCAATCCCTGGTATTCGTAGGCGGTCAGGCGGGTGGAACCGTCGCCCCAGAAGCGATTGCGGTAGACATCCGGCACCGCCGCCGACGGCGACGGCGTGTCGGCCGACAATGGCACGACGTGCGCAACGAGCTCGTCGCCGGGACGGAAGCCCGGACCCTGGTCGAGCCAGCGATCGAGCGCCTCGACACTCGCGAGCGTGCGCCCGGCATGACAGGCGCCGCAAATGTCGTTGGCGCGCGCCGCAGGCAGGCTGCGCGGATCGACGATGCTGCGATCGAGACCCGAGAACAGCCGTGCGGTCCAGCGCAGGTCCAGCCGGCGCATGCGCGCGACGTGCTCGCCGCCGGGGCCGTGGCAGGTTTCGCAGCCGATGCCGAGTTCGGCCACGCGGGTGTCGAAGCGCATTTCCGCACGCACATCGAAGCGCTCGCCGGCGCGCGCCCGCTCGCGCAGCGCGTCGAGGTTCCGGATGCGTGGCTCGGGTCCGGTGTTGTGGCAGAACACGCAATTCGCATTCCAGGTGGTGACCTGCGCGTCGAAGTGCGCTTCGTCGCTGCCGAGGAAAGCCGCGTTCATGTGCACCCAACGCTGCTCCTCGACATGCCACAACCAGTGCAGCCGGTACCAGGTTTCGCTGTCCGGATCGCGCGTCAGGTACTGCTGGTAGCGGTGCGAGCCCACCGTGCGCTGCACCGGCAGGCGCGCGATCGGCTGTCCGGTCCTCGGGTCGAGGTACTCGAAAACATGGCCCTCGCCCTCGCGCACGGGCCGCGTGAGACCCCCGAAAGCGCTCATCGGCGCGCCATCGAAACGCCCGAGCACGCTGCCCGAGGTCGCCTCCTGCGTCATCGTCCGGTGGAAGGTGCGATGCCAGCTCGCGTGGCGGTCAGCGTGGCAGTCCTGGCAGGGCTGCGAGCCGGAGTAGGCGACCGGAGCGGCCGACGGCTGGCGCAGCGTGTTCCGCGCGGACCACACCAGGAGCCCGCAGGCGATCAGCAAGAGCGCGGTCCCGATTGCCCGCCAGGGAGCGCTGCTACCGCTCATCTGAATGTCCCATCCCGATCCGCGCCTGCCATTGTCGCCCTGTGCAGCGTGTTATACAGTCCGCCCGCCGCGCGCTGGCCGCGCCGCAGTCCACATCAGTCTCGGGTTGGGGAGTCCATGAATTCAATGCGTGTGCTTGCGCTGGCCGCCGCCGGCGCCTTTTTCGTTCCTGCGTTTTCGCTTGCTGCCAGCCCCCAGGACAAGGCGACGCAGTCGCCGATGGCGACATACATCGTGCGCTTCGCGGAGCCCGGAATGCTGTACTACGAGGGCGGCCTCGGCCAACTCGCAGCCACGGCACCCTCCGCGACCGGTGCTCGACGCCTCGACGCCCGCTCCGACAGTGCGCGGGCCTACTCTGTCCATTTGCAGGATCAGCACGCGCAGCGCCTGGCGCGCTTCGAAGGCCTGCTGCAGCGCCCGATTGCGCTGCGCCACAACTACGAAGTCGCCTTCAGCGGCGTCGCGCTGGTGCTGGACGAGAGCGAGGCCGTACGGCTGAGTTCGCAGCCGGATGTGGTGTCTGTGACCAAGGAAGAGATCCAACACATCGACACCGATGCCGGCCCGACCCTGATCGGTGCACCCGGCGTCTGGAGCGGCGTGAGCATGCCCAACGGCCTGCCCAATCGCGGCGAGAATGTCGTCATCGGTGTGCTCGATGGCGGCGCCAACAGCGACCACCCCTCTTTCGCGAACGACCCGGCCTGCGGGTTTTCGGCGCTGTTGCCCAAGCAGATCAGCGCCGTCGATTGTGGACAGGCGAATTGCGTCGGCGGCCAGCCCGAAGACACCGGCACCACCGGTCACGGCGTGCACACCTCGAGTACCGCGGGCGGCAACGCGCTGACCACGCCGTTGATGGTGGTCGGGGTGCCCTTGCGCTACAACATCTCCGGTGTCGCGCCCTGCGCGCGCATCCGCCATTACAAGGTCTGTCCGACCAACTCCTGCCCGGGTGCGGACATCCTGCGCGGCATCGATGCCGCGATCGCCGACGGCGTCGATGTCGTCAACTTCTCGATCTCCGGTGGCGGCAGTCCGTGGACCGACAACGACCGCGGCTTCCTCGACATGGTCAACGCCGACATCTTCGTGTCGGCGTCTGCCGGCAACACCAGCGCCACCATCACCAACCCCGTCGGGAACGTCAATCACCGCGGTCCATGGGTGATGTCGGTGGCCAACAGCTCCCACGACCGCATCGATGGCAATGGAGTCAACATCGCCGGCGGACCGCAGAATGTGCCCTCGCAGGCCGGCGCTACCGCCTACTCGACGACGACGACGGCGCAGGTGGCGGTCGCATCGGTGCTCGGCAACGAGCAGGGCTGCACCGCAGGCGGCGGATTCGCCCCGGGCTCGATGACCGGCCGGATCGCGTTGATCCAGCGCGGCAGCTGCAATTTCACCGAGAAATCCACCAACGCACAAAACGCCGGCGCGATCGGCATCGCCCTCTACAACAATGTCGGCGGGCCGCCGATTTCCATGGCAGCCACTTCGTTGCCGGGCGTCATGTTCGGAGACGTCGCCGGACTGGCCGTGCGCAACTTTCTGGTCGCCAACCCGAACGCGCAGATGACGATCACGGTGCCGACCCAGCGCTTCACCGACCCGAACTTCGCCGACGTGCTGAACACCAGCAGCCTGCGCGGACCCAACAACAGCTTCGACGTCACCAAACCCGACATCACCGGTCCCGGCACCAACATCTACGCAGCGGTGTCGGATGCCGGCGGACAGTTCGGATTCCTCACCGGTACCTCGATGTCCGCCCCGCACGTCGCCGGCGCCGGCGCGCTGGTGCGCGCAGCCCATCCCACCTGGACGCCGCAGGAAGTCAAGAGCGCGCTGCAACTGACATCGAAGCTCGACGGCCTCAAGGACACCGGGCTCGCCCCCTGGGATGCGGACGATGTCGGCAATGGTCGAGTTGCTGTCGGCGTCGCCGTGCGCGCGGGCCTGGTCATGAACGAGACCTTCGCCAACTTCCTCGCGGCCAACCCGGCGACCGGCGGCCAGCCGCGCGACCTCAACCTGCCGAGCCTGCGCCATACCAGTTGCAACAACTCGTGCACGTTCACGCGCACCTTCCGCAACACCCGCACGGTCGCAACGCAGTGGGTCGCGGTCGTCGACCAGGCGCCACCCGGAACCACGATCGCGGTGGATCCTCCGAACTTCGGCTTCGCCGGTGGACTTGCGGAAACCCAGACGGTGACCATCACGGTCACGCTGGCCAACACCATCTCGACGACGTCATTCGGCCACTTGATTTTCCGCGACAGCGTGGTGCGTGCCCCCGACAGCGACCCGCCCGCCCCGGATGCTCGCCTGAGCGTCGCCATCCGCGGAACCGTGACCGACAACCTGTTCGCCAACGGCTTCGAATGACCGTCAGCGGCGGCGGCACCCGTTGGGGTGCCGCCGCGCCGCTCGGTAGTGTCTGAGACACTACCCGTCGCTCCGATGCGTTGATTTGCGCGAGCGGATGCGTCTACAATCGCGGGCTTTCGCCAAGTCATCAGGGATGGTGCGCCATGAAGGTTCTTTCCTCGCTCAAGTCGGCCAAGTCGCGTCACCGTGACTGCAAGGTGGTGCGCCGCCGTGGCAAGGTGTTCGTGATCTGCAAGAGCAATCCGCGTTTCAAGGCGCGCCAGCGCTGAAGCGGGTCCGCCAGGACGCAGCAAGAGGCCGCCTTCGGGCGGCCTTTTTCGTTGCAGCGTCACATTGCGTTGCGGCACCCCTTCTGTCGCTCCGAAGCAGGCGTTAAGCTACGACCCTTCCCTGCGACGCTCCGGAGGTTGTCGTGAAGCCCATGAAGTTCCTGCTGATTCCGCTCGCGCTGGCGCTGTCGCTGGGAAGCCTCGATGCCTCCGCCGACACCCTGCTGGTGCAGCGCATCGAACGCAGCAAGGCGAGCACGCTGCCGCGTGCCGGCGCCTCGATGGCGTCGGTCGAGGCGCAGTTCGGCGCGCCCGAGAGCAAGCGCGACGCGGTCGGCCAGCCGCCGATCTCGCGCTGGATCTACCCGGCCTTCACCGTGTACTTCGAGTACGACCACGTGGTCAACGCGGTGGTCAACAAGTCGATGGCCGAAGAGAAAGGCCCGAAGCCGGTGCCGCCGAAAGGATGAAGGCAGCGACACGTTGGCCGGCCGAATGGGAAGCACAGGCCGGGATCCTGCTGGCGTGGCCGCATGAAGGGACCGACTGGGCCGCCAACCTGGCGGCCGTCGAGGGCTGCTACCGCGAGCTGGTCCACGCGATCCTCGGCTTCGAGGATGTCTGGCTGATCGTCGCGGACGAGCGCGTCCGCGCGCGCGCGCAGGCCGTCATCGGCACGCGTCTCGATCGCTTCGAGGGTCGGCTGCACTGGGTCGAGCTGCCGTACGACGACACCTGGCTGCGCGACTCCGGCCCGATCACGCTGCTCGACGGCCGCAAACCGCGCTGGCTCGACTTCCGCTTCACCGGCTGGGGCGACAAGTTCGAGGCCAGCCTCGACGACGCGATCCCGGCCGGGCTGAACGCCCTGCCCGACTTCGCGCACATCGCGCGCCAGCGCGTCGACTTCGCGCTCGAGGGCGGCGCGATCGAGAGCGACGGCCAGGGCACGCTGCTCGCGACCTGGACCTGCCTCGCCCGCCGGCATCCGGGCAAGTCGCGCGCCGAGGTCGAATCGATCCTGCGCGAGACGCTCGCGGTCGACCGCTTCCACTGGCTCGCGCACGGCGAACTCGCCGGCGACGATACCGACGCGCACATCGACACCCTCGCCCGCTTCGCCGCGCCCGATCGCATCGTCTACCAGGCCTGCGAGTCGCCGTCGGATCCGCACTACGAGCCGCTGCAGCGCATGGCCGGCGAACTCGAGGCGCTGACCACGCGCCAGCGCGCACCTTACGAGCTGTTTCCGCTGCCCTTCGCGCCGGCGATCCACGCCGAGGACGGCCGCCGGCTCGCCGCGTCCTACGCGAATTTCCTGATCGTCAACGGTGGCGTGCTGATGCCGGGTTACGAGGTCGACACCGACCTCGACGCCGCCGAAGCGCTGCAGGCCGCCTTCCCCGACCACGATGTCGTGATCGTGCCCTGCCGTGCACTGATCGAGCAGAACGGCAGCCTGCATTGCCTGTCCATGCAACTGCCCGAAGGAGTGATCGCGTGAGCAGCTCGCTGAGAGTCGCGCTGGTGCAGGACCGCGACCGCGGCAGCGCGCATGCGAACCTCGCCCGCATCGAGGAGCGCGTGGCCCAGGCCGCGGCTGCCGGTGCGCGCCTGGTGCTGCTGCAGGAACTGCACAACGGCGCCTACTTCTGCCAGCACCAGGATGTGCGCGAGTTCGAGCGCGCGGAGCCGATCCCGGGTCCGAGCACCGAGCGCCTCGCGGCGCTGGCGCAGGCGCACGCGGTGGTGCTGGTGTCCTCGCTGTTCGAGCGCCGCGCCGCCGGGCTATACCACAACACCGCGGTGGTCTTCGACGCCGACGGCCGCATAGCCGGGCGCTATCGCAAGATGCACATCCCGGACGATCCGGGCTTCATGGAGAAGTTCTACTTCACTCCGGGCGACCTCGGCTTCGAACCGATCGACACCGCGGTCGGTCGGCTCGGCGTGCTGGTCTGCTGGGACCAGTGGTATCCCGAGGCCGCGCGGCTGATGGCGCTGGCCGGCGCCGAGATGCTGCTGTACCCGACCGCGATCGGCTGGGATCCGCGCGACGAGCACGCCGAGCAGCGCCGCCAGCAGGAAGCCTGGGTGCTGAGCCAGCGCGGGCATGCGGTCGCCAACGGCTTGCCGGTGCTGAGCTGCAACCGCGTCGGCGACGAGTCCGATCCGACCGGCCACGGCCCCGGCATCCGCTTCTGGGGCACGAGCTTCGTCGCCGGTCCGCAGGGCGAGCTGCTCGCACGCGCCGGCGAGGTCGACGACGAGTTGCTGCTGGCTGACATCGACCTCGCCCGCAGCGAGGACGTGCGCCGCATCTGGCCCTTCCTGCGCGATCGCCGCATCGATGCCTACGGCGACCTGTTGAGGCGCTTCCGCTCACCCTGAGCGAATCGCTTCCCGCCCCGCGCCGGTGTAGCCTCGCGCGCCTCGCTCCCGTCCGCGACGGGGACACCTCCGTCTCCCGCCTGCCGCATGTCCGCCGAAGCCACAGTCGACACTTCCCCCTACGCCGCTTTCGACGGCCAGCCGCTGATCGAACTCCAGGTCGGCGACATCGCGTACACGCTGCTCGGCACCGCGCACGTGTCGAAGGCGAGCGTGGACGCGGTGCGCCACCTGATCGACACGCGTGCCTTCGACCAGGTGGCGGTGGAACTGGACGAACACCGCCACCACTCGCTGATGCAGCCGGATGACTGGCGCCAGGTCGATCTCTTCCGGATCGTCAGGGACGGCAAGGCCGGCATGCTCGCCGCCAATCTCGCGCTCGGCGCCTACCAGCGGCGGCTCGCCGAGCAGTTCGGCGTGGAGCCCGGCGCCGAGCTCAAGGCGGCCTGCGTGGAAGCGCGCGCGCGCGGCATTCCGGTGAGCCTGATCGATCGCGATGTCGGCCTGACCCTCAAGCGCGCCTACGCGGCGGTCGGCTTCCTCGACAAGCTCAGCATCGTTGGCGGTCTCGTCGCCAGCGCGATCAGCAGCGACGAGATCAGCGAGGAAGACGTCGAGAAACTCAAGCAGGGCGACATCCTGACCAACACCTTCGATGAGTTCGCGCGCCAGAGCAAGCCGCTGCACCACGCGCTGATCGTCGAACGCGACCGCTACATGGCACGCCGCCTCAAGGACGAGAGCCAGCCCGGCGCGCGCGTGCTCGCCGTGGTCGGCGCCGGGCACCTGAAAGGTCTTTCGCAGGCACTCGAAGGCAAGGACGCGGGAGACACCCAGCCGCTGGAGGAGCTGCGCAAGCTGCCGCCGCCCGGGATCTGGGGCAAGGTCTTCGGCTACGCGATCATCGCGCTGCTGGTCGGCGGCTTCGCCTGGGGCTTCAGCCAGGGGCTGGACGTCGGTCGCGACCTGCTGTCCTTCTACGTGCTCGCCACCGGTGGCTTCGCTGCGCTCGGCGCGCTGCTCGCCGGCGGCCATCCGCTCAGCATCGTCGCCGCCTTCCTGTCGGCGCCGCTGACGGTGCTGCATCCGGCGCTCGCCGCCGGCATGTTCAGCGCCGGCGCCGAGGTCTGGATCCGCAAGCCGCGCGTGGCCGACTTCGAGGCCCTGCGCGACGACGTCAAGCAGTGGAGCGGCTGGTGGCGCAACCGCGTCGCGCGCACCCTGCTGGTATTTTTCCTGACCAATGCCTGCACCGGCATCGGTGTCTATCTGACGGGCATCGAGTTCGTTCGCAGGCTGAGCTGAATCGGCATGCGAACGGGCACAGGCCGTCGGTGGAAAACATGCAGACACGCCGGTTCCGGCATCCGGAGCCAGGCAGTCCCTTCCTGGATCGAGACAGAGCGTCGCCAATGAGCCTTTTTTCGTGGTTGTCCCGTCCGGCCTGGCAATCGCGCGACGCCGCGCGCCGCGCCGAGGCCGTCGCCACCGGCCAGCACCCGGCGATGCTCGCCGAGTTGCCGCAGATCCTGCGCGGCGATCCCGAGCTGCGCGTGCGCCGCGCCGCGCTCGAACGCATCGACGACCTGACCCTGGTCGCCGACCGCATGAGCAACGACGGCGAGGCCTCGATGCGCGAGCGCGCACGCACGCGCCTGCTCGACCTGCTGGTCGGCGCCGCACCGCTGGCCGAACGCCTGCGCGCGCTCGGGCTGGTGGAGGATCCGGCGATGCTCGAACACGTGGCGAAGAAGGCCGTCGAGGCGGAGTTGCGGCGCGCCGCGCTGGAGCGCTGCAAGCGGCCGGGCTTCATCGCCGAACGCGTGCTCGAGGACTCCGATCCGGGACTGCGCCTGGAACTGGTGGCGCGCATCGACCAGAGCGCCACGCTGGAACGGCTGGCGCAGCAGGCGCGTACCCGCGACAAGCGTTTGTACAAGGCGATCCGTGAGCGCCTGGACGCGAGCCAGTTGCAGGCCGGCGCGCTCGACGGCCTGCTGGCGCGCGCCGAGGCGCTGTGCGTGGCCATCGAGCAGCAGCTCAGGCACCCTGGCGTCGAAGCGGATGCGCAACTGGCTCATGCCGAGCGCGAGTACGCCTCGCTGCGCGAGCGCATCGACGATCGCTTCGACAAGCGCTTCGCCGGTGCCACCGGCATGCTGCGCGCGGCGATCGCGGCGATCGCACGCATCGGCGAGGAGCCAGTCGCGCCGACGCCCGCGCCGGCGGTGGCCGAGCCGCCGCCTGCGGCGGTGGCGGCACCCGTCGAGCCGGAAGTGCACCACGAGGATCCGGCGCTGCTCGACCTGGTGCATCGCGCCGAATCCGGCGCGGAGATGCCGGTTGCAGACCTCGAGGCGCTGGAGCGCCGCTGGCAAGCCACCTGGGCGCGACGGCCGCTGCGCGGAGCCGACGACGCGGCCCTCGCGACGCGCTTCGAGGCGCGCCTGCAGCTGCTGCGTGCCGCCGCCGATGCACGCGCCGCCGCGCTCGCGCAGGCCAAAGTCGCGGTCGAGAACGCGATCGTCGCACTCGACGCGGCGCTCGAGGCGAGCCAGCTCGGGGCCGCGCGCACCGCACGAGCGCAGGGTCGTCGCGCACTCGAGGCGGTCGCCGACGCCCACCTGCAACAGACGCTCGCGCGCCGGCTCGCCGGCTTCGATGGACGCATCGAGAAACTGGCGCAATGGCAGCGCTGGTCCGACAACAAGCTGCGCGTGCGCCTGTGCGAGGAGGTCGAGGCATTGATCGGCTCCGGCATGCACCCGGACGCGCTGGCCAACAAGATCGCCGAACTGAAGCTTGCCTGGAAACGCATCGACGACAGCGAGGCCGATCCCGGCCAGCGCACGGAAGGCGCGGCGCCGCCGGCCGAATCGGGCCTCGCCAGGCGCTTCCGTTTCCTCTGTCACAAGGCGCTCGAGCCGGCGCGCGGCTATTTCGAAAAACGCAAGGAAGTGCGCGGCCGGCGCAGCGAGGAGATCGGCGCCTTCCTCGAACGCGCCCGCGCCGGGCTGGAGGCTGCGGCCGACACTGCCAGCCTGCTCGCGCTCAAGCGCGAGGCGGGCGATCGTTTGCGCCGGGTCGACGAGATCGATCCGCGCCAGCGCGGCGAGATCGGCCGCCGGTTGAAGCAGTGGATCGAAGCCTGCTCGGCGGCGATCGACCAGCGCTTCGCCGGCATCGCCGAGGAGAAGCACAAGCTCGTCGCGCAACTGCGCCGGCAGCTCGCGCATGCCGAACTCGACGACGCGCTGGACCTCGCGAAGTCCGCGCAGAAGCGCTGGCAATCGCTGGGCAAGGCCGGCGCCAAAGTCGAGCAGGCGCTGTGGAGCGAGTTCCGCGCGCTCGTCGACCCGTTGTTCGAACGCCGCAACGAAGAACTGAAGGCGGTCGACGCCAGTCGCGAATCCGAGCGCGAGGCCGCTCAGGCCCTGGTCGCCTCGCTGCAGTCGCTGGCGGCCGGCGAGCTCGATGCGGCCCACCTCGAGGCCGAGATCGCCACGCTGTCCGCGGGCTGGAACGAGGCGCCGCGTCCACGCGAACTCGAGCGCGGCTGGGAACAGGCGCTCGTCGCGGCGCAGCAGCAGGTGGCGCGCCGGCGCGAGGCCGAAGCGCGCGCCCGCGAGCGTTCGGTCGAGGACCTGGCGGCGCGGATCGACGCGCTGGAGCCCGCCTGGCTGGCCAGCGAGGCCGTGGATCTCGACGCGATCGAGACCGCTGCGCGTGCGCTCGATGCGCGCTACGCGCAGGCCTTCGAGCAACGCCTCGCACGACTGCGCTCCGGCGCGGATCGCGCAGCGCTGACGGCCGAGCAGGCGCGGCTGGGTGAACGCCTGCTGCTCGAGTACGAGCACCTGGGCGGGGTCGAGTCGCCGGCCGGCTCGCAATCCGCGCGCCTGAACCTGCAGGTCGAGAAGCTCGCGGCGCGGATGTCCAGCGGCATGACACCGGCTGCCGCGGAAGAGCGCGCAGCGCTCGACCTGCGCTGGTGGGCGCTCGGTCCGCTGACGCCTGCGGATCGCAAGGCCCTGGTCGCCCGCCGCGAACACGCGCGTTCGACCGCCTGAATGGATGGAGAGGCACATTCCGACGCCACGCCCCGCGCGGACTTCGCAACCAGAGCGGCGGGAAACTACAGCCGCAACTCGAACTCGTCCGCGTCCAGCCAGGCCGGGAAGCGTTCGCGGTGCGCGACGAGGCGTTCGGCGGACAGCGTGGCGGTGATCACGCCGGGTTCGCTGCCGAGTTCGACGATCGCCTCGCCGAGGAAATCCAGTGCGACGCTGTCGCCGGCGTAGTGCAACTGGTTGCCGTCGATGCCAACACGGTTGACACCGACGCAGTAGCAGAGGTTCTCGATCGCGCGTGCGCGCAGCAGCGTGCGCCAGGCGTGCCGACGCGGGCTCGGCCAGTTGGCGACGAACAGCAGCAAATCGTAGTCCAGACGCTGCGCGGCCGCGTCGAAACGATTGCGGATGTAGACCGGGAAGCGCAGGTCGTAGCAGACCAATGGGCAGATGCGCCAGCCGTGCAGTTCGACCAGCAGGCGCTCGCGGCCGCCGGCGTAGCGCTGGTGTTCGCCGGCCATGCGGAACAGATGGCGCTTGTCGTAGTGCTCGATACTGCCGTCGGGACGCGCCCACAGCAGGCGGTTGACCGCAAGTTCGTCCGTGCGCATGACCAGGCTGCCGGTGATCGTCGCTCCGGTCTCGCGCGCGAGGCCGCTGAGCCAGCGCACGCTCGCACCATCCATGCCCTCGGCGTTCGCGATCGCCTCGTTCGAAAAGCCCGAGAGGAAGGTCTCCGGCAACACGATCAGGTCGGCACGACCGGCGAGATCGAGGATGCGCGTGCCGTACAACTCGCGGTTGGCGCGCGCGTCGTGCCAGACGGTCGCTTGCTGCACCAGGGCGATGTTCAGATCGCGCATAGACGCTCCGCGGCGGCATCCAGGGTCGCGCTGGTCTTGGCGAAGCAGAAGCGCACCAGGCGCTGCGCCGGCGGCGATTCGTAGAAGGCCGAGACCGGGATCGCGGCGACGCCGTGATCGACGATCAGGCGCCGGCAGAAGGTCGCGTCGTCGTCCTCGCTGATCGCCGAGTAGTCGGCGAGCTGAAAGTAGGTGCCCGCGACCGGCAGCAGCCGGAAGCGCGAAGCCGACAGGGCGTTTGCGAAGTGGTCGCGGCGCACCTGGTAGAACTTCGGCAGGTCGTGATAGTGCTGTGGGTCGGCCACGAGGTAGTCCGCGAGCGCCAGTTGCGCCGCGTGGAAGCTGCAGAAAGTCAGGTACTGGTGGACCTTGCGAAACTCCGCCGACAGCGTCGGCGGCGCCACGCAGTAGCCGATCTTCCAGCCGGTGATGTGGTAGGTCTTGCCGAAGCTGGAGACCGCGAAGCTGCGCTCGGCGAGCTCTGCGTGCGCGAGCACGCTTTCGTGGCGACGGCCGTCGAAGATGATGTGTTCGTAGACTTCATCCGCCAGCACCAGGATCTCGCTGTCGCGGATCAGCTCGGCCAGCGTGTCGAGATCGCCGCGCGTCAAGATCGCGCCGGTCGGGTTGTGCGGCGTGTTGATCATGATCAGCCGCGTGTGCGCGCCGATCGCGTCGCGCACGCGCTGCCAGTCGACCCCGAAGTCCGGCGCCAGCAGCGGGATGTGCACCGCGCGGCCCCCGGCCAGCTCGATCGCCGGTTCGTAGCTGTCGTAGCAGGGGTCGAGCACGATCACCTCGTCGCCCGGGCGCACCACCGCGTGGATCGCCGCGAACAGCGCCTCGGTGGCACCGCTGGTCACGGTGATCTCGCGCTCGGCATCCACGCGGCGGCCGTACAGCGCCGCGGTCTTGGCCGCGATCGCATTTCGCAGCGGTGCGACCCCGCTCATCGGCGCGTATTGGTTGCGGCCGGCCAGCACATGCCGGTGCAGCGCTTCGTGCAGGGCCACAGGACCCTCGAAATCGGGGAAGCCCTGCCCGAGGTTGACCGCACCGTGCTCGGCGGCCAGTTGCGAGATCACCGTGAAGATCGTGGTGCCAACCTTGGGGAGCTTGCTGGCAAGGCGCATCGACGGTTCCGGGCGTGGATCGAGCGCGGATGCTAGCCCGGATGTGCGCCATCGCGCCCGCGTTCGTGCCATTGTAGGGACGCCGTTTGCGCTGCGAGCGGAGCTCCCCCCGGACCCGATGCATGTACGACCCCACACTCGAGATTGCCGTCCGACCCTTCGCCGACCGCGACTACCCGCGGCTGCCGGAGCTGTTTGCGATGCTGGAGCCCGACCTGCCGGTGGCCACCGTGATCGCGCGGATTCCGCCGATGCTGGCGCAGGGCTGGCGCTGCGTCGGCGCATACGCCCACGAACGACTGATCGGCATGGCTGGTTTCGGCCAGCGCGTACACCTGTTTTCCGGTCCGGTGCTGTACGTCGAAAACGTCGCGATCCTGCCCGACTGGCAGCACCACGGCGTCGGTGCCCGGCTGATGGCCTGGCTGGAAATCCACGCGCGCAAGAGCGGTTGCCTCAAGGTCACGCTGGACGCGTATGCCGTCAACGAATCCGCACGCGGCTTCTACCAGCGGCTGGGCTACGATCCGCGCGGCGTGCACTACGTGCGCGACCTGTAGTCCAGCGACGGCGGACCTCAGCTCAGCACATCGGTGATGTCGTACCAGCCCGGCGGCTGGTTTGCCAGCCAGACCGCACTGCGCACCGCACCGCTGGCGAAGATCGAGCGCGAGTTGGCGCGATGGGTCAGTTCCAGGCGTTCGCCTTCGGAAGCGAACATCACCGTGTGCTCACCGACCACGTCGGCGGCACGCATCACTGCGAAGCCGATGTCGCCACGACGGCGGGGTTCGGAACTGCCGAAATGGCTGAACCGGGCGATGTCCTCGAAGGCCTCCCGCCGCGCGTCGGCGATTGCCCGACCGAGCGCCAGTGCGGTACCCGACGGTGCATCGCGTTTGTGCCGATGGTGAACCTCGAGGATTTCGACCTCGAACTCCGGGCCGAGCTGCAATGCCGCCATCGCCGCCATCCGCTTCAGCAGCGCGATGCCCAGACTGAAGTTCGCGCTCCACAGGACGGGAATGCGACCGGCAGCGTCTTTCAGCGCATCGATCTGCGTTTGCTTGAGACCGGTGGTACCACAGATCAGCGCCACACGGCGCTCGAGGGCCATCGCCAACGGCGTCGCCAACGCATCCGGCGTCGAGAAATCGACGATTGCGTCGACCGGCGTGTCCGGATCCAACGTCGACACGAAATCGAGATCCGGTGCACCGGCTCCCAGTGCGCCGGCCAGCGCCTCGCCGACCCAGGGCGAGGCGGCGCGCACCAGCGCGGCCGCCACCGCGCAGTCGCTGCGTGCATTGGCGGCCTTGAGCACCTCCAGACCCATGCGTCCCGAGGCGCCATGGATGGCGATGCGGATCGAAGATTCGGAGTTCATGCGAGCACCGGCGGCGAAGATGTCGCGATTATGGAGGAAGCTGGCCGGACCGCTCCGCTCCTGCCTTCCCACGCAAGGAACAGGCTCAGGCGCCGATGCGCCCGAAGAATTCCTTGACGCTGTCGAGCCAGGAACTGGAGCGCGGCGAGTGCGCGGCATCCTCGCCGGTGAAGGTGGATTCCAGTTGCGCGAGCAGTTCGCGTTGTTCCTCGGTCAGCTTCACCGGGGTTTCGACCGCGACGCGGCACAAGAGGTCGCCCTTGCCGCTGCTACGCACCGACTGCACACCCTTTCCGCGCAGGCGGAAAATCTTCCCGGACTGGGTGCCCTCGGGGATCTTCAGGATCGCACTGCCGTCCAGCGTCGGCACTTTCAGCTCGCCGCCGAGTGCGGCGGTCGTGACCCGGATCGGGATCTCGCAGTGCAAATCGTCGCCGTCGCGCTTGAAGATCGGGTGCTCGCGCACCTCGATCTCCACGTAGAGATCGCCGGCGCCGGCGCCGGCCGGACCGGCCTGTCCTTCTCCACCGAGACGGATGCGGTCGCCCTGGTCGACCCCCGCAGGCACCTTGACCCGCACGACTTTCTCTTCCTCCAGACGCCCAGCGCCGTGGCAATGCGTGCACGGATTGACGAAAGTCTTGCCGGCGCCGGCACAGGCCGGGCAGGTCTGCTGGATCGAGAAGATGCCGTTCTGCATGCGCACGCGGCCGTGGCCGTGGCAGGTCTTGCAGTTGTGCAGCTTGCCGTCGGCCGAGCCCGAACCGGCGCAGTGGTGACATCCGACCAGCGTCGGCACCCGGATTTCGCGCTCGACGCCATGGACCGCATCATCCAGTTCGAGGGTCATGCGGTGCAGCAGGTCGGCACCGCGGCGCTGGCGCTGACCGCCGCGACCGCCACCGAAGATGTCGCCGAAAATGTCGCCGAAAATGTCGCCGAGATCCGGTCCACCGGCGCCACCGCGCCCGCCCATGCCGCCGGCGAGACCGGCATGTCCGTGGCGGTCGTAGATCGCGCGTTGCTGCGCATCCGATAGCACTTCGTAGGCCTCCTTGGCCTCCTTGAAGTGCTCCTGTGCCTGCGGGTCGTCCGGGTTGCGATCCGGATGCAGTTTCATCGCCAGGCGTCGAAAAGCCTTCTTGAGCTCGTCCTCGCTGGCGGTCTTCGCGACGCCGAGGGTTTCGTAGTAGTCGCGCTTGGACATGGAGCGTCAGGAAAAAGGAAAAGGGAAAAGGGAAAAGGGGCAAGCGAAGAGGCCGCCAGGTCGCGACTCCCCGCTTCTGCCCTTCCTTTTTCCTTTTTCCATTTCCCTTTTTCCTCTACTTGCCTGAAACGACAAGGCGCGCGGCCCACCGGCCGCGCGCCCTTGCACACTTCCGCACGATCAGCGCTTGTCGTCCACCTCGGTGAACTCGGCGTCGACCACGTCGTCGGCCGGCTTGCCGGCCGACGCGCCCTCGGCGCCGGGTGTCGGGCCACCCTGCCCACCCGCCGCTGCCGCACGCAGGCTCTGCGAGGCTTCGGCAAGTGCCTGAGTCTTCTGCTCGATCGCGGTCTTGTTGTCGCCCTTCATGGCGGTGTCGAGCTCGGCGATCGCCGCCTCGACCTTGGCGATCTGCGCACCGTCGACCTTGTCGCCGGCATCCTTGACCGCCTTGCGGGTCTCGTGCAGCAGCGCGTCGGCCTGGTTGCGGGCGTTGACGAGTTCGTGGAACTTCTTGTCCTCGTCGCGGTGCGCCTCGGCGTCCTTGACCATCTGCTGGATCTCTTCCTCGGACAGGCCGGAGCCGGCCTTGATCTCGATGCGCTGCTCCTTGCCGGTCTTCTTGTCCTTCGCGGAGACGTGCAGGATGCCGTTGGCGTCGATGTCGAAGGTGACCTCCACCTGCGGCATGCCGCGCGGCGCGGGCTCGATGCCGGCCAGGTCGAACTTGGCCAGCGACTTGTTGTAGCGGGCCTGTTCGCGCTCGCCCTGGAGCACGTGCACGGTCACCGCGGTCTGGTTGTCCTCGGCGGTCGAGAACACCTGCGCGGCGCGCGTCGGGATCGTGGTGTTCTTGTCGATCAGCTTGGTCATCACGCCGCCGAGCGTCTCGATGCCGAGCGACAGCGGGGTCACGTCGAGCAGCAGCACGTCCTTGACGGTACCGGCAAGCACGCCGCCCTGGATCGCGGCGCCGATCGCGACCGCTTCGTCCGGGTTGACGTCCTTGCGCGCTTCCTTGCCGAAGAACTCGCGCACCGCTTCCTGCACCTTCGGCATGCGCGTCTGGCCGCCGACCAGGATCACCTCGGCGACGTCCGCCACTCGCAGGCCGGCGTCCTGCAGCGCGATCCGGCAGGGCTCGATGGTGCGCTTGACGAGGTCGTCGACCAGCGACTCCAGCTTGGCGCGGGTCAGCTTGACGTTGAGGTGCTTCGGACCGGACGCGTCCATCGTCACGTACGGCAGGTTGACGTCGGTCTGCATCGAGGAAGACAGCTCGATCTTGGCGCGCTCCGCAGCGTCCTTCAGGCGCTGCAGCGCGAGCGGGTCGTTGCGCAGGTCGATGCCCTGCTCCTTGCGGAACTCGTCGACCAGGAAGTCGATCACGCGCTTGTCGAAGTCCTCGCCGCCGAGGAAGGTGTCGCCGTTGGTGGCGAGCACCTCGAACTGCTTCTCGCCGTCGACTTCGGCGATCTCGATGATCGAGATGTCGAAGGTGCCACCGCCGAGGTCGTACACCGCGATCTTGCGGTCGCCCGCGCCCTTCTTGTCGAGCCCGTAGGCGAGCGCGGCCGCGGTCGGCTCGTTGATGATGCGCTTGACTTCGAGGCCGGCGATCCGACCGGCATCCTTGGTGGCCTGGCGCTGGCTGTCGTTGAAGTAGGCCGGGACCGTGATCACCGCCTCGGTGACCGGCTCGCCGAGGTAGTCCTCGGCGGTCTTCTTCATCTTCATCAGCACGCGTGCCGAGATTTCCGGCGGCGCCATCTTCTTGCCAGCCGCATCGATCCACGCGTCGCCGTTGTCGGCCTCGACGATACTGTACGGGACCATGCCGAGGTCCTTCTGCACCACCTGCTCGGCAAACTTGCGGCCGATCAGGCGCTTGACCGCATACAAGGTGTTGCGCGGGTTGGTCACCGCCTGGCGCTTGGCCGGCGCGCCGCAGAGCACTTCGCCGTCCTTGGTGAACGCGACCACCGACGGCGTGGTGCGATCGCCCTCGGCGTTCTCGATGACCTTGACGCCACCGCTCTCGATGATGGCGACGCAGGAATTGGTGGTCCCGAGATCGATGCCGATGATCTTGCCCATGAAACTCTCCTCCATTCGAAATCGTTCTGGGGACTGGCCCCGGTTGCGGGCTGATGTGGGGGCGGATTGTGTGGGTCCAAGAGCGAGCGAGAAGCGGATCAGCGGTCAGAGGACCAGCGTCGTTGCAGGCCGCTGCCATCCGGCGCGCCGCAGGAATGGCCCTTGCCGCTGCGCGTACCCATGCCCCCGCCCCGCTCCCGTCCTTGGCTCCGTCACCCCTGGCTGACCATCACCAGCGCCGGCCGCACCAGACGGTCGTGCAGGCGGTAGCCCTTCTGCAGCACCAGCAGCACATGGTCGGACGGCACCTCGGTCGAGGGCTGCACACCCATCGCCTGGTGCAGTTCCGGGTTGAATGCCTGGCCTTGTGGATCGACCACGCCCAGACCGTGACCATCGGCGGCCTTCAGCAGCAGACGCAAGGTCATTTCGGTGCCCTGCCTGAGGCTGTCGGCACTCGTGCCTGGCGCCTCGGCGGCCTTGAGGCCCTGTTCCAGGCTGTCGATCACGGGCAACAAATCGTTCAGTAGTCTGTCCACACCGAACTTGCGGGCCTGCTCGAACTCACGCAACCAGCGTTTGCGCTGGTTCTCGGTCTCGGCACGCTCGCGCAGCAGTTCGGCTTCGAGCTCGATGATGCGCTGGTGCAGCGCCTCGGTACTGTCGGCGGGGCCGAAGCCTTCCGCCTCGATGCCGGATTCCGCGCGCTCCTGCTCTTGGGATTCGTGCATGGGTTGGCACTCCCGACTCATGGAAATCAAGGGATTGCGAAATCTTGGGGACGATCAGGCCAGATTCAAGGCGGCGCCAACCGCCTGCGCGGTCGCTCGCACCACCGGGATCACCCGCTGGTAGTCGAGTCGGGTCGGCCCGATGACGCCGAGCACGCCAACCGGGCGTCCGTCGCGGCGATAGGGCGCCGTGATCAGCGCGCAGGAAGCGAAGGGCTCGAAGCCGGACTCCTCGCCAATGTACAGGCGCACGTCGTCCGCACGCACCGCATTCTCGACCAGTTCGAGGAGATCACGCTGGCGTTCGAAGGCCTCGAACAGGCCGCGCAGGCGCTGCACGTCGGCAAGCTCGGCGTGCGCGGCCAGGCGCCGCTCGCCGGAAATCAGCAGCGGTTCCTCGGGTTGCACGCGCAGGGCGGACTCGGCCGCCTCGACCACGGCACCGGTGGCGGTGTCGAGCGCGGCGCCTGCGTTCGCGAGCTCGCGCGTCAGTTGTGCCTGCACCGCCGACAGGCACTGCCCCGCGCACTGCTCGTTCAGCAGCCGCGCCGCGACTTCGAGTTGATGCGCGTCGAAGGGATGCGAGGTCTGCACCAGGCGGTTCTGCACCTGGCCGTCCTCGAACACCAGGATCACCAGCAGCCGCCGCGGCGCAAGTTGCACGAAATCGATGTGGTGCAGCGGCAGGCGCTCGCGACGGGGCACCGAGACAATGCCGGCGCAGCCGGTCAGCTCCGACAGCAGCCGGCTGGCGCTGCGCAGCACCTGGTCGGGCGCGCCATCGGCCGGCAGGCGGTCCTGGATGCTGTCCACCAGCGGCTTCGACGGCTCCTCGACCTCGATCAGCGAGTCGACGAACAGCCGGTAGCCGCGCGGCGTCGGCACCCGCCCGGCCGAGGTGTGCGGCGAGCGGATCAAGCCGCCGGCCTCGAGGTCGGCGAGGATGTTGCGGATGGTCGCGGGTGACAGGTCCAGGCCGCACTCGCGCGCCAGTTTCGCCGACGCCACCGGCTCGCCAGCCTCGATGTAGCGCGCGATCAGATCGTGCAGCAACTTGCGGGCACGGGCGTCGAGGGCGTGCAAGGCATTCGTCGGGTGGGTAGGCCACCACACACTGGGGGCGCGACGTGCCGGGGTCAAGGGCGCCTCTTGCGCCCGTGTTCCGGACCATCATTGGACGCAAAGCCGCGGAGAGCGCGGAGAGAAGCCGAATCCTGGGCAGAAGCTCTTGCCTTCTCCGCGCTCTCCGTATCTCCGCGTTGTCTCCGCGTGAATGGCTCTCGGGAAGCGCGCGGCTTGCCCGCGCATCGCCGCCCCGCCATATTTCCGCCGACCTCGCACGCCTTCTTGCACGCCGATGCTGCAATCCTTGTCCATCCGCGACTTCGCCGTGGTCGGCCGTGCCGATCTTGATTTCGCCGGTGGGCTGACGGTGGTCACCGGCGAAACCGGCGCCGGCAAGTCGATCCTGGTCGACGCGCTGTCGCTGCTGGCGGGCGGACGCGCCGACAGCGGCGTGGTACGTGGCGGGGCCGAGCGTACCGAGATCGCGGCCGAATTCGAGCTCGACGCGCTCGCCGGGGTGCGCGACTGGCTGCAACGACAGGCGCTGGACGACGAAGGCGCCTGCCTGCTGCGGCGCGTCGTGCGTGCCGATGGCGGCTCACGCGCCTTCATCAATGGTCGCGGCATCGCCTTGCAGCAGATGCGCGAACTCGCCTCGCTGCTGCTCGAGATCCACGGCCAGCACGAGCACCAGGCCCTGCTGGCATGCGCGCACCAGCGGGATCTGCTCGACCAGTACGCGCAGGAAGACGCGCTGCGGCGCAGTGTGCGCAGTCACGCCGAGCGCTGGCGCGCGCTCGGCAACGGCATCGACGAACTGCGGCGGAACTCACGCGATGGCAGCGACCTGATCGATTTCCTGCGGCATGCGCTGGCCGAACTGGAGCAGGCGAACCCGACCGCCGAGCGTCTGCGCGAACTGGAGACCGAGCACAAGCGGCTGGCGCATGCCGGCGAGCTGATCGAGGGCCTGGCGCGGCTGGAGGAGTCTCTCGGCGGCGACGAGGGCGGCGTCGACCGCGCGCTCGGCCATGCCGGCCACGAGCTGTCGCGACTGCTGGGCTACGACGCCGCGCTCGGCGAGGCCGCCAGCCTGATCGAATCGGCCAGCGTGCAGATCGACGAGGCCCTCGGGTTGATTCGCCGCCGGCGCGAAGCCATCGACATCGATCCCGAGCGCCTCGGCGAACTGGAGCGCGACCTCGGCCGGCTGCACGCGCTGGCGCGCAAGCATCGCGTCGGCCTGCACGACCTCGAGGGCGTGCGCGAGGAACTCCAGCAGCGCCTCGCCGCCGCCGAGGGCGCGGGCGAGCGCCTGGCACAACTCGAAGCGGAACAGGCCGCCGCGCTGGCGGACTACCAGCGCAGCGCACGCCAGTTGGGCGAGCGCCGCCGCAGCGCCGCCGCGCGCCTCGGCGCTGAAGTCACGCGCCTGATGCAGGAGCTCGGGATGGGCGGCGGACGCTTCGAATGCGCGCTCGAGTCGCACACCGGCGACCCGCGCCCGGACGGCGACGAGGACGTCGAGTTCCTGGTCACCGCCAACCCCGGCATGCCACCGCGCCCGCTGCGCAAGGTGGCCTCGGGCGGCGAACTGGCGCGCATCAGCCTGGCGATCAAGGTCGCCACCATCGCACTCGACGACACCCCGGTGCTGGTCTTCGACGAGGTCGACTCCGGCATCGGCGGCGCCGTCGCCGAGATCGTCGGGCGCAAGCTGCGCGAACTCGGCCAGCGCCGCCAGGTCCTGTGCGTCACCCACCTGCCCCAGGTCGCCGCCTGCGCGCACCAGCACCTGCGCGTCCGCAAGGCCAGCAGCGGCGCCGTCACCGAATCGTCCGTCACCCTGCTCGACAGCGCTGCGCGCGCCGAGGAACTGGCGCGCATGCTCGGCGGCGTGGACATCACCGCCGCCACCCGCGCGGCCGCGACGGATCTGCTGCAGCGCCTCAGTGCCTGAAGAGCGGTGTTGGTGTGGGTTGTTGGTGTTGGTCAAAGCGGCTTGCCGCGGATGCCGGACGCGCGGCTCTTTCCAACACCAACACCAGAAACCAACATCGCTCCTGCTCACGGACCCTCGAAACCACTGGCGAACATCGGCCCGGGCGGCGGCGGGGTGAAGCGCGCGACTCGCAGATCGTGAAGAGCCGCTGGCGATGTGCTCGTCGTGTTGTCCCAGACCACCAGCGCATGGCCGCTGCGGTTCATGGCGACTTTCTGCGGGCGGTTGAAGCCGTTGGCTCCGATGTCGACCACGGAGTCCTCCCACTGGCTGCCGTCCCAGTAGCTGTAGTAGACGGTCTTGAAGGTACTGAAGCTGTCGAATGCGTAATAGACGATGAGTACGCGTCCGTGCTGGTCGACCATCACGCGGTGGCTGCCGAGCAGAAAGCCCAGGCTGGCGGTATTGACCATCACCGGGGCGGCCCATCCGCTGCCCGTCCAGCGGCGCGCCCACAGGCCGACCGCGCCGGGGATGTCGGTTTCCTGGGTGTAGACCGCCCAGACATCACCACCGGCACCGACGGCCACATCCACGGCCAGCGCGCTCGAACTGAGGTGATCCAGGCGCGCCGGGGCCGACCACTGGCTGCCGTCGTAGTGGCTGAAGTAACTGCGGTAGATCACGCCGCCGACGGGCTCGTACCAGACCAGGAATACCTGGCCGTTGTCGGCCACTGCGACCCGCGGGAGCGCGGCGTCGACATTGGGGTTGAAGGCCATCTGCTGCGGTGCGCCCCAGGCGGCCGACGTGCCCAGCGCGACGTACATGCGCGATTCGCCGGAGACCACATCCACGTCGACCCATGCCGCCGCCGCGAGGCCGGCGGCATTGACGGCCAGCACCGGGGTAGTCGAAGCCACCTCACCGGACTGGTTCGACAGCAGGGTGCCTGCGCTCCAGCCACCGGTGGTGCGTACCGCGCCGGCCGCGCGCGTGCGGCCGCCCACGAACTTCTGGTACAGCGCGAAGACCCGGCCCATGCGGTCGGCAGCCAGGATGTTGTAGCCCTCGTAGCTGGCGCCCGGCGTGCCCCAGGCAGGTGTGGCTTGCGGCAACCACTGGTTGCCGTCGAAGCGCGACTCGGCGATGGTGGTCGTGAACAGCGTGTCGTCGTAATCCCCCCAGGTGGCGTAGCCCTGTCCACTCACCGGGTCCAGCGCCACCGCAGGGTTCAAGGCATCCTCGGATGGCGTGAGGCGCTGCGCCGCGGTCCACGCGCTGCCGGTCCATTGCGAGGCCCACACCGTGCGGGTTGGCGGTGAGGTGGTGTAGCGGGCATGCAGCACCTGGATCCGGGCGGCATCGTCGATCGCGGCATCGACTTCAGTTACCTCCTGTGGATTGGCCACGTGCAGCACCTGCGGCGCGCTCCATGGCCCACCCTGTGCTCCGCCCTGCGAGGCCATGATGCAAAGCGCCAGCGCGACCGCGAAAGCCTGCGCTGGACGGCATCGGGAAGATCGGTTGCGGATCCGCGTCGCTGAGTGTGCCGTCATCTGGGTCCCCTGTTCTGACGCCAGCCCATGGCGTCGTCTGCAGGTACACGCACGAAACCGCAGCGAAACGGCTCACTCTTTTTGCAGGCGCTCGCGGATCGCGTCGCGACGCGCGGCCGCGGGCACCGACAGCGCCTCATCGCGCGCCAGCTCGTCCCACGCCGACAGTGCCGCCTGCGCCGCCTCGCGCGCCTGCGCGGGGTCGGCCGGCGTGCGCCAGCAGGCTTCCGCCAGTTGCGCCCAGGTCTCCGCGAGGTGGTCGCGGTAGCCGGCCAGTTCCGGATCGGCCTGGACCAGCACGGCGATCGCCGTGGCCGCCGAATGCAGCGCCTCGCGGGCCTGCAGCAGCTCACCCACGGCTGCCAGGTTGCGTCCCAGATGCCGCTGCGACAGCGCATGCCCGAGCGCAAAGTCCGGCGATACCGCCACCAGCGTCGATTGCAGCGCCAGCGCCTCGCGGTGACTCGCGATGGCGCCGGCGTGATCGCCCATCGCCTCGCGCAGCTCGCCCTGGCGCCGATGGGCCAGCGACAGGGAAAACCGCGCCTCCGGATTGTCCTTCGCCGCATCGACCCACAGACGGTTCACCTCGATCTGGCGGGCCACCACCGGCACGGCCTCGGCCGGACGGTTGGCCTTGAGCAACTGGCGTGCAGCCCAGCCGGCGCTGGCCGCCACCGCCTGCCACAGCATGCTGTTGCCCGGATCGCGCGCCAGCATCTGCTCGGTGCTGGTGAATGCGCGCAATGCCGCATCGACGGACGCATCCAGCCGGCCCAGCGCCTCGTGCACCGGAACCTGGCGCGAGTAGACCAGCGCCTGCTCGTAGCGATAGATGCTGTTGTCCGGGTGCGCCTGGACCAGCGCCGAAATGCTCGCCTCGGCGATGCCGAGCGCGGCCTCTGCCTTGTCCATCTCGCCCTGCCCGATGGCCTGCTCGGCCTCGCGCAACTCGCTCTGGTAACGCCCGAAGCGCAGTCGCGGATCCTGCGGATGCAGCCGCAATGCGGCATCGCGCAGGGCGCGCGCCTGCGTCCACTGCGCGCTTGCGGCTTCGGTCTGATTCAACGAGGCGGCGCCTTCGCGGCCGAGCAGGTCGCCGTGGTGATCGAGCACCTGGCTGCGCTCCACCACCACATCGACCTGCGCCTGCAGCGCCTCCGGCAGCGCCGCGAACTCCGCGAGCGACTGCTCGAACAGCGCGCGGGCGACCGCGAGTTCGCCGGCCTGGTGCTTCAGTTCCGCCTGGCGCGCATGCAGGCGCGCGCGCAGCAGGCGCCAGGCGTCGCTCGCATCATGCAACTGCTCCAGTCGCTGCAGCTGCCGTTCGGCATGGCCGTAGCTGATCGCGGCGCCGGCCAGGTCGCCCAGGTTCGGGCCGTAGGGATTGCCCTGCAGGTCCCCGACCTTCAGGTACGCGGCAACCAGGTCGCGCACCAGACCCATGTCGTCGCCAACCTCCTGGCGCAGGGTCTCGAGGTACCGCAGCGAATCGGCGACCAGCCGCCGCTGCACCGGCAAGGAGCCGGCGAGCGCAGCGATGCCTTCGGTGTAGTCGAACAGCACCGTGTTGGCGAAGGCGTGGACCTGCGCGAAACGTCGCTCGGCGAGCGCGCGCTCCTCGTCCGCCTGTCGCGCATGCCACAGCGCCAGAGCGCTCGCGCACACCAGGCCCAGCAGGCTGGCGCCGACCAATGCGACCGCCACCCGGTTGCGCCCGGCGAAGCGGCGCAGCACATAGCCCGCCGTGGCCCGGCGCGCGCGCACGGGTCGCCCGGCGAGCACCGCGCGCACGTCATCGGCCAGTTCACGCGCCGAGGCATGCCGCCGCCCCGGATCCTTGGCGAGCGCCATGGCGACGATACGGTCAAGGTCCGTGCGCCAGGCGCGCGGCATCGCCAGCAATCCGGGCTCGCGCAGGATCGAGGGCGCGTCCGTGTGCATCAGCGCCTGGCGCAGGCTCTCGCCGTGGCATCCGTCGCGCAGAAAAGGGTGCGTGCCGCACAGCATCTCGAACAGCATGATTCCGAGGCCATGAACATCGGTCGCGGTGGTCGCCGGCTCAGCGCGCAACTGCTCCGGTGCCGCATAGGCGGGCGTCAGCGAGGAACCGTAGTCGCGTGTCAGCGTGCTCGCGGCGCCCTCGTCGAGCAGCCGGGCGATGCCGTAATCGAGCAGTTTCGGCGTGCCATCGGCGCCGATCATCAGGTTGCCCGGCTTGATGTCGCGATGGACCAGCAGGCGCTGGTGGGCGTACGCCACTGCGTCGCACACCCGCGCGAAGATCGACAGCCGCTTCAGGATGTCCGGGCGCGCCGAGCTGAGCCAGGCGTCCAGCGTCTGCCCGGCGACGAACTCGAGCGCGAGGTAAGGCCGGCCATCGTCGGCCACGCCGGCGTCGACCAGGCGCACGATCCCGGGGTGGTCCAGTTGCGCCAGGATGTCGCGCTCGTGTTCCAGTCGCCGGGCACCCGCGGCGTCCATGCGCGCGCCGCGCAGCAGTTTGATCGCGACCGTCTGCGCATATTCGCCGACGCGATGCGCACGGTAGACCACGCCGTTGCCGCCCTCGCCCAGGCGTTCGTCGATGGCGAAAGCACCGATCCGCTGGCCGACCCGGCAGTCCTCGTCGAAGGCCGCCAAGGCGGTGGGCGGCAGCGCCTCGGGCAATGCGGGGCTTTCGGCCTGCGCCAGCAATTCCGCCAGTTCCGCCGCCAGTTGCGGCGATTGCGCCGTGATTTCCGCGAGGCGCTGCGCACGCCCGCCAGGCGGCAGCGCCAGCAGGACGTCGATCTCCGCTTGGACCTGGCGCCACTGGTCCGGATCGGACCGCGAACTCATGGCGACAGCTCGCGCGACAGCCACAGGCGCGCCATGCTCCAGTCGCGCTTGACCGTCGCCAGCGAGATGCCAAGGAGCTCGGCGATCTCCGAAAGCTCGAGGCCGGCGAAGAACTTCATCTCGACCACTTTGGCCTGGCGCGTGTCCAGCCGCGCCAGCGCTTCGAGCGCCTCGTGCAGGCCGATGACGTCGAACTCGACCGCCGCCATGGATTCCACCGCGGACAGGCTGAGCCGCTCGATGCCATCGCCGCGCTTGGCTGCGGCGCGGTCGCGCGCGTGATTGACCAGCACGCGCCGCATCATGGTCGCCGCCAGGCTGAAAAAGTACAGCCGGTCCCCGCTCTCCGCAGCGTCCTGGCCGCGCATGCGCAGCCACGCCTCGTGCACCAGCGCGGTCGTCTGCAAGGTGTGGTCCGAGCGCTCCGCGCGCATCAGCCCGCGCGCGATGCGCTTGAGTTCCTCGTAGATCAGCGGCAGCAGCCGGTCCAGCGCTGCAGCATCGCCGCCGCGCGCCTGCCGCAACTGCACCGCGATGGGACCGCCCTCCGCCACGCGCCTGAAGCTCCACGGCGCCAAGCCTGGGCGCCTGTGGGCCTCAGTCTAATCGCTCGGCCCGCCGGTGCCTTGACCCGCGGCAGCGCAAGCGCGCTCAGCGGGCTTTCTTTGGCCGCACGTACAGCACCAGGCTGTGGTCTTCCAGTTCGTAACCGTACTTCTCCGCGATCTCGCGCTGCAAACTTTCGATCTCTGCGTTCTGAAACTCGATCACCTTGCCGGTCTCGATGCAGACCATGTGGTCGTGATGACCGCCCTGATCGAGTTCGTACACCGACTGGCCCCCTTCGAAGTGGTGACGCACCACGATGCCGGCGGCCTCGAATTGGTTGAGCACGCGGTAGACCGTTGCCAGGCCAATGTCATCCCCCTGTTCCAGCAACACGCGGTAGACGTCCTCGGCCGTCATGTGCTTCTTCTGCGCGCTGCCGAGGATATCCAGGATGCGCATGCGCGGGTGGGTGACCTTCAGGCCCACCTTGCGCAGGTCCTGGCTCTCGACGACTCGCTCGGCTCGATGCGGCATTGGGAATTGACCTCGTGTTGGGATTGGGTTCGGCCTGCGTCTGTATTATCCACCGCTTCCTGTTGCCGATGGACTGTCGATGCGCGCGATCCTTGCCCTGCTCCTGGCCCTCGTCGTCTCCGGGTGCGGCCTGCTCTACAAGCAGTCCGTGCAGCAGGGCAACCTGCTCGAGACCGACCAGGTGGACGCGCTGAAACCCGGCATGACCAAGCGTCAGGTGATGCTGGTGCTCGGCACACCTGCGCTGCAAAGCCCCTTCCACGACGACCGCTGGGACTATGTCTCGAGCTACAAGGATGGCGAAGGCGAGATCGACCTGAAGCGCCTGACGGTAGTCTTCGACGACAACGTGCTGGTGCGGATCGAGGGCGACTACGAGCCCGGCAAGGGCGTGCATGCCAAAGGCAGCGATCCAGAATCGCCGGTCGGCGATGAGGATGAAGATCAGGGTTGACGTCGGCTTCAGATCCGTTTGACGGCCCGACGCCGGCGCGATTCCTTCGGATCAAAGACCAGCGGACGATAGGCTTCCACGCGATCACCCTCGCGCAAGGGAGTGCCCGCCGTGCACGCCAGACCATGAATCCCAAGATCGGGTGGATCGGGCGCGTGCTCGGCCAGCCCCGAAGCCTGCCAGGCCTGTTCGGCCGTGGACCCGGCGGCGAGTTCCACGCGCACCAGCCATTGCCGCTGCGGCAACGCGTAACTCACTTCCACGACGATGCGCTCAGCCACGCCCGGACTCGATGCGCGCGACCCGGCAGAAATCGTCGACCATACGATCCGCAACTTGGCGGAACCCAATGGCGAGCGCACCGGCGAGCAGGCCGGAACCGACCTCGAAACCAAGATCGAGGACGACGCGACTGCCAGACTCGCCGATCGACTGGAAGGCCCAGTGACCCGAGAGGCGCCGGAACGGTCCGGAAAGCAGAGCGATATCGATGCGTTCCGGAGGCGACTCCAGGTTGTCGGTGGAGAAGCTCATCGCGATGCCGGCCATCCGCACCGACAGCTCGGCCTGGACGCGTGCCCGCTCTCTGGCCAGCACTCGCGCACCGGTGCACCAGTCGAACCAATTCGGATAGCGCTCGACATCCGCCACCAGCGCGTACATGCGTTCGCGCGGATACGGCACCAGCGCCCGACGCTGAACCCGCACTTCCGAACGCGCCGCACCGGACTTGGCAGCGAAGGCCGCATCGGGCGAAGATGGTGGGCTCTGCATCGAACGCAAGATCATGGGAAAGAAGAACAAAGATAGCGCACGCGGCGGAGTCATCGCGGTGAACAAGCGCGCTCGCTTCGACTACCACATCGACGAACGCATGGAAG
Source organism: Lysobacterales bacterium (assembly GCA_019187485.1). Classification (GTDB taxonomy): domain Bacteria; phylum Pseudomonadota; class Gammaproteobacteria; order Xanthomonadales; family SZUA-5; genus JADKFD01. Next base: position 1,235 of record JABAQR010000030.1, on the reverse strand, counting down.
CCGGCATCGTGCTGCAGGGCTGGGAGGTCAAGAGCCTGCGCGACGGCCGCATCCAGTTCGGCGAGAGCTATGCGCTGCTCAAGGACGGCGAGGCCTTCCTGTTCGGCGCCCAGATCACCCCGCTGATCTCGGCCTCCACGCATGTGGTCGCCGACAAGATGCGCAACCGCAAGCTGTTGCTGCACAAGGCCGAACTGAACCGCCTGATCGGCGCGGTCGAGCGCAAGGGCTACACCGTGGTACCGCTGTCGCTGTACTGGAAAGGCCCGCATGTGAAGGTCGAGCTCGGCCTTGCGAAGGGCAAGAAAGAGCACGACAAGCGCGACACCGAAAAGGAGCGCGACTGGCAGCGCGACAAGGCACGGATCATGCGTGAGCGCAACAAGTGACTGTCTTGCCGCCCGGATCCCGGGAACCTGTCCATCCGTTCCGGGACACGCGATCGATTCAAGCCAGACCGTGCCAGGAACCCTGCAACGCTTCGGCCTTCGCAACGCCGAGTGCTCTCATCACCACTCGCCAAACCCCGAGGAAGCACCAGCGCCGGACGATGCGGCGGGTGTCGCCGTGGACCCATGAAATGCCTGAAGCCAGTCCCTTCCAGGCGCCCTCGTGCCGTCACCTGCTCGGCAACAGCGGCAGCGGGTCCACCGGCTTGCCGTTCTTGCGCACCTCGAAGTGCAGCAGCACGCGGTTGGCGGCATTGCGGCCCATTTCGGCGATCTTCTGACCGGACTTGACCTTGTTGCCCTCCTTGACCAGGCGCACGCGGTTGTGGCCGTAGGCGGACAGCAGTTCCGGTGAGTGCTTGATGATGATGAGCTCACCGTAGCCGATCAGGCCGGCGCCGCTGTAGACGACCTCGCCATCGCGTGCGGCGCGCACGGACTGACCGGGTTCGCCGGCGATGTCGATGCCTTGGCGCGTCGGGTCGCCGCTGGCGTAGCTCGCGACCACCTTGCCGTGGGTCGGCCAGATCCAGCCTGCCGGGCTAGCGTGTGCCGGGGCGATGTCGGCGCCCGCCGACGCGGGCGGAGCGGCGACCGCGGTCTGGGCGGACGTGGACGTCGCGGGCGCGGGGCTCGCGGCCGGTGCGGACGTGGTTGTGGCAACCGCAGCGGGAGCGGTGGCGGCGCTCGCCGCGGGGGCAGTCGCCTGCGCCGGTGAAACCGCCGGGGCACTGGCAGCCGGCGCGCTTGGCGTCGCCTGCGGGTCTTCGAAGACCGCGGCCGCAG
>JABAQR010000014.1 GCA_019187485.1 Lysobacterales bacterium | reverse complement strand
GGACCGACGCCACCTTCGGTGGGCTCGTTGGTTTTTATCCGGAGTTTTCCAATCTGTCTTCGGCCACACTCAAGAGCGGCCACGCACTTGAGCGGCGCGCATTGAATAATTGCAGTTTGGCCGTCTACACATCAAACTGGGCAGCCCATAGTGCCGCAAAGACCTATGGTCTGGAGTCAAGAAAACTAAGGGTAATTCCATTCGGTGCAAACATCGAGTTTGAATCCTCATGGCATGCAGTGCGCATCGACATCGCATCACGCGGATTCTCAGAATGCAGACTGCTCTTTCTAGGCTCAGATTGGAACCGCAAAGGCGGGCCCGCTGCAGTTCAGCTTGCATTGAAGTTGCGCGAGTCCGGCATGCCCTGCAGTCTGACGGTCATCGGTTGTTCACCGTCGCAGCATCTGCCGGACCTGGTGAACGTCGTCGGCTTCGTTTCGAAGCAGTCGCCGGAAGGTATCGCAACAATCAACCGCGCATTGGCAACTTCACATTTTCTAATTCTGCCGACAATCGCTGATTGCGTTCCGGTCGTCTTCGCAGAAGCGTTCGCACATGGATTGCCTGTAATCAGCACGAACATTGGCGGAATCCCCAGCATCATAAGTCATGGGAAGAATGGATTTGTCTTTAATGCCGAAAATTTCGTGACGGATGCTGCGAATACCATACTCGAGATATTATGCAAAGAAACTCGCTACACTGAAGTCTGCGAACAGTCATATTCCGATTATCTCGAATATTTCAACTGGAACGTCGCGGGTCGGCTAATGAAGGCACAACTTGAACGCATATGTTGCGAGCGCCATGACGGAATCGCGATAGAAGCAGATTCTGCACCGAATCGGTGACGGCAGACCGACTTCCAAACGTCATACAACCTCATCGTTTGCGTGTGGTTTTAGGCTGCCGGCAACACCGCAACCAGTCCCGCCCGATCATCTCGTCAAGCACGAATGTGGTCGGATGAATACTCTCTATCCAGATCCACCAGCCGATAGCCCGCACTGTGGATGGTGTGCAGCAACTGGCGCTGGAAGGGTTTGTCGATGACCTTGCGCAGGTTGTACAGGTGCGATCGCAAGGTGTCGCTGTCGGGCAGCATGTCGCCCCAGACCTCGCGTTCGATCTCGCGTCGCGACACCACACGCGGCGATTCGCGCATGAGGATGGTCAGCAGCTTGAGCCCGATCGGCGAGATCTGCAGGTCCTTGCCGGCGCGCGTGAGACGCAGCGTCGCGGTGTCGAGCACGAGGTCGCCGACCCGCAGCACGCCCTGGCTGACCTGGCGCCGGTCACGCCGGATCAGCGCCCGTACGCGCGCCTCCAGTTCCTTGATCTCGAAGGGCTTGACCAGATAATCGTCCGCGCCGGCGTCGAGTCCGGTCACCTTGTCCTCCAGCGTGTCGCGCGCGGTCAACATCAGCACCGGCGTCGAGCGCTTCGCTTCCTGCCGCAGTTTGCGGCACACGTCCAGCCCATCCATGCCAGGCAGCATCAAGTCCAGCACGATGACGTCGTAGCCGTTGCTGACCGCCAGGTGCAGGCCGGTCACGCCGTCGCCGGCGTAGTCGACCGAGTAGCCACGGCGTTCGAGAAACTCCCCGATCGTCTCCGAAATTGCTCGATTGTCCTCGATCAACAGGATCAAACCAGCCTGTTCTTCGCGCTTGTTCATGCTCGCCTCCGGCGCTAAGCGTCTTCACAAACGTGAACTTAGCACGTCGGAAATCGTGAAGACGTGAAGATCAGGATTGGGCCTCGAGCTGCCGCAAGGCTTCGAACACGGCTGCATCGACGTCCCCGGGACGATCCGCCAGTTGCAACGCAAAGCCCCGCAACCGTCCCGAGGACAGGCATTCGGCAACGCCGCGCGCGAAGGCCAGGTGGCGCGCCAGCATGGCCGAGGTGAAGGTGCGACTGGCGACGGTACTCTCGATCACGAGCCGCATCAGTTCGCCAGCGTCCAGCTTCCGCAACGAGAGCGCCGGGCCGCGGGAAAGCTGCACGATCCCGGCGAGTTCCGGCGAAACCGACGCTCCGGGTGGGTACTGGCAGGCGGCGTCCAGCTTTGGCTGCGGCAAATGCGGTCGCGCCTCGATCGCACCCGCGGCGAGTCGGACCGGCAGCAGGTCATCGGCGACCCGGCTCCAGCCATGCGCTTCGGAATGCCGCGCGATCGTCGACTTGCCCACCCCGCTCGTCGCGATGAACGCGTAGAGGCGCCCCTGCGGAGAAGTGCTCGCGCTCGCGTGCAACACGTACACGCCGTGACGCGCGAGCGCGTGCAGGAGTACCGGGCCCATCAGCGCTTCCGTCGCATACGCCTCCGACACCGCCTCTCGGGCGATGCCGATGCCCGCATCGTCGAGTCGATAGCAGCCGAACTCGCCCAGATCCAGCCAGCAATCGGCACCGTGCTCGCGGAATCCCATGTCGAGTTCGGTTTCCAGTATTTCAACCCTGGTACTTCGGAGCTCTTGGGGTGCGGGCACGCAGTCATGGCGACGGACGGGGACCCTGATACCCGCCACAGTCACGAATCTCATACATCCTCCCTGGTGGTTCGAGCCCTTCAGCGCCTGGCTGGTCGACCTGCCTCTTGTCCGAGTATCACCGACTTGGGCGCGACCACGATCATCGTTGCTAGACTGCTCGACCAACCGATCGCATCAGTGCCGCCAGCACGGTCCTTGACGCTCGGAGCCCACCACGGCATTTTCCGGCCCGACGGAACCATCCGCATGGCAGTTCTCCTGGCCTGGCTGAGTCATCGTCAAGACCAACCAGACCCTCGGGACTGGAATGCGATGCTGGCGCGCGCCGCCTCCCGCAGCCGCTTTCCCGGACGCACTCTCAGCGCTCCGGGCGCCCGACTGTTCGTCGCACCAACCCGCGCGGCCGAACCGGAAGCTGTGAGGGACTCCGACGCCCTGTGGAGAGCCGCGGACGCGGCGCCGGGATGGGGAGGCCTTGATGCCGCTCCTCAGGCTTCAGTGCGGGCGCCCTGTGCCTTACTTGAAATCCTGCCGCTCGAGCGTCGGCTGCGCTTGACCCGCGACCTTCTGGGCCAGCGCAAGCTCGTATATGCCCGAATTGCGGATGGCATCGTCGTTGCCTCCGGCGAAGATGTCTTGGTCGGGCATTCGGAGGTGTCCGACAGGCTGGACGAACAATACCTGGCCGCTTTCCTGGTATCCCAGCCGGCCGACCCAGCGCGAACGATCTTTGCCGACATAGCAATCCTTCGGCCCGGGGAGACATTGCGGTGGCAGGACGGACGCCTGACTGACTCGCTCGCGAGCCTGCTTCCAGACGAATCCTGGCGTGTTCGCACCGAGGCGGAAATCGTCGATGAATTTCGTGATCGAATGCTGGACGCGGTCGGTTTCGCGATCCGAGGTGCTGATCGCGTCGGCCTTTCGATGAGCGCCGGAATCGATTCTTCGATTATCGGCGCGGCACTGGCGGCCACCGATAAAAACTTCACTCGCCGACCACTCGCGGTTACTTTCGGCCTGGATCACTGGCCGGACATCGATGAATCCAGCCTGGCCTCCACTCAGGCGGCGGCATTGGGACTCGAACACATTTGTTTCGCGGCCGATGAGCTGTGGCCGCTCAGCAGCCAAGGTGTTCGCCCCACTTGCCCGGATACGCCGGTTGCCAGCCCCTTCCGCGAAATCAAGGAAACGACCTATCAGAAGTTTGTCGACGGCAAAGTTGACGTCTGGCTTTCCGGCAATTTTGGCGACCACCTTTGGGCGGATCCGGCCGATTGGCTGATCGACGGCTGGAAGAACCGACGATGGAGGTTCATGTGGTCTCACTTCCGTTGGAGTCTCGCATCTTCCGGCGCGACCGGCATCTGGCGCAATCGTGGGATTCGCAAATGCCTGCGCCTCGCCAGTGGAAAACCGAACTACTGGACGGACACGGAATACTTGCAGGATGACGTGGCGCGGCAGCTCCGACAACGCCTGGACGCGGAACTCGCAGCCTGTGGCGAATTTCCGCGACCTTTGCACGCTTATCAGGTGCTGAACGCGCGAGCGGCCTTTGACGCCTGCGGCGAAAACTGGTTCGCACAACGTCACGGGATGGAGGTTCGCATGCCGTTTCGCGACCCACCGCTGGTTCGGTTCTGCCTGTCGCTCCCCTGCGACTTCAGCTTCAGGAGCGGAATCTGGAAGTGGCTTCCGCGGCGCGCGTTTGCCGGCTGCCTACGCTCGGAAATCCTCGAGCGGCCCAAATCGTCCGACCTGACCGCTTTCGTGGACGAAAGCACTGGCGCAGACTCGCAGAAGTGGGACCAGATGGCCCGTGAGGGAATGGAGTCGGCGGGTTGGCTGCTGCGCTGCGATCCTGACAGCGTCGAGAACCCCGACTCCCGCTGGAACCTGCGCTGGAACTTGATTAGCTTGTCACTGTGGCAGAAAGCGCGCCTCCACTGAACCGCACTGGTTTGGGTCTACTGCGATCGGTGTGGTGGATGGGCGTCCGGTTCCTCCAACGCCCTAACAAGTCCGAATCCGGATCAGATCAAAGACGCATCACCCGCTGCGTGCCGGGCGATCCGCTGTCGCCGCGACCCGCCGATCCGCCCAAAGTGAGCATGCGCACGTCGCCGAGCGGTCGCAACTGCGGCGTCTGGTACGGCGGCTTCGGTTCCCTGAGCTCGAGCTGGGCATTCGATTGTGTCATGGCGTTCCCCTGAGGAGTTTCTACACTTCGACAGCAGCCGGCCAACGACTGGTCGATGACCGTCGGGCGGAGCAATCCGCCCGACGGGTCCACGATTTTAGCGGATGATACTCGCCGGATCTCCCAGCAGGGTGATGCCAAGCCGGACTTCGGTCCCGGCCAACGGATCCTCTGTAATCGCCAGATCGCGCCGCGCTTCTTCGATGACGTCACCCAGCCGACTGTTCGCCTGCATGCGCGGCGCCAGATTGCCGCCCAGACGGTCGTGATTCGGCTGATCCAGGAGCACCGTGGAACCGAAGACCGACGACGCTCCTCGATTGGCGGTCAACATGAAGGTATTGCCCAGTGTGTTGACGACCGGAGAAACGAAGTAGGTTGTCCAGCAACCGAACTGCAACAGGATCGGCTGATTGACATTCGCGGGTAGCGTGGACAGATCGCCGACGCTGAACAGTGTCGGGCCGCCCGAGGCTTCATCCCACGCGATCGGCGAAGAATGCCCGGTGTAGGTGATGACACTCTTGCCCTGGTTGATCGCGTCCAACAAAGCCGTCCTCGCCGCATTGGAGCCGAGCGCTTCGACGTGCACGCGCGACTGCTGCCAGCTCAGCGGCAATGCATCACCCAGATCCTCCACCGACTGCATGAAGCTGAAGGTGTTGGGCGTGTCGTAGGTGCCCGACGACAGCAGGGCCTTGCCGGTAGCCGGCTGGGTTTCGTAGGCGATCAACTTGCGCACGGCTTCCTCCGCCTCCGCCACCGTTCGCACCGGCAAGCGACCCACCGAAAATTCCAGCAACTGGTCGCCCGTCAGATCGCCGTAAAGCGCGTCCGTGGGGGCGAAGTTCACGAAGCGATTGGTGCGTGCGTACTGTGTCGGGACGTGGTTGAGTGTTGAAACACCCGCACCGCGCAGACCAACGGAGTTGTAGTTGCCACCTCCAAACAGGACCAAGTAGCGCAGATCCAGCTCACCCGAATGCTCTCGAAGGAAGCTGCGAATCGCGTCCGGATGCGCGTTTCCGGCGGTGTACCGGCGATACAACTGCTCGACCGGGACCACGGCGGCAGTCAGGGACTGAGTCCTGCGATGCGCCGCCAAGTCTTCTGCCTGCTGCAGGAACATGCCATGGCTGATCGCGAGCCAATCAACCGACCCTTGCGGAAGAGCTTCCAGATCCGGGGCGGCGCTGACCGCTGGCGCCAGCATTTGCGCGGTGGTACCCACCCAGAAACGGCTCGCCGGAGAGTAGGCCTGACTGCCATTGAAGGCACGGTCCGGTGCCGCTTCAAGCTCGGAGACGCTGCGAGGGCCAATGATGAAAGTACGAGAACTCGCGGTGCGACCGGCGATGACGACCTGCTGCTCGACCGGGATGCCTTCGTTGGACACTGCATCGCCCATGCCATCGGCGAAGAAGCGATCACTGCGTTCGCCAACGCTGCCCAGTCCGAATCCGCTGAAGCGTCCCGCACTGAGCTGCGCCTGGGTCGCGTACTGCAGCGTCAGCTTGTGAATGGCGACCATGTCGAAGTCTTGTCCGGTGTCTCCGACGAGCTCCACGCGCACCGTGTTGTTCGCCTGGACATTGGTCACCGGTATGTCAAGAACCCGCGACACGATGCCATCGAATCGCTCATCCGCGACCTGCGTGTTATTGAGGAAAACCCGAACGTGGTGGTCCGGCAGAACCGCAGCCGGCAAGTCGACGAAGCCGCTCAGCGTGAGGTGGATCGTACCGGCGCCACCGACCACGCCGGGCGCGGCGATGGCCATGGAACGATTGGCCGGCGACCCGGGCTCGGCATAGAGCTCGTACATGTACCAGGGCGAGTCGGTGGGAGAAACTGGATCGTAGTAGTGTCCCGAAGGCGTGTGACGGCTTTCCGCCTGTGCCGGGCTCGGCTGTGTGTAGAAGCCACCGGTGGACACGTCTTGAGCGTAGAAAGGCATGGGGAGCACGAGATCGGCGTCGTCGGTGCGCTCGACGAGATAGGTGTGCGTGCTCTTCTGCAGGTCGGGCTGAGGATCGCCGTAGAACTCGATTGCGCTGCCTGGCCCGAAACTCGCACCACCGGTCACGCTGCGCATCACCGGACCATGACGATCCGACAAGGCGATCTCGCCCGCCGGCGCTCCGGAAAGATCGACACCAGCCGCCAGCAACTGTTCGTGCGTCACACGCTGCATCCCGGCCTGGGCGACCTCCAGATAAGCGGCGTCCGCATTCCCCCGTGGCGCAGCCTGAAGGTACCGCGCATGCTCCGACTGGGCTGCGGTCCAGTCGTAGTGATCGGCACTGCTGGGCCGGCTGCCGTAGGGACGATTGAGTTCGAAAGGCCCGCGCCGATGCGATTGGCCAGTCGCATCCACTTCGACGAGCCACAGCCGGGTCCAGCCCAGATCCGCGATGTTGACCGAGTAGGCCTTGGCGCGCTCGGCTTCCCCCGGGGTGCGCGGAATCATGGCGGACGCGCGCTCGATGAGCCCGTTGCGCTCGCCTTCCAGGTAGTAAGCCGCGTGACCGAGCTCGAAGGAGGACACGAAGTCGACGGTGAGACTGCCGGCACCGACGTTGCGCGCGGCGTTGAAATAGGCGTGCCCGGCATCGGTCGTGAAGGTGCCGCCGTCGCCGACCATACATTGGTAGACCGCGTTGGCGGCACCGGGGGCGGAAACGACTTCGCCAGCGGCGCCGACCGTCCCGCCATTCGCGGGGAACTCCGTCACCGAGGGTGAGCTCGAAGTCCCGTTGCTGCCTCCGGGCACCAGCAGCGAGTGCGAACCAGTCAACCAGGAGGCCGCGATCACACCGCCGCCACCACCACCGCCACCGCCTTCGGATTCCGCACCCGATGAACTGGTCTGACTTCCACCGACGCCGCCAGCGGCCTGATAACGCCCGATCAATTCCCTCGCCACCTGCATCACGATGGTGCCGCCACCACCGCCGCCGCCCGGCGCGTCTTTGGCAGCCGCCACAGCATCTCCCCCTCCCGGGGCGCCATCGGCGCGGATCGCCACCGCCGGCGCGACCACGCTGCTGACCACTCGTTGCGCCATCAGGAAGACCAGTCCACCACCATTCCCACCCGAGACCGATGCGGGGCGGTTGGCATCGCCGGCGCCACCGCCGCCACCAAAGTAGAACCGGTCACTGCCCCGGCCCAGCGGCCGTCCACCCAAGCCGCCACGGTTGCGTCGCAGATTCCCAGCCCAAGCAGCAACCCCAGGCCCCAAGGTCAGCGCGTCCTGATTGGACGCGGCGTAGGTATAGCCCCCGCGCCCACCACCCGAACTGGTGCGCAGGGTGTCGCAGCCAGGAGGCCCACCCGCGTCGACGCAGGCCAAGGGCTGCGAATTGGGCACATCGGTGTCGTCTTCGGTGAACCAGGCGGCATCGAATCCGGCGCCGGGATTGCCGGCCCCGTTCCAGGCGCCACTATCACCGCCATTGGCGCCACCGCCACCGGCGGCATTGTGGGAGTTGCCACCGCCTCCGCCGTTGGCCAATGCGCCGCGGCCGTAGGCGTTTCCACCGCCATACGATCCCGTCGGAGGCGAGGCGTGGCAATCGGCAGCGCCAGTATTACCGGCCCCCGCCCAGCCCAGTATGCTCTCGCCCTTGCGCCCACCGTCTGCGCATGCGCTGGAACGATAAGTCGTCATGTCGACCCCGGATGACGCGGACTGTGCTTCGACTTCCCCGCCCCGGAATCCCCGTCCGGTGACATCGATGCCGTTGGCTGCGTTGATTTGCACGGTCCCGTTCGCCGCCACCCAACTGGCCAGCGTCCCGGACTGCGGCACGCCAGGGCGGACGTCCAGCGCAACCACGCCGCCGGTGGAGCCGTTCCACGGAGGAGCGACGAGCGAGCCGCCTGTAATGGTCAGGTTGCGCAACTGCGGAACCCGGATGACCATCGCGCCGGCATCGTAGGCGTTCTTGAGGCCCGTGCACGGGTCACCGCTGCCATCGGCGACGATGGTGATTGTGCTGCCCGCCACCGAGCTGACGTAAGCAAACTCGTACAGCCCTGCCTGGCCCTGGTCGGTCACCGTACCGAAGGTCGGGTCGTTGGTCGTCGTCGCCGTCCCGCTCAGTTCCTGCGGCTGGTAGATCATCAGCAGATCGCCGACTGCCAAAGCGGTCCCGAAGCCACCGACGCCGCCTGCCTGCGTCGGGTTGATTTCGCCGGTTGCGGAACAGCCGCCGCCGCAGGCGGGCAGCGCCAGCGCGGCTGCGCTGGTGACCGTGAAGGTGGTGGCGCTCGCCGCGACCGCTGCGCTCAACGTCGTGTAAGCATTCAGCGTCACGGTGCCGCTCGAGATCGTGACGTTGCCGTCCTCTCCCGGCTCGGCATGCAGCGTGGGCGCGGCAGCAAGCGCGAGGCAGATGCCCAGGAACAGTCGACTCGTCGGACTCAGCATGGGACACCCCTGTCGGCCACAATCCGGCGAAAGGTTACTATCCGCGCGCTGCGAGACGCAAGCGCAGATGTGTCAACGCGGCGGAGCGATGCGCGGGGACCTGCGCCGACGGCCTTCACGAGGTCGGTTTCGAGATGGAGCGAGACCCCGCCAGATGCGAGAATCGCGCCCTTTTTGCCGGTACCCGCCCATGAGCAGCCAAGCCGAAGCCCGCCGCCGTCGCACCTTCGCGATCATCTCCCACCCGGACGCCGGCAAGACCACGCTGACCGAGAAGCTGCTGCTGTTCGGCGGCGCGATCCAGATGGCGGGGTCGGTCAAGTCGCGCAAGGCGGCGCGGCATGCGACCTCGGACTGGATGGCGCTGGAGAAGGAGCGCGGCATCTCGGTGACCTCGTCGGTCATGCAGTTCCCGTATGCGGACCGCATCGTCAACCTGCTGGACACGCCGGGTCACGCCGACTTCTCCGAGGACACCTATCGCGTGCTGACGGCGGTCGACTCGGCGCTGATGGTGATCGACTGCGCGAAGGGCGTGGAGGAGCGCACGATCAAGCTGATGGACGTGTGCCGGCTGCGCGACACGCCGATCATGGCTTTCATCAACAAGCTCGATCGCGAGGGCCGATCGCCGATCGAACTGCTCGACGAGATCGAGAGCGTGCTCCGGATCCAGTGCGCGCCGGTGACCTGGCCGATCGGCATGGGCTCGCGCCTCAAGGGCGTCTACCACCTGCTGCTCGACGAAGTCCATATCTATGAGTCGGGACGCAATTTCACGCGCCAGGACTCGACGATCTTCAAGGGCCTGGATGCGCCCGGCCTGGCCGAGCGCCTCGGCAGCGGGGTGCTGGCGGAGCTGCGCGAAGAACTGGAACTGGTGCAGGGCGCCTCGCATCCCTTCGATGCGCAGGCCTACCTCGCCGGACGCCAGGCGCCGGTGTTCTTCGGCTCCGGCATCAACAACTTCGGCGTGCAACTGCTGCTCGACTTCTTTGTCGAACACGCGCCGCCGCCGCGTCCGCGCGCGACCGAGACGCGCATCGTCGACCCGCTGGAAGAGCCGTTCAGCGGCTTCGTGTTCAAGATCCAGGCGAACATGGACCCGCAGCACCGTGATCGCGTCGCCTTCTTCCGGGTCTGCTCGGGTCACTACGAATCCGGCATGAAGGCCTGGCACGTACGCGCCGGCAAGGAGTTCAAGCTCGCCAACGCGCTGACCTTCATGGCCAGCGACCGCGAGATCGCGCAGAGCGCGTATCCGGGCGACATCCTCGGCATCCACAACCACGGGACGATCTCGATCGGCGACACCTTCAGCGAGGGCGAGGCGCTCAAGTACACCGGCATCCCGAACTTCGCTCCGGAGCTGTTCCGGCGCGCGCGCCTGCGCGACCCGTTGAAGCTCAAGCAGTTGCAGAAGGGCCTGATGCAGTTGTCCGAGGAAGGCGCCACCCAGTTTTTCAAGCCGCTGCTCGGACACGACCTGATCCTCGGTGCGGTCGGCACGCTGCAGTTCGACGTGGTCGCCTACCGGCTCAAGGACGAGTACGGCGTCGAGGCAGTGTTCGAGAACGTGCAGATCCACACCGCGCGCTGGATCGGCGGCGACGACGCGCAATCGCTCGAGGAACTGGAGTCGAAGGCGATGCAGAACCTGGCACGCGACGCCGCCGGGGCGCTGGTCTACCTGGCGCCGACGCGGGTCAACCTGCAACTGACCGAAGAGCGCTATCCCAAGCTGCGCTTTGCGGCGACCAAGGAGCATGCGCAGCCGGTGGAGCTGTAGCGGGTCGCCGACGGCGCCACGGTGGCGTCGTGGGTCGTCGCTGAAAAGCGGCGCCGCGGGGCGATGTCCTTCAGGAGCACGCCGGGTACCCGATGGCGGCGGCCGGGCGCGGCGCACGTCTGCCAGCGTACTCGCAGCCGACTCAAGCCACCCGACGCAGTCCCTCACGCCCCGCCAGCAGGGCACGGTCGAGTCCGGCCAGCAGGTCGGCCTTGAGGTCGGCGGTGTCCTCGATGCCCACCGAAAGCCGCAACAGGCGGTCGCTGATGCCGGCCACCGCGCGCGCCTCCGGGGTCATCGAGGCGTGGGTCATCGTCGCCGGGTGCGCGACCAGGCTCTCGACGCCACCCAGCGATTCCGCAAGCGAGAAGCAACGCAGACCGTCGAGAAAGGCGCGCACCTGCGCCTCGCCACCCGCCAGCTCGAAGCTCAGCATCGCGCCGAAACCACGCTGCTGACGCGCCGCGAGCGCGTGGCCGGGATCGGCAGCGAGGCCGGGAAAGCACACCCGCTCCACCGCTGCGTGCGCGTCCAGCAACTGCGCCAGTTCGATCGCGTTCTCGCCGTGCACGCGCAAGCGCGCCGCGAGCGTGCGCACGCCCCGCAGGGTCAGGTAGGCGTCGAAGGGTGCGCCGCCGAGGCCGAGGCAGTTATTCCACCACGCCAGTTCCTCGTGCGTCGCACGGTCCTTGCCGACGATCGCGCCGCCCACGACGTCGCCATGTCCGTTGAGGTACTTGGTGGTCGAATGCAGCACAAGGTCGGCGCCGAGCTCCAGCGGGCGTTGCCAGACCGGCGACAGGAAGGTGTTGTCGGCGAGTACGCGCGCACCGTGCCGGTGTGCGATCGCGGCGAGCGCGGCGATGTCGACCACCCGCAGCAGCGGATTGCTCGGGGTCTCGATCCACAGCAGGTCGACCTGATCGACGAAGGCGGCCTGCACCGCCGCGAGGTCGCGCTGGTCGACCAGCTTCAGGCGGAACCGACCCCGTTTCGCGAGGGTATCGAAGAGCCGCCAGGTGCCACCGTAGCAGTCGTGCGGCGCCAGCAGCAAACCGCCTTCGGGCACCAGTTGCAGTGCCAGCGTGACCGCGGCCATGCCGGTACAGGTCACGACGGCGCCCGCACCGCCCTCCAGTTCTGCGAGCGCGCCCGCCAGCGCATCGCGGGTGGGATTGCCCGAGCGCGTGTAGTCGTATTGGCGCGGCTGGGCATAGCCCTGAAAGCTGAAATTGCTGGACAGTACCAACGGCGGGACGATCGCGCCGTGGGCGCGGTCGCTGTCGATGGAAGCGCGGACGGCGGCGGTGGTCTGGCTGGAAGTGTTCACGGTGGGCTCCGGCGGCGGCGAGGGCGTGATCGGAATATAGACGTCTGGATGTCTGAGCGTCCAGACGTCCGCAAACCGCGCCGTGGCGAGGCGTCCCCATGCGCGCCCTGGAGGGCGGCGCTCTCGCGCTGCCGCCCTTCCCGCCCGTCGTCGTGCCCCATCCACCGGGGTGAGGAAACTCCGAACACACGCCCATCCGCAGGAGAACGCCTGGGCGAAGGCGCCTGGGTGGCGACACCTGCGCCTATCGGGCAGAATGCGCGGCCTTGCGCCCTGCCCTGCGATCCGAATGTCCAAAGAAGACCATATCGAAATGGAAGGCACGGTCCTCGAGACCCTGCCGAACACCATGTTCCGCGTCCAGCTCGAGAACGGGCACGTGATCACGGCGCACATCTCGGGGCGCATGCGCAAGAACTACATTCGCATCCTGACCGGCGACAAAGTCAAGGTCGAGATGACCCCCTACGATCTCAGCAAGGGGCGCATCACCTTCCGGCAGAAGTAAGCCGACGGCGACACAGCCCCGCATCCGACGCGGGATCCGCGTTCACCGAACCGCTCGTCCATCCCATCGCTGCAAGCTGTCCACAGACGATCAGGCGATCACCGGCTCCGCGGGTTCGGCCGCCGCCGGTGCCTCGGCGCGTACCGACAGCTTCTCGCCTTCGGCCGCCACCGACACCCGTCCGCCCCCCACCAACGCACCGAACAACAGTTCGTCGGCGAGACGTCGCTTGATGTGTTCCTGGATGACGCGCGCCATCGGACGCGCACCCATTTGCGGATCGAAACCCTTTTCGGCCAGCCAGCCGCGCGCGGACTCGTCGACGTGCAGCGAAACGTGCTTGTCGGCCAATTGCGATTCGAGCTCGATCAGGAACTTGTCGACCACGCGCAGGATGGTCGCGCGGTCGAGCGCGGCGAACTGGATGACCGCGTCGAGGCGGTTGCGGAACTCGGGGCTGAAGCCGCGCCGGATCACTTCCATCGCATCGGTGGAGTGGTCCTGCTCGACGAAGCCCATGGACCGGCGCGCCGCCTGGGTGGCGCCGGCATTGGTGGTCATCACCAGCACGACGTTGCGGAAATTCGCCTCGCGGCCATTGGTGTCGGTCAGCACGCCGCGGTCCATCACCTGCAGCAGCAGGTTGAACACGTCCGGGTGCGCCTTTTCGATCTCGTCGAGCAACAACACTGCATGCGGATGCTTGGTGACCGCCTCGGTCAACAATCCCCCCTGGTCGAAGCCGACATAGCCCGGGGGGGCGCCGACCAGGCGCGATACCGAATGCGCCTCCATGTACTCGGACATGTCGAAGCGGATCAGCTCGATGCCGAGGATCATGGCCAACTGGCGCGTGACTTCGGTCTTGCCGACGCCGGTCGGGCCGGCGAACAGGAAACAGCCGATCGGCTTGCTCGGATCGCCGAGGCCCGAGCGCGACATCTTGATCGCCGCGGTCAGCACATCGATCGCCTCTTCCTGGCCGAACACGACCATCTTGAGGTTGCGTTCCAGGTTGCGCAGCACGTCCTTGTCGGAGGCCGACACATGCTTGGCCGGGATGCGCGCCATCTTGGCGACGATGTACTCGACCTCCTCGGTGTCGATCACGCGCTTGCGCTTGTCGTCGGCGAGCAGGCGCTGGCGCGCACCGGCCTCGTCGATGACGTCGATCGCCTTGTCCGGCAGGAAACGGTCGTGGATGTGCCGCACCGACAGGTCGACCGCCGCTTTCAGGGCATCCGGCGCGTACTCGACGTTGTGGTGTTCCTCGAAGCGGCTCTTCAAACCGCGCAGGATCTCGATGGTGTCGGCAATGGTTGGCTCGACCACGTCGATCTTCTGGAAGCGACGCGTCAGCGCGCGGTCCTTCTCGAAGATGCCGCGGAACTCCTGGAAAGTGGTGGAACCGATGCAGCGTATCTCGCCGGAGCCCAGCAGCGGCTTGATCAGGTTGCTGGCATCCATGACGCCGCCCGAGGCCGAGCCGGCGCCGATGATGGTGTGGATCTCGTCGATGAACAGGATCGCCTTCGGGATGCGCTTGAGCTCGGCCACGACCTGCTTCAGGCGCTTTTCGAAATCGCCGCGGTACTTGGTGCCGGCGACCAGCGCGCCGAGGTCGAGCGCGAAGATCACGGCATCGCGCAGCACGTCGGGCACATCGCCGTCGACGATGCGCTTGGCCAGACCCTCGGCCAGCGCGGTCTTGCCGACGCCAGCCTCGCCGACGTACAGCGGGTTGTTCTTGCGCCGTCGGCACAGCACCTGGATGGTGCGTTCGATCTCGTCGGCGCGGCCGATCAGCGGGTCGATCTTGCCGGCGCGCGCCTGTTCGTTGAGGTTGCTGGCATAGGCCTGCAGCGCGCTCTGCTTCTCGGCTTCGCCGCCGCCCTCGCCCTCGCCGCGTTCGGCGCCCTGATCGCGCACCGGATCCTGCGGAATCTTGGCGATGCCGTGCGAGATGTAGTTGACGACGTCGAGCCGGGTGATGTCCTGCTTCTGCAGCAGGTAGGCGGCGTGCGAGTCCTTCTCACCGAAGATCGCGACCAGCACGTTGGCGCCGGTGACCTCCTTCTTGCCGGAAGACTGGACGTGGTAGACCGCGCGCTGCAGCACGCGCTGGAAGCCGAGCGTCGGCTGGGTGTCGCGCTCGTCGTCGGCCGGCAACGTCGGCACGGTCTCCTCGATGATCGAGCGGGTCTCGTCCGAGAGTTTTTTCAGGTCGGCCCCACAGGATTTCAGCACCTGCGCCGCGGAAGGATTCTCGATCAGCGCCAGCAGCAGGTGCTCGACGGTCATGAATTCATGCCGCTTCGCCCGGGCTTCCTTGTAGCTCTGGCTGATGGTCAGTTCCAGGTCCTTGCTGAACATGGACTTCCGTTCCTCCTGCGCGAAGCGCACCTCGTTTCTATCACATGGCCCCGCCCGCGTCGTAAATCAAGCGTGACGAATGGCGCTGGCGTGCCGATGGGCGCAATGGGGCGCGATCCGCAATCAGGCCTCCTCCATCGCGCACATCAAGGGATGCTGATGAGCGCGCGAAAATGCGTTGACCTGGGCCACCTTGGTGTCGGCGACGTCGCGCGTGAACACCCCACAGACGCCCTTGCCCTGGGTATGCACGTGCAGCATGACGCGGGTGGCGTTCTCGCGCGACATCGCAAAGAAAGTCTCGAGCACGATCACCACGAATTCCATCGGAGTGTAGTCGTCGTTGAGCAGCACCACCTTGAACATCGGCGGCTTCTTCAGCTCTGGTCGCGACTCCTGGACGGCGAGGCCCAGATCTTCGCGATGCTCGATTTCCTCGCTCATGAGGCGGAGTTTCACTGGCCGTCGTCCGGTGTGCTCCAGTATATCGGCAGTGGCCGGCGACGGCCTGTGCACCCCCGTCACGAACACCCGAAACTGCCCGATGAATTCCCCGCGCCTGCCACGTGTGACTGTCGCCGCGATCATTCCCGAGCGCGGGCGCTTCCTGCTGGTCGAGGAACTGATCGACGGCCGCGCGGTGCTGAACCAGCCGGCCGGGCACCTCGACGAGGGCGAGGGTCTGATCGAGGCGGTGGTCCGAGAGACCCGCGAGGAGACCGCGTGGACCGTGCGGCCACTGGCCCTGGTCGGCATCCACCAGTTGCAACTCCCGCAACTGCAGTTCGTGCGCGTCGCTTTCCTGTGCGAGGCCGTGGCGCACGACCCGGCCGTCTCGCTGGACCCGGAGATCGTGCGCACCCATTGGCTCAGTCGGGACGAGATCGCAGCCCACACCATTCCAACCCGCAGCCCGCTGGTACTGCAATGCATCGACGAATACCTCGCCGGTCGCCAGTGGCCGCTGGACGTGGTGAGCGCGGTGCTGCGGCCGTGAGGGGGAGAAGCGGGTTGTCGGTTGTTGATTGTCGGTTGTCGGCAGCAAGAGCAGCAGCCGGGACCGCGACCCTCCAGGCTGGGTGCGCGAGTTCTTGGAGGGCGGCGCTCCTGCACCGCCGCCCTTGCCACCGGCAACCGACCCACCGCTCCGCCGAAGCCTGCCATCCCCAGAGCCCACAGCGCCCATGAAAGTCCTCGTCGGCCTCTCTGGCGGCGTCGACTCCTCGGTCGCCGCCCTGCTGCTGCAAGGCGCGGGCCACGAGGTTGGTGCGCTGTTCATGAAGAACTGGGAAGAGGACGACGCCAGCGGCGCCTGCCCGGCGGAGGCGGACGCCGAGGACGCACGTCGCGTCGCGCGACAGCTTGGCATCCCGTTTTTCGGGCGCAACTTCGCGGCCGAGTACTGGGACGGCGTGTTCGCGGTCTTCCTCGCCGAGCTCAAGGCCGGGCGTACGCCGAATCCGGACATCCTGTGCAACCGCGAGGTCAAATTCCGGACCTTCGTCGAGCACGCTCTGGATCTGGGGTACGAGCGTGTCGCGACCGGGCACTACGCTCAACTCCGGCGTCGCGAGGGGCAGATCGAACTGTTGCGCGGCGCCGATCCGGGCAAGGATCAGAGCTACTTCCTGCACGCACTCGACCAGGCGCAGTTGGCGGTCGCCGAGTTCCCCGTCGGCCACCTGCACAAGTCCGAGGTGCGACACATCGCCACGGAAGCACGTCTGCCCACGCACGCCAAGCGCGATTCGACCGGCATCTGCTTCATCGGTGAGCGCGCCTTCGACTCCTTCGTTGCGCGTTACCTCGCCCCGAAGCCGGGTCCGATGCGCACGCCCGAGGGCGAAACCATCGGCGAGCATCGCGGCCTGCAGTTCCACACCATCGGCCAGCGCGGCGGGCTGGGGATCGGCGGCCGTCGCGGCGGCAGCGGCGAGCCCTGGTTCGTCGCCGCCAAGTCCGCGTCGGACAACACCCTGTGGGTGGTCCAGGGCGAGCATCCGGCGCTGTACGGAACTCGGCTGCGCAGCGAGGCCATCCACTGGATCGCCGGAACGCCGCCGGCAGCGGCGTTCACCTGCAGCGCCAGGATCCGCTACCGGCAGCAGGACCAGACCTGCCGCGTGCGCGTGCTTGATGGCGGCAGCGCCGACGTGGTGTTCGACCAACGTCAACGCGCGATCACGCCGGGGCAGTCGGTGGTGTTCTACGCCGGCGAGGTGTGCCTGGGGGGCGGGATCATCGCGGCCAGCGATGCCTTCCTGGGCGGGCTGTAGGCCTCGCGCGCTCGGCGCCCGTTCAACGCGCAGACGCGGAGAGCGCGGAGAAAAGTCCAACGACGCAGCTGAGCTACGCTTCTCTCCGCGCTCTCCGCGTCTGCGCATTGAATGGGCGCCGCGGCTACAGCCTGAACTTGTCGCCCAGGTAGACCTCGCGCACCTTCGGATGCGCGAGGATCTGCTGCGGGCCGCCTTCGGCGAGCACCTGGCCGGCGTTGAGCACGTAGGCGCGGTCGCAGATGCCGAGGGTCTCGCGCACGTTGTGGTCGGTGATCAGCACACCGATGCCGCGCTCGCGCAGCTGCGAGATCGCTTCCTGTATCTCGCCGACCGAGATCGGGTCGACGCCGGCGAAAGGCTCGTCGAGCATGATGAAGCGCGGCTTCGCGGCCAGCGCGCGGGCGATCTCGACGCGCCTGCGCTCGCCGCCCGAAAGGCTCTGTCCGAGTTGCCCGCGCAGATGCGTGACCTGCAACTCCTCGAGCAGCGATTCGAGCAGAACGGTACGCCCACGTTTGGTCAGGTCCTTGCGCAGTTCCAGCACCGCGAGCAGGTTGTCCTCCACCGTGAGCCGCCGGAACACACTCGGCTCCTGCGGCAGGTAGCCGATGCCCAGGCGCGCGCGGTCCGACATCGACAGCGGCGTGATGTCGCGCCCGTCGAGCTCGATGCGACCATGGTCGGCGGCGATCATGCCGACGATCATGTAGAAGCAGGTGGTCTTGCCGGCGCCGTTCGGACCGAGCAGGCCGACCACCTCCCCGACGCTGAGATGGCAGGACACGCCGCGCACCACCTCACGGCCGCGGTAGCGTTTGGACAGGCTTTCGACCAGCAGCATCGCGTCGACTTAACCCTGCGGCATCGCAGCGGGTTCGGCGGCCTTCGGCACCTTCGGCGGGATCACCAGTTGCACGCCGCCACCGACGCCCTCGCCGGCCGCGAGTTGTCCGGTCTTGATCGAATAGGTCACGCGTTCGCTGCGCAGCGTTCCCTGGGGACGATCCAGCACCACTCCACCTTTCAGTTCGACGGTCTCTTCGCCGAGCTGGTAATCGATGGTCCGCGCACTCGCATTGAGCTCGCCGCCGTCGTCCATGGCCTGTTTCAGGGTCGCCGGACGGCCGCTCAGCAGTGCGCGCGAGACTTCGCCCCCTTCCTGGGTCACGTCCGCACGCTCGGCCTGGACCACGAGGCTGCCCTGGGTGATGCGCACATTGCCGGTCAGCACCGTGGTCTTGCTGTCCATGCCCGACTCGAAGCGGTCCGAGTTGATCTGCATCGGCTGCTGGCGATCGCTCTCCAGCGCCCACGCCGGAGCGGCCAGTGCGCAAACGGCGAGGCACAGCACACGATCAACCTTGCTTGCGTTGCGGGACATATTCACCTTCCACCTGTTTTTCGAGCACGAAGCGGCTTTGCTTGAGGTCGGCGCGCAGGCCGACGCCGCGGATGCGACTGCCGGCGCTGACAATCTCCACGGCTTCCTCGCTGCGCGCAAGCCGCTGGTCGAGGTCGAACTGGATGCGCTCGGAGCGGATCGTCACCGGCTCGCGCCGCGGCCGGGTGCCATCGAGCACGACTTGTTCCTGCAGCCACAACAACTGCTTGCCAACGTCGAGCCGGCCCAGCCGCGACTGTCCTTTCCAGCGCGCGCCGTCCTGGTTGGAGACGTCGAAGCGCGGGGTTTCGATCAGGTACTCCTCGCTGCGGCGCGGACTGGCGATGCGCGGGCTCAGCAACACCAGGTTGGGCTTGCCGGTGTCGTCGTAGACGCGCATCTCGACATTGCGCACCTCGTTGTCCTGGCGCGCCTGGCGCGGCGCTGCCGCTTCCGGTGGCGGCAGCGCGAACCAGCGCAGCAGTGCGTAGCTCGCCGCCACGATCGCGCCGAGCACCACGATCCACATGCGCGTGCGTTCGGGCGTCAAGGCGTGCTCCCGCACCAGGCGGAGACCAGCGCGTCGAGGCGTCCCTGGGCGTCCAGCACGAACTCGGCAAACTCGCGCACGGCGCCAGCGCCGGCCGGCCGGCCGGCGATCCAGTGGCAGCGATCCAGCACCGCCGGCACCGCGGTCGCCACCGTGGCCGCGAGGTGCGCGCGCACCAGGATCGGCAGGTCCGGCAGGTCGTCGCCCATGTAGGCGGTCTCGTACCAACTGAAACCCAGGTCCCAGGCGATCTGCTGGAACACCGGCAGCTTGTCGCGCACGCCCAGGTGCACATGCGCGACGCCGAGTTCCTGCAGGCGCCGCTGCGCGGCCTCGCTGCTGCGCGCGCTGATCACCGCGGTCGCGATCCCGGCCTGCTGCAGCAGTTTCAGCCCGAGGCCGTCGTGCACGTGGAAGGCCTTGGCCTCGCCGCCGTCGTTGCCGTACCACAGGCGGCCGTCGGTGAGCACGCCATCGATGTCGAAGCCGATGACGCGGATCGCCCGCGCGCGCCGGCGCGCATCGTCGAGCGCCGGATCCATCAGATCACCCGCGCGCGCAGCAGGTCGTGGAAGTTCAGCGCACCGACCATGGCGCCCACCGCGTCGACCACCGGCAGCGCCGAGATCTTGTGCGCCTCCATCATCTGCGCGGCCTCGATCGCGAGCTTGTCGGCGGTGATCGTGCGCGGATTCGGAGTCATCAGCGCGGTCACCGGCGTCGCCCGCAAGTCGACACTGGCGTCGTCGAGCGTGCGCCGCAGGTCGCCGTCGGTGAACACGCCGACCAGGCGACCATCGGCCTGCGCGATCGCGGTCATGCCGAGCTTCTTGCGCGAGATTTCCATCAGCGCGTCGGTCACGCTCGCTTGCGGCAGCACGCGCGGGATCTCCTCGCCGACGTGCATGACATCGCTGATGCGCACCAGCAGGCGCCGGCCGAGCTGGCCGGCCGGATGCGAGGCGGCGAAATCGTCCGAGGTGAACCCACGCGCCTCCAGCAGCGCGATCGCGAGTGCATCGCCCATCACCAGCGCCGCGGTGGTGCTCGCGGTCGGTGCGAGACCGAGCGGACAGGCTTCCTCGCTGACCGCGACGTCGAGGTGCACGTCCGCCAGCCGCGCCAGGCTCGAACGCTCGTTGCCGGTCAGCGCGATCAAGGGCACCGACTTGCGCTTGACCACCGGCAGGATCGTCAGCAGCTCGTCGGTCTCGCCCGAGTTCGAAAGCGCCAGCACCACGTCATCGGCGGTGATCATGCCGAGGTCGCCATGGCTGGCCTCGGCCGGGTGCACGAAGAAGGCCGGCGTGCCGGTGCTGGCCAGCGTCGCCGCAATCTTGCGCGCGATGTGACCGCTCTTGCCGATGCCGCTGACCACCACCCGACCCTGGCAGGCCAGCATGAGCTCGCAGGCGCGGCTGAAGGCCCCATCGATGCGCGCACGCAGCGCGGCGATCGCGGCGACTTCGATGTCGATCACGCGCTGGCCGGAAGCGGCGAGCGCGGCGGTCGGCAGGCTCGCGGCTTGCCTTGGGGCGGGGAGATTCATGGAGTCCGGGTGACGAGTTCAGGTCCGCTGCAGGGGGCGGGCCGCGGTGCTGCCTGCCGCGACCGAGGCACCTCGATTCACTGTTCAGGCGCCTTCCGATAGCATCGGCGCCCCTTCGGTGGACGACCTCGTGCGAGGCGTCCGCGAACGCCGCGAGTCTACACCGACGCCCCCTGAACCCGAGCACTGCCATGGATGCCGCCACCGTCCGAGCCCTGATCGCCGCCGGCATGCCGGATGCGCAAGTCACCGTCGACGGCGCCGATGGCGTGCACTTCGAGGCGCTCGTGATCGCCTCCGAATTCGCCGGAATGCGCCCGCTGCAGCGCCACCGGCGGGTGTATCAAACGCTGGGCGACAGGCTCGGCGGCGAGATCCACGCGCTCGCATTGAAGACCCTGACGCCCGAGGAATGGGCAGCGCGCGACTGAAACCGCGCGTCGAGACTCACAAGGAACCACCGATGGCCAAGATCATCGTCGAGGGCGGCACCCCGCTGAATGGCGAGGTGTGGATTTCCGGCGCGAAGAACGCCGTGCTGCCGATCCTGTCGGCCACGCTGCTCGCCGACAGCCCATGCACCATCGGCAACGTGCCGCACCTGCACGACGTCACCACGACGATGGAACTGCTCGGCCAGATGGGCGTGGAGCTGGCGGTCGACGAGCGCATGCGCATCCACATCGACTCCACCCAGTCGAACAGTTGTTTCGCGCCCTACGATCTGGTCAAGACCATGCGCGCCTCGATCCTGGTGCTCGGCCCGCTGGTGGCGCGCTTCGGCCACGCCGAGGTCTCGCTGCCCGGCGGTTGCGCGATCGGCACGCGCCCGGTGGACCTGCACATCAAGGGCCTGGAGGCGCTCGGCGCGGAAATCAGCGTCGAAGCCGGCTACATCAAGGCGCGCGCCAAACGCCTGAAGGGCGCACGCATCGTCATGGACCTGGTGACCGTCACCGGCACCGAGAACATCATGATGGCCGCCACCCTGGCCGATGGTACGACCGTCATCGAGAACGCCGCGCAGGAACCTGAGGTGGTCGACCTCGCGAATTTCCTGATCGAGATGGGTGCACGCATCGAGGGCGCCGGCAGCAACACGATCGTCGTGCACGGCGTCGAGCGCCTCGCCGGCTGCCATTACGACGTGCTGCCGGATCGCATCGAGACCGGCACCTTCCTGGTCGCCGGCGCGATCAGCGGCGGCCGCGTGCTGCTGAAGCGCGCACGCCCGAAAACCCTCGACGCGGTGCTGCAGAAGCTGGAGGAAGCCGGCGCGCACCTCAACGTGTCCGACGATTCGGTCGAACTCGACATGCGCGGCAACCGGCCGCAGGCGGTCGACGTGACCACCGCGCCCTACCCCGCTTTCCCGACCGACATGCAGGCGCAGTTCACGGCGCTGAACGCCGTCGCCCAGGGCGTCGGCATGGTCACCGAGACCGTGTTCGAGAACCGCTTCATGCACGTGCAGGAACTGCGCCGTCTCGGCGCCGACATCAGGCTGCACGGCAATACCGCGGTGATCACAGGCGTCTCCCACATGACCGGCGCGCCACTGATGGCCACGGATCTGCGCGCCTCCGCCTGCCTGGTGCTGGCAGGCCTCGCTGCCAGTGGCGAAACCGTCATCGACCGCGTCTACCACATCGACCGTGGCTACGAGTGCATCGAGGAAAAACTGGGCGCGCTCGGCGCGCGGATCCGGCGCTTGCCGAACTGAGGCACGGCCGGTGGTGATTGGCCAATGGAAGCCGGCGTCGCAGGCTCCGGCGGCCAGTGACCTCGACCAGCTACGGAAGGTCTGAACAAGTCCATCCTGGACTTCTTCAGACGTACCGAGTCCGGTACAGGCCCGGACTCGGCACCGCTGGATCAAGCAATTACGTGCTCGATCCGCGAGCGCGCCATCCGTGGCGCGCGGAATCTCTGAGTTGTTCAGAGGTTCCCTACTGCTGCTGGAACTCTCGCAGCACGCTGACCAGGCGCTCGCCATCCGGCTCGATCTGTTCCACCCGCACCGGCAGCCAGCCATAACGCTCGGCGTGCCAGCTGACGGTCTTGCGGTCGGCATTCTCGCGCACGCGTTCGACGCGCACGGCTTCCATCCTGCCCTCACCGGTATCGACGGTTTCAGCGCCGGCCACCAGGAATCGCCAGGACTCGAGCTTGCCCTTGCTGGCGACCGGCACTTCGAACAGCGTGCCCCTGCCCGCACCATTCGCGAGGTGCGCGGCGATCCCGAGGACCGCGGCGTGACGATCCAGAACCTCGCCGGCAACCGGGTAACTCCAGCGCTCGTCGTTGTCGCTCTCGCGCGCCTGGCCGTCCGCGATCTCGAGCGAGCGACTGCGGTGGCGCCCGACCATGTCCTGCTGGTAGCGGTAGCCGCTGCTCGTCAGGGCACCGTCGTTGTCGTGCAGGGCCGAGCGCTCCTCGATGGTTACGCCGAGGAAGCTCGCGAGGCCCTTCTCACCCTCGGTACGACTGCTGAACAGCCATTCGCCGGCTCGCGGCGATTCCAGCCGCATCACCATCGTGCCCAGCGGCTTGTCGTTGCGGGAGACCGTGAAACTGGCCTCGAAGGGCTGCAATGGGCGCTCGCCGGCGAGGGCGGACAGCGGCAGCAGGACGAGCGCGGCGGCCAGGCAGTACAGGGTCATCGGGAGTCGTGGTTGTTGCTTGTGGGCGCATTGCAACGCGTGGCGCATGAACAGGGGATGTAGGGGATGCCCGGGTCGCGTCCTGGAGCGACGATCGCGACGCGCATCGCGCCTACATCGGTGCGCGCAACGCCTCGCCGTCGACCAGGATCTGCTCGCCCTGCAGGCGCACGCGGCCCTGGGCGATCAGGCGCACGGCGGCGACCAGCAGGCGGTGTTCCTGCGGCAGCAAGCGCGCGGCCAGGCTCTCGGCGGTGTCGTCCGGCAGCACCGGAATGCGCACTTGCATCAGCACTGGGCCGTCGTCCAGGACCGGGGTCACGAAATGCACGCTGGCGCCGTGCTCGGCATCGCCGGCGGCGAGCGCGCGCGCGTGGGTGTGCAGGCCCTGGTGCTTCGGCAACAAGGAGGGGTGGATGTTGATCATCCGTCCGCGCCAGGCCTCGACGCTCTCCGCACCGAGCACGCGCATGAAGCCGGCGAGCACGACGAGGTCGGCACCGCTGGCAGCGACCGCGGCAAACAGCGCAGCCTCGAAGGCGGCCTTGTCGACGTAGTCCTTCGGTACGCAGACCTGCGTGGGGATGCCCGCCGCGCGTGCGAGCGCCAGGCCCGGCGCCTCCGGCTTGTCGGCGAAA
Organism: Lysobacterales bacterium; assembly: GCA_019187485.1. Classification (GTDB taxonomy): domain Bacteria; phylum Pseudomonadota; class Gammaproteobacteria; order Xanthomonadales; family SZUA-5; genus JADKFD01. The sequence continues at coordinate 134,494 of JABAQR010000014.1, read as the reverse complement.
GCCCCGACCAGCCGGTAGCTGCGATCCTCGCGCGCGGCCGCGATCAGGGCGCCGAGGTTGCTGCCACGACCGGAGAGCAGCACCGCGACGCGCAGCGGCGCCGCTGCGGACTCAGCCGATGTGGACACGCTCGCCCTCGCCCGTGTGCGCGACCACCGCGCCGATGTCCCAGGCCGGCAGGCCCTGCGCGCCCAGGCGCGCGATCGCCTCCGCGGCGGCTTCCGCCGGCAGCAGCAGTACGAAACCGATGCCGCAGTTGAAGGTGCGCCACATCTCGGCGCGAGTCACCGATCCGGCCTGCATCAGCCAGCCGAAGACCTCCGGCTGCGGCCAGGAAGCGGCGTCGACACGCAGCCCGAGGCCTCCCGGCACCACGCGGATGATGTTCTCGCTGAGGCCACCGCCGGTGATGTGCGCCATCGCCGCGATCGGCAGGTCGGCGAGCAGGCCGAGCACCGGCTTCACGTACAGCCGGGTCGGTGCCATCAGCGCATCGGCGAGGGTCTGGCCACCGAGGTCGGCGTGGAGGTCGGCGCCGGCACGCGCGAGGATGCGGCGGATCAGCGAATAGCCATTCGAGTGCGGGCCGGAACTGGCGATGCCGACCAGGCGGTGACCGGCGCGCACGGCGCTGCCGTCGAGCATCCTGGCGCGCTCGACCAGGCCGACACAGAATCCCGCGAGGTCGTACTCGCCGGGCGGATACATGTCGGGCATCTCGGCGGTCTCGCCGCCCACCAGGGCGCAGCCGGATTCCTCGCAACCTCGCGCGATGCCGGCCACCACCGCGGCGGCGACCTCGACATCGAGCTTGCCGGTCGCGAAATAGTCGAGGAAAAACAGCGGCTCGGCGCCCTGCACCAGCACGTCGTTGACGCACATGCCGACGAGGTCGATGCCGATCGTGTCGTGGCGCCCGAGCTGTTGCGCCAGCTTGAGCTTGGTCCCGACACCGTCCGTACCCGAGACCATCACCGGCTCGCGGTAGCGCTCCAGCGGCACCCGCACCGAGGCGCCGAAACCGCCGACGCCGGCCAGCACTTCCGGTCGCAACGTGCGCCGCACAACAGGCTTGATGCGCTCGACCAGGCTGTTGCCGGCGTCGATGTCGACCCCGGCGTCGCGGTAGGTCATCGGACTGTGCTGGGCCATGGGCGCATCCGGGGCGGGAAAGGCGCGCAGGATAGCCGGCAGCGGGCGACCACGGCAGGGCGCGCTCCAGCACTGATTCATCGAGTCCGACGCAACAGTCCGCGCGCCTGTTCCATACTGCGCGCATCCTGAGCCACGTTCCGGAACCCGCATGCGCTGGTGCCTGCCGTTGTTGCTGATGCTGCTGTTGTCCGCGCCACTCGCCGCGAGCGACCTCTACACCGGCGAAGTCCCGGTGGCCAGCCAGGACGAGGCCGCCCGCGCCGAGGCCATGGTGGCGACGTTGAAACAGGTGCTGGTCAAGGTCTCCGGCGACCCGGCGGCGGGCGAGCGCCCGGAGGTGCAGGGCGCGCTGAAGGACCCGGCGCCGCTGATCCAGGCCTTCTACTACCGCCAGGAAGTCGACCGCAGCGGCCCGGTGCCGGCGCTGAAGCTGTATTACGCGGCAAACTTCGAGCCGCGCGCGATCACCCGGCTGCTGAGCACCTCCGGGCTCTCGCAGTGGGCACGCGAACGCCCGACCCTGATGGCCTGGGTGGTTGCGGACGGCGCACTGATGTCCGCCGCGCAACTGGCGCCCTTGCTGCGCCGCGCCGGCGAGCGCGGCATCCAGCTGAGTGCCGGCAGTGCCAGCGCGGAGGAGAACAGCGAGGGCGGGATCAGCTTGATCGATGTCGAACGCGGCGAAATCGCGCGGCTGCGGCCGGTCGCGAGTCGCTACGGCGCGCCGGGCGTGCTCGCTGGTCGACTGTATGCCGACACCGATGGCGTGGCTGGCCGTTTCGCCTACGGCGACGGCGAACGCGAGGAGAGTTTCGAGGTGCGCGGGGCGGACATCGCCGCGGCGCTGCACGCGGCGGCCGACGAGACCGCCAACCGGCTGGCGGCGCGTTATGCCTTCGCCGCCGCCGACAGTGCGCCGGCGGAAGTCGCGGTGGTGCTGCGCGGACTCGCCTCGGCGGCCGATTTTGCGCGCGTCCATGCCTACCTGACCTCGCTGTCGGTGGTCAGGGAAGTACGTCTGGAGACGGCCGCCGGCGACACCCTCGACCTCAGCCTGACCGTCTCCGGCGGTGCCGAGCGCCTGCGCCAGATCGTCGCGCTGAACGAGGTGCTGACGGTGGCCGGCGACAGCAGCGAGGGCGCGCTGGTGCTCGACCTGCGCTGAGCCGATGCAGGACGCCCGTCCGACCTCGTCTTCAGGCGAGCACACCGGCCAATGACCGCGAATGCGCCCTCGTCATTGCGGCATGTGCCGAACGCACTCTCGCTCGCGCGCCTGTTGTCGGCGCTGCCGATCGCCTGGCTGGTGGTGCGCGGCGAAGGTAGGCTGGCGATGATCTGCTTCATCGTCGCCGGCGCCTCGGACGGCCTCGATGGCTGGCTGGCGAAGCGCTTCGGCTGGGCTTCGCAACTCGGCGGTTGGCTGGATCCACTTGCCGACAAGGCATTGGTGCTCGCGGTCTGCGTGGCGCTGGCGCTGCGCGGCGACCTGCCCTGGTGGTTGCTTGGTTTGATCGCGGTCCGCGACCTCGTGATCGTCGGTGGCGCGCTCGCATTCCATCTCAACTACGCGCCGCTGCATGCGCGTCCAACCTGGCTGGGCAAAATGACCACACTGGCGTTGCTGTTGCTGGTGGTGGTGCTGCTGTGGCGCAATGTCGGCGCACAACTGCCGGCCTGGCTGGCCGATGCGCTGATCGGTCTGTGCGCGGCGATGCTGCTCGCGAGCGGCATCGACTACGTGCGACGCTGGAGCAAGAAGGCACGCAAGTTGCGCCGCCCACACAATCAGGAGCCTGTCCGATGAGCATGACCCACCGCTGGCAGTTGCTGGCGATCCTCGTGGCCATCGGCGTCCTGCTGTACCTGCTGGGACCGGTGCTGTCGCCCTTCGCAGTGGCGGCCCTGCTCGCCTGGCTCGGCGATCCGCTGGTCGATCGCCTGCAGCTGCGTGGTTACAACCGCAGCACGGCGGTACTGCTGGTGTTCACGCTGATGACGCTGGTCCTGCTGCTGCTGCCGTTGATCCTGATCCCGGTGCTGGAATCACAAATCTCGACCTTGGTGGACAAGCTGCCCGCCTACATCGGCTGGATCCGCGAGCGTGTGATGCCCTTCCTGGTCGAGCGTCTGGGCGTCGACCCGGCGCTGCTCAGCACCGATCAGTTGGTGGCGATGCTGAAATCGCACTGGCAGCAGGCCGGCGGCGTCGCGGCGACGCTGATCGCCGGGATCTCGTCCTCCGGTATTGCGATCATCGGCTGGTTCATGAACCTGCTGCTGGTCCCGGTGGTCGCCTTCTACTTCCTGCGCGACTGGGACACGATGACCGAGCGCGCGCGCGAACTGCTGCCGCGCCACATCGAGTCCAAGGTGGTTCTGCTCGCGCGTCAGTCGGACGAAGTGCTGAGCGCCTTCCTGCGCGGACAACTGGCGGTGATGCTTGCGCTCGGACTGATCTACTCCATCGGCCTGTGGCTGGCCGGCCTCAAGCTCGCTTTCCTGATCGGCATGGGCGCCGGCCTGCTGAGCTTCGTGCCCTACCTCGGCGGCATCCTCGGCGTCGGCGGTGCGGTCATCGCCGCACTGGTCGAGCACCGCGACCTGATCCACGTGGTCTACGTGCTCGCGGTGTTCGGCGTCGGCCAGACCCTGGAGGGCTTCGTGCTGACGCCGTGGCTGGTCGGCGACCGCATCGGCCTGCATCCGGTCGCGGTGATCTTCGCGATTCTCGCCGGCGGCCAGTTGTTCGGATTCATCGGCGTGCTGCTGGCGCTGCCGGTGGCGGCGGTGTTGATGGTGGTGCTGCGCCATGTGCACGAGCGCTACGTGCGCAGCGGCTTGTATCGGGAGGGAGCGGAACCCTTGAAACCGGAACTCGGGACTCGGGACCCGGGACCCGGGGAAAGCGTTGGTGCGGTCCCTGATGGCGGCGCCGGCGTCGAAGCTCGGGGAACCGGTTCCCTGGTCGCCAGGGAAGAAACAGCCACCGACCCGGCCGCGCCCGTGGACACGCAATGAGCCAGCTTGCGCTCGCGCTCGGCGGGCTCGACGCACCCGACTTCGCGCACTTCTGGCCGGGTGGCGACGCACCGACGGCCGCACGGCTGCAGGCGCTGGCGCGCGCACCGGAATCGACACAAGTGCTGCTGCTCGGTGCCGCCGGGCATGGCAAGAGCCATCTGTTGCTGGCCACTTGCGAGGCCGCGCGCGCCGCCGGATTCGGCGCGAGCTACCTGCCGCTCGACCGGCTCGACGACGCCGGGCTGGCCGACGCAGTCGACGACGAACTGGTCGCGGTGGACGCGATCGACTGCGCCTGTCGTGATCGCACGCGCGCCGAGTGGCTGTTCGCGCAGATCAACCGCCAGCACGACCGCGGGCGCGCGCTGCTGCTGGCGGCACGCGCGCTGCCCGACACCAGCGCGCTCGTCCTGCCCGACCTCGGATCTCGCCTGCTTCGCTGCGAGCGCTTGGCATTGGCCGCCCACAACGACGACACGCGCCGCGCCATCCTGTTGCACCGCGCAGCCGCCGACGGGATCCCGCTGGACCAGGCCGCGGCCGACTACCTGCTGCACCACCACAGCCGCGACCTGCGCGCGCTACTCGCTCGCCTCAAGGAACTCGACCGCGCCGCGCTGGCGCACGGCAGGCGCATCACCGTGCCGCTGGTGCGGAAAGTGAACGAGGGCACGTAAGGCCACGTGCCCCCGTGAAGACACTAGCGTTCGATGAGTTCGACGCCTTCCATGCCGGCACTGAGCGTATGCGCGTCGCCACCCTGGGCGAGCTTGATGCGCAAGCGCACTTCGTTGCTGGAATCGGCGTGACGGAGCGCGTCCTCGTAGCTGATCTCGCCGGCCTGATAGAGCTCAAACAGGCTCTGGTCGAAGGTGCGCATGCCGAGGTTGGTCGATTCCTTCATGACGTCCTTGAGCTTGTGCACCTCGCCCTGGCGGACGTAGTCCTGCACCAGCGGCGTGCCGAGCAGCACTTCCATCGCCACCCGGCGACCCTTGCCGTCCGGGGTCGGGATGAGCTGCTGGGCGACGATGCCCTTCAAATTCAGCGACAGGTCCATCAGCAACTGCGGCCGACGGTCTTCCGGGAAGAAGTGCAGGATGCGGTCGATCGCCTGGTTGGCGTTGTTCGCGTGCAGGGTGCACAGGCACAGGTGGCCGGTCTCGGCGAAGGTGATCGCGTGCTCCATGGTCTCGCGCGCGCGCACCTCGCCGATCAGGATCACGTCGGGGGCCTGGCGCAGGGTATTCTTCAGCGCCTGCTCGAAGGTGTCGGTGTCGATGCCGACCTCGCGCTGGGTGATGATGCAACCTTCGTGCTTGTGCACGAATTCGATCGGATCCTCGATCGTGATGATGTGGCCGGTGCTGTTCTGGTTGCGATAGCCGACCATCGCCGCCAGCGAGGTCGACTTGCCGGTGCCGGTGGCGCCGACGAAGATGATCAGCCCGCGCTTGGTCATCGCGAGGGTCTTCAGGATCGGCGGCAGGTTGAGTTCGTCCAGCGTCGGGATCTTGGTCTCGATTCGGCGCAGCACCATGCCGACCTGATTGCGCTGGTAGAAGCAACTGACGCGGAAGCGACCGACGCCCTGCAGGCTGATCGCGAACTGGCACTCGTGGGTCTTTTCGAACTCCTCGCGCTGCGAGGGTGTCATCACGCTGAGAACGAGATCGCGGCTCTGCTGCGGCGTCAGCGCAGCCTGGGTGATCGGTGCGATGCGCCCGTGGACCTTGATCGAGGGCGGCACACCCGCGGTGATGAACAAGTCCGAAGCCTTCTTGTGCACCATCAGCTTCAGGAAGGAATTGAAGTCGATGCTCATCGCCGAACCTCCGCACACCGCGAGCGCGTCAACGCGCCCGCCGATTGTGCCTCATCCGGAGGCGGGCTGTCTGCGCCGGCTTCACCGCAGCCGCTCCACTCACACACCTGCCTGCTTCAGCACCTCGGCAACGTCGGCCGCCGTGGCCGCTTCCAGGATGCGTCGCTTCAAACCCAGCAAGGGCTTGCGCTGCAAACGGGAAAGCGCTTCCTTGAGTTCCAGGATCGCGCGCGGGTGCAGGCTGAAGTCGCTCAGGCCAAGCGCCAGCAGCAGCGCCGTGTAGCGGGTGTCGCCGGCCATCTCTCCGCACAGCGAGACCGGCTTGCCCATCGCCTGGGCGGTGTCGATGACCGCGCTGATCAGGCGCAGCACCGCCGGGTGCAGCGGCTGGTACCAGCGCGCGACCGCCTGGTTGCCGCGATCGATCGCGAGCGTGTACTGGATCAGGTCGTTGGTACCGATCGAGACGAAATCGAGGATCTCGACCATATGCGGCGCGGCGATCGCCGCCGCCGGCACTTCGATCATCCCGCCGACCGGCACATTCTCCTGGAAGGGCAGGCCCGCAGCGCGCAGCTCGGCGGCGGCCTCGCGCACCAGCTCGCGCGCGCGCAGCGCGTCCTCGGGGCCGCCCAGCATCGGCAGCAGCATGTTCACCTGGCCGTGCACGGCGGCGCGCAGGATCGCGCGCAACTGGGTGCGGAACAGATCCGGGAACTTCAGCGACAGGCGGATGCCGCGCAGCCCGAGCGCCGGATTCGGCTCGTCCGGGTCCTGGCCGAGCGCGAGCTGCTTGTCGGCACCGATGTCGAGCGTGCGCAGCGTCAGCGTGTGGCCATCCATGTGGCGCACGGCCTCGGCATAGGCCTGGTACTGCTCCTCCTCGCCGGGCGGTTCGCTGCGGTGCAGGTACAGGAACTCGGTGCGGAACAGGCCGATGCCCACCGCGCCGTGGCGCAGCGCGAGGTCTAGGTCCTTCAGTTGTTCGGCGTTCGCCCAGATCCGCACCGATTCGCCGTCGGCGGTGCGCGCTGCGGCACCCGCCAGACGCAGCAACTGCTGTGCGCGCCGCTTCTGCTCGTGCTGGCGCTCGCGGTAGCGCGTCAGGCGCTCGCCGTCGGGGTCGATCAGCGCAAAGCCGCGCTCGCCGTCCACGATCAGCAACTGGCCCTCGTGGACCATCTGGCGCGCGCCGCGCACGCCGACGACGCAAGGCACGCCGAGCGAGCGCGCGAGGATCGACGAATGTGAGAGTGGACCGCCGGTCTCGATGACGAAGGCCGCGAGGCCGCGCTCGGCGAGCGCCGGCAGTTCCGCGGGCTCGAGGTCGTCGGCCACGATCACGGTGTCGTCGAGCGCGTCCTCCTCGACGAACAGCGCCCGCGCCGGACGGTTCGCGAGCGCCGCGGCGATGCGCTTGACCACCTGGTCGACGTCGTCGCGCCGCGAGCGGAAATAGGCGTCCTGCATCTGTTCGAAGGCGGCGAACAACTGCTCGCGCGCCTGCTTCAGCGCCCACTCGGCGTTGCAGGCGCGCGCGCGGATGAACTCCACCGGCGATTCGATCAGCGCGTCGTCCTCGAGCATCAGCAGATGCGTCTCGATGAATTCGCGCACCTCGCTGGCCACCTGCGGTCCGAGGCGGTCGGCCACCATCGTCAGTTCCGCGCGCGCGGCGACCACGGCGGCCCGGAAGCGGTCGATCTCGCTGCCGATCTGGTCGGGGTCCAGCGTGTACTCGGGAATTTCGACGCCGCCGCTTTCGAGCACGCGCGCACGGCCGATGCCGATGCCCCTGGATGCCGCCTGCCCGCTCAGGATCAGCGCCAAGGTGAGGGCTCCTAATCCGGCTCGTCGAACTTGCGGTCGAACAGGTCGATCACCGCCTCCAGCGCGGCCTGCTCGTCCTCGCCCACGGCGCGCACGACCAGGCTCACGCCCTTGCCGGCCGCCAGCATCATGACCCCGAGGATGCTTTGCGCATTCACCTCGCGGCCACGGCACACCAGGCTCACGCGCGCCGGAAAGCGCCCGGCAAGCTGCACCAGCTTGGCCGCCGCACGCGCGTGCAGCCCAAGCCGGTTGCTCACGGTGATCTCGCGCTCAACCATCGATGACCACTCCTGCCCGCCCGCCGTCGCGCGCCACTTCGGCCAGTTCCTGCAGGTTCTTCTCCGGGTAGTTCAGCACCCGCAGCAGCATAGGCAAGTTGAGACCGGCCACCCGCAGCACCGTGCGTCCGGGTTCGTACTCGGCCGCGAGGTTGAACGGCGTGGCGCCGTAGATATCAGCCAATACCAGAACACCCTTGCCCTCGTCGAGATCGCGCAGCTCCTGGCGCAGCTTGCGCGTGCTGCTCTCGCCATCGCGCACCTCCCAGGGCACCTCGAAGATGCCGACCTTCAGCGGCATCACCCGGATCACCCGGCGCGCGGCCGCCATCATGCTCGAGGCGATGCCTTCGTGGGTGACGAGGAGGATGCCGACGCTCATGGAAAAGCCTGGAACGGCGGGGCTGGGGGGCTGGGGACGGGCGACCGATGTGCTTGGACGTCGCAGGGTGAACCCGCTCCCGGAGTTCCTGCGTGATCACGCCACGAGCCCGCTGAATGACGCGTCCGAAGCGACAGGCCAGGTCCCCAGCCCCCAGCCCCCAGCCCCGCAGTTGGCCTTCCCACGCCGCTCATGCCAGCTCCCGGTGGAAGCAGAGCACCTCGCCGCCGAGGGCGCGGAAGCGTTCCTGCAGGCGTTCGACGATGTAGACCGAGCGATGGCGGCCGCCGGTGCAGCCGATCGCCACCGTCAGGTAGCTGCGTTCGGAAGGATCGAAGCGCGGCAGCCAGCGGCGCAGGAAGCGCTCGACGTCATCGATGAACTCGCCGACTTCCGGACGCGCCTCGAAGTACTCGACGATCGCGACATCGCGGCCGGACAGCGGCCGCAACCGCGGCTCCCAGTGCGGGTTCTGCAGCGCGCGCGCATCGAATACGAAATCGGCTTCGTCGGGCACGCCGCGCCTGAAGGCGAAGGACTCGAACAACAGGGAAACTCCGCTGGCCGAGAGTCCAAGCGCGTCGAGGATGCGCCGGCGCAACTGATAGACATTGAGCTCGCTGGTGTCGATCTCGACATCCGCGATCTGCCGCAGCGGCTTCAGCAGCTCGCGTTCGCGTGCGATCGCACCGGTCAGCGAAGTCCCCCGGACGCCGAGTGGATGCCGCCGGCGGGTTTCGCTGTAACGCTTCAACAGCACTTCGTCGCGGGCGTCGAGGAATACCACGAAGGGCGGCAGCCCGCGTTCGGCGAGTTGCGAGAAGGCGCGCGGAAGCTCCTCCGGATCCCCGCTCGCGGTGCGCGCGTCGATCCCCACCGCAAGACGCGGCCAGCGCACGGCCGTGTGTCCGAGCGCATGATCAGCCAACGCCGGCAACAGCCCCACCGGCAGGTTGTCGATGCAATAGAAGCCGAGATCCTCGAGCGTGCGCAAGGCCACGCTCTTGCCCGAGCCCGACAGACCGCTGACCACGGCGAGGCGCACCTTCCCGGGCGTCTGGAGCGTGCCATCTACCATGTGCGCTGCCGCTTCATCGCGTGCGCCTGGCGATCAACGAAAGTCTGTGCCGCATCGATGCCCTTGCTCTTCAGGACGTGATTGCGCACGGCCGCCTCGACGAGGACCGCGAGATTGCGCCCGGGCGCGACCGGGATCACCAGCCGCGGAACCTCGACATCGAGCAGCTTCGCGGTGCTGACGTCGCCATACAGGCGCTTCATGCCGTCGAGCTCGCCGTCCGCGACCGGCGCACCCAGGTGCACGATCAGGCGCAGGTACTTGTTGCGCTTGACCGCGGTGTCGCCGAACATCTCGCGCACATTGAGCACGCCGAGGCCGCGCACTTCCAGACAGTCCTGCAGCATTTCAGGACAGGTGCCATCGATCACGTCGGGCGCCACCAGGGTGAACTCGGGCGCATCGTCGGCGACCAGCCGGTGCCCACGCGTGATCAACTCCAGCGCCAGCTCGCTCTTGCCGGAGCCGGCCTCGCCCGTGATCAGCACGCCGATCGAATAGACCTCCAGGAAGACGCCGTGCAGGGAGGTCTGCGGCGCGAGCGCGCGCGCGAGATGGTATTGCAGGTAGGTCAGCACGTCGTGACCGCGCTTGGGCGTGCGCCAGACCGGCACTTTCGAACGCTTCGCAGCCATCAGCAGGTCCGCCGGGGGCTCTATGCCGCGCGTGATTGCCAACACCGCCGGCTGCAGCTTAAACATGCGCTGCAAGATCGCGCGCCGCTTGCTCGCCGGCTGGCCATCCAGGAACTCGACTTCCTCGGCACCGATGATCTGAATCTTGTTGGGGTGAATCAGATTCAGGTAGCCGATCAGTGAAGGGCGTCGCGTCCGACCTTCGGCAATCTCGATGCGGCGTTCGCCATCGCCCTCCACCACGCACTGCAGTTCCAGCCGCAGGCGCACCTCCTCGTAGAGTTCGCGGGCGGAAACCGAACGCGTCATCGCCGCTCAACTCTCGCTGAACTGCAAGGTGCGTTCGTTGAGGCGATCGAACAAGGTGTGGGCATCGCTGGCGGCGCGCAGTTCGGCGCAGACCTCCGGGTGGCTGAAGAGTTCGGCGACCTGGGCGAGCAGGGTCAGGTGCTGGTCGGTGAAGTGCTCGGGGACCACCAGTGCCAGCACCAGGTCGACCGGCTCGCCGTCGGGTGCATCGAACTCGATCGGATCTTTCAGCCGCGCGAAGGCGGCGGTCGGTGCGATGTCTAGGGCGACCCGTCCGTGGGGAATGGCGACACCCTGGCCGAGCGCGGTGGAGCCGAGATGCTCGCGGGCGATCAGCGCCTCGAAGACCGGACGCACCAGCGATGCCTCCGGCGCGAGCATGTTCGCGAGCAGTTCCAGCAGCCGCTTCTTGCCGCTGACGCGCAGGTCGGCGCCGACGCGGTCCCTGGCCAGGATGTCGATCAGTTGCATGGGCAATCAGTGCTCGAAATGATCCGCTCCGCGGTGGTCCCCCGCACGTTCCTTGTGCCGCACCAACTGCCGGTCCAGCTTGTCGATCAATCCGTCGATGGCGGCGTACACGTCCTGACCTTCGGCCTTCGCGAACAGCGTCTTGCCGCGCAGGTTGACGGTGGCTTCGGCGTACTGGGCGAGCTTCTCGGTGCCCAGGATCATGTGCGCGTCGAGCACCTTGTCCTGGTTGTCGGTCAGCCGCTGCGCCTTGACCCGCGCGTAGTTCCGCAACGCATCGGTGACTTCCAACTGATGGCCGGAGATGGTGAGGTTCATGGATGGACTCCTCTGCAGATGAGCGGTGCCACGGCGGGCACCGCAGGACGCGCGCCCGGATCCCGCATGGGGCGGGACCGGCTCCGGCACGAGCGACCGCAATTACAGGTCCACTCAGCCGGCGCGCACACGTTCGTTCGACGAGGGGATGCGCAGGGCTTCACGATACTTCGCCACGGTTCGCCGTGCCACCAGGATGCCGCGACGCTTCAGCAGATCGGAAATACTGCTGTCGGACAGAGGCTTCTGCGGCGTCTCCTCGTCGATGAGCTTCTTGATCATGGCCTGAATCGCGGTGCTGGAGGCCTCACCGCCGTCGCGAGTGGCCACGTGGCTGGAGAAGAAATACTTGAATTCCAGGGTGCCGCGCGGGGTGTGCATGTACTTGCGCGTGGTCACGCGGCTGACCGTGGACTCGTGCATGCCGATCTCCTCGGCCACCTCGCGCAGTACCATCGGTTTCATCGCTTCCGGGCCGCGTTCGAAATAGTCCTGCTGGCGCCCTACGATCACCCGCGCGACTTTGAGCACGGTCTGGTCGCGCTGTTCCAGGCTCTTCAGCAACCAGCGAGCTTCCTGCAACTGCCCTCGCAGCGCGCTGCCCTCATCGCGACCGCAGCGGCGCAGCAGGCTCACGTAGTGGTCGTTCACGCGCAGTCGGGGCGCCGCCGCGGGATTGAGGCCGACCTCCCAGTGCACCTGCCGCTTGTAGACGTATACGTCGGGGACAACATGTTCCGCCGCGATCGACGCGAAGCGCGCCCCGGGTTTGGGCGCGCAGCGGCGCACCAGCGCACTCGCGGCCTCCAGCGCGGACTCCTCGATCCCGAGTTCGCGCACCAGACGGCCACGATCCTGGCGCGCCAGCGGTTCCAGGTGCGCGGCGACAATGCGCAACGCGAGCGCGCGCGCGGCATCGTCCGGGAACTGCTGCAACTGCACCGTCAGGCACTCGCGCAGATCGCGACTGGCGACGCCGACCGGCTCCAACTGCTGCACGTAATGGCGCACGGCGGCGACTTCATCGGCACCGACACGATGCTCGGGCGCGACCGCGGCGATGATCGCTTCGTCCGGTTCGTGCAGGTAGCCATCCTCGTCGAGCGCCTCCACGATCGCCTGGGCGATCGCCAGATCACGCGGCGACAGTTGCGAGAGGTGCAACTGCCATAGCAGGTGATCGTGCAGATCCGGTATGGCAGCGAAACGCGCGTCACCACCGTCCTCGTCGGCATCTTCGCCCGGACGAACGCTCGCGAAATCGGGCAGATCGAAGCCATCGGCTTCGCGCCAGTCGTCGTCGGCGCCAGCCTCTGTCTCATCGCCGCTCGGGTCGTGCGCCGTATCGACCTTCTCGGCCGGGGGCTCTCGGGCCTGCGCCTCGTCCCACTCCAGCATCGGGTTGGTCTCGACCGCCACCGAGAGTTCGTTCTGAAGCTCCAGGGTCGAAAGGGTCAACAGCCGGATCGCCTGTTTGAGCTGCGGGGTCAGCGTAAGTTGCTGGCCCACGCGGAGTTGGAGACTCGGCTTCATGGCCATAGTCTGAGGGCGCCGGGAGGCCGTTTCCAGTGGCCTGGGTCAAAGGTTGCAATGGCATCGGGAGGAGGCGAGCCCTCCCTTGCCGTCCTCCCACACCACCGTACGTGCGGTTCCGCATATGGTGGTTCATGCAAGACCCTCGCACCCAGTCGCTGCCGACACTCCGCTGGACGGTCAAAGCCGCGCAGCCCACCCACCGCGCAGTGCAGTGCTATAAGGACCACGCCGCAACCGCGCAGGGGAGACGCGATGGCCGCCTCGCACCTCAAACCGGACAGACCATTGCTGCGCTACACGTTGCAAGCCAGTCTGCGCAAGCTCGCAGCCGCGCGGCCGCTGGCCCCCGAGCCACACCACATCGAACGTTTCCTGTCGATGTGCCACCGTCGTCGCTATCCGTCCAAGGCGCCGATCATCCGACCAGGCGACATGGCGAACACCCTGTACTACATCATCGAGGGCTCGCTCGCGGTGATGAGCGAGGACGACGAGGGACGCGAACTGATCCTCGCCTACGTCAACGAGGGCGACTACATCGGCGAAATGGGCCTGTTCATGGAACCCGAGAAGCGCGAGGTGCTGGTGCGCTCGCGCACGCCCTGCGAACTCGCTGAGATCAGCTACGAGCGGCTGTTCCAGCTTTTCGACGGCCCGCTCAAGGACGAATGTCCGCGCATCCTGTTCTCGATCGCCTCGCAACTGACCAAGCGCGTGTTGCAGACCTCACGCAAGGTCTCGCGGCTGGCTTTCATGGACGTTACCAGCCGTGTTGCCCGCACCCTCGTCGATCTGTGCGAGGAACCCGATGCGATGAGCCACCCGCAAGGCACGCAAATCCGCATCTCGCGCCAGGAGATCAGCCGCATCGTCGGCTGTTCGCGAGAAATGGTCGGGCGCGTGCTGAAGCAGCTCGAAGAGGAAGGCAAGATCGCGGTTTCCGGCAAGACCATCGTGATCTTCCGGACGCGCTGAACGGCCAGTCGCCGGCATGGCCCGCACAATCTGTCGAATGCATCGCGCTTCGCCCGAAGTTCCAGCAAAACGATTGACGCGCGCGGCCGGCTTGGCGTTATCCTCATCGCCCCGCTTCTTCCACAATCCTGCTCACGCTGCGCGAGTGCGGCGCGGGCGGAGCTTAGCCTGGCGGGCAAGGAACCACCGGATGAACGTCGCCAGCTCCATCGATCACGGCATCGAGCTCAGTCGCACCGAATCCACGTTGCGCGACGCCGCCACGCGCGTGGTGCGCCGTTACCTGCACGATCTCAACGGCAGCGACTGCCGCGATCTGTACGCGCTGATGCTGCGTCAAGTGGAGCGACCGGTCCTGGAGGAAGCCTTGCGCCATTGCGGCGGCAACCTGACGCGCACCGCCGAATTGCTCGGCATGAACCGCGCCACCCTGCGCAAGAAGCTGGACGAGCTCGGCATCGCGCACTGAGGCGGCACTCGCAACTCAAATTGTCCGTGCCGCGGATTCCGCGACGGTGATCGTCACGCTGGACACCGCGGCGTGTCCGCCAGCTCTTTGCATCCGACCACGCTTGCGCGCCATCCGCCGCTGGCCGCAGCATCGCGCCCCCGCCGCCCAGCGATACTCGGCATGATCTCATCCGCCTTGCAGCCGATCCGACGCGCCCTGCTCAGCGTCTCCGACAAGACCGGCCTGGTCGAACTCGCCCACGATCTCGTCGCCGCCGGCGTGGAACTGTGGTCCACCGGCGGCACCGCGCGCGCGCTGCGCGAAGCCGGCCTGGCGGTCACCGACGTGAGCCGTGTGACCGGCTTCCCGGAGATCATGGACGGACGCGTCAAGACCCTGCATCCGAAGATCCACGGCGGACTGCTCGGCCGTTCCGGCATCGACGACGCGGTGATGCGCCAGCACGAGATCGCGGCGATCGACCTGGTGGTCGTCAACCTCTATCCCTTCGCGGCCACCATCGCGCGGGCGGACTGCAGCTACGCCGACGCGGTCGAGAACATCGACATCGGCGGACCGGCGATGCTGCGCGCCGCGGCCAAGAACCACGAGCGGGTCGCGGTGGTCGTCGATCCCGCCGATTACGCCGAGCTGCGCACGGCGCTCAAGCGCGGCGGCACCGACGCCGCGCAGCGCCGACGCCTTGCGGCGACCGCCTACGCGCACACCGCGCGCTACGACGGCCAGGTGGCCGAGTACCTCGGCGCGCGCGCGGCCGATCCGGAGCAGCCGGAGGCCTTCCCGCCGACACTGCACCTGTCGCTGCGCCGCGGCGAGGCGCTGCGCTACGGCGAGAATCCGCATCAGGCCGCAGCGGTCTACCTGGAGTCGCCGCTGCCGCCCGCGAGCGTCGCGGCCGCGCGCGTGCTGCAGGGCAAGACCCTGTCCTTCAACAACCTCGCCGACGCCGATGCCGCGCTCGCCTGCGTCGGCCAGTACGACGAACCCGCCTGTGTGATCGTCAAGCACGCCAACCCCTGCGGCGTTGCCGTCGCGACCACCCTGGTCGAGGCCTACGAGCGCGCCTACGCGACCGATCCGGTGTCCGCCTTTGGCGGCATCATCGCCTTCAACCGTGCGCTCGACGCCGAAGCCGCGCGCACCATCCTGCAGCGCCAGTTCATCGAGGTGGTGATCGCACCCGACTACCACGAGCTGGCACTGGCGGCCTTCGCGAGCAAGCCGAATGTGCGCGTGCTCGCCACCGGCGCGCTCGGTGCGCCGGCAGCGACGCGCGACTACCAGCGCATCGCCGGTGGCTTGCTGGTGCAGGAGACGGACCGCGACACGCTGCACGCGCGCGAGCTCCGGGTGGTCAGCCAGCGCCGGCCGACGGCGCAGGAATTCGCGGACCTGATGTTCGCGTGGAAACTCGCGATGTACGTCAAGTCGAATGCGATCGTGTATGCGCGTGACGGGCGCTCGATCGGCATCGGCGCCGGTCAGATGAGCCGCGTCGTCAGCGCCGAAATCGCGGGCTGGAAGGCGCAGCAGGCCAACCTGCAGGTGGTCGGATCGGTGATGGCCTCGGACGCCTTCTTCCCCTTCCGCGACGGCATCGACGCGGCCGCCAAGACCGGCATCCGCGCGGTGATCCAGCCCGGTGGTTCGATGCGCGATGCGGAAGTCATCGAGGCCGCGGATGAACACCGGATGGCGATGGTGTTCACCGGCGTGCGCCACTTCCGACACTGAGTGTCGGCCGCGCTCCTGGCACGGTCGGGGCTGAACATCGGAGCGGTTCGCCACCTGCGCACGCCTCGTGCCGACGCCATCGGCGCGTATGCTCGGGCGGTGTCGAGGCGCGCCCTCGACTGGGCGGCATGCGCATCGATCACGGCGTCAGCCGCGAGTTTCTCCCTCACCATCGGCCACCCGGAGCCCGCTTGAGCACACCCGCACCCACCAACGGCAACACCCGGGTGCACATCCCCTTCGCACGGCTGACCGCCTATTCGACGCTGCAACTGCCGCTGGCGATGGCGGCGCTGCCGGTGGTGCTGAACGTCGCCCACTACTACGGCGAAGTGTTGAAGCTCTCGCTCGCGGTCATCGGCCCGATCTTGATCGCCTCGCGCGTGATCGACGCGATCCAGGACCCGATCATCGGCTTCCTCTCGGATCGCCTGACGCATCGAAAAAACGGCCGCCTGTTGCTGGTGGCGGGCATGGTGCCGCTGCTGCTGGTCGGCTTCTTCATGCTCTTCGACCCGCCGGCGATGTTCCATCCGGCGGCCGATGGCGGCAGCCCGAATATGGAGATGCTCGGTGTCTGGCTGTTCGTCTCGCTGCTGCTGGTGCACCTGGGCTACGCCGGGGTCTCGATCAGCTACCACGCACTCGGTGCGGAGCTCTCGGACGACTACGACGAACGCACCCGCGTGACCGTCGGCCGCGAGGTCTTCGGGCTCACCGGCATGATGCTCGCGGTGGTGCTGCCAACGATCCTGACCGCGCGCTTCGGCGAGGCCTCCGGCTACCAGTGGCTCGGCATCCTCTACCTGCCGATCGCGATCGCCGCGGCCCTGCCGACCCTGCTGTACTCGCCGCCCTCGGTGCATGGCCCGGTGATGCGTCCGCCCGGCCACAGCATCCTCGGAGCCTTCTTCGCGCCGCTCGGAAACCCGCTGTACCGGCGTCTGCTCGTAGTCTTCATCGTCAACGGCTCGGCGCTCGGCATCGCCGTCAGCGTGATGCTGTTCTACGTCGAGCACGTGCTCGGGGGCGGCAAGCTGCAAGCCGGCCTGATCCTGCTCGCCTACTTCGTATCCGGCGCCGCCAGCGTGCCGCTGTGGATGTACCTGTCGCGGCATTTGTCGAAGGCCGCCGCCTGGTTCGTCGGCATCGTGCTGACGGCGGTCGCGATGGCCAGCGCAGCTCTGCTCGGCGAAGGCGACATCGGCCTCTTCATCGCCATCTCGGCGATCACCGGCCTCGGTCTCGGCGCCGACTACGGCCTGCCGCCGGCGATCCTCGCCGACGTCATCAACGCCAAGGAAGGGCGCGAGACACGCGGCGCCACCGGCGCCTACTTCGGTTTGTGGGCGCTCAGCACCAAGCTCGCGACCGCGATCGGCGCCGCCGCCTCACTGCCGATCCTGGACGCGCTCGGATTCAACCCCGGCAACGGACGCTACGACACCCACGCGCTGGTGATCGTGTACATCGTGTTGCCGGTGGCGGTGAAGATCCTCGCCGGCGCCCTGCTGTGGTTCGTGCGCATCGAGGCGGAACGACCGGAGGTGGCCAAGGTACTTTGGAAGTAGCGGCATCACCGGCGCGGAACCACAGGCTGTGGGCACTGTCCGCGCAAGCCGAGAGTGCAAGGGAAGGCGGCTTCCACGAGCGCATCGCCCGCGCACGCACGGTTCGGTGCGAACGCTCGGTCGGTCTCCAGGGCGCATGCGAGGCGTGAACG
Organism: Lysobacterales bacterium; assembly: GCA_019187485.1. Taxonomy (GTDB): domain Bacteria; phylum Pseudomonadota; class Gammaproteobacteria; order Xanthomonadales; family SZUA-5; genus JADKFD01. The sequence goes on along the minus strand of JABAQR010000014.1, from coordinate 116,746 downwards.
CACCGCTCGCTCCGCGCCTGCGTGGGTGGCCTGGGGTAGACTGGCCACGGCGCAACCCGGACGGCTGGCACCGAGATGGCGGAACGCGTGGCGGTGGAAAGCGAACTGAAGTCGCTGGCGGACAAGCTGGAGCGACTGCTCGCCGCGAATGCGCGGCTCAACGAGGAAAATCGCAGCCTGCGCCATGCACAGGAACAACTTGCGCTGGAGCGAGCCGCCCTGCTGGCCAAGAACGAGCAGGCGCGCGGTCGCGTCGAGGCAATGATCGGCCGGCTGAGGGCGCTGGAGCAGCAGGGATGAGTCAGGAGACCGTGCACGTGTCGATTCTCGACCGCGACTACGCGGTCGCCTGCGCGCCGGAGGAGCGTTCGGGTCTGATCGAGGCCGCCGCCTATCTGGACGGCAAGATGCGCGAGATCCGCGGCCGCGCCAAACTGGTCGGACTCGAACGCATCGCCGTGATGGCGGCGCTCAACATCGCCCACGAGTCGTTGCAGGCGCGCACCGAGCTCAAGCAGGTGGGCGTCGACGTCGGCGAGGAATTGCGCAAGCTGAATGCGCGCATCGACGCCGCGCTGGCGAAGTCCTGAGACCCGCGTACAATGCCTCGGCGTCCTCTGCGTTGTGCGACAGCGTGTCCGCAATAAACCTTGACCCTGTTGTTCGACCTCGGGAAGAGTTGCCAGCCGCGTATGCGCTTGTCCGCCTCGCAGCGGACCGCCTTTAGCGGCGATCTTCTTCCCACCTGATCCTACGGATCAAGGTCGTGAGACCCGCATCGGCATCGGCGGAGGACCCTTTGCACACACCCGACGAGCTGCGCCACCAGCTTCGCCAGCGCGCCCGCGCGGCGCGCAAGGCGCTCGACGACGAGGTTCGCGCAGCGGCCGCCGCGGCGCTGCCGGCGATCCTCGCGACGCTGCCCGCCTTCGCCGGCGCGCAGCGCGTGGGCGTGTACGCGGCGGTGGCCAGCGAACTCTCACTGGAGGCCGTCGTGGCGACGCTGCGCGAACGCGGCGCAAGCGTCTACCTGCCGCACATCGAGAACGCCGCGCACATGCGCTTCGCGCCCTGGCATACCGGCCGGCGCCTGCTGGCGAATCGCTTCGGTATCCCCGAGCCGATGGTGGAAGCCGGCGAACTGGTCGGCGCGGACGACCTCGACCTCGTGCTGCTGCCGCTGCTCGCCTTCGACCGCCAGGGCGGCCGCCTCGGCTCCGGCGCCGGCTTCTACGACCGCGCACTCACCTTCCGCCTCGGCCGCGCCGCCCCGCCGTGGCTGGTCGGCATCGGCTACGCCTGCCAGCAAGTCGAGGGCATCCCGCTCGCCGACTGGGACGTGCCGCTGGACGCGGTCGCGACCGAAAACGAACTGATCCCCTGCCGGAGATCGTGATGGCCCACTGGCTGATGAAGTCCGAACCGGACGTGTTCTCGATCGACGATCTCAAGCGCAAGAAGCGCGAGGCCTGGGACGGCGTGCGCAACTACCAGGCGCGCAATTACCTGCGCGCGATGGCCGTCGGCGACGAGGCACTGTTCTACCACTCGAGCTGCGCGGTGCCCGCCGTCGTCGGTATCGCGCGCATTTCGCGCGCGGCCTTCGCGGATCCCACCCAGTTCGACCCGGCGAGCGAGTACCACGATGCCGGCAGCAAGCCCGCCGATCCGCGCTGGTCGGCGGTCGAAGTGGCCTTCGTGCGCAAGTTCAAGTCACCTCTGACGCTGGAGCGGCTGAAATCGATGCCGGAACTCACCGGGCTGCCGCTGGTGCAGCGCGGCACGCGGCTGTCGGTGATGCCGGTCGACGAGCTGCAGTGGCGGGCGATCGTGGAGGCCGGGTCGTAGGGGCGCGATTCGACCAGGGAACGTCTGACTGCGGGTCGGCCGTCCCGGCGAGAAGCTGGGAAGGCACCAGGAACCGGCCCTGGCCCCGAGTTCCCGCGCTGATTGCAGCACCTGTTTGTGGCCGCAAAGTACGCAAAGGACGCAAAGAAAGCCAAGAGCGGGCGGACGATTCCGCTCCCGCTCTCCTTTGCGTCCTTTCTTTTCTCCTTTGCGTACTTTGCGTCCAGCGCTTTTCCGGCCCGATCGGAGTCCCACGGCCATGGCGGGCGCGATGAATCGTGCTCCTGCGCGCCAGGGACCATCGCGCGCGACTACAATTGCGCATGGCCGACACTCCTGAATTCGACGTCCGGGTCGCGGACGCGCTGATCGCGGCCGAGATCGCCGCCGCGCGCGATTTCTACGGCGAGGACGCCAACGGCGCGACCGCGCTGCTGCCGATCCTGCACGCGCTGCAGGCGCGCTTCGGTTGCGTGCCGGCGGAAGCCGTGCCGCTGGTGGCCGAGGGCCTGAACGTGTCGCGCGCCGACGTGCGCGGCGTGCTCAGCTTCTATCACGACTTCCGCGAAGCGCCGGCCGCGCGCCACGTGCTGAAACTGTGCCGCGCCGAGGCTTGTCAGGCGCGCGGCTGCGAGCGCGTCGCGGCGCACCTCGCATCCGCGCACGGGCTGCGCCCCGGCCAGACCCGCGACGAGCTGACGCTCGAAAACGTCTACTGCCTCGGCAACTGCACACTCGGGCCGGCGGCGCTGCTCGATGAGCGCTTGCTCGCGAATCTGGACGAGTCGGCCGTCGATGCGCTGATCCTCGGACTGAAGGAGAGCGGGTCGTGAGCGCGCCACGGGTCTACGTGCCCGCCGATGCGGCCGCACTGTCGGTCGGCGCGGACGCGGTCGCCGCCGCCATCGCGGCCGCAGCGCAGGCGCGCGGCATCGAGATCCAGCTCGTGCGCACCGGCACCCGCGGCATGCTGTGGCTGGAGCCGCTGGTCGAGGTCGACACCGCGGACGGACGCGTCGGCTACGGTCCGGTGAATCCCGCCGATGTCGCCAGCCTGTTCGACGCCGGATTCCCCGACGCCGGCGCGCACCCGCTCGGCCTCGGCCGCATCGACGCGCTGCCGTGGATGGCGCGCCAGCAACGCCTGAGCTTCGAGCGCGTCGGCGTCATCGATCCGCTCTCGCTTGTCGACTACCGCGCGCACGGCGGCCTCGCCGGCTTGCAGCACGCGCGCGACACCGGCGCCGACGCGGTGCTTCAGCAGATCATCGATTCCGGCCTGCGCGGCCGCGGCGGCGCCGGCTTCCCGGCCGGCATCAAGTGGCGCACCGTCGCCCAGGCACCGGGTCCGCGCAAGTACATCGTCTGCAATGCCGACGAGGGCGACAGCGGCACCTTCGCCGACCGCATGCTGATCGAGGGCGACCCGTTTGCACTGATCGAGGGCATGGCGATCGCCGGTCTCGCGGTCGGCGCCGACCGCGGCGTCGTCTACCTGCGCTCGGAATACCCGCAGGCGATCGCGGTGCTGCGCCGCGCGCTCGCACTGGCGCGCGCGGACGGGCTGCTCGGCGCGCACTTCGACATCGATCTGCGGGTCGGCGCCGGCGCCTACATCTGCGGCGAGGAGACCTCGCTGCTGGAGAGCCTGGAAGGCCGTCGCGGCCAGGTGCGCGCCAAGCCGCCGCTGCCGGCGCACCACGGCCTGTTCGGGCGGCCGACGGTGGTCAACAACGTGCTGACCCTCACGGCCGTGCCGTGGATCCTGCGCCACGGCGGCAAGGCCTATGCCGATTTCGGCTGCGGCCGCTCACGCGGCTCGATGCCGGTGCAACTGGCCGGCAATGTGCGCCACGGCGGGCTGTTCGAGTGTGCCTTCGGCATCACGTTGCGCGAACTGGTGGTCGACATCGGCGGCGGCACCGCCAGCGGCCGGCCGCTGCGCGCCGTGCAGGTCGGCGGCCCGCTCGGCGCCTACTTCCCGGAATCGCTGCTCGACACGCCGCTCGACTACGAGGCGATGGCCGCGGCCGGCGGCCTCCTCGGCCACGCCGGCATCGTCGTGTTCGATGATTCCGTCGACATGGCCGCGCAGGCGCGCTTCGCCTTCGAGTTTTGCGCGCTGGAGAGCTGCGGCAAGTGCACGCCCTGCCGGATCGGCTCCACCCGCGGCGCCGAGACCCTCGCCAAGGTCTCCCGCGGCATCGCGCCCGAGGCGAACCTCAAGGTCGTCGAGGACCTCTGCACGGTGATGACCGACGCCTCGCTATGCGCCCTCGGCGGCCTCACCGCGCTACCGGTCATGAGCGCGATCCGGCACTTCCGCGAGGACTTCGGGCCATGAGCATCACGCGATCACCTGATGGCGCGCGCTGGCGCCCGAAGGCTGATTTTCTTGACGCAAAGGGCGCAAAGGACGCAAACAAAGCCAAGATTTGCTTGCGCTTTCCTTTGCGTCCTTTCTTTTCAACTTTGCGTCCTTTGCGTCCAACGCTCTTGACTCCACTCAGCGGCGGAGCACGCCCATGCCACTGCCCAAGGTAATCGACTACGGCACGCCGCTGCGGGAATCGGCGGACACGGTCACGCTGACCATCGACGGCCGCGCAGTGCGCGTCCCGAAGGGCACCGCCATCCTCGCCGCCGCGCGCAGCCACGGCATCGAGATCCCGAAGCTGTGCGCCACCGACATGGTCGAGGCCTTCGGCTCCTGCCGGCTGTGCCTGGTCGAGATCGAGGGCCGGCGCGGCACGCCGGCCTCGTGCACCACGCCGGCCGAGGACGGCATGGTCGTGCACACCCAGACCGCGCGCCTGGCCGCGCTGCGGCGCGGGGTCATGGAGCTGTACATCTCCGACCACCCGCTCGACTGCCTGACCTGCAGCGCCAATGGCGACTGCGAGCTGCAGGACATGGCCGGCGCGGTCGGCCTGCGCGAGGTGCGCTACGGCCAGGACGGCCGCAAGCACCGCACCGAGGCGAAGGACGAGAGCAACCCCTACTTCACCTTTGATTCCAGCAAGTGCATCGTCTGCTCGCGCTGCGTGCGCGCCTGCGCCGAAGTCCAGGGCACCTTCGCGCTGACCATCACCGGTCGCGGACTGGAATCGAAGGTCAGCACCGGCAGTTTCGATTTCCTGTCCTCCGAGTGCGTCTCCTGCGGCGCCTGCGTGCAGGCCTGCCCGACCGCCACGCTCAACGAGAAGAGCGTGATCGAGCACGGCACGCCGACCGGCGCGACCATCACCACCTGCGCCTATTGCGGCGTCGGCTGCAGCTTCCGCGCCGAAACCCAGGGCGGCCAGCTGGTGCGCATGGTGCCGTACAAGCGGGGCCAGGCCAACGAGGGCCATTCCTGCGTCAAGGGCCGCTTTGCCTACGGCTACGCGACCCATCCCGACCGGATCACCCGGCCGATGATCCGCGCGCGCATCAGCGATCCCTGGCGCGAGGTCTCGTGGGACGAGGCTTTCGCCCATGCCGCATCGGAGTTCCGGCGGATCCAAGCGCAATACGGCCGCGAAGCAGTCGGCGGCATCACCTCCTCGCGCTGCACCAACGAGGAGACCTTCCTGGTGCAGAAGCTGGTGCGCGCCGTTTTCGGCAACAACAACGTCGACAACTGCGCGCGCGTCTGCCACTCGCCGACCGGCTACGGGCTCAAGCAGACCTTTGGCACTTCGGCCGGCACCCAGGACTTCAAGTCGGTCGCGCAGGCCGACGTGATCCTGCTGATCGGCGCCAACCCCACCGACGCGCACCCGGTGTTCGCCTCACGGATGAAGAGGCGGCTGCGCGAGGGCGCGCGGCTGATCGTCGCCGATCCGCGCCGCATCGACCTGGTGCGCTCGCCGCACATCCAGGCCGCGCATCACCTGGCGCTCAAGCCTGGCACCAATGTCGCGCTGATCAACGCGCTCGCGCACGTCGTCGTGTCCGAGGGCCTCGTGCGCGAGGACTATGTGCGCGAGCGCTGCGATCTCGCGTCCTTCGAGGCCTGGGCGCGCTTCATCGCCGATCCGCGGCATGCCCCGGAGGCCAGCGCCGACATCACCGGCGTACCGGCCGGCGAGCTGCGCGCCGCGGCGCGGCTGTACGCGACCGCGCGCAATGCCGCGATCTACTATGGCTTGGGCGTCACCGAGCACAGCCAGGGCTCGACCATGGTCATGGGCATGGCCAACCTCGCGATGGCGACCGGCAACGTCGGCCGCGTCGGCGTCGGCGTGAACCCCTTGCGCGGCCAGAACAATGTGCAAGGCGCCTGCGACATGGGCTCCTTCCCGCACGAGTTCTCCGGCTACCGGCATGTCTCCGACGACGCCACCCGCGAGGTCTTCGAGCAACTGTGGGGCGTGGCGCTCGCGCGCGAGCCCGGCCTGCGCATCCCCAACATGGTCGACGAGGCCCAGTCCGGCCACTTCAAGGGCCTCTACATCCAGGGCGAGGACATCGCGCAATCCGATCCTGACACGCAGAACGTGATCGCCGGCCTGTCGGCGATGGAGTGCGTGGTCGTCCAGGACCTGTTCCTCAACGAGACCGCGAAGTACGCGCACGTGTTCCTGCCGGGCGCCTCCTTCCTCGAGAAGGACGGGACCTTCACCAACGCCGAGCGCCGCATCAGCCGCGTGCGAAAGGTGATCGCGCCGCTCGCCGGGCTCGCCGACTGGGAAGTCACGCTCGGCCTCGCCGCCGCGCTCGGCTACCCGATGCAGTACGCGCATCCCTCCGAGATCATGGACGAGATCGCACGCGCCACGCCGAGCTTCGCCGGCGTGTCCTACGCCCGCCTCGACGAACTCGGCTCGATCCAGTGGCCCTGCAACGCGGCCGCGCCGACCGGCACACCGATCATGCACGTCGAGCGCTTCGTGCGCGGCAAGGGCCGCTTCATGCTGACCGGCTACGTGCCCACCGAGGAACGCACCGGCGAGCGCTTCCCGCTGCTGCTGACCACCGGCCGCATCTTGAGCCAGTACAACGTCGGCACCCAGACCGCGCGCACGCCGAACACCCGCTGGCACGACGAGGATTTGCTCGAGATCCATCCCTTCGACGCCGAGCAGCGCGGGATCAACGACGGCGACCGCGTCCTGCTGCGCAGCCGCGCCGGCGCCACCTCGCTGCGTGCGCAGATCAGCGAACGCGTGCAGCCGGGCGTGGTCTACACCACCTTCCACCACGCCCGCAGCGGCGTCAACGTGGTCACCACCGACTACTCCGACTGGGCCACCAACTGCCCCGAGTACAAGGTCACCGCAGTGCAGGTGACGCGCACCGCCGCACCCAGCGACTGGCAACGCGAGAACGCAGCACGCGCCGACTTCCTGCGCCGCATCGAGCGCGAACTGCCCGAGGGCGCCGGATGAAGCCCGACAAGCTCGCGCGCATGGCCAACGACATCGCGCACAACCTCGCTGCGCTGGGCGACGCCGCGCCGGCGGCGATCGCCGAGCACCTGCGTCATTTCTGGACGCCGCGGATGCGGAAGGAGCTACTGCAGCTCATCCAAGCCGGCGGCGCGAGCCTGGAACCGACCGTCGTCGAGGCCGCGCGCGCCTTGTAAGAAAGCTCGATTCATCGGCACGCCACGCATCCACTCGACTGGTGGAGGCACCCTGCGCTCGCTTCCTCTCCGTGTTTGAGACGGTCGACTGAGGTTGCGCTTGATGACCACTTCGCTGCCTTCGACTTCGCGCGCCTTCGGCCACGAAGACTCGATTACGGCACTGCGGCAGATGCTTGGCGAAGAGGGGCTAGAGTGCGTCGCCGTCGACTTCGCCGGTGCGGATGCGCACCACCTGGTCGAGGTTGTAGACGAAGATCTTGCCGTCGCCGATGCGGCTGGTGTTGGCCGCCTTGCGCACCGCGTCGACCACTGCCTCGACGCGCTCGTCGGTGACCGCGACCTCGATCTTCACCTTGGGCAGGAAATCGACCACGTACTCGGCGCCGCGGTAGAGCTCGGTGTGGCCCTTCTGGCGGCCAAAGCCTTTGACCTCGGTGACGGTGATGCCGGTCATGCCGACTTCGCTGAGGGCCTCGCGGACGTCGTCGAGCTTGAAGGGCTTGATGATGGCTACGACCATTTTCATCGCATGGACTCCAGTGTCGGTCAGAGGTTGTAGCCACGCTCGTCGTGCAGCACGAGGTCGAGGCCTTCGGTCTCCTCGTCGAGGCTGACACGCAGCGGCAGGACGAGTCCAACCAGTTTCAGGATCGCGAAGGTGAGCACGCCGCTGTAGCCCAGCGTGAACAGCACACTCTTGACCTGTATCCACAGTTGGCCGGCGATGGTCTGGCCCTCGACCAGGCCCGCGCCGCCGAGGCTGGCGTCGGCGAACACACCGGTCAGCACGGCCCCGATGATGCCGCCGATCGCGTGCACGCCAAAGACGTCCAGCGAATCGTCGTAGCCGAGCGCGCGCTTGAGGCGGGTGGCGGCGAGGTAGCAGAGTACGCCCGCAGCGAGGCCGATAACGAGCGCGCCGCCGGGTCCGCAGGTGCCGGAGGCCGGGGTGATCGCGACCAGGCCCGCGACCGCGCCCGAGGCGGCGCCGAGCACCGAAGGCTTCTTGTGCACCGCCCATTCGATCGCCATCCAGCCGAGCACGCCGGCCGCGGTGGCGACCTGGGTGACCAGCATCGCCATGCCGGCCCCGGCATTCGCGGCCACCGCCGAGCCGGCGTTGAAGCCGAACCAGCCCACCCACAGGATCGAGGCACCGATCACGGTGTAGGTCAGGTTGTGCGGCGGCATCGCGCTGCTCGGGAAACCCTTGCGTTTGCCGAGCACCAGACAGGCCACCAGCGCGGCGGCGCCCGCGTTGACGTGCACCACGGTGCCACCGGCGAAATCGAGCACGCCCCAGTCCCACAGCAGGCCGCCGTTGCCGGACCAGACCATGTGCGCCATCGGGAAATAGACCAGGGAGACCCACAACGCCGAGAACACCAGCAAGGCCGAAAAGCGCATGCGCTCGGCGACCGCGCCGACGATCAGCGCGACGGTGATGATCGCGAAGGTCAACTGGAAGGTCGCGAAGACGCTCTCCGGAATCGCGAGGACGAGACCATCGCGGGCGACGCCGGCGAAAAAGGCCTTGTCGAAGGCGCCGACGATCGAGTTGAAGTTGACGACGCCCTGCTCCATGCCGGTGGTGCTGAAGGTGGCCGAGTAGCCGTAGAGCACCCAGATGACCGTGACGAGACCGGTGATGGCCAGGCATTGCATCAGCACCGAGAGCACGTTCTTGGCGCGCACCAGGCCGCCATAGAACAGGGCGAGTCCGGGCAAGTTCATGAACAGCACCAGCGCGGTGGCGGTGAGCATCCACGCGGTGTCGCCGGCGTTGAGCGCAGTCGTGTCCTGCGCGCCTGCCACGCCGCAGGCGAGCAAGGCCGCCAGTCCGTGGAGCCATCGATTCATTGCATTCCCCTTTGGCGATGGTTGGGCGATGGTTGCAATGCAGCAATGGTCGGTTGGCAAGAGTGATGCCATGCCGTGGAGCGTGCACTCGGACGTCCGTAGACGCTGCCGAGCAGGTGCCATATTTCATCTAATTTCAATGACTTGCCGCACATCCCATCGAACTACCCGGAAATCTTGCGACGGCGTCCCGGCGAACCAGGATTCGATGCGGTGCACCACCGATGCCGGATGGACGGACGCGATCACCACATTGGTGCAGGGCAGCACGCGCTTCACCCGCGAACAGATTACCGGGCGCTCCGCGTAGCCGACACTCAAGGTCGCGGTGCAGCGTCCCTGCTAGTCTTGGCGACGCCTTCCGAATCGCGGTCGCCCATGGCCGAGCCGACCATCCACGCCGATCTGCTGCCCTCCCTGGTGGATCGCGTGCGCGCGACCGATCTCAAGAGTGCGGCGAAGATGCTCGCCCCGCATGGCGACCAGCTGATCGCCCAGGTGCTCGCCGGCCTCAGCACCGGCCAGGCGGTCGAGGTGCTGGAGGAGTTCCCGCCGCAGCGCAGGGCGACGATCGCCGCCGAAACTGCGGCCGGCGCCGACTGGCTGGCCGGCCACCGTTACCCCGAGGGCAGCGTCGGCCGGCTGATGGAGCGCGCACCCGCGGTGTTCCAGGAGACTTCGCCGGTCGGCGAGGTGATCGACACCCTGCGCGACGCGATCCGGGCCACTCAGATCGTCTACGTCTTTTGCATCGACCGGAACCGCCAGTTCACCGGCGTGGTCGCCTTCCGGGAGCTGCTGTACTCGGACCGCGGCGCGGAACTGCGCGACATCATGGTGCAGTCGCCGTTCCGGCTGCGGCCGGAGATGCAGTTGCCCGAGGCGATGCGCGAGGTGGTGACCCGCCACTACCCGGTCTATCCGGTGTGCAGCGCGGCCGGGCAACTGATCGGCCAGGTCAAGGGTTCGGTGCTGTTCGAGCAACAGGCCTTCGAGATTTCGGCGCAGGCCGGCGCGATGGTCGGCGTCGAGAAGGAAGAGCGGCTGAACACGCCGTGGGCGCAGTCGCTGCGTTTCCGCCACCCGTGGCTGCAATTGAACCTGCTGACCGCCTTCGTTGCCGGGGCGGTGGTCGGCCTGTTCCAGGAGACCGTCGACCGCATCGTGCTGCTCGCGGTGTTCATCCCGGTGCTCTCCGGCCAGTGCAGCAACACCGGCTGCCAGGCGCTCGCCGTGACCCTGCGCGGAATGACCCTGAACGAGGTCAAGCCCGGCAGCGCGGTGCGCCTGATGAGCAAGGAGGCCTGGCTCGGCTTCCTCAACGGCGCGCTCACCGGAGTCGTCGCCGGCGTCGTCATGTACGTGCTCGCGGCCATGCAGGATGCTGCGAGCCCGTTCACGCTGAGCCTGATCACCTTCGCGGCGATGACCGCCAGTTGCATGGTCAGCGGCATGGCCGGCGCCGGCGTGCCGCTGCTGCTGAAACGCCTCGGCACCGATCCCGCCACCGCATCCAGCATCTTCCTGACGACCGCGACCGACGTCGTCAGCATGGGGGCTTTCCTCGGGCTGGCGGCGTGGTTGGTGCTGTAGGACGGGGCACGGGGCACGGGGCACGGGGCACGGGGAAGCTCGCACAATCTGTGAGTCACACAAGCGCAGAATGGCTCATCGGAGCCGCTCGTGGCTCTTCCCGCGCCCCATACCCGTGCTGACCGACACCCATTGCCACCTCGACGCACCGGAGTTCGCCGCCGACCGCGACGCGGTGCTGGCGCACGCGCGGGCGGCGGGGGTGGCGGCGCTGGTGGTGCCGGCGGTGTCGGCGGCGGGCTTCGATGCGCTCGCAGGTCTCGCTGCCGCCGAGCCCGATGTGCACGCCGGCTATGGCCTGCACCCCATGTACTTGTCCGAGCATCGGCCCGAGCACCTCGACGCGGTGCGCGCCAGACTGGCGCATGGCGACGCGATCGCGGTCGGCGAGTGCGGGCTCGACTTGTTCATCGACGGGCTCGATCCGGCGCTGCAGCGCGAGTACTTCCTGGCCCAGGTGCGGCTCGCGCGCGAGTTCGACCTGCCGTTGGTGCTGCACGCGCGGCGCGCGGTCGACGAGGTGATCGCGACGCTGCGGCGCGTCGGCGGCGTGCGCGGTGTCGTGCACAGCTTCGGCGGCAGCGAGGAGCAGGCGCGGGCCTTGTGGAAGCTCGGTTTCTGCCTCGGCATCGGCGGGCCGGTCACCTACGAACGCGCGCGGCGGCTGCGCCGGCTGGTGGCGACGATGCCGGTGGAATGGCTGCTGCTGGAGACCGACGCACCGGACCAGCCGGATGCATTCCATCGCGGCCAGCGCAACGAGCCCGGCAGGCTGCCGACGGTCCTGCAGGCGGTTTCCGAGCTGCGCGCGGTTTCGCCCGACGAGCTGGCAAGGCAGACCGGCGAGAACGCGATACGCCTGTTCGGTACGGCGCTGGGAACCCGAAGATGAGCGCAAGCGCAACCGGGTTGGACGCGGTGGACACCGACACGCCCGTACCTTGCGAACTCATGGAATATCCGGGCCGGTACGGCCGGGTCCTCGACGCGTTCGAGTCGCTGCCGGCGACACCGAAGCTGCACGCTGGCATTGTGCCGGCGGCATGTCGATCCGCGCCGCAATCCGCAGGGTGCATGCTGCCGCAAGCCCCGTGCACAGGCTGGAGCGGCGCGCGTATTGCGCACGCCGTGCTTTGTGCGACCTACAGCCAGCCCTTCTGCCGCGCGCTCCGGAAGGCCTCGATGCGATTGCCCGCACCGAGCTTGCCGATCGCTTCCGACAGGTAGTTGCGCACCGTGCCTTGCGAGAGGTGCAGGCGCTCGGCCACCTGGGCGCTGCTGAGGCCTTCGCCAGCGAGGCGCAGCACCGTGCGTTCGCGTTCGGTCAGTGGATCCTCCTCGCCCCAAGCGGCGACCGCCAGCTGCGGGTCGATCGCGCGTACGCCGCGCATGACCTGACGCAGCGCACTCGCGAGCTGTGCGCTCGGGGCGTCCTTGAGGAGATAACCGCGCACGCCAGCGTCGAGTGCCCGGCGCAGATAGCCGGCCCGGCCGAAAGTGGTCAGGATCACGACCCGCGTCGACGACCGCCCCTCCTGCAGACGCATGGCGAGATCGAGGCCGGTCAGGATCGGCATCTCGATGTCGGTCAGCAGTACATCCGGGCTGCGCTCGGCGACCAGCTTCAGCGCCTGCGCGCCGTCGCCGGCCTCGCCGACCACGTCGATATCCGGCTCCAACCCGAGCAGCGCGGCCAACGCGCCGCGCACCATCGCCTGATCCTCGGCAAGCACGATCCGGATCATGCGCCCGCTCCAGGCGAAGGCAGCGCCACCGATTCCTCGTGACGGAGCGGAACGCACAGCGTCAGCCGCGTGCCGTCGCCGGGCGGCGATTCGATGAGGACCTCGCCGCCGAGCGCGGCGAGCCGCTCGCGCATGCCGACGAGACCATTGCCGCTGCGTTCGATGCCGCCGCGGCCGTCGTCGCCGACCCGCAGGCAGACGCGCTCACCCTGTCGTTCCAGACGTACGTCGATGCGCCGCGCACCGGCATGCCGCAACACATTGGTGACGGCCTCGCGCAGGCCGAGCGCGAGCGCCGCTTCGACCGCCACCGGCAGCGCGTCGACCTCGATTCGGTGGTGCAGTTCGATCTCCGCGCCCAGCAGCACCAGTCGCGCAGCAGCGAGTTCCGCTTGCAAATCGCCGCTGCGATAGCCCGTCACCGCCTCGCGCACTTCGCGCAACGCCTGGCGCGCGACCTGCTCGACCTCGCCGATCTGCGCGCGGGCCACTTCCGGCCGGTGTGCGATGAGCTTGCCGGCGAGTTCGCTCTTCAGCACCACGATCGACAGCGTGTGCCCGAGCAGATCATGCAGATCGCGTGCGATGCGTTCGCGCTCGGCCAGCGCGGCGAGCCGACGGACCTCGTCGTGCGAGAGCTTGAGTTCGGCGATCCGGCGCTGCTGCACGCGCGTGTACAGCGTTCCGGCGACGACCATCGTGCCGATCACCGCAACCACTGCAACGAAGCCAAGCGCCGCGACCGGCTCCCGGCCGAGCCCCAGGAACTCCATGCCCATGACCAGCAGCAACCCGGCCGAGAGCCCAACCGCCATGCGCGGCGGCAAGCGGTGCGCGGCCATCGCCATCGCGTAAATGATGAAGGTGTTGCCGCCGGGGTTGAGCGGGATCAGCGCATAGCCGACCAGCGCGCTCGCGGCGATCGGCCAGTGTCCCGACTCGCGCCGGAAGGAGGCGTAGTAGATCGGCAGGAACAGCACGCAGGCGATGGCGCTCGCGCTGATCGCCAGTGCGCCCACGCGCGGCGGGAACATCAGCGGCAGGAACACGAAGAACAGATAGACGAGCCCGATCCCCGGCCGTTCGAAGAGGCCGAGATCGATCGCGCGCCCGTTGATGCTGGCCGGGGGAGCAGGCGACGGGTCATTCACCACAGCAAAGCCTCGTCGATCGGCAGTTCCAAGGATCCGAAGGGCAGGCTGGCAGCGAAGGCGATCACACGCAATCCTTGCAGTGCATTGCACTTCGTCGAGCAGTTCGATGCCGATCGACGCCGCCAGTGCGGCTTGTCGTGCTTGCGTGCTTCCAGCGCGGCCTGGTTGCGGCAGAGACTGCGGCGGCCGACCAGGCTCTCGGGGCTGCAATCACACCTGGGCATGCGGCCGTTGGCGTCGATGTCGACCGCATCCGATTCGCCACCGCTGTCCTCCATCGAAGCCCATGTCGCGAGTGCACCCGGCTGCGCCTGCACGCGCGCTTCGACTCGTGTCCAGTCGACTCCCGGGTGGCGCCCGCGGTTCCGCTCGCAACGTTGTTGCAGGATCGCGAGCAGCGCGGGTCTGGCGATGCCCATGACCGCTCCTGGCGGTGCTCGAAAGCGGATGACTGTCGGCGTGCGCCGTCAGGATGTTGTCGGCGGCGGCCCGCGGATACGCCCTCCTCACCTCTCCCGCAGCTTCAGCGCCGCCAAACTCAGGAACAGCACGGAAGTCGCCAGCAGCACGCCAGTGTGCAGCACGAGCTTGGCGTCCTGCGCCTGACCGATCATGCCGAGCGCCAGTTGCGCGAGGTGCCAGGCCGGCCAGATCACCGCGAACTTCTGCAGGATCACCGGGAAGGCGAACAGCGGCAGCCACAAGCCGGACAACACCGACATCGGCAGGTAGATCAGGTTGATGACCGCGACCGCCGCCTGGCCGGAGACCAGTGAGCCCACCCACAGGCCGATCGCACAGAAAGGCAGGGTGCCGACCAGCAGCACACCAGTCAGCTTGAGCCAGGTGATCGGATCGATGCGCACGCCGCCAAAACCGATCGCGGCGATCGACAGCAGCACCACGACGATCAGGCCAAAACCCAGGCTCATCGCGATCTTGCTGAAGAAATAGGCGCCGATCGGCATCGGACTGACGCGTTTCAGTTCCAGCCAGCCGCTGTGACGTTCGAGCGCGAGGCCGACGCCGAAGCCGAACAGTGCCGGGCCGATCACTCCAAATACGCCGTAGGTGGCGAGCAGATAGGCAGTCTTGTCGTATTGCCCCCACTTGCCGGGCAGCACCAGACCGAACAGCACGTAGAACACCAGCGGGAAGGCGAGCGTCGGCACCGCCACGGCGGGCGTACGCAACTGGCGCAGGAACTCGTAGCCGGCTTCGCGCAGGCAGAGGCCGACGAGGCTGGGTCCGGTGGCAATGGCGGCGTTCATGCGGCCTCCTTCGATGCGCTCGTGGCAGTCAGGGTCAGGAAGGCTTCCTCGAGGCTGAGCGGCAGCACCTCCAGGTCGACGAGGTCGGCGTCCGCCGCGAGCAGGCGGCGCAACAGCACCTCGGGCGCGTGGCTGCAGATCTCGGTGCGCTCGCCTTCGACGTGGACCTTGCCGACCTCCGGCCAGCCCCGCAGCATTGCCGCCGACAACCGGGTACGGCAGCGCAGGCGCTTGCCGCTGGCGCGCGCCTTGATGCCGGCCGGCGTGTCTTCGGCGAAGATGCGGCCCCCGGCGAGCAGCACGATGCGGTCGGCCAGCGCATCGGCCTCTTCGAGGTAGTGGGTGGTCAGCACGATGCTGCTGCCTTCCGCACGCAACTGTCCCAGCACTTGCCAGAAATTGCGTCGCGCCTCGACATCGAGGCCAACCGTCGGCTCGTCGACGAACAGCAGCGGTGCACGCCCGCAGATCGCCAGTGCGAACTGCACACGCCGCTGCTGGCCGCCGGAGAGCTGCTCGTAGCGACGTTGGGCGATGTCGGTGAGGCCCGCGAGCTCGAGTGTCTCCTCCAGCGGTCTCGGCTTCGGGTAATAGCCCGCGTACAGCGCGATGTGCTCGGACACGCGCAGCGTTTCCGGCAACCGACCATCCTGCAGCATCACACCGATGCGACGACGAGCCCGCCAGTCGCGCGGATCGGCGCCGAACAGCCGCGCGCTGCCGGCGTCCGCCGACAGCCGCCCGGTGAGCAGCCCGAGCACGGTGGTCTTGCCGGCGCCGTTGGGGCCCAGCAGTGCGAGGACTTCGCCGGCGCGAATGGAAAGATCGGTGGGTTGCAGGGCGATGTGCTTGCCGTAGCGCTTGCTGGCGCCACGCAGTTCGGCGATCGAGGCGTACCCCATCGACAGAACTCCGGATCCGGGGGAGTCCAGCATCGATGGTGGGGCCGCGACGCGGCAGTGTGGGGTGTCATCCGCGACGCGTGACGAATGTCAGCCGCGGAGCGGTACCCGCTCCAGCCAACCCGCACGACCCACGTGGATCCGCTGCACGACGACGCTGGCAAAGGGACCGAAGACCGTGGCCGTTCACCCGACTCGCCTCCAGCTTCCTCCGGATCCACAGTTATCCGCGACGCCCCTGTCGTTTGGCCGACGCTTCCCCTTGCCGGGCGAGTAGCGGACTCTCACCTCCAAGCAGGCGCGCCCTGTCGGGCGCACGAACGGAAAAGCCCCGGAGTTTCCCCCGGGGCTTTGGGTGCTGCATGGCGAGGCGCCGCCGAAGCGACGCCCGCCTGGACCCATGCTCAGCCGTCCGTGCGCAGGCTGACCGTGTCGACCCGGAAGGTCGTCGCCAGCGAGACGTCGGTGGTGGCCACGAAGCGGATGCGCACATTGCGACCCTTGTACGCCGCGACGTTGTAGCTGCGCTGCACGTAGGTGGAGGCGCTGGTGGTCTTATTGAGGTTCGACAGGGTCACCAGGGTCGTGATCACCGCGTTCGTGCCGGCATCGACCAGTTGCACCTGCAACTTGTCGTAGGCGGTCGAGGTGGTGGTCTCGCTGGTCACGATCGAGGTGTAGAAGGACAGCGTCGCCTGGGTGGCACCGGCCGGGATCAGGGTCGGCTTGCTCTGCACGGTCTGCGAGCTGGTGCTGGCGTTGACTCCGAGGTAGGCGTAACTGCCGCCGGACTGTGCGTTGCTCTGGCCGGCCACCAGGGTATTGAAGGAGGTGCCGGTGTAAGCCGAGCGCGCCCACGAGCCATCCGGCGCCGAGTTGGTGCTGGAGGTGATCGTGTCGAAGTTGCCGTTGGACAACTTCTCGGTGACCGTGCCGCCGCCACCGCCGGTGCTCCAGGAGGCCGTGATGTTGTAGTTCACGGTGCCGGTCTGGTAGCCATAGACACGGACGTAGTAGGTGCCGACGCTCGGCGTCGCGAAGCTGCAGGTCTCGTTGCCGGAAGAGCTGTACGGACGGCAGTCGTAGACACTGGTGGTGGCCTGGGCACCGAACTTGACGTGCAGGTCGATATCACCGGACGCACCGCTGGTGGCGATGGTCAGGTTGGTCGCACCGGCCGGGATCGCGACGGTGTAATCGTCGTAGTCGCTGTTCGCGCTGGTCGAAGCCGTGGAGCCCGCGCGCGCCACGCCGTTGCTGAGGGCGCTGCCGCCACCGCCACCGGAGGACACCGTGACCGAACGTGAGGTCGAACTGCTGGCGCCGTCGTCGTCGGTGACCGTCAGCGTGACCGTGTAGGTGCCGGCCGCGCTGTAGGTCTTGCTCGGGTTGTTGGTGGTCGAGGTGGTGCCATCACCGAAGTTCCAGCTGCGCGAGGCGATCGTGCCGTCGCTGTCGGTGGAGGTGTTGGTGAAGGTCGCGGTCAGGCCGCTGGTGGTGAAGCTGAAGTTGGCAGTCGGTGGAACGTTGGCCGGCGGCGTGCCGCCGAACAGCGAATACACCAGCCGGTTCGGGGAACCGGTACCGGCACCGGTGACCACGTTCAGCGTGGCATTGCTGTTGAGCGCACTGGCGACCTGCGCCGGCGTCGCCGACGGATTGGCCGCGAGGTAGAGCGCGGCAACGCCGGCCACATGCGGCGAGGCCATCGAGGTGCCGCTGATGGTGTTGGTGGCGCTGGTGCCGGTGTACCAGGCCGACAGGATGTTCGAGCCTGGCCCGAAGATGTCGACGCAGGTGCCGTAGTTCGAGAAGGAGGAGCGCGCGTCGGTGTTGGTCGTGGAGCCGACCGTGATCGCGTTCGGGGCACGCGCCGGCGAATAGTTGCAGGCATTCGCGTTGTCGTTGCCGGCCGCGACGACCACGGTGACGCCCGCGGCGTACATGCGCTGGATGGCGTCGTCGGTCGCGGTGGAAGCGCCTCCGCCGAGGCTCATATTCGCAACTGCGGGTTGGACGCGGTTGCTGACGACCCAGTCCATGCCGGCGATCACGCCGGAGTTGGTGCCGGAGCCGTTGCAGCCGAGCACGCGCACCGGGTGGATGGTGACGCCCTTGGCGACGCCGTAGGTGCTGCCGCCGACGGTGCCGGCGACGTGCGTACCGTGGCCGTTGCAGTCGTTGGTGCCGTTGGAGTCGGAAATGGCGGTGTAGCCGTTGCCCATGCGCCCGGTGAACTGGGTGTGGCTGCCGAGCACGCCGGTGTCGACGATGTAGGCGTGCACATTGCTCGCCGTGGTGTCATAGGTGTAGGTGCTGCTGAGCGGCAGCGCGCGCTGGTCGACGCGATCGATGCCCCAGGTGGCGCCGGACTGGGTGGCGCTGGCGACGACGATGCCGTCCTGCTCGATGTAGTCGATGCGTGGATCGAACAACATGCGGTCCACATCGGCCGCGGTGGCCTGGATCACGAAACCCGGCAGCACCTTCTCGAAGTGACGCACGTAGCGCGCCCCGTAGGCGGCAGACACATCGACCGCTGCGGTCAGCACGTCGGGCAGGGAAGTGCGCGCCCCGGTGTTGTCGCCGAAGCGCACGTGGCTTTCCTTCAGCACGACGATGTACTGACCCTCGACCGGACGCGACGAAGGCCGCAGATCGGCCGAGACCGCGAGGGACGGGAGCGACATTGCGATCGCAATCGCCAGACTGGAACCAACCTTTTGCATGAGTGCAACCCCCAGAAAGTCCAAGAGATACTTAGGACCGGGTGGACCCGGCCGGCGTTGGGATGAACGAAGCGGCCACGACGGAATCCAGACCTCCCCAGTGAGGACTCGACGTCGTGACCGGCGCGCACACTAATCAGCGTTCATTCAGGGGTCAATCGGGGCACAATGTGCCGCGGGGCGTCAGTTGTGCTGCAATGCAGCATCCAATTCGAGCACTCAGTGGCATTCTGAACCTGAACAGAAGCGAGCTTTAGTATTCACGCTTGATTCAGTGTTGGTATCTCGCGAAACCATTTGCTGCACCGCACAACAAGTCATTAACTGAATGACATATGAATAGATCATTTGGCGAGCAGTCACGCTGTCCGAATCCGCCCACAGGCGGATGCTGCGATGCTCCGCTGGCTCGAAGTCGGGCAATCCTCGCGCTCATCGGATCGAAGGCGCCATCGGGTTCGTCGTCAACGCGACGCCGGACGTGTCTGCACCGGTTTCTGTCGCCGCACCCAGAGCACGATCGCCAGCAGCGCCAGGAAAGGCATCAGGATGCGCCCCCACAGCATGCGCGCGTGCGCTCCGCTCTTCGCGTTGCCGAAGAACACCGCGTCTGCGCCTTGCGGAAAGTCCTTGACGCGCGCCAGCAGAGGCGCGGCGGCGGCGGCGGCGGTGTCGTCGCCGATGCGAGCCATGCCGGGCAGGCTGCGCAAGAATCGACCACCGGCGATGTAGCTCTCCACGATCGGCGAATCGTTCTTGATGGCATTGCGGAAGGCGTTGCCCATTTCCGGATGTTCCGCGAGCGCCGCATAGCTGAAGC
Organism: Lysobacterales bacterium; assembly: GCA_019187485.1. Taxonomy (GTDB): domain Bacteria; phylum Pseudomonadota; class Gammaproteobacteria; order Xanthomonadales; family SZUA-5; genus JADKFD01. Next base: position 97,252 of record JABAQR010000014.1, on the reverse strand, counting down.
AGTTGAACAGCACGTCCACCACCAGGGCCGTGATCGCCAGCAAGGACGGAAGGTAGCCGCCGAACCGACTGCGTCCGCTGCTGGATCGCATTTCCGTCGCTCCTCCAATCGGGCCCGGGAAGCCTACACCCGACGCGGGCCGGACAGCGCGTCCGGATCCTGAACGCGCGCACACTCGCGGGGCGCGATCGGGTGCAGAATCGGCGTCGATCCTTGGGGAGATGCGCGATGAATTCAGGCGCGGAGTCGCGGCAGCAGAGCGTCGAAGCGCACCTCGAGCGCGCCCGCGAGGAGTTGAAGCAACACGCCACCAGTCTGGTGCTGGCCTGGGACAAGCTGAATCAGGGCCGCTGGAGTCCGGCGCATGGACGCGGCCTGCAACTGGCGGCCAAGCAACTGGTGCGCGCCTGCGAGCGGCTGCGACTGTCCCTGAGCCGCAAGGCGGGCGAGCTCGAGACCTTCGTGCGGGTGTTCGTCGATACTGCGCTGACCCCCAATCCAGAGCAGTTGCGCACGCTGTCGGCATTGGTCAGCACGCTCGCCAGCACGGCGCTCGCGCTCGACATGGTGCAGGCGCGGGCGCTGCCCGCCGCCGCACCGGAACCCGAACCGGCGGCGCCGACACCTGCGCCGGCGCAAGTCGCGGCAACCGCCGTGAGCACGAGCAGGCCCACCTTCCCGGTTCCCGGCGCGCGGCGCCCGCTGGGCAGGGAGATCATCGTGCTGATCGGTGAGGAAGCCGAATTCGGCATCGATCTTGCCCCGGCGATCGCCGAACAGGGCTATTCGGTACGCAGTTTCGCGCGCGCCGAGCAGGCTTTCGCGCTGCTCGCCAGCGTCATTCCGCGCGCGCTCGTGGTCGGCGCCGCCTGCGCCAACAGCGTGCCGCACCTGCGTGCCGCGGTGAACGCAAGGACTGTCCTTGGGGAAAACCATCGCGAACCGGCGCTGGCGGTCGTGGCGCCACGCCAGGACCTGGGGCGGCGCCTGGTGGCGCTGCGCCAGGGCGTCAAGTACTTCGAGCCGCCGCTGGATCCTCTGGCGATGCTGGTGGCGCTCACCACCGAGGCGACCGCATCGGCGACGCCCAGCCGCGTGCTGCTGGTCGACGGCGAGCGCGAACGCGGCCTGCAGGCGGCTGGCTGGCTCAAGGATGCCGGATACAGCGTGCGTTTGTGCCAGGGCGCCGCTGAAGCACTCGAGGCCGTCGACGGCTTCAAGCCGCAATTGGCGGTGATCGATGCCGACCTGCGTGGTGCGGATTCGATGAAACTGGTACACGGGCTGCGCGAGCGCGCACAGACCGCCGATATCCCGGTGGTGCTGGTCGCCGGTTCGCGCGAACTGGCGCTGCGCGAACAGGCGATCGCCGGCGGTGCCGACGAATACCTGCTGAAGCCGCTGAAGCCACGCCACCTGGTCAGCGTGATCGAAGCGCGGTTGAAGCGCAGCCGCCGCTTCGCGCCGCGGCGCGGCGCCGCGCGCGACGAGTCGACCGGGCTGTATCCGCGCCGCGAGTTCATCGAACGCGCCGAGGCCGCGCGCGGCCAGCCCGGAGCGGTGGTGCTGTACATCGCGCTGGACGAGCACGAGATGCTGCGCAAGTCGCTCGGCATCTCCGGGCAGAGCCGGCTGGATGTGGCCGTCGGTCAGGCGCTCAAGGAACACCTGCGCGCCGAGGACCTGCCCGCGCTCTACCAGGACTGCCGCTACCTCGTGTTGTTGCGTCGCAGCGACCGCGCCGCCGCGCTCGCCAGCGCCGAGGCGCTGCGCGAGAGCCTGCTGCGACGGCGCATCCAGATCGGCGAGCGTGAACTCGCGCTCGCGGCGAGCCTGGGTCTGGCCCATCTGGAAGGCGAGTCGGCCGATATCGCGGTACAGAATGCCGAAGCCGCCGCCCTCGCCGCGCAGCATCTGGGCGGTGATCGCTGCATGTGGTTCGAAGCCTCCAGCGCCAGCCTGATCCCGGCCGAGCGCGATGCGCAATTGCGCGGCATCCTGCAAAGCCGCCGCTTCGGCCAGACCATGGAAGTCCGCGGCGCGCCCTGGCTGCCGCTGCGCGGTCGCGTTCCCGGACAATACGAACTGGCGACGTGCTGGCGCCCAGGTGGCGCCGGCCAGCCGGCGGCCAGCCAGGAGGACTTCCTGCGCGTCGCCCGTGAACTCGGCTGCGTCGCCGAACTCGACCGCTTCGTGATCGGCGAAGCGCTGTCGGTGCGCGCCGACCTTCTGAAGCGCGGGCGCCAGGTGCGCCTGGTGGTCGATCTCTCGCCATGGGCGCTGGACGATGGCGCGCTGGCCACGCATCTGACCCAGATGTTGCAGGAGCGGCGGCTGTCGGGATCCGGGATTGCCCTGACTCTGCCGGCTGCGGTGCTCGCTGATCGCATGGAAGCGCTGGTGGCCTTCGCGCAGCAACTGAAGCCACTCGCGGTGCGCGTCGGCCTCAAGGACGTCGGCCGTGACCTGACCCTGGTGCAGCGTCTGCGCGGCGTGCCAGTGGATTACCTGCGACTGTCGCCGGAACTGTCCACCGGCACCGGCAGCAGCGAGCGCGCCGCCGAGTGGCTGACCGCGCTGATCCGGCGCGCGCACCAAAGCGGCATGATGGTGATCGCCGGCAACGTCGACAGCCGCGAGCAGGCGCAGCAGTTGCAGGCGGCCGGCGTCGATTACGCAGAGAGTCCAACCCTGGGCGCGGCGACCGCGCAGTTCGACTTCGACTTCGCCCGCTGGGTCACCGAGCAGGGCCGCGCGGCCTCGTGACCCGGCATGCCACGCTGCGGTTCGCCGGGGCCATGACCGCAGCGACGCCTGGTTCAGCGGTGCCGTGCCTGGGTCTGCGCGCCTTGCGCCCGCATCCGCCGCGTGCGTTCCCACATCGCCGCGAAATAGAGGGTCGCCAATACCGTCTCGACCAGCGCCCAGGCACGCACCGGCGGCGTGGCCCAGGCCTCCATCACGCCGTGGCTCAGGTACACCCAGGCGGCGATGCCGCCGTAGATCCACAGCCCGCGCAGCCGGAAGGCCCAGGCGGCGACGAAGGGCAGCAGCGGCGCCAGCGCGATCGCGGCGTGACCCGCGACATCGGCGGGTGTGGCCGAAATGGCCCAGGCATAGGCCAGGCGCAACAGCACCAGCGCCGCGAGGCTGGCGGCGCACAGGCGCGTCGCGGTGTTCATGGGCACAGCCGCTGGGCGATGTCGGCGACGCGGCGACCGAGCGCACGCGCGAGCGCCTTCTCGTCCTCGTCGAGCCCGGAATCGCGGCCGTGGCGCGCGAGGTGCCCGGCGCCGTAGGGTGATCCGCCGCCGTGGGTGCGGTTGAGGCCGGGCTCGCTGTAGGGCAGTCCGACCAGCAGCATGCCGTGGTGCAGCAGCGGCAACATCATCGACAGCAGTGTGCTTTCCTGGCCGCCATGCGGCGAGGAAGTTGCGGTGAACACCGCCGCCGGCTTGCCGGCGAGCGCGCCGGACAGCCACAGCGCCGCGCTGCCGTCGAGGAAATGCTTCAGCGGTGCCGCCATGTTGCCGAAGCGGGTCGGGCTGCCGAGCGCCAGGCCACGGCACTGCGCGAGGTCGTCGAGGCTGGCGTAGGGCGGGCCGTCGCCGGGTACCGCCGGCGCAGGCTGCGCATCGGCCAGGGCCACCACCTCCGGCACCGTGCGCAGGCGCGCCGGCAGGCCCGCTTCCTCGACCCCGTCGGCGATCCGCCGTGCGAGCTGCGCGGTGCTGCCGTGGCGGCTGTAGTACAGGACCAGGATGTAGGACACGGTCAGCGCAGAGGTGGACGGGCGGCCGATGCTACCCGAGCCACGTCCCCGCCCGTCCCTCCGGCACGTAGACTCGCGGGGTTGCCGCCAGCGATGCACCGATGCCCCGTTCCGCCCTCGCCAGCGCCACCCGCAGCCACGTCCAGCAGTTCCTCGCCTTCGGTCGCTTCCTCGGGCGACGCTTCAACGACGACCAGTGCTTCGAGGCGGCCGGCGCGCTGTCCTTCACCACCGTGTTCGCGCTGGTGCCGCTGCTGACGGTCACGATCAGCGTGCTCGCTTCCTTCCAGGAGTTCGAGCGCTACATCGACGCGCTCACCGACTGGGTGTTCAAACACTTCGTGCCGGCCGTCGGCGAGCAGATCGAGACCGAGCTGCTGGCCTTCATCGACAAGGCCTCGCAACTGACCGCGGTCGGCATCGCCGCGCTCTTCGTCAGTGGCCTGCTGCTGGTGACCTCGATCGAGCATTCCTTCAACCGCATCTGGCGGGTGGTCGCGCCGCGTCGGGCGCTGGCGCGCTTCGTGGTGTTCTGGGCCGCGCTGACGCTCGGCCCGCTGCTGGTCGGCGCCGGCCTCGCAGTGAGTTCGGCGCTGCTTGCCTCGCCCTACCTCGCCGCCTTGTCGGCGCGCCTCGGGCTGGAGTCGCTGGCGTTGTCCACCCTGCCCTTCCTGGTCAGCTTCGCAGCCGCGACGCTGGCCTATCTGATCGTGCCGAACTGCCCGGTGCGATTGCGCCACGCGCTGCTCGGCGGGCTGTTCTGCGCGACCGCCTTCGAGGTCGCGAAATGGGGCTTCGCGCAGTTCATCGGCCGCTTCGCCAGCTACCAGCAGATCTATGGTGCCGCGGTGGCGCTGATCCCGGTGACGCTGCTGTGGATCTACGTGTCCTGGGTGGTGGCGCTGCTCGGCGCCTCGCTGACCGCCGCGCTGGGCGCCTTCAGCCACGAGGCGAACAAGCGTGACCTGCCCGAGCGCGAACGCTTTCCGGCGATGCTGCGCATGCTGACGCGGCTGCGCGAGGCGCAGGCCAAGGGCGTCGGCCTCTCGGTCGGCGAACTCGCAGGTCAACTGCCAGACGTGCCCGAAGCCACGATCGCCGACCTGCTCGGCCTGCTCGAACGCGAACGCATCGCCCAGCGCACCGACATCGGCGGCTGGATTCTCAGCCGCGACCCCGACCTGGTGCGCCTGCGCGCGCTCTACCGCGGCCATCCCTTCCTGCTGCCGCTGTCGAACGGCAGGCACATCGACCTGCCGGCCAGCAGCGTGGACGCACGCATCGCGCAACTGTGCGAAAACGCCGCGCAGGCCGCCGAACGCCAGCTCGACCAGGCGCTCGCCGAACTGTTGCGCAAGGCGCCCGCGCGAGGCACCGGTGAAACCGCACCGCTGGGTTGAGCGCGGCGTCAGCGACCGGTCCGTCGCCCGGTCCGATGCATACTCCGTCCATTCCCGAGACCCGAAACACCATGACCCGCCTTTTCCGACCGCTCACTCTGGCGCTCGCGCTGTGCACCGCCGCCCAGGCCGCTCCTATCGAGCTCGCCGTCACCACCCTCGACGGCGCCACCTTCGACCTCGCGCAACAGCGCGGCCAGTGGGTGGTCATCAATTACTGGGCCACCTGGTGCGGGCCCTGCATCAAGGAAATGCCGGAACTCGACGAACTCGACCATGCGCGCACAGACCTCGTCGTCCTGGGTCTCGCTTTCGAAGAGACCACGCCCGAGGACCTCGAGGCCTTCCTGAAGCAGCGGCCGGTGCGCTACCCGATTGCGGTGGTCGACGTGTACGCGCCGCCGAAGGCCTTCGCGGTACCCAAGGGCCTGCCGACCACCCACCTGGTGGCTCCGGACGGCAGTCTCGCGAAGAGCTTCCTGGGTCCGGTGACGCGCGCCGACATCGAGAAGGCGATCGCCGCCGCGGCGGTCGACTGAAGCGATGGCGACACGGCGATTCCTCGTCAGCGGCCGCGTGCAGGGCGTCGGCTACCGTGCCGCGACCCGCCAGCAGGCGCAGGCGCTGGGCCTGCACGGGCACGCCCGCAACCTCGCCGATGGCCGGGTCGAAGTGCTCGCCCAGGGCGAGCCGGATGCGCTCGCAAAACTCGAGTCCTGGCTCTGGCGCGGCCCGCCGCTGGCGCGCGTGGACGCGGTCATCGGCGCTGACGTGGAGACGCAGTCACTCGCCGGCTTCAGCATCGGCTGGTGAGGCGGTCGGGCTGGTGAGCCCGTCGGGCTGGAGCGCCCGACACCTGCGCCGAGAATCGCTTCAGTACACCGACTTCGCCCTGGCCACGCCTTTCGGGTAGCTCTCTTTCATCGGTTTGCGCTCCAGCGGCGGCAGCTCCAGCGGCTCGGGCGCGATCTCGTGGTCCGGCAGGTGGTCGAGCAGGTGGCGGATCATGTTGAGCCGGCCACGTTTCTGGTCGTTCATGTCGACCAGCGTCCACGGCGCCTCCGGGATGTCGGTCGCGGCGAACATGGCATCACGGGCGACGGTGTAGTCGCCATACTTGCCACGCGCGGCGAGGTCGATCGGCGAGATCTTCCAGCGCTTGACCGGGTCTGCGAGGCGCTCGGCGAGGCGCTCCTCCTGGGCCTTCTGGTCGCAGGCGAACCAGTACTTGAACAGCAGGATGCCGCTCGCCACCAGCATGCGCTCGAACTTCGGGCAATCCTCGAGGAATCGCTGGTACTCCTCCTCCTGGCAAAAGCCCATCACCTTCTCGACGCCGGCGCGGTTGTACCAGCTGCGGTCGAAGAGCACGATCTCGCCGGCGCTCGGCAGGTGCACCGCGTAGCGCTGGAAATACCATTGCGACTGCTCGCGGTCACTCGGTTTGGACAGCGCGACGACCCGACAGGCGCGTGGATTCAGGCAGCCTGCAACGGCGTTGATGGCACCGCCCTTGCCGGCGGTGTCGCGCCCTTCGAACACCACCACCAGCCGCCGTTTCGTGTGTTGCAACCAGCGGTGCATCGCGTTCAGTTCTTCCTGCAAAGGCTCCAGCGCCTTGCGGTAGGTCTTGCCGTCCATCTCGCCCATGCGCGCACTCTCCGGGATGACCCGACGACGATAACCCGGCGAGGCGTTGACGGCGAGGCAAACCAGGCGAGGCTCGGTCAGCGTCGGCACCCGACCCGGCGGCGTGCGAACTCTCGATCACCGTCCCAAGAATGGATGCCTTGCAGAACAATGCCTTGGGTTACTTTTCCCGTACGCAAGGCAGTACATGATGGTTTTCACAGGTCGCGTTCCAAGTGGAAGTGGCGCTTCCTGATGCCGCCTGGATTGTGGTCGGGACCGAGGTGTTGTACCCACCACCCGCACATCCGCGGACCAAAGGTTGCCGCGTTCGCGCGGAGGTGGACTTCCATCACTTGCTGGGATGCGATCCGCACAAGAACCAGGCTTCGACGATAGTGTCCGCCTCGCCCCGCTGTGCCGCCTTCTATCCGCCTCCTGTTCGCCAGCCCGGCGCACTACCCAGGCTTCCTCCGGATTCGCAGTTGCCCGTGACACCTTTTGCCGTTCGGCCGACTCTTCCCTTTGCCGGACGAGCAGGGGACTTCCACCTCCAGGCAGGCGCGTCCTGCCGGGCACGCAAAAAAAAACCCTCGTCCAGATCGGCGAGGGTTTTTAGATCGGAGTGACGATTACCTCAACGCGCCCTGCGTACCCTGAGTCGCGGATGTGGCTGGCTCCTCAGAGTGGTTGTAAACGTACCACAGGCTGTTGCGAGAATCCATACACTTGTTGCGCGCATTCAGCCTGTTGCAACAGCGGTTAGGGTTTCGTGAAACGCAGGTTGTCGATGAGCCGCGCCCGGCCCAGCCAGGCGGCGGTCAGCACGACCAGTTCGCGCTCCCCGGCATCGGGCGGCTGCAGCGACTCGGCGCTGCGCACCTCCAGGTAGTCCGGGCGGAAACCGGCGGTGCGCAGCGTGGCGAGCCCGGTCTCGATACTCGGCGTGGCGTCGCCACCGGCGACCACCACATCGGCCACCGCGCGCAGCACGCGATGGATGGTGCCTGCGATCGCGCGCTGTTCCGCGCTCAGATACTGGTTGCGCGAAGACATCGCCAGGCCATCGGCATCGCGGGCGGTGGGTGCACCGACGATCTCGATCGGGAAACCGAGGTCACGGGTCATGCGCCGGATCAGCAGCAGTTGCTGGTAGTCCTTCTCACCGAATACCGCAACGTCCGGAGCGACATGGTTGAACAGCCGTGTGACCACGGTGGCGACACCGCGGAAATGCCCCGGCCGGAACGCGCCGCACAGGATCCCGGACAGGCTTGGCACGTCCACCCAGGCCGCGGTCTCGCCGTAGGGGTACATCGATTCGATCGTCGGCGTGAACAGCACGTCGCATCCGGCCGCACTGAGGAAGCCGGCGTCGCGCTCGAGCGTGCGCGGATAGGCCGCGTAGTCCTCCGAGGGCCCGAACTGGGTGGGGTTGACGAACACGCTGGCGACCACCCGATCGGCCAGCCCGCGCGCCTTCTCGACCAGCGAGATGTGGCCCTCGTGCAGATTGCCCATGGTCGGCACGAACGCGATCCGCTGCCGCTCGCGCCGCCACTCGCGCAGCAGTTCGCGCATCGGCGCGGGATCGTTGAAACGCTGCATGGGTCGGGCTCGCGCGATTCGGGGCGCCTACGCTATCAGCGACCAGAAGAGCGTTGGACGCAAAGGACGCAAAGGGGAAAAGAAAGGACGCAAAGAACGGCAATGGCTCGGGGAAGACTGAGGTCGTCATCTCGAGGCGTGAAGCGACGCAGCCCCAAGTTATTCGACCGAGCTGCCCGCCTCCTTTGCGTCCTTGCTTGCTCTTCTTTGCGTCCTTTGCGTCCAACGCTCTTCCGGCCACGCCCGGAGCGTGGCGCAAGGCTCAGAAACTGTGTTCCGGCCCCGGAAAACGCCGCGCGCGGACGTCCGCGGCGTAGCGCTGGACGGCGCCTTCGACGCTGCCGGTTTCGATCAGGAAGTCCTTGGTGAAGCGCACGCGCTTGCCCGGGGTGATGCCGAGGGCGTCGTAGCCGACCAGGATCTGGCCGTCGCAATGCACACCGGCACCGATGCCGATGGTGGGGATCTCGATCGCCTGGGTGATCTGCTGAGCGAGCGTCGCCGGTACGCATTCGAGCACCAGCGCCTCGGCGCCGGCGGCGACCACCGCGTGCGCCTGCTCGACCATCTTCTTCTGCGCGGCCTCCTCGCGTCCCTGCACGCGGAAACCGCCCATGCGCAGGATCGATTGCGGCGTCAGGCCGAGGTGCGCGCACACCGGCACCTCGCGCTCGGTCAGGAAGCGGATCACCTCGAGCACGCAGTCCTGGCCGCCCTCGAGCTTGACCATGCCGGCTTCGGCATCGACCAGCAGGCGCTTCGCCGTCGCGAGCGCCTGCTCCGGCGTCGCGTAGCTCAGGAAAGGCATGTCCGCCATCAGCAGCGCGCGCGCCAGGCCGCGGCGCACGGCACGGCTGTGGTAGACGATGTCGTCGACGGTCACCGGCAGGGTGTTCGGGTGGCCCTGGAAGACCATGCCGAGGGAATCGCCGACCAGCACCACATCGACACCGGCGGCGTCGAGTACGTGCGCAAAGCTGGCGTCGTAGGCGGTCAGTGCGACGATCGGCGTGCCCTCCTGCTTCATCTTGCGCAGGCCGGGGACGGACACCGGCTTGCTGCCGGGCGCGGAGACGGACGGAGTCGGGTACATGGCGGCGCTCAACGGAGAGAAGCGCCCGACTCGGGCAGGCGCCAGCACAGGCTAGCGAATTCCGGTTTGAGCAGGGACTTCACGTTGCCGTGACCAGGAATCGGCAGCTCCGGCGCGAGCTCGGCCAGCGGCAGCAGCACGAAGGCACGCTCGTGCAGGCGTGGATGCGGCAACGTCAGGTCAGGCAACCGGTAATGCTCCTCGCCGTACAACAACAGATCGAGGTCGAGCGTGCGCGGGCCATTGGGTCGCTGCGCGCTGCGATCACGACCATGCTCTGCCTCGATGCGTAGCAGTTGCTCCATCAAGACGCGCGGCGGCAACCGGGTGTCGAGCGCAGCGACCGCGTTGACGTAATCATCCTGATCCGGGTCGCCCCAGGGCAGCGAGCGATACAGCGAAGAAGCCGCAACCAGTCGTGAACGCGCCAACAAGGAGAGCGCGCGCAAAGCGTGATCGACCTGGCGTTCGGGCGCGCCGAGATTGCTGCCAAGTCCGATCCAGGCGCGCTTCATTCGCTCGGAGCGATCGCAGGCTTGCGTCGGCGCCTACGGCGGCGTTTTGCGGCAGGCCTGGCCTCACCATCGCAGACGACGGCACCGACCGCGCGTGAAGCGGCGGTCTGCGGGACCGCGCGGAAGAGCGCATCGAACCCGTCGTCCGCCACCGTCTGCGCCATCTCCCAGCGCTTGGCCTGCTCGACCAGCTCCGGGTCCACCGCAGCGCGCAGGACCAGGAAGTCGAAGGCGGCGCGGAAGCGTGGATGCCGCAACAGGCGCTTCGCGCGACCCGGCGAATGGGTTGCGAAGCGCGGTTGCAACTCCCAGATCTCGCGAGTCACAAGCGAGAAACGCTTGGGCAACGCGACCCGCTCGACGGCTTCGCGAAAGACCGCGTCGGCGGCCAGGCCGAGCGCGCCCTCGGCGTTGACGTCGATGTGCGCGCACTCCATCTGCAGCGGCTCCCACAGGAAAGCCGCGAACAGGAAGGCCGGGGTCACAGGCTTGCCCTCGGCGACGCGCGCGTCGGTGCTGCGCAGGGCCGCGCGGATCAGTGCGTCGGCATACGGACGCCCGCTGTCGGCGTCGATGCTGACGCCGGGAAAGAGGTGTTCGAACAGGCGCAGGCGCAGCAACTGGTCGTAGCTTTTCTCGGCGTGCCCGAGCAGGAACAGCTTCTGCAGCTCGTCGAACAGGCGCGCCGGCGGGATTGCGTCGAGCAGGCCGGCGAGGCGGCCGATCGGCTCCTCGGTGGCGCGATCCATGGTGAACCCGAGTTTCGCCGCGAGCCGTGCGGCGCGCAGCATGCGCACCGGATCCTCGCGATAGCGGGTCTCCGGATCGCCGATCAGGCGCAGCTTGCGTTCGGCGAGGTCGGACAGGCCGCCGACATAGTCGCGCACCGCGAAATCGTCGATCGAGTAGTACAGCGCGTTGACCGTGAAGTCGCGCCGGCGCGCGTCCTCCTCGATGGTCCCGAACACGTTGTCGCGCAGGATCAGGCCTTCGGCCTCGACCTCGCGATCCGGATGCTCGTCCTCGGCGGAGAGCTCGTTGCCGCCGCGGAAGGTGGTGACCTCGATGATCTCCTGGCCATAGCGCACATGCGCGATCACGAAGCGGCGGCCAATCAGGCGGCAACTGCGGAAGGCGCCCCGGATGTCCTCCGGGTGTGCGTCGGTGGCGACATCGTAGTCCTTGGGTGCGCCGCCGAGCAGCAGGTCGCGCACCGCACCGCCGACCAGATGTGCCTGCCACCCCGCCTCGTGCAACCCGTAGAGCACACGCACGGCCGCCGGGGAAATGCGTTTGCGCGAGATGGTGTGTGCGGCGCGGTGTAGCAGCAGCGGCAGGCGCTCGCCGCCATCCGCGGCATGGTTGATGCTGTCGATATCCATCCGTTGAGTGTTCCGTGTTCCCTGCAACGGCGTTGCCGCCGGTCCCTGCATGCGCGGCGCCCGCGGGGCCGCGTCCGTGTTGTCCTGCGTTCAGTCGCTCCGGTTGTGGCGCACTCGAGCCGTGGCTATCATCGCGGCGCCCCGCGACGCTCCCTTCGTCTAGCGGTCAGGACGTGGCCCTCTCAAGGCTAAAACACGAGTTCGATTCTCGTAGGGAGCGCCAAATCTCCAGTCGTACTTGCCAATGCCCTTCGTTGTCGTCGAAAACTGCATCAAGTGCAAGTACACCGATTGCGTGGAGGTCTGCCCGGTGGACTGCTTCCACGAAGGTCCGAACTTCCTCGTGATCGATCCCGACGAGTGCATCGACTGCACGCTGTGCGAGCCGGAGTGCCCGGCGAATGCGATCTTCCCCGAGGACGACGTGCCCGAAGGCCAGGAACACTTCATCGCACTGAATCGCGAACTCGCGCCTGGCTGGCCCACGATCACCACCCGCAAGGAAGCACCGGCCGATGCCAAGGAGTGGGACGGCAAGCCGGACAAGCTGCGGTATCTGGAGCGCTGAGTTGCATCCCGGCGCACCGCGCCGGCCACGACCATCCCTGGGGCGAACTCACCGCACCCGTCACTTGAGGCGTGCCTCCACCGCGCCGAGCACGCTCAACGCGCCGTCGTCGCGGCGTGTACCGCCGTCGGCGTCGACCACCGAAACGATAGCGCCCGTCTCCGTTGCCGCCACCTGCACCGTCATCGTCGACACCGGTTCGTCGGCACCGAACAGACGCCTGAAGAAGCCCGGCCTGGGTAACGCCGCCACCAGTTCGACCTCATAGCGAAGACCTTCGTGGTCCTTGCCCAGCACCCGGCAGCAACCACTCCGCCCGAGCGCGATGCCGACGCGCCGCCAGACGCTGTCGACCTCGTCGGCGACCGTGAGCACTGCGTTCGTGGCACGCGGCAGGCCGCCGCGTGCGACCGCGACGGCACTGCCCAGCGCGGGCGGCGCGAGTCCCACTGCGCTCGCCGTGCCCTCCACAGCCGGGATCTGCAACGCCGGATTCGGCGCCGGCGCGATCAGTCCGGACGGTACCCGCAGCGGTGGCGTCTCGCGCGCGTCCTCGTAGAGGATCGGGCGGTTGATCAGGCTGCAACCGAAGGGCAGGCACAGGCTCGCCATCAACAGGGCTCGTGCGGCGAATGCCAGGCGCGAATGGGACATGCGGGTTCCTCGGAGTCTTTGGGTGGCGCGGTGCGCGGACTCAGGCCGCGAGCACGGCGCCGGGAGCGACCCCGGCGCTCGCGAGCGCCTGCACCAGCGCCGGTCGCAGGGATTCCGACAGGGGCAGCAATGGCAACCGCAGCACGTCCTGCATGCGCCCCATCAGCGCCAGCCCGGCCTTCACCGGAATCGGATTCGGCTCGCTGCCGGCAGCGGCGTACAACGGCGCAAGCATAGCGTCGATTTGTCCGGCCGCCTGCAAGCGTCCTTCACGAGCGTGGCGCACGAGTTCAGCAAACAGCCGGGGGACGAGGTTCGCCACCACCGAGATTACGCCATCGGCACCGGCCGCGAGTGCACGCAGCGCGGTCGCATCATCGCCGCTGAGCACGGCGAATCCGGGCCGTCGCAACGCCAGCAGCGCCCGCATGCGCTGCTCCTCGGCAACCGCCTCCTTGATACCGACGATGCGAGGGTGCGCCGCCAGCGCCGCCACGGTGTCCGGCAGCAGGTCGACCCCGGTGCGAGTGGGCACGTTGTAGACGATCACCGGCAGACCGCCGCCATCGGCGAGCGCGCGAAAATGCGTCGCAAGCCCAACCTGCGTTGGCCGCGAGTAGTAGGGCGTCACGGCGAGCACCGCATCGGCGCCCACGCTGCGCGCCAGGCGCGCCATTTTCAGGGCTTTTGCGGTCGCCGGTGCACCGGTACCGGCAATCACCGGCACGCGGCCGGAGGCAGTCCTCAACGCGCATTCCAGCAACGCAGCCAGTTCGGTCTCTTCGAGCGCCCCGGACTCTCCAGTGGAACCGCCCACCACCAGAGCCTCGCTGCCCTCATGCAGTTGCCAGCGCAACAAGTCCTCGAAGGCGAGCAGATCGAGCGCGCCGCACTGCTGGAAAGGTGTGACCAAGGCCGGAACGCTGCCACGAATGTGCACGAAGGGCTTGCCCTGTGGGGAGTTCGCCCGATCTTACTTGCGGCTTTTCGGAGCTGACAAGTATCCTGCGCGGCTGTTCGGGACACCTTCCGGGCAGTTTCCGCAACCGCAGCAAAGTCGCCCGCCGTGACCGAAACCCCCGTCCGTCCCGCCGTCCCCGAAAACCACCTGCTGGTCTCCGCGATCGCCCCGAACTCGGTGTCGCTGCTGACCGTCCTCGCCAAACGCGTGGTCGACGCCGGCTGCAACCTGCTGGAGGCGCGGGTCGCACTGCTCGGCCAGGAGATTTCAGTGCAACTGCTGTGTTCGGGCGCCTGGGACGCGATCGCCAAATGCGAGAACGCGCTCGGCAAACTGCAGCGCGACGAGCAGATGACGCTGACCATGCGCCGCACCAGTTCCCGGGAACTGACCGGCAGCAGCCTGCCGTACACGGTCGAGGTGATCGCCGCCGACCGACCCGGCATCCTCTACCAGCTCGCCGAATTCTTCTCGCGCCGCGGCATCACCGTCGAGGCCCTTTCCTCCTCGCGCTACCGCGCCGCGCAAACCGGCGCCGAGATGTTCTCCTCGCAGATCTCGATCGGCATTCCCGCTTCCGCGCACATCTCCAGCCTGCGTGAAGACTTTCTGGAGTTCTGCGACACCCTCAACCTGGATGCGATCCTGGAGCCGTTGAAAGGCTGAAAAGACGGTGGTCGGCAAAAGTCGGCATGCACGGCCCGTCGCCGGCGCCGGGCGCCGGTCACCGGATCTCAGAACTCCCGACTCACCGTCAGCCTCAGGGCCCGCGGTTCGAAGGCGTGGAAGTGGCGATCCTCGACACCATCCGCCGGCTCGCCGGGTAGGCGAGAGGCATAGAAATACTCGATATCGCGATCATCGGCGTCGAGCAGGTTCAGCAGCTCGGCGTCGATGCGCCAGTCGCCGAGCTGGCGACCGACACGCAGGTTGACGAGATCAGAACCCTCGGCGCGCTGCGAGTCGTCCTCAATCAGCGGGTAGCCGCCGACATGGCGCCAGCGCAGGGTCGCGTCCCAGCCGCCGTCGAAATGCGCGTTCCAGCCGGCGGCAATGGTCAGCGGCACCGCACCCGGAATCTCGCGCCCGGCGGGATCGGCGTTGCCGAAGCGCGCGTCCGTGTACTCGATCTCGAGTTCGGCGCTGTGCGCTTCGCTGGCGAACCAGTACAGGCCGAGTTCGGCGCCGCGGCGCTCGCTCGGACGGCTGGCTTCGGTGGTGCCGGCATCGCCGACGTAGAGCAGTTCCGAATCTAAGTCCAGGCGCCAGGTTGCGAGCGTGGCATGCAGGCGCTGCGAAAGGTACCAGCGCGCGCCGATTTCGCTGCCGCGCGAACGCACCAGCGGCGTCACCGGATCGGCGGGATCGCCGCTGACCGGATCGATCCGCAGCACGGTGCCGCGCGCGTCGTTCGAATGAAAGCCGCGTCCCCAGGACAGGTAGAGCTCGAGACTGGGATGGGCGACGTACGCGAGACTGGCTTTCGGCGAGCCGATCGAAGCATCGCGACTGCCCGAGTTCGCCGCTTCGATCGCGTCGACCTCGAAGTCGTAGCGGTCGTGGCGCCAGCCGAGATAGCCGCGCAGGCGCTCGCCGAAGCGGTACTCGAAGTCGCTCCACAGGGCGAGACTGCGCTCGTCCACGCGGTCGCGGCGGATGTCGCGTACGCATTCGCGAGCGACACTCCGGCACAGCCCGACCGCGCCGATGTCGTCGCGTTGGCCGGCGATCCCGACGCGCCAGCGCCAGCGCTCGCCCTCGAAACTGTCGCGCACATGGAAACCGGTCACGCGGCGGCGGTCGCGTTGCCGAAACTCGTCGCCGATCACGGG
Source organism: Lysobacterales bacterium (assembly GCA_019187485.1). Lineage (GTDB taxonomy): Bacteria > Pseudomonadota > Gammaproteobacteria > Xanthomonadales > SZUA-5 > JADKFD01. The sequence goes on along the minus strand of JABAQR010000014.1, from coordinate 81,838 downwards.
ATCGTCGAGGAAGTAGGTGAAGTTGGACCACAGCCGCAGGTCGTAGTCGATCGCATAGGCACCAGCCTCGAATTCGCCGCCGGCGAGCGCTCCGCTCCAGCCAGCCGCCAGTGAGGAGCGGCTGCTGACGCCGCCGAGGTCGCGGTCGAGTGATCCGAGGGCATCGATCAGACCGGTATCGATGGCACGCTGCGGAATCTGGTCCGGCGCATTCCAGCGGTTGTGGTAGCTCATCAAACTGAGGTACCCGCGTCCGCCGGCGAGGTCGGCCGCGCCTTTCAGCACCAGGTTGCGCTTGCGCACGTCTTCCTCGATGTCGCTCCAGGGGCCGTCGTAGGTCTGGGTCTCGAGGCCGTACACCAGGCTGCGCGCGGCGCTGCCGAAGCCCCCGCTGGCGAGCCCGCGCAGGTAGCCGTGTTCGCCGGCGCTGAAACGCAACCGCTGGCGTTCCAGGGTCTCCGCGAGACGGAAGTTCACACTACCGGCGGAGGAGAAATCGCCGACCTCGGCATGCCAGGTGCCCTTGCGATAGGCCAGTTCCTCGACCAGCTCGGGGATCAGGAAATTGAGGTCGGAATAGCCCTGGCCATGACCATGACTGCGCAGGTTCACCGGCATGCCGTCGACGAAACTCGCGAAGTCGGTGCCATGATCGAGATTGAAGCCGCGCAGGAAGTACTGGTTGGCCTTGCCCGAACCCGAGTGCTGGGTGGCGACCATGCCGGGCACGTACTCGACGAGGTCGCCGCTGCGCAGGCGCGGGCGCTCGGCCAGTTCGCCGGGACCCACAACGCCTTCGGAGGCACTGATCGCGGCGCCGAGCAGATTGGCCTGGCGTCCAAAGACGAACACGGCATCGAGTGCCTCCGGATCCGACGGCGTCTGTGCGGAGAGGACATCGATGGAAGTCGCGGCGAGCAGCAGAACGCAGACGCCGGCAAGGGTTCTGTGCATGTTTGGGTTCCCGGGAAGAATGCCGGCGTTACGCTGGCGAAATCCGTTCCGGATGCAGCGGACACGCCGGCCGTCCGGGAGTGCGCGCGTCGCGGGCGATTTTTGGGCATGCTGGCAGGCGCGGTCATGCCGCCCGACGGAGAACCCATGAGTCAGCGAAAGCGCACCTACGTCCTCGACACCAATGTGCTGATGCACGACCCGACGGCACTGTTCCGCTTCGAGGAACACGACGTCTACCTGCCGATGATGGTGCTGGAGGAACTGGACGCCGCGAAGAAGGGCACTTCGGAGGTTTCGCGCAACGTCCGTCAGGTCAGTCGCTTCCTGAGCGAACTTGTCGAAGGGCACGGCAACGGCCATCTCGACCGCGGCATCCCGCTGAAACGCCCGGATGGCCTAGACCTCGGCCGCCACAAGCCGCGCGGCCTGCTGCGTTTCCAGACCACCGAAGCCAAGGCTGAAGGCCACAGCTTCGGCACGGTGGTGCCGGACAACCAGATCCTGCTCGCCGTGCTGCAGTTGCGCGAGTCGCAGTCGCGCACTCCGGTGGTGCTGGTCACCAAGGACATCAACCTGCGGATCAAGGCGAAGATCCACGGCATCCCCGCCGAGGACTACGAGAACGACCGCGCGCTCGACGATCTCGCGCTGCTGTACACCGGCGTGGCCGTGCTCAAGGCCGAGTTTTGGAGCAAGCACCCGGAACTCGAATCCTGGTCGGAACGCGGGCGCACCTACTATCGCGTCAAGATGCGCCGCGACGAGCGCTGGCACCCCAACCAGTTCCTGCATTTCGGCGACGACAACCAGGTCGCGCTGCGGGTGCTGAAGATCGAGGGCGGGCGCGCGACGCTGCAGATCGTCGATGACTACCAGAGCAATCCGCACCGCGTGTGGGGCATCAGCGCGCGCAATCGCGAGCAGAACTTCGGCCTCAACGTGCTGATGGATCCGGAAGTCGACTTTGTGACCCTGCTCGGTACCGCCGGTACCGGCAAGACCCTGCTGGCGCTCGCAGCCGGCCTCGCCCAGACCATGGACCAGCAACGCTACAAGGAAATCATCGTCACCCGCGCGACGGTGCCGGTAGGCGAGGACATCGGATTCCTGCCCGGCACCGAGGAAGAGAAGATGACGCCGTGGATGGGCGCCCTGAACGACAACCTGGAAGTGCTCGCGAGCCCGCAGGACTCCAGCAACTGGGCGCGCCAGGCGACCAACGACCTGCTGTCCTCACGCATCAAGGTGCGCTCGATGAGCTTCATGCGCGGCCGCACCTTCCTGTCCCGCTACGTGATCATCGACGAGGCGCAGAACCTGACGCCCAAGCAGATGAAGACCCTGCTGACCCGCGCTGGCCCGAGTACCAAGATGGTGTGTCTGGGCAACGTCGAACAGATCGACACGCCCTACCTCACCGAAACCACCAGCGGCCTGACCTTCGCGGTCGACCGCTTCCAGCACTGGCCGCACAGCGCGCACATCACCCTGCGCCGGGGAGAACGTTCCAGGCTCGCGGATTTCGCGTCGGAAGTGCTGTAGACGCAGGCGCCAACACGCCGGCACGACCGCCCCCAATCGACAGTCGCCCAAGGACACGGGGCACACCGACCGGTGCGCCTGTGGTCCTCGGCAGCTCGCGTTGCCTTCGCGTCGCGGGCTGCGGGCCCGCGCCACACCACGACTCGATGCGCCATACGCTCACCGCACGCCCAGCACGGGGCATCGGCTCGGTTGCCTCGCCGGCGAACCAGAAAGGGTGGCGCGCAAGCACCAAACGCTCAGAAGCGCAGGTTCCAGAGTGCTTCGAATTCGAAGTGCTCGGACTCGGTTGGATCGACACTGGTGCGCACGAGCGGCGATCCCAACACGTACTCGGCCCCGGCATAGCTGGCGGTCAGCCGCACATCTCCGAACCCACCGAGCGAACGGCCTACACCGAGCGACCAGTTGGAGTCGCTCTGGATTCCTTCGATCGCCTGCTGCAACAACGGCGCGGTCGGATTTGGCTGCAGGCTGGTGGTGTAACGGAGCGACCACTGCCACTGGCGCACGCCACCTTGCAGCATCGCCGAATAGACGGTCAGATCCTGCCAGGCAAAGCTGGGACTGTTGCTGTCACCGAGCAGCGCCAGGAAACGATTCGGCAGTGCGTAGCTGGAGAAACTGTTGATGTCGCTGTAGAAAACCTGCTCGGCGCCAAGCACGACACTGGTGCGCGGCGCGATCTGCGCGGTGATGCCAAGCGCGGCGGTCGCGGGAATGTCGAGATCACCGGGCTCCGAGTACACGCCTCGATAGGACTTGTACTCATTCATGTCGACTCGTGAGCGCAGGCCGAGACTCCAGCCGATGCGATCCGTCAACGGCGCGCCGAAGGCCAGCGCAAGGCCGGTGCCGCGCGATTCCTCCTGGGAGGCGACCGCGCTGGCCAATCGACTGTCCGGCGCATCGACCAGCGGCGTCAGACTGCCGCTGGCGAAACGCTGCTCGGCGAACACCGCATCGACGCCAATGCCGAACCCGGCCTGCGTCTCCAGCAACAGACCCGACGTCAGCAGCCGGCGCTCGAGACCGGGATCACCGAAGGCACGCACGGTCGGGTCGTCGCTGGTGGACCAACGGCTGGGCCGACGCTCGGCCAGGCGTGCGGCGCGTGCATACAGCGCCCAATCGCGCTCGCTCGCGAGCGGCACCACCAGCAGCTCACCGAGCGCGCGCGCAATCGGGTTCAGCGACGGCACTTCGATCAGCGAGTCCAGATCCACCCATGCAAAATCAGGAGCGAGCCGCTGCGCAGCGGCCACGCGCAAGGGACCGCGCAGCACGCCATGACGCGCACCGCTGTCCCGGGAATAATCTTCGGCCGGGGAAAAAGAAGGGACGGCGAGCATCAAACCCGCCGTCCCAATCAGAATGTGCAAACGTGCTCTCGCCTGCATGCCCCTGAAGCCCTGCTAGAAGAGAAGGAGTGTTGCTTCTAGCCGACGCCATCATCGCAAAAAAACAACATCGCGTCAACTACGCAACAGCAAGAATTTTCTGTAGCTTTTCTACAACAAGGAATTCGTATGCCTGCCATCTTCCGCCCGCGCGCCTGCGCGCTCACGATCGCCGGATCCGACTCGGGCGGGGGGGCCGGTATCCAGGCGGATCTGCGCGCTTTCGCCAGCCAGGGCGTGTTCGGACTGAGCGCGATCACCGCGCTGACTGCGCAGAACTCGCGCGCGGTACGCTCGGTTGCGGTGCAGCGACCGGGTTTCGTGCGAGCCCAGATCGATGCCGTATTCGACGACTACCCGGTCGGCGCCGCCAAGACCGGCATGCTCGCGTCGGCCGGCATCGTGCGCGCAGTGCTGCGCGCACTCGTGGGGCGCAACCTGTCGCTGGTGGTCGATCCCGTGATGATCGCAAGTTCCGGCGCGCGTCTGCTCGACGCCGCAGCGGAACGCGCGCTCGAACCGCTGTTGCAGCGGGCCCACCTGCTGACGCCGAACGTTCCGGAAGCAGAAGTGCTGCTGGGCCGTCGCATCCGTCGCGTCGCCGACATGCCGAGCGCCGCCGAGGCCCTGCGCGCACGCGGCGCGCACGCGGTGCTGCTGAAGGGCGGGCATCTGGCCGGAAAGGAAGTCGTCGACTGCTACTGCGACGCCGATGGCATCGTCGAGTTCCGCAGCGAACGACGTCGCCTGCGCGGCCATGGCACCGGTTGCACGCTCGCGGCGCTGCTGACTGCGCGCCTGGCGCTGGGCGAGCGTGACCGCGAGGCGGTGACAACCGCGATCGCCGCCTTTCGTGTGGCGCTCCAATGCGGTGCGGAAGTGGGCAAGGGCAAGGTGTGGGTGCCGTATCCGGTGGGACGCGGGTTACGGTAGCTCACAACACACCTTGCCACACGCCCTTGTCGGCCCTTCGCTTCCCGTGCTTCACGGCACCGGCTAAAGCGGTCCGTGCGGCCGTTCAGCCCCGATCGAATCGGCAGTTTCCCGGCAGCCCCGAAATCAGACCGCCGATCCGCGCAGCCGCAACGCGTTGGCCACCACCGACGCAGAGCTCAGACTCATCGCCAACGCGGCCAACATCGGGCTGAGCAGCAAGCCAAAAGCCGGATACAGGACACCCGCCGCCACCGGTACGCCGAGTGCGTTGTAGAGGAAGGCAAAGCCGAGGTTCTGCCTCATGTTGGCGACGGTCGCATCGGAGATCTGCCGAGCCCGGACGATTCCGCGCAGATCGCCCTTCACGAGCGTAACCCGACCGCTGGACATGGCCACGTCGGTTCCCGTGCCCATGGCGATGCCGACGTCGGCCAGCGCCAGCGCTGGTGCATCGTTGATGCCGTCTCCTGCCATCGCGACGCGCCGTCCTGCGGCCTTGAGCCGGGCGACGAGATCGGCCTTGTCCTGCGGGCGCACCTCTCCATGCACCTCGTCGATGTCGAGTTCACGGGCGACCGCGCGCGCGGTGGTCTCGCCGTCGCCAGTCGCCATGATCACGCGCAGACCCGCTGCCTGAAGCTGTCGGATGGCCTCGGGCGTGGTCGGCTTGATGCGGTCGGCGACGCCGATCAGTCCGGCAAGACGTCCGTCCACGGCCAGGAACATGACGCTGGCACCGTCGCCGCGCAGCCGTTCTGCGTCGCGATGGATGGCTGTGGTCGCAACCCCCGCCTCCTCCAGCAGGCGGGTATTGCCCAGGCGGAGCACCTTGCCCTCGACGCGGCCACGCACACCGATGCCGCTGGCCGATTCAAATGATTCCGCACTCGACAAGATCATGCCGCGGGTTCGCGCCTCGGCGACAATCGCCTCAGCCAACGGATGTTCGCTACCCTGATCGAGGCTGGCCGCGAGGCGCAATACTTCGTCGCCCGCGAAGCCGGGCGCCGCGACGACCTCACGAAAACTTGGTCGGCCCTCGGTCAGCGTGCCGGTCTTGTCGACGATCAGGGTGTCGATGCGGCGCAGGTGTTCGATCGCTTCGGCGTCGCGGAACAGCACGCCCGCGCCTGCGGCGCGGCCGGTGGCAACCATGATCGACATCGGCGTGGCCAGACCCAAAGCACAGGGACAGGCGATGATCAGCACCGACACCGCATTCAGCACGCCGTAGATCCAGCGCGGCTCCGGCCCGAACAGCCCCCAGGCCAGTAGCGTCACGAGCGCGATGGCCAGCACCGCCAGCACGAACCAGTAGGACACCGCATCGGCCATGCGCTGCATCGGCGCGCGCGAGCGTTGCGCACTCGCCACCAGCTGCACGATTTGCGCCAGCATGGTGTCGGCACCAACCTTGACGGCTTCGATGACCAGTGCGCCGGAGGTGTTGAGGGTCGCGCCGATCACGGTGTCGCCGGCCTGCTTCACCACCGGCATCGGTTCGCCGGTCAGCATGGATTCGTCGACGCTGGAGTGCCCCCCGATCACGCGGCCATCGGTTGGCACCTTTTCGCCCGGACGCACGCGCAGGCGGTCGCCGAGATGCACGTGGTTCAGAGGGATGTCTTCCTCGCCGCCGTCGGCATTGATGCGACGGGCGGTCTTCGGCGCAAGCTCGAGCAGGGCCTTGATCGCGGCGGACGTCCGGGAACGCGCGCGCAACTCCAGAATCTGGCCAAGCAGTGTCAGCGAAACGATCACCGCCGCCGCCTCGAAGTAGACACCGACCCGTCCGTGCTCGCGGAAGGATTCGGGGAAGACGTCCGGCGCGAGGGTCGCCGCCATGCTGTAGGAGAAGGCTGCGAGCACGCCGGTACCGATCAACGTCCACATGTTCAGGTTGCCACTGCGGATCGACTCGACGCCGCGCGTCAGGAAGGGCCAACCAGCCCAGAGCACGACGGGAATGGTCAGCACCAGTTCCAGCCAGGTGCGCGCCGCCACCGACAGCACCAGTCCATGCTGGCCGAACATCGCCAACGCCGCGACCACCGCGGTGAACGGCAGGGTGAACCAGAAACGCCGCGAGAAATCGCGCAACTCCGGATTCTCGTCCTCGTCCAGCGAGGGCATCAGCGGCTCCAGCGCCATACCGCACTTGGGACAGGTGCCGGGGCCGTCCTGCTCGATCTCCGGATGCATCGGGCAGGTGTGGCGCGTACCCGGCGCTGCCGACGGCTGAGCGATCACCCGCCGGAGCTGCGGTGCCCCGGCAGATCGGTATTTGTCCGGATCGGCCAGGAACTTCGTCCGGCAACCCGCCGAACAGAATCGAAGCTCCAGGCCGGCATGCGCAACGTGATACGGCGAATCGGTGTTCACCGTCATCCCGCACACCGGATCGATGAAGGCCGACCCAGCACCGGCATGCGTCGTCGGGTGCGCCGATTGGTCATGCGGCTGATCACGATCGTGTCCGTGTTTACAACTGTTCATGCGTTCTCCGAGCACGCCGGGGCGCGTGTTCTTCGATGAAGGGCGATTCACCAGATGGCGCACGCGTCCTGGGTCTCGAGGCGTCCGGGCCGTCTCCTGCCCGGTCCCTCATCCCCGCCGCTTCGCGCTCGCCTCGATGTAGGCGCCGCCGGTGGCGCGCTTGAGGTACTGGCCGTGGCCGCGCACCGCGCGCAGGTCGCCGTCGGCCCAGGCGAGCAGGCCGCGCGTGAAGCTGTGGGTGGCGACGCCGCTGACGGTGCGGCCCTCGAAGATGTTGAAGTCGACGTTCTGGTGGTGGGTGCTGGCTGAGATCGTGCGCGTGGCGACCGGGTCCCAGAGCACGAGGTCGGCGTCGGCGCCGATGCGGATCGCGCCCTTGCGCGGGTACATGCCGAAGATCTGCGCGGCGTTGGTCGAGGTGACGCGCACGAACTCGCTCGGGGTCAGCCGGCCGCTGCCCACGCCGTAGTGCCACAGCAAGGACATGCGGTCCTCGATGCCGGCGCAGCCGTTCGGGATCAGCGTGAAGTTGTCGCGCCCGGCGGCCTTCTGCGGCGCGCAGAAGCAGCAGTGGTCGGTGGCGGTGGTGTGCAGGTGGCCGGCCTGCAGGCCGGCCCACAGCGCGTCCTGGTGGTGTCTGGGCCGGAATGGCGGGCTCATCACGTGGCCGGCGGCGAAGGTGAAGTCGAGATTGCGGTAGACCGAGTCGTCGACCAGCAGGTGCCCGGCCAGCACCTCGCCGAACACCCGCTGGCCTTCGCCGCGCGCGCGTGCGATCGCTTCCAGCGCCTGCTCGGCCGAGACGTGCACGACGTACAACGGGGTGCCGAGCACCTCGGCGATGCGGATCGCGCGGTTCGCGGCCTCGCCCTCGACCGCCGGCGGCCGCGACAGCGGATGCCCTTCCGGCCCGGTGATGCCCTGCGCGACCAGTTGCTTCTGCAGGCGGAACACGAGTTCGCCGTTCTCGGCGTGCACGGTCGGCAGCGCGCCGAGTTCGATGCAGCGCGTGAAGCTCGAGACCAGCGCCTCGTCGTCGCACATGATGGCGTTCTTGTAGGCCATGAAGTGCTTGAAGCTGGCGACGCCGTGCTCGCGCGCAAGCGTGCCCATGTCGGCGTGCACGCTCTCGTCCCACCAGGTGATGGCGACGTGGAAGCCGTAGTCGGCCGCGGCCTTTTCGGCCCAGCCGCGCCAGGTGGTGTAGGCCTCCATCAGCGACTGCTGCGGATTCGGGATCACGAAGTCGACGATACTGGTGGTGCCGCCGGCGAGGCCGGCCGCGGTGCCGGTGTAGAAATCGTCGCTCGCCACGGTGCCCATGAAGGGCAGTTGCATGTGCGTGTGCGGGTCGATGCCGCCGGGGATGACCAGGCGATCGCCGGCGTCGACCACCGCGGCTCCGGACGGCGCCTCCAGGCCTTCGGCGATCGCGGCGATGCGGCCGTCGACGACCAGCAGGTCGGCGCGGCAGCTGGTCTCGGCGTCGACCACGGTGCCGCCGCGGATCAAGGTGCTCATGGCGAGTGTCCAGGCTGGGGAAGGCGGCCAACGCTACGGCGGCTCGCGGCTCGCGTCAAAGCACCGGGAACGCCGATTCGACGCCGGAGGTCTAGGATTCACGGCTCCGAAGTAGCGCGCGGAACCCCGTCATGAAACGCGAACGCATCCTCGAATTCGTCGGCGGCAGCGATGACGAGGTCGCCTACCTGCGCCTGCTGATTCGGCGCGCGGCGGTGCAACTGGAGGACAAGTGGCGGCTGCGCCGGGACGGCGACGAGCACGTCGACCTGCTGGTGATCGCCGACAACGGCGAGGAGGCGCTGGCGCCGGGGGCGCCGCGGCGCGTGCGCCTGGTCGATCCGGCCTTCGGCGCCGCCGGCATGGAAACGGTCCACTGGCCGCTGTCGCTGGAGCAACTGGTCAAGTTGTTCAACCTGACCGGCGTCGCCGCCGCGCAACCACCAGCGGGTCCGGCGATCACGCACAACGTGTACGACGACCTTTTCGATTCCGAACCTTCGGACCGCTGGAAGACCAGCGACAACCTGCTCGACAGCGACGCCGACTGGATGCCGCCGGCGGATACCCGCGGCGCCGAGCTGATGCACGAGGCGGAGGCCTTCTTCCGCCACGACCCGCGCGAGCAGCACCGCGATGCGCTGAAATCGATCCGCTTGCCAGACCATGTCGATGTCGAGGCCACCGAGGGCAAGACCGAATGGGGCATTGCGCGCAAGGACAAGCGCGGCGCGCTCGCGAGCGGCCTCGTCGGCACCCTGCACACACTGACCACCGAGGAAGCCGAATCGCGCCACCCGCTGTCCGCCTTCCTGTCGGGACGGCTGCTGCCTGGGCCTTCGCGAGCGGAAGTCGCCGGGATCGCGCTGACGCTGGATCCGCGCAATCGCCAGTACTACGCGCGTGGGGCACTGTGCGTGCTCGCGGAGATGTGCCGCTCCGCCCCGCGCCGCGGCGACTGGCGCACGCTCTCGACCGGCGATTTCGCCGCGGTGCGCGAGCGCTTGCCGGCACGGCCGTATCTGGAGTTGCGCTGGCTGTGCGCCTGGATCGAAGATGCGCCGGCTGAGCTCGACGACGGCTTGCGCTACCGTCTGATCGAGCGCATCGATCTGGCGGCCGACTACCCGCGCGAGGCGCAGGTGGTGCGTGCGCTCGCACAGGGCAGCACGCTCAGTGACGCGGCATTCACGGCAGGCGTCCCGATTATCGAAGTGCGCCGCATCGCCGCCGCCCTCGATGCCATCGGTGCCCTGCTGCCGGAGTGAGTTAGTCACCGCAGGATCCGTCCCGCGAGAGAGGAAACGCCGGCCATGGATGGTCAGTTCGCAAATCGAGCGCGCAAGTGCTTGATTTGGCGATTGGCTTCTTCCTGGCGCCGCATGGGACGCAGGCAATGCGCCACGTCCACGGACGGCACGGCCTTCCGGGTGCGCCGTGCTACTTGACGATGCGCAGCGAGGGCCGCGGGCGCTCCGGAGCCGGCGGATCGCCCTGGACCATCGCGTCCACGGCCGGTTCCACTGCGGCTGTCCCGGGTGCGGCTTCCCCGCCGCCGCCCTCGCCTTCGCTCTCGCTCGGGAACATCATGCCCTGACCATTTTCCTGGGCGTAGACCGCAAGCACCGCGACGGTCGGGATCACGATCGCCTGACTGACACCCGAGAAACGCGCGTTGAAGCGAATCTGGTCGATGCCGAGTTCGAGGCGATCAACCGCGTGCGGGGCGATGTTCAGAACCACCCGGCCTTCCTGGATCGCCTGCCGCGGCACACGCACGCCGACGACGCCGGCGTCGACCAGCAGATAGGGCGTGCGGTGGTTGTCGACGATCCACTCGTACATCGCGCGCACCAGATAAGGCCGCGTCGAACTCATTTCCATTGCGTCGTCCTCACGGCAAGTTTCCGCGGCCGCGCCAAAGCGGGCACCGGTCAGTGGCCCGGCCCACCGTCGCTTCAGCCAGCCAGCGCGCGTTCGCTGTCGGTCAGCGTGCGCTGGAACAGCGGGGTGTTGAACAGGCGCTGCGCGTAGGCGTCGATGCCGGCGCCGAGTTCGCGCAGCTTGAGCCCCGCGGCGGGCAGCCGCCACAGGATCGGCAACAGCATACAGTCGGCAAGACCGATGTCGGGACTCAGGAAAAACTTGGCGACCTGGAACAAGGGCTCGGATTCGACCAAACCGCTGCGCAGCGCCTCGCGGGCGCGGTTCGCCGCGCTGCGATCCGAACCGCAGGCGCATTCCAGCGGCAACAGCCATTCCTGCTCGATACGGTAGACCGTGAGCCGACCACGCGCACGCCCGAGCGGATCGCTCGGCAACAGCGGTGGGTGCGGGAAACGTTCGTCCAGATACTCGGCAATGATGCGCGGCTCGTACAACAGCACGTCGCGCTCCACCAGCGCCGGCAGCACCAGAGCCGTCATCCCGGCCACCAACTCCGGGGGTGGCTGTCGCGGGTCGACATAGACCAGGTCGTGCGGCAGCCCCTTCAACGCCAACACGAAGCGGATCGCATGCGAACGCGGGCAATCGAGGGCAGAGTACAAGGTCAGTGCGCTGCGCGATCGCGAACCCGGCGGCGACATGGTGCGGCGTCCTCCTCGACGGATGGGCGACGGCGGCGGGTCGGCGCGCCCGTGGCGCTGAGATTATCCGAGCACCGACGGCGAATCCAGACGGCGCGAGCGACCTCGAGCGACTCACGCTCGACAGAACTCCATGGTGGTGCCAGTCAGCAGCCCGTGCAACGCCAGCAACCGCAGCGCTCCGCGCCGACATCGACCAACGACGGCGACTCGGGAAACGCTCCGACCATGGCGGAAACCATTCGGCGCAGGTCCGGGCGGACTGGGCGAACTTGCAGCGGCGGGAGGAAAGCGACTCGCGCCACCCGCTCGCCGCAAGCAGAACCCCCGACACGAGCCGCACGGGTGAACCCGCGCTGACCTCCCGAGAAAGGGCTCCAGCGTGGGCTTGCTATGCTCCGCGCCCGTTTTCCTGCCCGCATGGCACCCGGCGCCGCGTTCCGCGCGTTGCTCGATCCCGCCGTGCCACGAGCCCCATGATCGAGAAGCTGCGCAACATCGCCATCATCGCCCACGTCGACCACGGCAAGACCACGCTGGTCGACCAGTTGCTGAAGCAGTCCGGCACGCTCAGCGAGCGCGCGGTGATCCCGGACCGGGTGATGGACAGCAACGACCTCGAGAAGGAACGCGGGATCACGATCCTGGCGAAGAACACCGCCATCCGCTGGGGCGAGTGGCGCATCAACATCGTCGACACTCCGGGCCACGCCGACTTCGGCGGCGAGGTCGAGCGCGTGCTGTCGATGGTCGATTGCGTGCTGCTGGTGGTCGACGCGCTCGACGGGCCGATGCCGCAGACGCGCTTCGTCACCCAGAAGGCCTTCCAGCGCGGCCTCAACCCGATCGTCGTGGTCAACAAGATCGACCGTCCCGGCGCGCGCCCGGACTGGGTCGTCAACCAGGTCTTCGACCTCTTCGACCGGCTCGGCGCCACCGAGGAGCAACTCGATTTCCCGGTGGTCTACGCCTCGGCCCTGAATGGCTACGCGAGCCTCACCCACGAGGTCCGCGAGGGCAACATGGATCCGCTGTTCCAGACCGTCGTCGAGCGCGTGCACGCGCCGCAGGTGGATGTGGACGGCGCCTTCCAGATGCAGATCAGCCAGCTCGACTACTCGAGCTACGTCGGCATCATCGGCATCGGCCGCATCCAGCGCGGCAAGGTGCGCACCAACATGCCGGTGGTGGTGGTCGACCGCGAAGGCAAGAAGCGCCAGGGCCGCGTGCTGCAGGTGCTCGGCTTCATGGGCCTGGAGCGCCATGAGGTGCCGGAGGCCCAGGCCGGCGACATCATCGCGATCACTGGTGTCGAGGGCATCGGCATCTCCGACACCATCTGCGCGCCGGACATGCCGGAGGCACTGCCGGCGCTGACCGTCGACGAGCCCACCATCAGCATGTTCTTCTGCGTGAACTCCTCGCCCTTCGCCGGCAAGGACGGCAAGTTCCTGACCAGCCGCCAGATCCGCGACCGCCTGAAGCGCGAGCTGATGCACAACGTGGCGATGCGCGTCGAGGACACCGAGGACGCCGACAAGTTCAGGGTCTCCGGACGCGGCGAGCTGCACCTGTCCATTCTGATCGAAACCATGCGCCGCGAGGGCTACGAGATCGCGGTGTCGCGCCCGGAGGTGATCATCAAGGTCATCGACGGCCAGCAGATGGAGCCCTACGAGAACCTCGTCGTCGACCTCGAGGAGCAGTACCAGGGCGGCGTCATGGAGCGCCTCGGCACGCGTCGCGCCGAGCTGCGCAACATGGAGCCGGACGGCAAGGGCCGCGTGCGCCTGGAATTCATCATTCCCTCGCGCGGCTTGATCGGCTTCCAGACCGAGTTCCGCACGATCACCGCCGGGACCGGCCTGCTGTTCCACACCTTCGACCACTACGGTCCGCTGGTGAAGGGCGCGATCGCCAAGCGCCCGAACGGCGTGATGATCAGCAACGGCGCCGGCCCCTCGCCCGCCTACGCGCAGTTCGCGATGCAGGAGCGCGGACGCCTGCTGATCGACGAGGGCCAGGAGATCTACGAAGGCCAGATCGTCGGCATCCACGCCAAGGACAACGACCTCGTCGTCAACGCGCTGCGCAGCAAGCAACTGACGAACTTCCGCGCCGCCGGCAAGGACGACAACCTGATGCTGACGCCGCCGGTGCGCTTCTCGCTGGAGCAGTCGCTGGAATTCATCGAGGACGACGAACTGGTCGAAGTGACCCCGCACGCAATCCGCCTGCGCAAGAAGCTGCTGACCGAGAACGATCGCAAGCAGGCGGCGCGGCGCGGCGGGTAGCGCAGCGGGTTGTCGGTTGCTGGTTGTCGATTGTCGGCAGCGGAGTCTGCAAGAACGAGGTGGCATAGCTACCGACGAGCCACCGACAACCGCCAACCGGCGCGGTCTCTTCGAATCCCGGGAACTTCAAGGCACCTCGAACTCGTCCGCAAGCCCCCATGGACCTCCTGCACGCCTTCGTACTCCCCGAGCTTGGTGTCCGCGGCGCCGCGGTGCGACTGGGTGCGGGCTATCGCGAGGTGCTCTCGCACCAGCCCTATGCGGACGCGGTCGGACGCTGGCTCGGCGAGACGCTGGCGGCCGCGACGCTGCTGCTGACCGGACTCAAGTTCCGCGGACGGCTGTCGCTGCAACTGCAGGGCGGCACGGTGCTGGAACTGATGTACGCCGAATGCACCAGCGAGGGCGACCTGCGCGGCATCGCCCGCGTGGCCGAGGCCGCGAACGACCTCGGTCGCGGATTCGACGTGGCCGCCGCCGGCGCGGTGCTCGCGATCACGCTCGAACCCTGGCAACGCGGCGAGCGCTACCAGGGCATCGTGCCTCTCGCCGGCACCACCCTCGCGGAGTCGCTGGAAGGCTATTTCGCACAGAGCGAACAGTTGCCGACGCGCATCCTGCTGGCGGCGGATGGCGAGCTCGCCGCCGGCCTGCTGCTGCAACGCCTGCCGGCCGAAGGCGGGCATGGTGCCGCCGATGCGGATGGCTGGAACCGCGTCGAGCACCTGCTGGGCACGGTGGCACCTCCGGAACTGCTGGCGACCGACAGCGAACTGCTGCTGCACCGGCTGTTCCACGACCTCGAGCGGATCGCCCGCGATCCAGTGCCGCTGCACGTGCGCTGTCGCTGTTCGCGCGAGAAAGTTGCCGACGTGTTGCGTCGCATCGGCCGCGAAGAGGCCTTCGCCGCGAGCCACACGCTGGGCCACGCCGAAGTGGTTTGCGAGTTCTGCGGCAGGACCTATCGTTTCGATCCGGTCGAGATCGAACAACTGTTCCACCCACCGGTCGGACCTTCGTCGGAACGTCCACAATGAGCCGCAAGTCCGCGTTGGACCTTGATTTCTGCTATCGTCAGCGCAAAATGAACGCTGTGACCGGCTCATTCTGGGAACCAAGGCCCCGCACGAAGGTCGCAAGCGAACAAGACGAGGCAGCCCCGATGCCCGCACTGAACCGTCGAACCCGCGTGATCGCATTGGCGATCACCTTCGCGTGCCTTTCCACGCCGGCTTTCGCCCAGACCGGTGCTTTGGCGTTGCCGACCCCAACGCAGGATCCCGCTCACCCGGTTCCGTGGCCCCAGACGGACGGCAGCACCTGGGTACCGGTATTCGTGCTCGGCGATGGCGATGGCACTTTCCTGGCGGATCCCTTCTCGCCGACTCCGGTGGGCAGCGTGTTGCTGGGTGTGGCCCAGGTGCGAGGTCAGACGCAGGGCGCCGACACGGTGTCGGTTGCGCCCGCTTTGCAGTGGCGTCTGACTGAGGAACTCGGCCTCGGCGCGGCCGTGACCGTCACCGATTTCGTGCCCTGTCGCAGCCTGATGCAAACGCCGCTGGCGCCGCTGCGGTCGGATGCCTGCCAGAGCTACGCCAGTGAGGGTTTGCTCGGCGTGTCCGGCTCGCTCAGCGTGGGCGACGCGAGCTTCACCGTCGGCTACAGCCAGAGCCCCGCGATTTGGGTGCTGCCGGGCTCGCTCGGTCCCGCGACCGCGCTGGGCACGCCGACGAGTCTGCCAATGGCTCCGTTGGCCGGCACCCAACGCGAGCCTGCGCAGACGTTGACCCTGGGCGGCGAGCTGTCGTTGTCGGAACGATCGCGCGTCGGCGTAGCGCTGGCGATGTCGCGCCTGCCACGACTGGAGAACAGTCCCGACCTTGGTCGCGTTCAGTTCAGCCTGGACTATGGCCCATTCAGCGCCGACATGGCCACGCAACTGATCCGCCGCAGCGTCGAGGCCGCCAACCCGCTGTGGGCCGGCATGGACCTCGGCGTCAGTTGGCGCACCCCGTGGTCCGGCATCCTCTCCGTGGGTGCGCGCAACCTCTTCAGTCGCGGCGATCCACCCAGGCTCGGCAACTCGCCGCGCGCCCCGGTGGATGGGGACGATGCTTTCAGTCGCACGCCATACGTGCGCTACGAGCAGGACTTCTGAGGCGCTTTCCCGGTCCGTGAAAACGGCGCCCGCAGGCGCCATTTTCGTCTCGCCTGGATGGGGGCGCCTTATCCGCCATCGCCCCGCATCGCCGACCGTTCACGCAGCACCCGCTCAATCGCGATCTTGCCGGTCGTGCTTCTGGCGGGCGATCGCGCGGCTGTTGCGGTCCTGCTTGACCTCCAGCCTGGCGCGCTCGCGGCGGGTGACCACGCCGTCGGCCTTGGCGCGTTCTTCGACGTTGTCGATGTGTTCCTGGCGCGCTTCCAGGCGGTTCGCTTCGCGGCGGGTCAATTCACCGCTGGCCACGCCCTGCTCGATGCGCGCCTCCTGGCGCTCCTGGCGCGTGTCGGCGCGGGGCGTCTCGTTGCTGGCGCAGGCACTGGCGGTCCACAGCAGGGCGAGCGCGAGCATCGCGGACTTCATCGTGTTCATCGTCTTCCTCGGCGGTCGGACGGGATGTCCGGCTTGCGTGCATGGAACGCAGCCACCGCAGGTCCGTTGACCCCGCGAAGTGCCAAGCAGTTGGCGAACACCAGGCGCGCGACCGCGCCCGACAGCACTGCGGCATACTCCGCCCCTTCCCGCGCCGCCGAGCCCGCCGATGTCCGCTTCCGCCCTGCCCGCCCACCGCGAGTTTCTCGGCCATCCGCTCGGCCTCTACGTCTGCTTCCTGACCGAGATGTGGGAGCGCTTTTCCTTCTACGGCATGAAAGCGCTGTTGTTCCTGTACCTGACCAAGTACCACCTCTTCAACGACAGCGACGGCTACGTGCTGCTCGGCACCTACGCCGGCCTCGCCTACGCGCTGCCGCTGCTCGGCGGCATGATCGCCGACCGCTGGCTCGGCATGCGCAAGGCGGTGCTCTTCGGCGGCGCGCTGCTGGTGCTCGGCCAGCTCGGCATGGCGTACACCGGCAATGCCGCGACCGGCAGCGTCGGCGCGGCGGTGCGCGACGGCTTCGCGATCCAGGTGATGTACCTGTCGCTGGCGCTGATCGCGGTCGGCGTCGGCTTCCTGAAGCCGAACATCTCGACGATCGTCGGCCGTCTGTACGCGGACAACGACCCGCGTCGCGACTCCGGTTTCACGATCTTCTACATGGGCATCAACATCGGTGCGGCGCTGTCCTCGCTGATCGTCGCCTACATCGGCGAGAACTTCGGCTGGGGCTACGGTTTCGCACTCGCCGGCGTGATGATGGCCGCCGGTCTCGTGCAATTCATGTGGGGCCAGAAGCACCTGATGGGCCAGGCCGAGCCGCCGAATCCGGGAGCGCTCCAGACGAAAGTGGGTGGCCTGCCGCTCGAGTACTCGATCTATCTGTGGGGCATCCTGACCACGCTCGTCGTGTGGGTGATTCTGCAGACCAAGATCGACTTCGGCCCGCTGACCGCGCTCGCAGGCGGCCACGAAGTGACGCTGACCGAAGTCGTCGCCGTGGTCATGGGCATTGGCCTCGCCGTGTGGTTCCTGCGCTTCCTGTTCAGCGGCATCGGACCGGCCGAACGCGGCCGGATGATCGTGCTGATGGTGCTGATCGCGATCAGCGCACTGTTCTGGGGCATCTACGAACAGAGCTACGGCACCTGGGTGGCCTTCGCCGAACGCGGCATGGATCGCAGCACCTTCGGCATCGAGTGGACCGCCGGCCAGACCACCTCCTTCGGCGCGATCTACGTGATTCTGTTCAGTCCGATCTTCGCCTGGCTGTGGCCGCGCCTGGACAAGCTGGGCCTCAATCCCAGCCTTTCGGCGAAGTTCGGCTGGGGCCTGATCTTCTGTGGCCTCGGTACCGGCCTGCTGGGTTTTGCCGCGCAGAACCCGGGCGCGGACGGTCTGGTCAGCCTGTGGTGGATGGTCGCGGCCTACGCGATCCTTGTGCTCGGCGAGATGGTGCTGTCTCCGATCGGCCTGTCCGCGGTGACCACGCTGTCGGTGCCGCGCGTGGTCGGCATGATGATGGGCGCGTGGTTCCTTGCCTCGGCCTTCGGCGAGATGGTCGCCGGCCGTTTCGGCACCTGGGCGGCGATCGAACCGCGCGCGGACGGCAGCTTCGACACTGCGGCGGCGATGGCGGTCTACGCCGACGTATTCCTGCGCCTGATGTGGATCGGCGTCGCCGCCGGCGTGGTCATGCTGCTCCTCACGCCGTGGATGAAGCGCGCCAGCGGCGGCGCACGCTGAGGCGCATCGGTGCGAAAACTGCTTGCCAGCGCCTGGCTGCTGTCGCTGGCGAGCATGGCCGGCTATCTCGGCGCGCTCATGCTCACCATGCTGTGGCTCGACAAAGCCGGCGGCGCGACCGCCGAACGTGCGGCGCTGGTACTGCTGGTGTTCGAACTGCTGCTGTGCCTCGCGTCGATTGTCGGCTACGGTTGGCGCACCGCGGCGTTCTTCGGTCAGCCCCGCTGGATAGCCGTGATTCTGTTTGCGCTGTGGCAGCTCGCAATCCTGGCGGCGGCGGCTTTCGTGTCGCTGGTGGCCTTGAACCGGTAGTGATCGGCGTTGGCATGGGTTGTCGGCCTTGGCGGAACCACGGCCCGCCACGGACCCGCCAACACCAGCGAACGACCACGCCTACTCCCCATCCACCGGTGCCCGTTCCTGCTTGCGCCGCACCAGGATGTTGAGGCCCTCGACGCCCGCCGAGAAGGCCATCGCGAAGTAGAGGTAGGCACGCGGGATGTGGAACTCGAAGCCGTCGGCGATCAGCGCCACGCCGACCAGGATCAGAAAGGATAACGCCAGCATCTTGAGCGTCGGCCGGCGTTCGATGAAATCGGCCACCGGGTTGGACGCCAGCATCATGATCGCCACGGCGAGCAGGATCGCGGCGACCATGATCGGCACGTTGTTGATCATGCCGACCGCGGTGATCACCGAGTCCAGCGAGAACACGATGTCGATCACCGCGATCATCGTGATCGCGCCCCAGTAGCTGGATGCCGGACGCGCGCCGTTTTCGCCATCGGGTTCGCCTTCGACCTCGGCGTGGATCTCCATGGTCGCCTTCACCAGAAGGAACAGCCCACCGACGATCAGCACCAGGTCGCGCACCGAAAATCCCATGTCGGCGACCGCGAACAACTCGTGGGTCATCCCGGCCAGCCACGACAGACTGAGCAGCAGCATGATGCGAGTGACGCAGGCCAGCGCGATGCCGAAGCGCCGCGCGCTCGGACGCTGCTCGGGCGGCAGGCGCGCGGTGACGATCGACAGGAACACGAGGTTGTCGATGCCGAGCACGATCTCGAGCGTCGACAGCGTCAGCAGCGCGATCAGACCTTCGGTGGTCAGCAGCACTCCCATTCAGCCGATCCCCGCCAGGCGCGGACCGAGCAGCAGACCCCACACCGCGATCACGTTGAGCATGCAGATGAACACCGCGGCCGAGCCCATGTCCTTGGAGCGGCCGGCGAGTTCGTTGTACTCCGGCGTGGTCTTGTCGACGATCGCCTCGACGGCGCCATTGAGGAGTTCCGCCGCCAGCACCAGCAGCAGCGAGCCCGAGAGCAGCGCGCGCTCGACCGGCGTGGCCCCGAGCCACAGCGCCAGCGGCAGCAGGGGCAGGCACAGCCAGACCTCGAGCCGGAAGGAGCTTTCGAAGCGCCAGGCGGCGCGCAGGCCCTGCCACGAATAGCGCAGCGCCAGCACCATCTGCCGCGGACCGCGCGACTCGATACTCGCCATGATCGGACTCAGCGCGCCAAGTTTGTGCCGCGGTCCGGCGGTGGCTGACGATGGCGGAGAGCGAAGGGCATGCGAGATGGACACGGCGGGACAGCCGGCGATGATCGCATCGGCGTCGCAACGCCAACAAGGCCGAAAATCGCGCCCCACACGGGCTGTTCACTTCGGCACGCTTGCGCCATACCGAGAATGTCGTAGCTTCCGCACTCGTCGCGTCCACGACCGGTGCGAGTCAGACACGGGAGAGTCCGATGTTCGATGTGGAAAAATTGCTGGGCCAGATGTTGTCGGGCGGTGTGGGCGGCGGCCGTCGCGAACGGCGCGCCCACGGCAGCTTCGGCATCCCGGGCGTCAGCAAGGCGCAACTCGGTGTGGGCGCGATCGGCATCGCGATCGCCGCCTGGGAGCACTTCAAGTCACGCCAACCCGAGTCGGCGACGGCGCCCGCGCCCGTGCCGGGCGCGCCGGCCGCGATGCCCCCGCCACCGCCGCCGCCACCACCGTACGCGCCACCGGCGGCGCCTGCGCCCGCGGCGGTGGTCGCGCCGGCCGCAAACACCCAGCAAGCCGATGCGACACACCTGATCCGCGCGATGATCGCGGCCGCGAATGCGGACGGTCAGATCGATGCCGCCGAGCGCGCCGGCATCCTCGAACGCGCGATGGAAGCGGGACTCGATGCCGCTACTCAGCAGTTCCTGATGGGCGAGTTGCGGGCGCCGGCGGCGCTCGAGGACATCGTTGCCGCGACCCGCCCCGAACTGCGTCTCGAGACCTACGCCGCCGCACGCCTGGCGGTCAGCGTCGACACCGATGCCGAGCGCCTGTGGCTGGACCGCCTCACCGCCGCGCTCGGCCTGTCCGCCGAAGACCGCCAGCGCGTGCACGAACAGATCGGCGTCTGAAGAAGGGTTGCTGGTCGTCGGTTGCTGGTGGTCGGCAGCCATCGCACGCCAGCATTCCGCTGCCGACAAACTGACCACCTACAACCGACAACCGACAACCAGGACCAGCCATGCACCAGTGGTACTTCAGCTACAACGGCGTCCAGCAGGGCCCGCTCGACCACGCCGCGGCCGTGCGCCAGGCGCAACAGGATGGCAACGGCTATTGCTGGCGGGCGGGATTCGCCGAATGGGTGCCGATCGCGCACGTCGCCGAACTGCGCCAGGCCGGCGGCCAGGCGATCACCGCGCCGCCACCGGTGCGCGCCGGCCAGCGCGCCGACGAGATCGACTACACCATCTTCGGATCCGACATGCAGTTCGTCGAGATCGAGCTCGATCCCGGCGAGAGCTGCGTGGCCGAGGCCGGCACGCTGATGTACAAGGACATCGCGATCCGGATGGAGACCGTGTTCGGCGATGGCAGCCAGCAGGCCGCCGGTGGCGGCTTCCTCGACAAGCTGGTCGGCGCCGGCAAACGCCTGATCACCGGCGAGAGCCTGTTCACCACGGTGTTCACGCACGGCGGCTCGGGCAAGGCGCGCGCCGCCTTCGCGGCGCCCTACCCCGGCACCATCATCCCGATGACGCTGACCAACTTCGGCGGCACCATCATCTGCCAGAAGGACAGCTTCCTGGCCGCCGCCAAGGGCGTGCAGATCGGCATCTTCTTCCAGAAGAAGATCCTCACCGGCCTGTTCGGCGGCGAAGGGTTCATCATGCAGAAGCTGGATGGCGACGGCCTGGTGTTCGTGCACGCCGGCGGCACCGTCGTCGAGCGCGAACTGCAGGCCGGCGAGACCCTGCACGTCGACACCGGCTGCGTGGTCGCGCTGACCAGCAGTGTGCACTTCGACGTCGAGCAGGTCGGCGGCGTCAAGAGCATCCTGTTCGGCGGCGAAGGCCTGTTCTTCGCGCGCCTGACCGGCCCCGGCCACGTCTGGCTGCAGAGCCTGCCCTTCTCGCGCCTTGCCGGGCGCATGTACGCGGCCGCCTACCAGAAAGGCGGCAGCAAGGACGAAGGCTCGATCCTCGGCGGCCTGGGTGGAATCATCAGCGGCGACCGCGGCTTTTGAGTCGATGTGGGAGTTCCACCCACACCGCTTCGGTGCGGGTGGAACTCCCACCGATCCAGCGACGAGCCATCGCGGGTCTGATCAAAACCCGCTCTCACCCCGGGGATTGCGGTTCCGACACCATTCTCCGCTACACTCGGCGCCATGGTTGCCGACCTCCATACGACACGGGTGCTGTCGCTCGACAGCGCGGGCCGCATCCTCGACTGGATCAGTTGGCAGGATGCGGTCTGCCTGTACGTGCGCGGCGCGGTGTCGTGGACCTTGGGGCAGCCCTGCCTGACCGTGCATGGCGGCCACAACCGCGACCGCGGCGAGCAGAGCCTGATCCACCTGCACCCGATCGTCGCCAGCCGCTCGCGGGCGCGCACGCCCGGAGGCGATCCGGCGCCGGCGCTGACCAACCAGGCGCTGTTCGCGCGCGACCGCCACCTGTGCATGTACTGCGGACAGCAGCACCTGCGCTCGGAACTGACCCGCGACCACGTGGTGCCGCTTTCGCGCGGCGGCCGCGACGTCTGGGAAAACGTGGTCTGCGCCTGCCTGCCCTGCAACGTGCGCAAGGGCAGCCGCACACCGCAACAGGCGGGCATGCCGCTGCTCGCGGTGCCGTTCCGGCCGAGCTGGGTGGAGCACCTGATCCTGTGCAACCGCCACATCCTCGCCGACCAGATGGACTTCCTGGTCAGCCACCTGCCGCGTCGCGCGCACGGATGAGCGACTTCATCGAGGTCTATCCGGACGCGCTGTCCGCGGCGCTGTGCGCGCAGATCATCCAGCGCTTCCGGCAGAGTCCGCTGCGCCAGCCGGGCCAGGTGGGCGGGGGCGTCAATCCCGCGCTCAAGGACAGCCGCGACATCACGATCAGCCTGCATCCGGAGTGGCGCGACCTCGAGCAGGCCCTGAACCAGGCGATGATCGGTGCGCTCGTCGCCTACCTGCGGCGCTATCCGCATCTGCTGATCGCGCCGCTGGCGCTCGGCTGGCGCGATCCGGACAGCGGCGCCGAGCGCCTGCTGCGCGCCGAGGACTTCCCGCGCATCGGCGACGAGCAGCTCGGCGACATCATCCGTTATGCCTTCCGTCCCGGCGCGATCAACGTCCAGGGCTATGACGCGAACCGCGGCGGCTATCCCTACTGGCATTGCGAACAGTATCCGCGCGACGAGCGCTGCGAGGCGCTGCACCGTGTGCTGCTGTGGACGGTGTACCTCAACGACGGCTTCGAGGAAGGCGAGACCGAGTTCCTGTTCCAGCAGCGCAAGGTGCGGCCGCAGACCGGATCGCTGCTGATCGCGCCGGCCGCCTTCACGCACACCCACCGCGGCAACCGTCCGCGCGGCGGCGACAAGTACATCGCCACCTCCTGGGTGCTGTTCCGGCGCGCCGAGGACCTCTACCCGCGCGCCTGACCGCATGCGTGCGCTCGTCCTCTGCTACCACTCGACCAACGTCAACGGTCGCGACTACGCCTGCAACGACCACCTCGCGCTGCGCGCCGACCTCGCCGCGATCGAAGCCCGCGGGCTGCGCATCCTGCCCGCGGCTGATGCGGTGCGGGAACCGGACGCAGCGGAACCACGCGTGGCGCTCACCTGCGACGACGGCTGCACCCTCGACGCGCTCGACTTCGAGCATCCCGCGCACGGCCACCAGGACAGCTTCCTGCGCATCCTGCGCGAGCACCACGCCGCCGGCGGCCAGTGCGTGCAGATGGCGAGCTTCGTGATCGCCAGCGCACAGGCGCGCGACGAGCTCGACCGCAAGGACTTCCTCGGCCTGCGCATCTGGCACGACGACTGGTGGCCAGCGGCGATTGCCAGCGGCCACCTCAGCATCGAGAGCCACAGCTACGACCACAACCACCCCTCACTCGAACGCAGCGTGCAGCGCGACAACCGTCGCGGCGACTTCCATGTGATCGACAACGAGGCCGACGCGCAGGCCGAGATCGCGCAGGCGAGCGCTGCGATC
This sequence comes from Lysobacterales bacterium, assembly GCA_019187485.1. Taxonomy (GTDB): domain Bacteria; phylum Pseudomonadota; class Gammaproteobacteria; order Xanthomonadales; family SZUA-5; genus JADKFD01. The sequence continues at coordinate 58,258 of JABAQR010000014.1, read as the reverse complement.
GCCGTACGCTGCGGCGTGCGCCCGCGGCTGTTCGCCTACCCCTGGGGTCAGCACAACCGCTACCTTGCCGAGCACTGGCTGCCCGCGCACGGACCCGCGCTGGGCCTGCTCGGCGCCTTCATCACCGGCGCCCCGCAGCCGGCGCGCTTCGACCGCTGGCGCATCCCGCGCCTGGTCTGCGGCGAGGACTGGCGCTCGCCGGCCGAGTTTGAGGCGCTGCTTGATCGTTATCTGCGGAGCGGCGACGGCCACGTCTGATCCGCACGCATGCGAGGGCGGCGTTGCCGCCCGGCGCGCTCGACGCGCCTGGCGAGGCCGACCGACTCATGGCGCGCGCCGTACTGTCGCGCCGGTTGCGACGGCTTCGTCACGAACCGACGGAGGCGACAGCAGCGCGCGGGAGGCAGGTGCGAGAGCCACGGTTTCGGCGATGCCGAAACCACGGATCCGCGTCCTGGCAGCGACAAGCAACGGCCCCCGCGCGTGTAGACTCAGCGCGCCGCAGTTCGAGGGATGCGCATGGCGGGGATGGTTCGGGTCGGGCTCTCGGGCCGGGTGGCGACGCTGACGATGGACCGCCCGGCGGTCCACAATGCCTTCAACGCGGAGTTGATCGCCGAACTGACAGCGGCGCTCCAGCGCGCCGGCGCCGATCCCGAGGTGCGCGCGGTGGTGCTGGCGGCCGAAGGTGCTTCCTTTTCGGCGGGCGCGGACCTCAACTGGATGCGCGCGATGGCCGCCTTCGGCGAGGCCGAGAACCTCGCCGATGCGCTCAGGCTGGCCGAGCTGATGCGCACGCTCGCCTACCTGCCGAAACCGACGGTTGCGCGCGTGCAGGGCTCGGCCTTCGGCGGCGGTGTCGGCCTGATCGCCTGCTGCGACATCGCTTTCGCGGCTTCCGAGGCCCGTTTCGGCCTCACCGAGAGCAAGCTCGGCCTGGTGCCAGCGGTGATTTCGCCCTATGTGGTCGCCGCGATCGGTGTGCGCCACGCGCGCCGCTGGTTCCAGTCGGGTGCGCTGTTCGACGCCGCGCGGGCGCAGCAGATCGGCCTCGTGCACGAGGTGGTGCCAGCCGCGGAACTGGACGCGCTGATCGAAAAGGAACTCGATGCGCTGCTGAAGGCCGGACCGACCGCAATGCTGGTCGCCAAACGCCTGGTCGAAGGCATCTTCGGCCGCGACGAGCCGGCGCAGAAGAAACTCGACGAACAGACGGCCGCCCTGATCGCCCGCTTGCGTGTATCGATGGAGGGTCAGGAGGGGCTGGCGGCCTTCCTCGAGAAGCGGACGCCCAATTGGCTGTGAAGCCGGGAAGAGGAAAAAGGAAAATGGAAAAGGGAGAGGAAAGAGGGAAGAGCGCGGGACCGGGAGGTGACTGGGTTTTCGGAACGTTCCTGGCAAGGTGCTGCTCGAAGGAACCTACCGACGGGAGTCTTTTTGTCCGCAAAGGACGCAAAGAAGGCAGAAGCACTTGATTCCTTTGCGTCCTTTGCGTCCTTTGCGGACCCATCTGCGGTCCAAGGATCGGCGAGCCATCAGGTGTCTGTAGAGGGCGGGTGTCCGCGACCGCGAGGCACCCCGGTCGCGGGATGAACCCGCTCCCACAGGTCCTTCGAGATGCGCTGGGGGACGAACGCTCCGAAAACACAACCACTTCCCGGCCCCACCCTTTTTGCATTTTCCCTATCCCTTTTTCCGGCCCCTCGCATGTTCTCGAAGATCCTGATCGCCAATCGCGGCGAAATCGCCTGCCGCATCGCGCGCACTTGCCGGCGGCTCGGCATCGGCACGGTCGCGGTGTACTCGGACGCCGACGCGCGCGCGCAGCATGTGCGGGTGGCCGACGAGGGCCGCTGGATCGGTGGGGCGCGGCCGGCGGACTCCTATCTGCGCGGCGAACGCATCATCGAGGCGGCGCTCGCGAGCGGCGCACAGGCAGTGCATCCGGGCTTCGGTTTCCTGTCCGAGAACGCCGATTTCGCCGAAGCGGTCGCGCAGGCAGGCCTGGTCTTCATCGGACCGAGTGCCGCCTCGATGCGCAGGATGGGTTCCAAGGCCGGCGCCAAGGTGCTGATGCAAACCGCCGGCGTGCCGGTGGTACCGGGCTACACCGGCGAGGACCAGGATCCGGCGCTGCTGGCGCGCGAGGCCGAACGCATCGGTTGCCCGCTGATGATCAAGGCCGCGCACGGCGGCGGCGGCAAGGGCATGCGCGTGGTGCGCGCGCTGGACGAGTTCGCGGCGGCGCTGGAGTCCTGCCAGCGCGAGGCGCGTGGCGCCTTCGGCCGCGACCGCGTGCTGCTGGAGCGCTATGTCGAGCGCCCGCGCCACATCGAGATCCAGATCTTCGGCGACCACCACGGCGAGGTGATCCACCTCAACGAGCGCGAGTGCTCGGCGCAGCGGCGCTACCAGAAGGTCATCGAGGAATCGCCCTCGCCCTTCCTGACACCGGAACTGCGCACGGCAATGGGTACCGCCGCGGTCCAGGCCGGGCGCGCGATCGACTACGCGAATGCCGGCACCGTCGAGTTCATCGTTGGCCCGGCCGGCGATTTCTACTTCATGGAGATCAACACGCGGCTGCAGGTCGAACACCCGGTCACCGAGATGGTCACCGGCATGGATCTGGTCGAGCTGCAACTGGCGATCGCCGCCGGCGGCCGCCTCGCCGACCTCGTGCCGCAGCGGCCGGTGCCGACCCGCGGGCACGCGATCGAAGTGCGCCTGTACGCCGAGGACCCGGCGCGGAACTTCCTGCCGGGCAGCGGCCGGCTGGAGATGCTGCGGCTGCCCGACACCAGTGAGCGCGTGCGCATCGATTCCGGCGCGGTCGAAGGCGACCTCGTGACCGTGCACTACGACCCGATGATCGCCAAGCTGATCGTGCACGAGGCCGATCGCGGCGAGGCGCTGGCGCTGTTGCGGCGCGCGCTCGCGCAGACCGTCGTGGTCGGCCCGAAGAGCAATGTCGAATTCCTCGAAAGGCTGGTGCGGCACCCGGCGGTGGTCGAGGCGACGATCGACACCGGCTACCTCGACCAGCACCTCGACGAGGTGCTGCCGAGCGCGCCGGCGCTGCCGCGCGAGGTGCTGGTGGCGGTGACCGTGCGCGCGCTGCTCGACGAGGAAGCGGCCACCCGGGCGGCCGCGCGCACCGGCAGCGATCCGCATTCGCCGTGGGCCGCCGCCGACGGCTGGCGCCACGGCCATCCGGGCAAGCGCCTCAAGCACTTCCTGCATGGCGAGGCGCTGGTCGAGGTGTCGGCGCATGGCCACGCCGGCGATTACACGCTCGACATCGGCGCCGACCACCTGCAGGTGCGTGGTGCCTTTGCCAGCGCCGATACGGTCGATTGCCTGCTCGGCGAACGCGCACTGCGGATGACCGTGCGCGCGCTGCCGCAGGGCTACCTCGCGCACGATGGCGAGCAACGCTTCGTGCTCGGACAGCGCCACCCCTTCGCCTTCGAGGCCCGTCGCAAGAGCGGCGGCGATGCGGTGCGCGCGCCGATGCCGGGGCGCATCGTCGCGCTGCGCGTCGACGCCGATGCGGAGGTCGCCGAGGGCCAGGAAGTCGTGGTCATGGAGGCGATGAAAATGGAACTCACGCTGCGCGCACCGCGCGCCGGCAAGGTCGCCGAGATCCGCGCCAGCGTCGGTGAATTCGTCGAAGCCGACAGCGTGCTGGTGCGTCTGGCAGCGGAGAGCGGAACGTGACCGCATCAAGACTGCTGCCGATCGTGATCGCCGTCTTCGCGACCACCGCATGCGATACCGTCGAGTTCCAGTCCGCACCCGACGAGCCGCTCGCCGACTGCGATGCGGCGCTCGTGGGCGACTGGCTCATCACCGACCTGCGCGAGGGACCACGAACCGATGGCCGTCAGTACCTGCGGGTGGACAGCGGCTGCGAACGCTGGTTCACGGTCGCGGTCGAGCGCAAGGCGGACGGGTCCGAGGAGATCGAGGTCGATGACCTCGAGGAGGACCTCGTACTCGGCTTCGCGCGCACCTCCACGCAGGCCTTCATCGCCGCACGCGACCGCCCGAAGGACGGCGATGCAAATTCGCCCTCGCAGGACAAGCCGGATGGCTACACGCTGGTCGCATGGGACCGCCACGAAGATGCCTCGATCACGCTGCGACTGGTCGATCTGCGCAAGACCTCGCACCTGATCATCGACGGCAAGGTGCCGGGCTGGGTCGAGAAACGCGACCGTCGCGCAGACGGCAGCCGCGACGGTTACGTGTCCACGCACTGGGCGTTCGTGTTCGGCAGCGCCGCGGAGGTGCGCACGCTGCTCGAAGCACACGATCTGCTGGATGCCCCGTGGATGCGGCTCGAACCGACGGACGCGCAGGACAGCGCGCAGATCAACGCCTGGCTGGCAGGCGCGCCTGCCGTGCAGCCGGAAGGTCACGCTCCGGGCGAGCGAGATTCCGGACGTCGTGTCGCCCGGTGATCACCGCAAGAGACGCAGTACCCCGGTCGGCAGCCGACCATCAATGGCCCGCAACCGACCTGTCGGTGTAGGGCATCCTTGATGGCTGCACTTCCTCAATTTCGTTTACGCGCCAACATGTCGAACGTCCGGGTCCGCCTGCAATGCACCGATGCGCTTGGAGCAACGCAACTGTTGGACATCAGTGCCGGCGGAGTGGCCGGGCGCGATCCCGGATCGGCCGATATCGTCCTCGAGCACCCGACCGTGTCGCGCAAGCACGCGCGCTTCAGCGTGGCTGGGGAGGAAGTCGACGTGCTGGACCTCGGCAGTGCGAACGGGACTTTCGTCAACGGTCGTCCGCTGGATGCGCGGCCTTACCGGCTCGCCGACGGCGACCAGTTGCGGCTTGGGCACCTGCATCTGCGGGTATTCATCTCGCCGATCGGCGAGACACTGGCGCCGATGCTGCCTGCGCAGATCGATGAGACGACCGCCAATGCCACGACCCAACACGGCAGCGGGCCCGGACGTCTGGAGCCGCAACTGCTGCTCGCACGCATCGCCCAGCGGCGCATGCTGACCGACCCGGCACCGGCGATTCCCGGTTATGAGGTCGGGCAGGTGATCGTGCCGGCGCTTGGCGTCGGTGGCGACTTCATTCACTGGGCGGTGGCCAACGACGGTCGTCAGGCGGTGGTCTTCGGCGATGTCTGCGGCAAAGGCGTCGCAGCGGCGATGACCATGGCCTTCGTCAGCGGGCTGCTGTTCGAGGTGGTACCCGCCTGCGGCTCGCCGGAATCGATCCTGCGGCGGCTGAATCGCTCGCTGCATCGGGTACTGGAACCTGGTCTGTTCGTGACCGCGATGGCGGTGATGCTGGACCCGCACCGGCACGGCATCGAGATCGCCTGCGCCGGACATCCTCCCGGACTGCTGAAGCTCGCCGGTGGCGAAGTGATCGAACTCGGGAGCGATGCCGGTCTGGCGCTGGGACCGGAGCAGGATCCGGACATCGGCGTGATGAAGCGTGCGATGGCCGCCGGCGAGGTGCTGATGCTCACCACCGACGGCGTCGAGGAGGCCCAGGATCCGCGCGGCAAGGAACTCGGCCGCGAGCGTGTACTGGAGGTGCTGCGCAGCGCCTCCGGTGCCGCCGATGCCGCGCGCCGCCTGCACACCACAATCACCACGCACGCCAGTTCGGCGCGCCAGCACGACGACCTGACGGTGATCACGCTGGAGCGTTGCGTCTAGGGAACCTCTGAACAACTCAGAGGTTCCGCGCGCCACGGATGGCCATGATCGATCTTCAGCAGCAACTGCTGATCTGCCGCTGCCTCAAGGCAGGCGCGCCCTGTCGGGCGCACCATCGAAAAAGCCGCCATTCGGCGGCCTTGCGTGCTGGCGGAGAGAGAGGGATTCGAACCCTCGATGGATGTTTTTGCACCCATACTCCCTTAGCAGGGGAGCCCCTTCGGCCTCTCGGGCATCTCTCCGGATCTTTCAGGGATCGGCGGCGGGAAGTGGGTCGCCCTCGCTGCCGTCTTCCTTGCGTATGCGTTGGTAGATTTCCTCGCGGTGTACGGCCACGTCCTTCGGTGCGCTGATGCCGATCCGTACCTGGTTGCCTTTGACTCCCAGCACCGTCACCGACACCTGATCTCCGATCATCAGGGCCTCGCCGACGCGACGCGTCAAGATGAGCATCCATTCCTCCTGCCGCCGATCCGGCTTCGGGCCGGATCATCGTGAGTGCAAGCCTTCGCACTCGCAACTGTCCATGTCGAACGCGGCCATGCCTGCCGCGCGAAACCCGAATGGTAGCGCAAGGCAACGCGCAGGGGCAAGCCGCCGCGTGCAGCGCGGACGCGCGCCCGCCATGGTGGCGCGTGCGCCGCACCGAATCCGTCGCTCAGGCTTCGAACAGGCGCTTGTCCTTGGCGTAGCTCATCGCCTGCTGGCGCGTGACCAGGCCGCGCTTGACCAGGTCCTGCAGGCACTGGTCGAGGGTCTGCATGCCGTAGTTGGCGCCGGTCTGGATCGACGAGTACATCTGCGCGACCTTGTCCTCGCGGATCAGGTTGCGGATGGCGGGGATGCCGACCATGATCTCGTGCGCCGCGATGCGGCCGCCGCCGACTTTCTTCAGCAGCGACTGCGCGATCACCGCGCGCAGCGACTCCGACAGCATCGAACGCACCATCGGCTTCTCGCCGGCGGGGAACACGTCGATGATGCGGTCGATGGTCTTGGCTGCCGACGAGGTGTGCAGGGTGCCGAAGACCAGGTGTCCGGTTTCCGCGGCGGTCAGCGCCAGGCGGATGGTCTCGAGGTCGCGCAACTCGCCGACCAGGATGTAGTCCGGGTCCTCGCGCAGCGCCGAGCGCAGGGCCTCGTTGAAGCCGTGGGTGTCGCGATGCACTTCGCGCTGGTTGATCAGGCACTTGTTCGAGGTGTGCACGAACTCGATCGGATCCTCGACCGAAAGCAGATGCGCGTACTCGTTCTTGTTGATGTGGTCGAGCATCGCTGCGAGGGTGGTCGACTTGCCCGAACCGGTCGGCCCGGTGACCAGAATCAGGCCCTGAGGTACGTCGATCAGTTCCTTGAACACCTTCGGCGCGGCGAGATCCTCAAGGGTCAGGATCTCCGAGGGAATGGTGCGGAACACCGCGGCGGCGCCGCGGTTCTGGTTGAAGGCATTGACACGGAAGCGCGCCAGACCGGGGATCTCGAAGGAGAAGTCGACTTCGAGGTACTCCTCGTAGTCGCGGCGCTGTTTGTCCGACATGATGTCGTAGACGAGGCCGTGCACCGACTTGTGGTCCAGTGCCGGAATATTGATGCGTCGGACATCGCCATCGACGCGGATCATCGGCGGCAGGCCCGCGGACAGGTGCAGGTCTGAAGCCTTGTTCTTGACGCTGAACGCCAGCAGCTCGGCGATATCCATGCAGCACCCTGCCCTTCGTCGGTCGGCGATCGAGTATAGCCACGTCGCCCGTCGGCGCGGTTGACTTGCACCGCCCACGGCCCGATATCGACAGGCATGACCGAGGTCGCGAACGCCCCCTTCGATCGACTCACCGCGATCCGCACGCGCATCGCGGCCGCGAGCGCGGCGCCCGCCACGCTGGTGGCCGTCAGCAAGACCCAGCCGGCTGCGCGCGTGCGCGAGCTGTACCGGCTCGGGCAAACGGCCTTCGGCGAGAACTACGTGCAGGAAGCGCTCGCCAAGCAGCGCGATCTGGCCGATTGCGGCATCAAATGGCACCTGATTGGGCCCTTGCAGTCGAACAAGTGCCGCGAAGTCGCGCGCCACTTCGACTGGCTGCAGACCCTGGACCGCGCCAAGCTGGTGCCGCTGCTGGCGCGCGAGCGACCCACCGACGCGCCACCGCTGAACGTGCTGGTGCAGGTCAACCTGGACGATGAGGACAGCAAGTCCGGCGTCGCGCCCGCAGATATCGACGCCCTTGCGGACCGGGTCGCCGCCGAGCCGCGGCTGCGCCTGCGTGGATTGATGGCGATCCCGAAACCGTGGCCGGACCTGACGCGACGTGGCGCAGGATTCCGCGCGCTGCGCGCCTTGTTCGAAGGGCTGCGCGAGCGCCACAGCGGCGTCGACACGCTGTCGATGGGTATGAGCGAGGATTTCGAACTCGCGCTCGCGGAAGGCGCGACCATGGTGCGCGTCGGGAGCGCGTTGTTCGGGGCGCGCGCCTGACAGAACGGTTGTTGGCTGTCGGCAGCAAAGCGCGCAAGTCCGGAACTGGCGAGCTGCCGACAACCGTTTGCCTCAATAGGCACGCACCGGCACCGGCACCGAGCACACATCGATATGACCCGCCGGCACCTTGTACCAGGGGTCGCGACGATTGCGGCGGGATTCGACGAGAGCATCGAAGGTGGCGGTGTCGCTGCGCAGCACCTCAATGTGCGTACGCTCGGCTTCGGGCAAATCGGCGGCGACGCGCACGCGCAGAATCGGCACGCGCTGCTCTGCCTTTTCGTGGAAACCCATCGGTGCCGGTCCGCGCGGCAAGCTGGAAAGCAGTTCCATGCCCTGCAGCACGCGCCCGGCGACGGTGATGTTGCGGTCGAGCTGGCGCGGCGCGTGGCCGATCACGACGTACAACTCGGTGCCACCGCCGGAATCGACCTCGTTGTCGCGACCGACCCCGAGTGTTCCGTAGCAGTGGGTCAGCCACATTCGACCGCCTTCGCGCGCGGCCGGGAAGCCGTCCGCAAACCCGGTCTGCGCGGCCCAGCCATCACGATCCGGCAAGGGATGGAAAGCAAGATCGACGCTCGCCGGGCGGGTGAACTCGGCGGCCAGGGTGGCCACGCCCGCCTTGAGCGACCGGCGTCTTTCGGCATCGCCCGCGTCCGGATCACCCCACTGGACCACGAAATTGTCCTGCACGCGCAGAATCACGAGGCCGTCGTAGTAGCCGCTGCGGGCGAGCGCGAGGATGTTGGCAACGTGCTTCGGTGCGAAGGCCGGTGCGAGTTCGATGACGACGCGCCCGGCCTCGATCTCGAGATAGAGCGTGCGCGCCGGGTCCGGGCGACGCCAGTCGGCTGGCTTTGAGGATTCGATGACCTCGGCCATGGTGCGCGCCGGTGCCGCTGCGACGGCTGCGGCAGGCGCGCAGGCGCCGGGGCGGAAATCGAAACGCTGCGGCGATTCGCCGGATGTCGATGAGCCCGACACCAGCGCGTGCAGGCCCTCGGCGTCGCGGTAGTACTCGATGCGCTGTGGATAGTCGTGCTGCGGATTGGCAAAGACGATGCGCTGCGGACCGCGCTCGGTCTCGTGGAACGGCACCGGCGCACCGCCGCCCGGTTGCGCGAGATAGGTCAGCACGCCGTCGATGGGCTCGATGCGCAGGAACTCGAAGCCGATCAGGCGGCCGTCGTCGATGGTGCGCGCGAGTGCGTGCATGCGCCCATCGACGGCCCCGGTCCAGCGCTCCTCGAAACGCCGCCCACCGTCCAGCGCGCACCAGTCTCCGGCCATGAAGGCGGGCGGCACTTGCGCCGTCGAAACGCCAGCCCACAGCAGGCCGAAGACGGCCCAGACCCGTACACTGCGCATGCCCGTCCCCGCGATCATCGCACGAGCGCTTGAGTCTACAATCGCGCAACGCGCGCCGAGGGCGCGCGCCTTCAGCGGATCGAGAACAGCGAGAAGCCGCCGCGGCCGCCACCGTAGGAAGCACTGTCGCGCGAACGCCGGCCGCGCATGCGATCAAGCAGCTCGTTCTGACGCTGCAACAGCCAGTCGTCGCGATCAAGGCCGCTGGCCGCGACCGGGCCCTGCTCCAGCGCGGCCTGTTCGCGAAACAGGCAGAAGTCCTCGTAGGCGTCGATCTCGTGCTTCAGCTCCTCGACCACCAACTCGATCATGATCGCGTCGTCGAGAAAGCCGAGCACCGGAATGGTGTCCGGGATCGCGTCCTGTGGATCGGAGAAATAGGTCAGCGCCGACAGGATCTCGTTGCGTTCGGCGTCGGTGATGCCCCATTTGCCGTCGTGCACCATCGCGATCAGCGTGCCCAGACGCTTCATGCGCAAGGACACGAACTCCGGCACCTGCACGCCCTGGGTCTCGTCGAAAAGCTTCTGCGCAGCCCCGGTGATCTCTTCCGGCGACAGATCCCTGGCGGCCTCCTTGGCGCGACGCATCGCGGCGCGGAAATGCTCGAGGTCCTGCTCGGAAAGATCGATCACGACGCGCATGGCTGAATCCTTGCAGACGGCGGTGGGTCAGAAGCGGGAGACTATCGGGCGGCCGGAGGGGACGTCAATTTGCGGGGCACGAGGGCACGAGAAAGCTCGCATGCCGGGAAGCCCGGTGTGCGTGCAGCAACGTCGGCCCGGGCCATAACGCCGCGACAAGTCCGCGTCTGCCGGTCCATCTGCCCTCGCGCCCCCAGGATCACGCTTGGGACGCCGCCATCGCCGCGCGTCCGCCAGCGCGCCGCCAGGCCCGCTTGACGCGCTCGCCCTGGTCCTCCAACGCGGCGTACATGGTCGGCAGCACCAGCAGCGTGATCACGGTCGAGAACACCAGCCCGCCTGCGATCGCGCGCGCCATCGGGTAATAGGCCGGGCCGCCGCCGCCGATGCCGACCTCGCTGATGCACAGCGGGAACAGGCCGAGGAAGGTGGTGCCGGTGGTGATCAGGATCGGCCGCAGGCGTTCCATGCCGCCGAGCACCAGCGCATCTTCACGGCCGTGGCCGGCGCGGCGCAGGGTGTTGACGTGTTCGATCAACACGATGCCGTTGTTCACGACCACGCCGGTCAGGATCATGATGCCGATGAAGGCCATCACCGAGAACGTGGTTTCCCAGATCCAGAAGGTCCACCACACACCGACCACCGCAAACACAATCGAGGACAGGATCGACAACGGATACAGCACGGATTCGAACAGCGCCGCCATTACCATGTAGATCAGCACAATCGACAGCAGCAGCAGAAACAGCATCTCGTTGGCCGCTTCCTGGTCTTCCGAGAAGCGCTGGCCGAGGTCGTAGGCATAGCCGGCCGGGAAGGGGTAGTCCTCGAGGATGCTCTCGATCGCCGCGCGCGCCACGCGCATGTCGCCCCTGGGCTTCAGTTCCAGACTGATCGACGCGCTGGTCTTGCGGTTCTGGCGGCTGATCGCACTCGGCCCCGGGGTCATGTCCACCGTGACCAGCGCCGACAGCGGCACCGATTCGCCATCGGCGCGGGTCACGCGAATCCGTTTCAGCTCATCCAGCGACAGCTTCTCGGCATCCTTGAAGCGCAGCCACACCGGCACCTCGGTGTCGCCCTGACGGAACTCGCGCAACGGCACCCCGCGCATCGCCACCTGCACCAGACGCCCGATCTGTGCGGGTTCGAAGCCGAGGCTGGCGGCGCGCTCGCGGTCCACGCGCAGCTGCAATTCCTGCTGCTCCCGGGCGTTGTCCACGCGCACGTCGGCGAAGTTCTCGTCGGCGGCGAGCAGGCGCGCAACCTCGCGTGCGAGTTCATTCAACACCTCGGTCGAGTCGCCGGTGATCGCCACCTGCATGGAGGTCGCCTCGCCGCCACCAGAATTGCCGCCTCCGGGACCGAAGCGCATGTCGATCACGGGCTTGGCGATCGCCAATTTCGGCAGCCCCTTGCGCACTTCCTCCCGAATTTCCTCGACCGGCCGGCGCGCCTTGTCGCCCTTTGTCAGTTGCAAGCGCGTCTGCATGCCCTGGTCTTCGCTGAGCCAGGTGTAGACCGTCTCGATCTCGAACTGCTCCTTGTGGCTGAGCAGCCAGGCCTCGACGGTACGCGCCGCCGGCTCCATCTGTTCCAGACGGTAGCGGCCGTTGAATTCGTAGCCGATATGAAAATCGCGGTCGCCGTCGCCACCGAAGAAATCCGTTTTCACGAAGGCCGCCGGGATGGCGACACTGCACAGGATCGCGACGATGCCCACCCACGACCAGTTGCGATGTTCCAGCGTCCAGCGCAGCAGGCGGCCGTAGGCCTGCTTCCAGCGTTCGACGATCTTCACCTGGGCCAGGCCCTTGGGCGGTTCGATGCGCGCCGCCAGCATCGGGATGATGCTGACCGCGACGAACCAGGATGCCAGCAGCGCCACCGACATCGGCACCGCCACGTAGTACAGGAACAGGCCGACCTGAGTGGTGCTGCCGAAGACGTTCGGCAGGAACACGATGATGCTGGTCAGGGTGCCGCAACTGACCGCGAGTTGGACCATGCGCGTGCCTTCGATCGCCGTGCCGACCTTGTCGTGCGGTCGTTTTTCGCGCTGCTGGTAGATGCTCTCGGTGACCACCACCGCGTTGTCCACCAGCATGCCGATCCCGAGCAGCAGGCCCATCATGGTCAGCACGTTGAGCGTGAGGCCGATGAAGTAGAGCGCGCCGAGACTGATGGAAATGCAGATCGGCACCGAGACCGCGACCATCAGCGTGCTCGGCCAATGGCGCAGGAAGAACCACAGCACCAGCACCGAGAAGAGCATGCCCTCCCAGCCGGATTTGCTGAGCTCGCCCAGCGAGGAGGTCACTCCCTCGCCCTGATCGCCGATGATGTAGAGCTCGATGCCGGCGAGCGCGCCGCTGGCCTCGATGCGGCGGATTTCGGCCATCACGTCGGCGCAGACTTGCACGAGGTTGGCGCCGCGTTCGCGGCGGATGTCGACGCCGACCGCATAGTGGCCGTTGAGGATGCGCCGGAAGTTGATCTCGCGCTGCGCATAGCGGACCTCGGCGATGTCCTTCAGGCGCAGCCCGGCCGCGCCGACGACCAGATTTTCGTACTCGCGCAGCGAGCGCAGCTCGCCCACCGGCTGCACCCGGTAGCGGTGCTCGCCGTCGTGGATCAGTCCGGCAGAGGTCGCGAAGTTCGCCGACGACAAACGCTGCGAGAGTTGGTTCAGATCGACGTTATGGGCGGCAATGCGCTCGGGCAGCAAATCGATGCGCACTTCGTTCGGTTCGACCCCGGACAGCTCCACTGCGGCGACGCCGGGGATGCGCTCCAGCGGGCGCTTGATGCGTCGCTCCAGCAGATCGTAGGCGTCCAGCAGGTTGCCGGTGGTGCTGGACAGGCGCACCTGCAACACCGGCTCGTCGTTGGTCGAAAACTTCAGCACCTGGATGCGCTGGATGTCGCTGGGCAGCTCCGCGCGGGCCGCATCCACGCGCTCACGAACCTCCGAGAGCTTGACCTTGATGTTGCGGTCCCAGTCGAACACCAGGAAGAAGGTGGCCCCGTTCTCGTCGGCGTTCGCGGACATGTTGTCGATGCCGCTGACGGTCGCCAGTGATTCCTCCAGCGGCCGCACGATCTCGCGCTCGACTTCCTTCGGCGTGGCGCCGGGATAGGGCACCTGCACGAGGATGAAAGGCGCATCCAGCTCTGGGAAGAACTCGAGCTTCAGCAGACGCGCGCTGAGCAGACCGAAGACCACGCAACTGATGAACAGCATGACCGTGGTGATCGGACGCTTGAGGGCGATTTCGGCGAGGGTCATGGCCGTGGACTCCGGCGGCCGGGATGCCCGGTTTGAAGCGGGTGCGGGGCTGAGGGCTGGAGGCTCGGGCGCACAGCCGGGAATTGGATCGGGACGCTGCGAGCCGAACATCGGCAACTGCGCAAACGCACACGCAGCCGACGGGCACCGGGCATGCGCCCCAGCCCCCAGCCCCCAACCCCGCTCTGGCGGTCGCGCTCCCGGCTCACGTCTCCATCTCCACGCCCTGCAACGCACGTGGCTGGCGGAAACCGGCGCGGCGGTCGACCACGTCGTACAGCACCGGGATCACGACCAGGGTCAGCAGAGTCGAGAAGGTCAGGCCGCCGATCACGGTGATCGCCAGCGGCTGGCGCAGTTCGGCGCCGTCGCCGAGGCCCAGCGCCATCGGCAGGAAGCCGAACAGCGTGGTGATCGTGGTCATCACGATCGGTCGCAGGCGGGTGCGCGCACCCTCGACCAGCGCCGCGCGCTTCTCGATGCCACGGGCACGCAACTGGTTGACGCGGTCGATGAGCACGATCGCGTTACTGACCACGATACCGACCAGCATGATCAGGCCGATGAACACGATGATGCTGAGCGTGGTGCCGGTCAGCCACAGGCCGAACACCGCGCCGACCAGCGCCAGCGGGATGGTGAACAGGATCAGGAATGGGTGCAGCAGGGACTCGAACTGCGAGGCCATCACCAGGTAGACCATGAACACCGCCAGGCCAAGGGCCATCAGCAGCGAGCGGAAAGACTGATCGAGATCCTCGCTCTGACCGGCCACGCGCGCCTGGGTGCCGGGCGGCAACCGACCTTCGGCGACGATGCCGCGCGCCACCTCGACCGCGGCGCCAAGATCGCCGCGCAGGCTCGCCGAGATCACCGCCACGCGCTCCTGGTCGGCGCGGCGGATTTCGGCCGGGCCCTCGGCGACCTCGACGCGAGCCACCGCATCCAGCGGCACCGGCGTCAGGCTGCCCGGGTTCACGATCAGCCGGCGCACGGCGTCGATCGAGTCACGATCGGGCTCTGTGGCGCGCACCAGCACGTCGATCTTGCGGTCGCGGAAGCTGTAACGCGTCGCCACCTCGCCGCGCACCTTGCGCACCACCTGATCGGCCACCTGACGGGTGGTCAGTCCGAGCGCGGCGATCTTGTCCTGGTCGAAGAAGATGCGCACTTCCGGCGCACCCTGCTCCTGCGAATTCTTGACATCGGCAAAGATCGGCTCCTTGCGCATGCGCTCGGCGATGCGTTCGCTGGCCTGTTTCAACAGGTCGAGGTCGTAACCGCTGATCTCGACCTCCAGCGGTGTGTCGAAAGTGAACAACTGTGGTCGCGAGAACTTGGCGTCCGCACCCGGCAGGGCATCGGTGTAGGCGCGCAGGCCCTCGACGATCACCGGCTCGGCGCTGCGCGACATGTGCGGCGCCAGGGTCAGCAGCAGCTTGCCGATGTTCTCGCCCGATTCGGTCGGATTCGCATCCAGGCGCGCACCGGTGCCCGCGGTGGCGAATACGTGCCGGATGCCGTCGACACCTTCGCTGTGTTGCTGCAGGCCGGCGACCAGCGCATCCGTGCGCGCCAGCGGCGTACCCACCGGCAGCTTGATGTCGACCTGCAGTCGCCCCTGCGCGAACTCGGGGATCAGTTCCACGCCCAGCCGCGGCAACAAGGCCAGCGCCAGCGCCAGCGAGGCCAGCGCACCGCCGAGCACCAGCGTCGGGTTATGCAGCGAGTAGGGCAGTAGCCGATCGTAGAGGCGCAGGCTGGCATCGAAGAAGGCCATGGTGCCGCGTGCGAGCGGCCCCAGCAACGCTCCGAAGGCACGTCCAGCGCCGCCAAACAGTCGCCGCAATGCCCAGGCCAGCCCGAACAGCAGCAGCTTGCACAGCTTGCCGAAGCCGCGCAGCAGGGCCAGCACGGCCCACAGCGGCAGCAGCAGGAAGCGACCGCGATCCAGCCGCGGACGGTTGCTCGTCAGCCAGTGGGACGTACCGGATGCGGGTTGCGGGTGGCTGTAGCTCATCGTCGATCGGGTCTCGCCGAGCGAGGCCAACATCGGGATCAATGTCACCGCGACGAACAGCGAGATGATCATCGCGAAGGTGACGGTCAACGCCTGATCACCGAACAACTGGCCGGCGATGCCCTCGACAAAGACCAGCGGCAAGAACACCGCGATGTGAGTGAAGGTCGAGGCGGTGATCGCCATGCCGACTTCGCTCGCGCCCTGCACCGCGGCGTCGATCACGCCCAGACCCTGATCGCGCAGTCGGCGCGTGTTCTCGAGCACCACGATCGCATTGTCGACCACCATGCCGGTGGCCAGCGCGATGCCGCCGAGCGACATCACGTTGAGGCCGATGCCGAACTGCTGCATGAAGAAGAAAGTGGCGATGATCGACACCGGCAGCGACAACGCGATCACCAGCGTGGCCCAGGCCTCGCCGAGGAACAGGAAGATCACCAGGATCGACAGCAGGCCGCCGATCACGGCGGCGTCGACGACCTCGCGAATGGAGCTCTTGATGAACAGCGACTGGTCGTCGACGGTGGTCAGGCGGGCTCCGTCCGGCAGCTCGTCCTTGAGCCGCTCGCTGCCTGCGAGCACCGCCTCGGCGACGCTGACGGTGTTGGCGTCGCCTTCCTTGTAGATCGCGATCTCGACCGCCTCGCGTCCATCGCTGCGAATGATCGCCTGACGCTCCTTGTGCCCCTGGGCGATGCGGGCAATGTCCTTGAGCTTGACCGGCACGCCGCCGGCTGCCGACACCACCAGCTCGCCCATCTCCTCCAGCGTCGCGAACTGGTTGACCGTGCGCACCAGGTAGCGCTGGCTGGCCTCGTCGAGGCGACCGCTGGAAATATTGATGTTTTCGGCACGCAGACGCTCGATGACGAGGCCGACATCGAGGTTGAGCTGCTTCAGCCGACTCTGATCGATCTCGACCTGGATCTCGTCCTCGAGACCACCCGAGACCTTGACCGCGGCCACGCCCTCGATCGGTTCCAGACGTTTCTTCAGGTCTTCCTCGGCGTAGCGGCGCAGCTCGGTCAGCGCGAACTGGCTGACCTCGGCCTCGCCGGTGTCCAGCGCGAGGCGCAGCACCGGCTCGGTCGAGGGATCGAAACGCAGCAGTAAGGGCTTCCTGACCTCGAGCGGCAACTGGATCAACTCCAGCTTCTCGCGCACGTCCATGCTCGCATTGTCCATGTCCGTGCCCCAGGCGAACTCCAGGATCACGTCGGACTGCCCGGTGCGCGAGACCGAGCGGATGCGCGTCAGGTTCTTGACCACGCCGAGCGTCTCTTCGAGCGGCTCGCTGATCAGATTCTCGATCTCCGCCGGTGCCGCGCCCACGTATTCGGTGCGCACCGTGAGCGTCGGGTAGGACAGGTCCGGCAGCAGGTTGACCTTGAGGCGCGTGAGTCCGATCAGGCCGAACAACACCAGGGCAATCGTGACCATCGCGATGGTCACGCGGCGTTCGGTGGCGAGGCGGATGAGGTTCATGCGTGGGGTCAGGGGTCAGGGGTCAGGGTTGGAAGTTGCGGGGCACGGGGCACGGGGCACGGGAAAGCTCGCACGACGCGCGTTTCGCACAAGCGACCGCCTGCGCACTTCATCTGCAGCCCACGGCGACATGGGGAACCGGCCTTTCCCGTGCCCCGTGCCCCGTTTCGCGTGCCCCAGCTCTTGTCAGCCGCCGTTGTTCGCGACCGCCATCGGAGGCGCGGGATTGATCACCTGCACCTTGGCGCCGTCGCGCAATGCCGCCTGACCAAGGGTCACCACCTGGTCGCCCTCGCCCAGGCCCGCGACTACCTCGACCTGGCCGCCGTCGGCGTAGCCCAGGCGCACCTTGCGGCGCTTGGCGATGTCTCGCTCGACCACGAACACCGAGGCGTCCTGATCGTCGCCGACGAGCGCGGCGCGCGGCACCACCAGCACGTCGGTGCGCTGGTCGTACACGATGCGCACGCGGCCGAACATGCCCGAGCGCAGGCGGCCGCTGTCATCCTTGAACTGCGCGACCACCCGGAAGGTGCCCGTGGCGGCGTCGACCACCGGGCTCACCCGCGCAACCTCGCCGGTGAATACCGCGTCGGGCAATGCATCGACCAGCATCTGCACCGGCTGCTCGGCAGCGATCAGGCGCATCTCGCGCTCGGGCACGTTGATGGTGGCCTCGAGCGGATCGAAATCGTCGATCTTGAACAGCGGCTGGTTCAACTGGATCAGGTTGCCGACCTTGACCATGCGCTTGCTGACGACGCCGCCGATGGGCGCGCGCACCTCGGCCCAGGACAGCTCCAGCTTGGCCATTTCGTAGGCCGCGCGCTGGGTATCGAGGTCGTAGCGCGAGCGGTCGAACACGTCCTGGCTGATCAGCTTGCGGCCAATCATCTCCTGCTGGCGCCGGAAGTCGTTCTCGAGCTTGCGCAAATTCGCCTCGCTCTGCTTGACCGCGAGACGCTGGCGATCCGCATCGAGGCGCGCGAGCACCTGGCCGGCTTCGACGCGATCACCTTCCTCGACGAGGATCTGCAGGACCACGCCGCCGGACTTCGCTGCGACCTCGGCCTCGGCTTCCGCGACCAGATTCGCGGTGCCCTGGAAGGCCGCGGTGACCGCCGAGCGCGCCGCCCTGGCGACCTCGACCGGAACCTTGACTTCCTCGATCGGCTTGCCATCCTTGTCGAGTTTCTGTTCCTTCGCCTCTGCCCGCTGATCGCCCTCGGCGCCGGCGGACTGCTCCTTGCCGCCGCCGCAGGCAGCCAGTCCCATGACCAATGCCAACGTCAGCACGAAGCTGGGCGAAGGACGCAGCGATTCGGTGTTCATCGGATCGGATTCTCTGAGGTGTATTGGTACGCTATGACACTAACTCGGCTGCCTTGCAGTCCCGGAAGTCATGTCTGTGACCAGCGCGGATATCGTCAGTATCGTCCGCGCCCGCCGACGCGGCGCCGGCCACAAGTCACGCCGGCCAGCCAGCGTTCACAGGCATGGACCGGGCCAACGCCGCTCGGCATAATCCGCAGCCTTTGCCAACGCTCCGGCCGCGATCGCAGCCGGGGCTCGTTACCGGGGATGGATGGATGAGGTCGATTACTCTCGCAAGCTTGCTGACACTGGCTTTCGCGCTGCCCGTCACCGCCCAGACGCCCGCCCGCGGCGACGCCGACGCAGGCAGGAAGAAGGCCTACACCTGCACCGGCTGCCACGGCATCACGGGCTACGGCAATGCCTACCCGCATTACCGGGTTCCGCGAATCTCCGGTCAGAACTACGAATATCTGGTCGCTGCGCTCAACGGTTATCGTGCCGGCACGCGCAAGCACACCACGATGAACGCGCAGGCGGAGAGCCTGTCCGAGCAGGATATCGCCGACATCGCCGCGTACCTGTCCACCCACGCCGCTCCCTGAGACCTGCATGCGCATCCAGCACCTGATCGCCGCTCTCGGCCTGCTCGCCTGCGTCGGCGCCCACGCCGCCGGCAGCCCCGGCAACGGACTCAAGCTCTCCACACCCTGCCAGGCTTGCCACGGGGCCGACGGCAATGGTGTCGGCGATCCACAGTACCCGATCCTCGCCGGCCAGTACGCCGATTACCTCGCGCAGTCGCTCAAGGGGTACCGCTCGGGAGCCCGCGACAACGCGATCATGAAGGGTTTCGCCGGCACCCTGTCCGACCAGGATATCGCCGACCTCGCCGCCTACTTCGCAAGTCAGAAGTCCAGACTTGGCGATCTCAGCAAGCGCTGAGCGACCAGCGCGACAGGCACGGTCCAGGCGCGCCGATCCAGGCTAGAGCGTGGCTCACGGGCGGGCGAAGCGCTTCGCTCGACGCCCCGCCTTGCCTCAGACGTGCCTCCCCGACCCGCGAGCGCAGCTCGCGACCGCTCTTCACCCCGGGGGCCAATGGAGCTGGCGACCGCCGAGCAGATGCAGGTGCAGGTGATAGACGGTCTGGCCGCCGTCGCCATTGGTGTTCAGGACCATCCGGTAGCCCGACTGCGCGATGCCGATCTGGCGCGCGTAGTTGCGCGCGGCGAGCACCACGCGTCCAACCAGTTCCGCCTGGTCGTCGGCGAGCCCGTCGGTATTGGCAACCGCCTGCTTGGGCACGAACAGCACATGCACCGGCGCCTGCGGACTGATATCGCGAAAGCCAAGGACTTGATCGTCCTCGTAAACGATGTCGGCGGGAATCTCGCGGCGAATGATCTTGGCGAACAGAGTCATGGGAGGAGTCGTGAATGGCGAATAGTGAACCGTGAAGGCGAAGGCGAGCGTGAACGGTGATAGGGAACCTCTGAACAACTCAGAGGTTCCGCGCGCCACGGATGGTGCGTCTGAAGAAGTCCAGGACGGACTTGTTCAGACCTTCCACAGTGAGGAGCGCTGGAATCGTCGGCGTCCAAGCTTATCCAGGATCGGGTTCTTCCTTTCACTTTTCGATTCTCACGTTTCACCGCCTTTTCCTCATACCTTCTGTCTGCCGCTGAAGGCATGCGCGAGCGTGCTGCGGTCGATGTATTCCAGTTCGCCGCCGACCGGCACGCCGTGGGCGATGCGACTGGGCACGACGCCGGCCGCGCGCGCGATCTCGGCGAGATAGTGCGCGGTCACCTCACCCTCGACGGTCGGATTGGTGGCGACGATCAGCTCGCGCACCTGGCCTTCGGCGAGGCGCGCCACGAGGTGGTCGAGGCCGAGTTCGCGCGGCCCGCAGCCGTCCAGCGGCGACAGCCGGCCGTGCAGCACGAAATAGCGACCCCGGTAACCAGTCGCCTGTTCGAGCGCGTAGAGGTCGGCAGGCGTCTCGACGATGCAGAGCTGCTCGTCCTCGCGCCCGGGCGCCGCGCACAGCGCGCACACGGCGACCTCGGTGAAAGTGCGGCAGCGCGCACACTGGCCGATGCGATCGGCGGCAGCCGCCAGCTTCTCGGCCAGCCGGCGGGCACCGGCGCGATCACGCTCGAGCAGGTGGAAAGCCATGCGCTGTGCGCTCTTGATACCGACGCCCGGCAGGCAACGCAGTGCCTGCACCAGTTCGTCGAGCAAGGGGCTCATCAGCCGCGCGCGTGGATCAGAACGGCAGCTTCATGCCGGGCGGCAGGTTGAGGCCGCCGGTGACCCGCGCCATGCGCGCGGTCGACATCTCGGCGACCTTGTTGACGGCGTCGTTGATCGCCGCCGCGAGCAGGTCCTCGAGCATCTCCGGATCGTCCTTCAGCAGCGCCGGATCGATGCGCACGCGGCGCGCCTCGTGGCGACCGCTCATGGTCACGCCGACCATGCCGCCACCGGCGCTGCCGATGACCTCGGCCTGCTCCAGTTCCTTCTGCGCCTGCGCCATCTGTTTTTGCAATTCCTCCTGCATTTTCTGCGCCTGTTGCAGGATGTTTCCCAGTCCGCCACGCATCGTCTGCCTCCGCTTCAATCCACCCGCAGCGAACCCGGCACCACGCGGGCGCCGAGTTCGCGAGTCAATGACTGCAGGCCGGGATCGGCCAGCAAACTCTGTTCGGCCGCTGCCACGCGCTCACCGCGCGCACGCGCCTGACGCTCACCGAGGCTCTCTCCCGCCTGCGCCCGCAATACGATCTCGATCCGGCAATCGCCGCCAACCGCCGCGCGCAAGGCATCTTCCAGACTGCGCCGGGCAAAGGGCGAATTCAGGCTTTCCAGACGCGGTGCGAGCGCCAGTTTCCAGCGTGCGCCCTCGCCTTCGAGCGGCTGCAACTGCCTGGCCAGTTCGAGCGCCGGCCCGCGCAGTTCGGCGCCCGCGAGCAGATCGAACCAGGCTGAGACGCCTGGCGCGTCGGGATGACTGGCTGGTGCCGGTGCCGGCATGGATGCGGGCGCCGGATTGGGCGCGGCGCGCGTGGCGGACGTCGGAGTCCACGCACCCGCTGGCGGGTCAGGCCGCGTGTCCTCGCCGCCCACGGGCCGGAAGGCCAGCAGGCGCAGCATGGCCATCTCGAAACCGGTGCGGGCATCGGGTGCGAGATCGAGGTCGCGGCGCGCCAGCAGGCTCATCTGGTAGTACAACTGCACGTCCTCGGGCGAAAGTCCGTCGGCCAGTTGCAGCAGCGTGGCGTCGTCGACGATCTCGGATTCGATGCCCTCGCCGAAGACCTGGCGGGAAGCGACGTCGTGCCAGAGCACCAACAATTCGGCGAGCAACCCGGCGTAATCGACCGACAGTTCACCGATGCGCTTCAGCTCGTCGCGCAGCGCGCCACGGTTGCCCGCCATCAGCGCCAGCGCGAGCGCGGCGAGCGCGCGGCGATCGATGGTGCCGAGCATGGTCAGCACGTCCTCGCCGCGCACACTGCCGCCACCGAAGGCGAGCGCCTGGTCGAGCAGCGACAGCCCATCGCGCAGGCTGCCATCGGCGGCGCGCGCCAGTGCGCTCAGCGCCGCGGCCTCGTAGCTCACGTCCTCGGCCCGCAGGATGTGCTGCAACTGGGCTTCGATCTCGCTGCGCTCCAGTCGCTTCAGGCTGAACTGCAGGCAGCGCGACAGCACCGTGACCGGCAGCTTCTGCGGGTCGGTGGTCGCGAGCAGGAACTTGACGTGTGGCGGCGGCTCCTCGAGCGTCTTCAGCAAGGCGTTGAAGGAGTGCGTCGACAGCATGTGCACTTCGTCGATCAGATAAATCTTGTAGCGTCCACGGCTCGGCGCGTAGATCACGTTGTCGAGCAGTTCGCGCGTATCGTCGACCTTGGTGCGCGAGGCCGCGTCGATCTCCAGCAGGTCGACGAAGCGGCCGGCGTCGATGTCGGCGCAGGCCGAACACACCCCGCAGGGATCGGCGCTGACGCCGCGCTCGCAATTGAGTGTCTTGGCGAGAATGCGCGCGATCGTGGTCTTGCCTACCCCGCGCGTGCCGGTGAACAGGAAGGCGTGATGCAACCGGCCGGACTCGATCCCGTTGACCAGCGCACGCACCACGTGCTGCTGCCCGACCAGTTCGGAGAAGCGCCGCGGCCGCCACTTGCGCGCGAGGACCAGATAGCTCATCGGGGACGCAGCTTGGAGAGGAAAGCGCATGATCGCCCGTGCGGCGCCCGAAGTGTAGGAGCATGATCGCGCGGTCGCCGACCGATGGAGCCCGCAGGCCATGAATGGCCTGCCCGCGCCGCGAAAGCGGCGGCGAAGCCGAGTCCGGGCCTGCGTCGGACTCGGCGTGCAGCGGCGCGTCCTGGAAGGATGCGTTCGCTGCCGACCGGAAATGGGTGGCGGCCCCCGCCAGCCACACCCCGGCGCCCGCTCGTACCGCGACCGTTGCTCCCTTCCGGGCCTGGCGGGGTTGACGGCCTTGCGACGCGGGGGGACCGACAGGGGCCACCGCAGAAACATCGGCCGGATTGCGGCCGGGGGACGTGGCGGAGAGAGAGGGATTCGAACCCTCGAAGCGGGGTTTAGCCGCTTACACACTTTCCAGGCGTGCTCCTTCAACCACTCGGACATCTCTCCACGTCCGGTTTTGCCCGCACCACCGGCATCCTGCCGTTGCCGCGGGTAGCCCGCGATCATAGCCGATGGCGAGCGTCTGGCTCAACTCTGCGCCGGTCATGGACGACCATTCCAAGCCACCGTCGGGCGCCCGACGCCACGCACAGGCCGCACCGTGCAGGACCATGGGCCGGCGCGCACGCCGCCGCATCAGTCATTCCGACGCAGATAGTCGCGCTTGCCGCCGTGCTTCTCGACCAGTCGCAGGCTGCGGATCTCGATCTCCGGCGACAGCGCCTTGCACATGTCGTAGACCGCGAGCGCGGCGACCGCGGCGCCGGTCAGCGCCTCCATCTCGACGCCGGTGCGCGCCTGCAGTCGCACCGCGCAGTCGATGCGCCAGACGCCCTCGCCGGCCGGCTCGATCGCGATCTCGCAATCGTCGAGCCCGAGCGGATGGCAGAAAGGGATCAGTTCGGGCGTCTTCTTGGCGCCCATCACGCCGGCGATGATCGCGGTCGCGATCACCGGTCCTTTCGCCACCGCGTAACCCTGGGCGCGCAACTGCGCGTCGACCTCCGGCGGGAACACGATCTCGGCCTGCGCGCGCGCCATCCGCGCGCTCACCGGCTTGTGGCCGACATCGACCATGCGCGGCCGGCCCTGCTCATCCACGTGACTCGGCTTCATCCACCGATCCTGTACATTTCGACGCGCCCCTCGCGCGCCGGTGACTCGGGTTGGCGTTCCTCGCTGTAGCGGTCGCGCCTGGCACGCCAGATGGTGGCGATCAGGGTGCGCAGTTCGGCGTCGCTCGCTCCGGCGCGCAGCGGCGTGCGCAGGTCGCGCCCGCTGCGGCCGAACAGGCAGGTGTAGAGCCGGCCGTCGGCGGACAGACGCGCGCGCGTGCAGTCGCCGCAAAAGGGCTGGCTGACCGAGGAGATGAATCCGATCTCGCCGCCGCCATCCGCAAAACGATAGCGCTCGGCGACCTCGCCGCGATAGGCCGATTGCACCGCGACCAGCGGCCAGCGCGCGTGGATCGCCGCGTGCAGTTCGCGCGAGGGCACCACCGCGGCCATCTGCCAGCGGTTGCAGGTGCCGACGTCCATGTACTCGATGAAGCGCAGCACCGCGCCGCTGCCACGGAAATGCTCGACCAGCGGCAGCACCTGGGATTCGTTGACGCCGCGTTGCACGACGCAGTTGATCTTGATCGGCGCCAGGCCGGCGCGCTCCGCCGCGTCGATGCCGCGCAGCACGTCCTCGACGTGGCCGCGATTCCCGCTGAGCGTCGCGAAGATCTGCGGATCGAGCGCGTCCAGGCTGACCGTGATGCGCTTCAGTCCCGCCTGCGCGAGCGCCGCCGCATCGCGTGCCAGCAGCACGCCGTTGCTGGTCAGCGCGAGGTCCGGCGCGCCCGGCAGCGCCGCGAGCAGCGCGACGATCTCGGGCAGGTCGCGTCGCAGCAGCGGCTCGCCGCCGGTCAGGCGCAGCTTGCCGACCCCGAGTTCGACGAACACGCCGGCGATGCGCGCGATCTCGGCGGCGGTCAGGCGCTCGGCGGCGGCGAGGAAGGCGTGGTCGCGCGGATAGCGGTCTTCCGGCATGCAGTAGGGGCAGCGGAAGTTGCAGCGGTCGATCACCGAGATGCGCAAATCGTGCAGCGGCCGCTGCAGGCGGTCGACCAGCACCTCGGTGGCGGGTAGCACGCTCACCGGCTGCTCCATGCCGTCCAGCCCTCGACGCAGGCGTCGTCGTTCGGCGGAGGCAGCTCGAAGACCGCGCCCGGCGTCGCCACCCGGTAGCCCTGCCCGCGCATGCGCTCGAAGGCCGGTTGGTCCGGGTAGTGGTACAGCACCAGGCGCGCACGCACACCGGCCGCGTATTCGCGCTCGAGGTCGGGCAGGCCGGTGTGCGAGGGATTCGGCTCCGGCGCGCAGTCGTGGAAGATCCACTCGCCATGGCGCGCGTGCTGCTGCAGCCACTCCGGGATCGGGCGGGTATCGCCGGTGTACAGGAAGCTGCCCGCCAGCGCGAGGCCGAAGGCGCTCTCGGGCGCGTGGTGGCGCACCGGGAACACCGCGAAGCGCAGCCCGGCGTGCCAGAAGTGATCGGACACCGGCACCAGCTGGAACACGTCCCAGAAGTTGCGGCCGCCCTCGGCCACCCAGTTCGGGAAGTCGGCGACGCGCCGCTGCAGCAGCGGCACCACCGACGCCGGCACATAGACACGCGGCAGGCGCGCACCGGCCGCGAAGGCGAGGCGGTAGAACCAGGCTTCGAAATCCCCGACGTGGTCGAGGTGGGTGTGGGTCACGAACACGGCCTCGGGGAGCGCGCCGTAGACGTCTCGGTAGCGGTCGAGCGCGCCGATGCCGCAGTCGATCAGCAGCAGTGGCGCATCGCCGCGCTGCAGCACCGCGCTGGAGCTGCCGAGCGCGCTCGCCTGGGCGCTGCCGACGCCAAGGAAACGCAGCGACAGTGCACCGCCCGGTCCGCTCATGCGCGCAATCCCGCAGCGTGCGCGGCCAGCAGCAGGCGCCAGCCCTCGCGGGCGTCGGCCGCCTCCGCACGCTCGCCGAAGAGCTTGCGCAGGGAGCGTTGCAGGCGCGCCAGCACGGTCTCCGCCCAGGCACCGGCGGCGCAGCGGCGGCCGCGGTCCCAGTCGATCACGTGCACGCCGCCGTCGTCGTCCAGCAGCAGGTTGTGCGCATTCAGGTCGGCGTGGCGGAACCCGGCCGCATGCACGCGCCCGAGGGTGCGGCCGACCCCATCCCAGTCGAAGCTGGTCCAGTCGGACTCGACCTGCAGCCGCGCCGACAAGGTCTGCGTGCGCGCGATCTCGGCCATCAGCAGGTCGCCCGAATAGAAGGCGCCGCGACGGCGCACCTGCGCCGCCAAGGGCCGCGGCACCGGCAGCCCCGCAGCGAAGGCCGCCGCGAGCAGGCGGAATTCGGCGAAGGGGCGCGCCTGCGCCTCGCCGGTCCACACGTAGCGGTCCTTCAGCACGCGCGCGACCGCGCCGCCGCGCCGATAACGGCGCAGCACGGCGGGGCCGAAGTCGGCCTCGATCGCGAAAGTGGCGCCGCGGCCGCGGTCGAGCACGCGCCGGCGCGGCCAGTGCGCCGGATCGAACCAGTGCGCGTGCGGGCGCGGCAGGCGGGCGGCGTCGAAGATGACGACGCGCGCGCCTTCGGTCAGCATCTCCGCCTGGATTGGTTGCTCGCCCGTCATGCCGAACCCATCGCCCATCGGCCACAGCATAGCCGCGAACCCCGGAGAGCTTGCCGTCTGCCTGCTGCGGCTGTCCGCGCTCGGCGACGTCAGCCACCTGCTGCCGCTGGTGCACGCGCTGCGCACGCAGCGGCCGGAGCTGCGGCTCAGCTGGATCACCGGCGCCGGCGAAGCGCAGTTGCTGGCCGGCATCGACGGCGTCGAACTGCTGCCGTACCGCAAGCAGGATGGCGTCGCCGGCATGCGCAGGCTGTGGGCGCAATTGCGCGGGCAGCGTTTCGACGCGCTGCTGCTGATGCAGCTCGCGCTGCGCGCGAACCTGCTGAGCCTGGGCGTGCGGGCGCGACGGCGCATCGGCTACGACCGCGCGCGTTCGCGCGACGGCCACTTCCTGTTCGTGAACGAGCGCATCCCCGCGCACGGCTACAGCCACGTGCTGGAGACGCTGTGCCAGTTCGGGCTGCCGCTCGGCGTGCGCGTGGACGAGCTGCACTGGGACTTCGCGATTCCCGACGCAGCACATGCATTTGCTGCGCAGCAGTTGGCGGACGGCGCACCCTGGCTCGGCATCAGCGCCTGCTCCAGCCACGCGCTGCGCTCCTGGCATGCGCGCGGTTACGCCGAACTCGCGCGCCACGCGCATCGTCGCCACGGCCTGCGCGTGGTGCTGCTCGGCGGCCGCAGCGAAGCCGAGCGGCGCATGGCCGACCAGATCCTCGCGCTGGCGCCGGACGCGCGCTGCCTGGACCTGGTCGGCAAGGACACGCTGAAGCAGATGCTGGCGCTGCTGCAGCGCCTCACGGTCCTGGCGTCCCCCGACGCCGGCCCGATGCACCTCGCAAGCGCGCTCGGCGTACCGGTGCTCGGCCTGCACGCCGCGACCGACCCGCGCCGCAGCGGCCCCTACCGCAGCCTGCAGTGGTGCGTGAACCGCTTCCCCGAGGTGGTGCGCGAGCGCCTGCACATCGAGCTCGACGCGGTGCCGTGGAGCACCCGCATCGAATACCCGGGCGTGATGGACCGCATCGACATCGACGAGGTGCTGGCGGCCCTCGACCGCCTGCTCGCGACGCCGGTCGCGGAGCGCCTGGCGCCGGCGCGGCTGCGCGCACCGCCGCCGCCCCAGGGATTCAGGTCACGCTGAGGCGCGCACCGTGCGATCGAGCCGCGGCCGGATCATCCGGTGACCTTGCGGGATCCCGCCCGAATGTTTCACGAAGATGCGCAAAGTCCGGACCTGCGTCCCCGCTCAGCACTCTTCGCTGCGGAGCGGACGCTCGCCATCGGCGAAGCACGCCCGCAGCGACTGTCCAGACTGTAGCTGACTGGCGCGCGTGATCAGCCCGCCATCGACCGTCTTGAGCAGTACGTATCCGCGTTCCAGGGTGGCTTGCGGCCCGAGCTGGCGCAGGCTCGCGAGCGCATGCGCGCTGCGTGCGCGCAGTCCGCGAGTGTCGGGACGGACGAGCGTCAGACCCTGTGCGCCGCGGGCGATACGCCGGCGCGGCGTCGCCAGCCAGTGCGCCGCCAACTGGTGCAGACGCGCCAACAGCAGCGCCGCGTCCTGCCGGATGCGCGCGATGTGTCGCTGCGGCGCCTGCGTGCGCAGGCGCTCGAGCAGGACAAGCAGACGCCGCCGACGCGCCTGCGCGCCGGCATGCACAAGCGCCGACAGCTCGTCGTGCAGACGTGCGGCGCGTGCGTGCGCAAGCGCGAGGCTGTGTCGGGGATCGTGCGCTCGCAGCAGGCGCTCGCAGGCGTCCGCACGCTGTTGGCGCGCCTGAAGTCCGCGACGGAGCCCATCGAGCAGCGTGCCTGCCGCCTGCGTCAGGCGTGCGCTGATCGCGCTGCCATCCGGCGCGATCAGTTCGGCCGCCGCCGAAGGCGTGGGCGCACGCACGTCGGCGACCAGATCGGCGAGCGTGGTGTCGGTCTCGTGGCCGACCGCGGACACCGTTGGTACCGGCGAGGCCGCGATCGCGCGCGCCAGCGCTTCGTCGTTGAAGGCCGCGAGGTCTTCGAGCGAGCCGCCACCGCGCGTCAGCAGCACCAGATCGTAGGCTGGCTCCACCGCGAGCGCGGCGGCCAGCGCGGCACGCAGTTGCGCCGCCGCCTCGGCGCCCTGCACCTGGGCCGGATGGAGGTCGATCACGAGCAGCGGCCAACGACGCGCACACACCGCCAGTACATCCCGGATCGCGGCGCCCTGCGGCGAGGTGACGACCGCGATCCGCCGCGGCATGCGCGGCAAGGGCCGCTTGCGCGCGGGATCGGTCAGGCCTTGCGCGTGCAGCAGCGCGCGCAGGCGCTCGTACTCCCGCATCAACCGTCCGAGCCCCGCTTCCTGCATGTGCTCGACGATCAACTGGTAGTCGCCACGCGCCTCGTACAGGCCGATACGGCCACGCACCAGCACCTGGATCCCGTCCGCCGGCTTGAGGCACACGTACAGGTTGTTGGAGCGGAACATCGCCGCGCGCAACTGCGCGCCGCTGTCCTTCAAGGTGAAGTACCAGTGACCGGAGGCGGCGCGCGAGAAGTTCGACAGCTCGGCCTCCACCCAAACCAGGCCGAAGGCGTCCTCGAGCAGGCTGCGCGCGAGCCGGTTGAGCTGGCTGGGGCTCAGCACCTGGCGCGCGCGCGCTGCGGAATCCGGAGGCGTGGAAGGCATCCGCCGACGATAGCGCAGGCCGCGGCGGCCCGATCAGCGATCCTCGAAACCCAGCCGCGACAACGGAGCGCCGTAGCGGATCCAGTCGAAAAACAGCGCCTGCTGGCTCAACGTGACAGTGCCGCCGGGCGGCATCCGCACCCCCACTTCGGGTTCGTCGCAATTGAGTTTCTGAAACAGCAGGCTGGCCAGTGGATCGCCGGGAGCAACGCGCAGCAGACCGGGCAGTTGGGCGCTCCCGACGCCCACCAGGCTCGCATAGCTGAAGCCCGCGCCCAAGCCGAGGCCTCCGGCGCCGAGATCGCCCGGATGGCAGCGCGTGCACAGCCCGGATTCGGGATCCTCCGGATCGGTGAGGGTGTCGAAGATCGCCTGGAACTGGGTGTATCGGAACTGTGTGAAGGGCGCCACGGAGCCGATGTCGGTGCAGCCGCTGGCGCCGCCGGCGAAGGCGTACGTGGTCAGCATCCACAGCGCAAGGGCGAGCGTCGCTTTCATTCGCGCCGGATCCACACCACGTCCATGCCCTCGCGCTCGCCGAGCGCCTGTCCGAGCAGCCGCAGCAGGTCCTGCGGTGCGCCCGCATCGGCGAGCAGGTGCAGCGTGGCGCTGTCGATGTAGTAGTCCTGGTCGTCGCCGGACTCTTCCTCGAGTGCGGCGACGAGGATGGCCAGTTCCTCCTCGCCGATGCTGGCGATCAGCGCGCCAGTTTCGCGGTCGTGCAGTTCGATCATCGCGGGCATCCTGATGGGCGGCCGGCCGATGCTGCCGCAGCGCGCTGCCGGTCGCCAGCCCATGCGGCGCCGACGGTCACGAATCGGGGCGCGGTCGGCATAATCGGCGAATGCCACCGCTGTTCCGCCTGCTCCGCCCGCACCAGTGGGCCAAGAACGCGCTCGCCTTCGTCGGCCTGCTCGCGGCTCACCGCTGGAGCGATGCCGCGGCCTGGCTGGCAGCGGCGCGGATGTTCGCAGCGCTGTGTCTGGTGGCGAGCACGATCTACGTACTCAACGATGCACTCGATGTCGCCAACGACCGTCTGGACCCGGACAAGCGCAGGCGGCCGCTGGCGGCCGGGACGGTGGCGCTGCCGGTGGCGCTCGCGATGCTGCCGCTGCTGCTGACCGGGGCGCTGCTGCTGGTCTGGCCGCTGCCGCGCGCCGGGCAGTGGGCGCTCGTCGCCTACATCGCCGGTGCGCTGCTGTACAACCTCGGCATCAAGCGCAGCCTGTGGCTGGATCAATTGTTGCTGTCGGCGCTGTATGCCTTGCGCGTGATCGCCGGTGCGCTCGCGGCGGGGGTGCTGCCCTCGCCCTGGCTGGTGAGTTTCTCGCTGTTCCTGTTCCTCAGCCTGGCCGCGCTCAAGCGCTATGCGGAGCTGGTGCGCAGCGGCTTCGAGCAACTTCCCGGCCGCGCCTACCGACGCGCGGATGCGCCGATCGTGGCCGCTTTCGGCATCGCCGCCGCACTCGCCGCCACCGTGGTGCTGGCGCTGTACGTCAATGCCCCGGAAGTGGCGCGGATGTACCGGCGCGCGCAGGTGCTGTGGGCGCTGGGACCGGTGGTGCTCGCCTGGCTGGCACGACTGTGGACATTGGCGCACCGCGACGAGCTGCACGCCGATCCGGTGCTGTACGCGCTGCGCGATCCGGGCAGTTGGCTGGCGGCCTTCGGGCTTGGCGCATGCGTGCTGCTGGCAATGTGAGCCCCCCCTCGGCGGGTCGCATGGCCGGGCACTGGCGCTGGCTGTGGCTGCTGGGCTGGTTGCTGCTGCTGGCGCGCCTGGGTTTCGTGGTCGGACACCAGCCGCTGGCCGGCTTCGGCAACCAGTTCGACATGCTGCGCACCACCGCCTGCGTCGGGCTGCGACCGGAGGGTGCGCTGGACATCGGGCAGGCGAGCCCGGTGGCACCGGAGCCGCTGTATCGGACCGACGCACCGATCGACGACAACTGCCTGCCGGGCACCGAAGTCGCGATCGTGGGCCTCGCGCTCGGCGTGGACGCGCTGGCCGACGCGCTCGCGCTCGGCGACCCGCAGCGCTTCCCCCTGCGCCTGCTCGCCACGCTCAAGGCCGCGCTGCTGCTGCTCGCACTGGGCCTGATCGACTGGCGGCTGCGCGCCTTCCCTCGCTGGCGCGCCACGCACGTCGCGCTTGCCGCGGCGGTGTGCGCGGACCCCTTCAACAGCCTGTACCTGGCCGGCTTCTATACCGAGTTCGCCGCGCTGCTGACGGCCTGGCTGGCGCTCGCCTTCCCGCTGCCCTGGCTGCTGGGCGCGCGCGCGCCCTCACACGCCGGGCTGCTGGTCTGGGGCCTGCTGTTGGCGGCGCTGCTGCTGGCGCGCTTCCAGCACGCCTTCGTGCCCTTTCTGGCCTTGTTGTGGATGGCGTGGATCAGTTGGCGGGCGCGCTGGCCGCTGTCCCACCTGCTGCCGCTGCTGGCGCTGCTGCTGATCGCGCTGGCGACGACCATGCACTGGCAGCGCGACTATGCCGCGATCACCGATGCCAACCGCTGGAACAGTTTTTTCGGTGCGGCGCTGCCGGCGGCACGCGACCCCGATGCCTTCGTCGCGGCGCTGGGCCTGCCGGCCGGGTGCGCCGAACTCGCGCACACCACCTGGTATCTGCGCCGGGGCCGCGACGCGCGCGGCGAGTGCGCAGCCGGCATGCAACTGGCGCGCGCACGCTGGCTGCTTGCACTGGCGAGACAACCGGACGCGCTGGCGCGCTGGATCGGCCGTGGCGTCGATCTGTCCGGGCAATGGCGGCCAGGCTACCTCGGGGAACTGGCCGGCACCGAATTCGGCCGCCTGCCGGCCGGCGCGCTCGGCCTCGGCGCCAGTCTGGCCGACGGGGTCGCGCAACTGCCGTGGACGGGTCTGCTGTTCTTCTGGTCGCTGCCGCTGTGGCCGCTGCTGTTGCGACCGCCCGGGTGGGCACGCCTCGACCCGGGTCCGCTTGCAGTCACGCATCCCGAACCCGCGCCGGATCACTCCGCAAAATCCGTCTCCGCCGCCTTCCGCCGCCTGGATCCCGCGCGCGACTGGCTGTACCCGATGCTCGCCCTGCTGCTCGCGCTCGGCTGGGCGGCCTCGCTCGTCGGCGATGGCTACAGCGAACTCGCGCGGCACCTGCACCTGGCCGCGAACGCGGCGCTGCTGGCAGCGCTGCTGCTGCCCCAGGCCGCATGGCACGCCTGGCGTGCGGCGCGGCAGGAACGCGGTATTGCCTGGCGGACCGCGGCGCTGGTGATCGTCGCACCGACGCTGGCGCTGTGGTGGCGCTCGCAGGCACTCGGCTACGGCGTGCTCGACCAGCCGGCACGCGATGGCACCGAAGCGCCGCAGGCGCTGCGCGGATGGGCGCTGGACCCGCGCGGGATCGCTGGCATCGATCTGGTGTACGCCAATGGCACCCGAGTGGCGCTGACGACCACCCCGGCGGGTGCCGAGCTCGCGGCGATCTTCGGTGCCGGCGTCGGCCGACACGCGCTGCGCTTCGAAGGGCGCGCCGAAGCCACCGCCGTCGGCTACGCGATCGAAGTGCGCCCACGACACGGTGCGCCGACGGTGATCGATCACCGCTTCCGGCAGCAGGTCCGCCGGCCCCACGTAGCGCCGTTGCGATAGCATCGTCGGATCCGGACGCAAGGGCGAACATGGAGCATCCGGCGGACCTCGAGGCGCGGGCGCTGGCGCTGTTCGACGCCTGGGCGGAGCTGGGCGCGCGTGCGCGCGCACGGCAGCTGAATGCGCTGCATCGCTCCGATCACGCATTGCACGCCGAAGTCGTGCGCCTGTTCGCGGCCGATGTCCTGTCCGGCGTTCTGCTGGACTCGCCGCAGAAAATCCTGTCCGAATGCGCCCATGAGGAGTCGACGGGGGCGCAAAACGATCCGCGCATCGGATCCACCCTGGGGGCCTGGCGCATCGAGGGCGTGATCGGCTCGGGCGGCATGGGACGGGTCTATCTCGCCAGCCGCGCCGACGGCCAGTACGCACAGACGGTGGCACTCAAATGCCTGCAACTGGACGCGAGTTCGGCGGTGCTGGCCGAAGTCCTTCGCAACGAACGCGACATGCTTGCAATGCTGGAGCATCCCAACATCGCCACCCTGCTCGACGGCGGCATCGCGTCGGATGGCTGCCCCTGGTTCGCCATGCAGCGGGTGCAGGGTGAAGCGATCGATGCCTGGTGCGACCAGCGGCGACTCGATCTGCGAGCGCGCGTGTCCCTGTTCATCCAACTCTGCGAGGGCCTGCGCTACGCGCACGAAAAAGGCGCCCTGCATTCCGACCTCAAACCCTCGAATGTCCTGGTGGACGCTTCGGGCCGCCCGGTATTGCTCGATTTCGGTCTGGCGAGCCTGATTCAGCGCGGGCCCTCCCGGCGGCTGGCGACGACCCCGGGCTACACCGCGCCCGAGGTTCCTGCCACCGGAGGCAGCGTCGCCGCGGACATATACGCACTCGGTGTGATGCTGCGTGGACTGTTGTGCGGCGTCGGCCCATCGCCTACGGAAGGCGTCGTCGGTGCCGTGCCGTCGCTGCTGCCCAGCCAGTACGCCAGGCATGCATCGCCATCGGTCGCCAGCGTGCGCGGCTGTGCGAGCCCGGCGGCGCTCGCGCGCACCCTGGAAGGCGATCTGGACAGCATCGTAGCGACCTGTGTGGCGCCTGATCGGCGCGCGCGACCGCCGTCGGTGGCGCAACTGCAAGCCGATCTGCGCGCCTGGTTGGAACATCGGCCGGTGTCCACGCAGCCATCCCGACGCAGCCACCGCTTGCGCCTGTTCCTGCGTCGACAGCGGATCGCGTCGACGGCCGCCGCCCTGTTGCTGCTGGTCGCCGCCGTCGGCACCGTTGCCGGCCTGTACCTGCACAGCCGCGCCAGCGAACACGCGAATACCGCACAGGCCATGCGCCGGCTCTTCGAGGCTTCCTTCGATGCGCTCACCACCGGTGGATTGGGACAATCGCCGCTGATGAGCTCGGCGATGCTGCGCGACGCCGAAACCAGTCTGCGCGGGGGCGATACCGGCGACCGCATCGACCCGCGTTTCGCCAGTCTCATGCTGACGACCCTGGCGCGCAGCTACACCACGCTCGGCGACTATCGGCGTGCACGGGAACTGCTCGATGAAGCACAGCTGCGCAGCGTTGATCTGCCCGATCAGCAGGCGCCGCTGCACGCAGCACGCGCGCATCTGCTGAACATCCAGTCGCAGCACGCGCAGGCGCGCGCGGCGGTCGCCGAAGGTCAGGCGCGGCTGGAGGCGGTGGCGCCCGCCGACCGCGAATCCACGCGCCTGCTGTTGGACGTGGAGCTGGCGCGTGCGCATTGGGGCATGGCGCACATCGACGCGGGCCGCGCGACGCTGCGACTGGCGCTGGAACGAGCCGAAGGCATGGCATCACGTGATCCGCGTCCGCTCGCCTCGCTGCTGATCCAGCATGGCCAATGGCTGCGCATGTTCCTGGACTACGAGCAGGCAGTCGCCGCCCAGGAGCGCGCCATCGCGCTCACGCGCGAGCGCGCGCCCCTGATCGCGGACGAGGCCACGGTCGAACTGGTGGCGGCCCTCCGGCAGCTCAGTCGACACGCCGAGGCGGTGGCGCGGGCCTCGGCACTGGTCGAGCGCCGCCGCCGGGTGCTCGGCGAGGAGCATCCGGAAACCGGTCGTGCCTGGCAGGCGCTCGGCGCCTCGCAGTTCTGGAACGGCGATCCGGTCGCCGCGCTCGCCTCCCTGCGGCGCAGCGAGGAAATCCTCGTCGCGACGCTCGGCGAGCGCCACCCGGAGACCGCGCGCACGCGGCTGGACATCAGCCTGTTGCTCGCCCATCGGGATCCGGATGGCGAACTTGCGGGGACCCTTGCGCGGTCGGCGCTGGCGCGTCTGGAAGCGGTGTATGGACCGGATCATCAGGAAAGCTCACGGGCGGTCGCGATCCTGGCCGCGGTGCTGGCGGTGCGCGCTTCCGGACGATCCGATTCGGAAGCGGCGTGGAAGGAGGTGATCGGGCTGTTCGCACGGCGGGTGGAGATCGGGCGCCGTCAGGGCCTTCCCACCGAACACGACCGGGTGATTCTGATCAAGGCGAGATTGCGAATGGAGCCGGCGGACCAGGCAATGCAGGAAGATCTGGAAGCCATCGTTGGCGCGCTCCGCAAGCGCTTCGGCCCACTCCACGACACCGTGTACAACGCGCAGTACACGCTGGTGGAGGTTTACCTCGGGCGCGACCGGCTGGCACCGGCCAAGGCGCTGCTGGAACAGATCCTGCGGGAAGTGTCGGTGATGCCGGTCACCCTGAAGACCCAGGGCGCACTCGTGGATGCCCACGAAAAGCTGGGCAACGTACTGCTCGCGCAGGATCGGCCCGAGCTCGCCCGCGCGCACTGGGAACAAGCGCTTGCACTGAACGAGCGGGCCCAGCAGCCCTCGTCCAGGCGCCAGCGCCTCGAAGGCAAGCTCGCTGGTCTGGACACACGCTGATCAGATCCCGATGGCGCGCCCTTCTTCATCAAGGCGCGACAGCAGATAAGCGCGCGCCTTGCGCCAGTCGCGCGAGATCGTGCGCTCGGTGACTCCGAGCGCCTCGGCCGCCTCGCGCTCGCTCGCCCCGCCGAAGTAGCGCAGCTCCACCACCCGCGCCAGACGGGGTTCGATGTCGGCCAGCCTGCTCAGTGCCTGATCCAGCGACAGCAGCTGCTCCAACCGGGCCTGGCTGCCGGCATCGCGGACATCCTCGTCCAGCGGCAATGGATCGTCGGCGGCGTGCGCGTCGCTCAGGACACGTCGCGCCTGGTCGATCAGCACGAAACGCATCGCGCGCGCGATCAGGGCGGTGAGGTGGCGACGGCTGTCGACTTTCAGGTGCGCGCCGGAAAGCCGCAGCCAGGTCTCGCTGATGAGTGAGGTCGGCGACAGCCGCGGGGTGGCCTGGCGGCGGATCTGCGAACGCGCGATGCGATGCAGATCCGCGTACAGCAGCGCATAGATCCGGTCCCAGGCCGCGGGCAGGCCCGCATCGGCTGCCGCCAGCAACTGCGCGAATGCCTCGCCATCGATGTTCCCTGCGGGATCGTCAACGACGGGATCGGTCGTGGTCCGAACGCTCATGTCGGGATTCGCCGCCAAAACTCGAATGGGGGATGTGCAAGCGCCAGCACGCCGGGGACGCTCTGGAACGGAGACTTCGGTTGCTCGGGCTTCGCACCGTC
Source organism: Lysobacterales bacterium (assembly GCA_019187485.1). GTDB lineage: Bacteria > Pseudomonadota > Gammaproteobacteria > Xanthomonadales > SZUA-5 > JADKFD01. The sequence goes on along the minus strand of JABAQR010000014.1, from coordinate 22,168 downwards.
CGCTCGTGGGGAGAAGACGGTCACCGCCGCCGCCCGCAAATGCATCGGCATCCCCGCACAGGGGTTCTCCGGTGGTCTGCGGCGGCGTACTCATGTCGCAGTCCTGGAGGGAGGAGACTCGTGATCAAGTGCAAGCCCTTGCTGTGCCTGGCGCTGTTCGGGGCAATGATCGGACACACGCCGGCCGATGCGGAAGCGTTGGAAGCTGTACAGAGCGAAGCAGCCGCACCGGCGGCACTGGAAAATCTGCGGTGGAAAGCGCTCGGTTCGCTGATCGCGGTGCGGCAGCAGTACCCGAAAATGTTCGCGCGCGCCTACGCGAGCTATCCGGCGCTGCCGGCCGGTTCGCTGGAGGCGATCGCCTATGCGCAGACCGGTTGGCGCCAGGTGGAACCAGCCCGGGAGGATCCGGGACACGCGCACCTGCCGCCGGCCTATGGCCTCATGGGCCTCTACCAGGGAGGTGGCTTCGACGATCAGGTCGCCGCGGGTGCGCGACTCATCGGACTCAGCAAGGCGCAAGTCGAGCGCGATCCGCAGGCCAACATCCTCGCCGCCGCCGCCTTGCTGGACCAGGCGCTGCAAGAGACCGTGCGCTTGCGGGTCAAGGCCGGGAACGGTGCGGACGCCGCACTGGCCGAAGCGTTGCAGCGCTATGCCGGCTTCGGCCAGGGCGACAGCAACATCGAGTCCTACGCTCGCGAGAGCTTTGCCTATTCGGTGCTCACCAGCATGGATCGCGGCATCCAGGCCGACGGCGTGACCGTCCCGCGAAGGGAAATCGACATCAGCAAGGCTTTTGCGCCGGAGCGCCTGCGCCTGTTGCAGGCACCGGTGCTGACGATGAACCACGCACTCGACTCGATCGTCATGGGCGAGGCGACGGCGGCTGGAGCGCTGGCGGGGGAGAAGGTCGGTGCCACCCCGGTCGCGACCAAGGCATCGGTCGACTTCGGCGAAGCGATCTGGAATCCGGCGAGCACTTCCAACTACAGCACCGCCGGCAACAGCGCCTCGGCGGTGATCCTGCACACCATGGAAGGCTCCTACGCCGGCGCCATCTCCTGGTTCAAGAACCCTTCCGCGCAGGTGTCCGCGCACTACTGCCTGCGCAAGTCCGATGGCCAGATCACCCAGATGGTGCGCGAGCACCACCAGGCCTGGCATGCGGCGTACCACAACAGCTACACCATCGGTCTGGAGCACGACGGCTACGCCAGCGATCCGGCCAACTGGTCCGCTGCCATGGTCAACGCCTCGGCGCGGCTGGTTCGCAGCATCTGCACGCGCCGCGGTGTGAACTGCGCCTCGGCCTGGAGAGGCCCGGGCTACAACTATTGGCACGTCGTGCCCGACAGCGTGCGCATCAAAGGCCACGGCATGCTGACCAACAACCAGAACCGCTACGATCCCGGCCAGTATTTCCCCTGGGCCAGCTACTACAGCCTGCTCAACAACGGTGCCCCACCGCCGGCGCCGGTGGACGCGCGCTACTGGGTCGACACCTTCGCCAATGCACCGGGTTACGGCTCCCCGACCAGCACCGCCCAGACCGGCACCTTGTACCAGGGCACCAGCTATGTGTACTGCAAGACCTGGGGTCGCGAGGTGCGCAACGGTTCCGCCTTCAACCACTGGTGGCTGAAGACCGACCTGGACGTGGGGCCGGGCAACCAGTGGGTGTCCGGTTACTACCTCAGCCGCTGGGGCAACGACGAGGCGCGCGACAACGACGGCTACGACCTGCCCCGTTGCGAAGTGCTGCCCTACGGCAAGATCGGCGAGAAGTGGTCCGCCATGGGCGGCGTGCGCAGCGTGCTGGGCACACCCAAGCTGGCGGAGATGGCGGCCAATCTCGGCGGGCGCTTCCAGGAGTTCGTCGGCGGCATCATCCTGTGGCACCCGCGTACCGGCGCCTATGCCGTCCGCGGCGCCATCCTGCAGCAGTTCTGGGCCAGCGGGAACGAGACGCGCTGGCAATTCCCGACGATGGACGAGCTGAACGCCGCCAGGTCGCCGCTGACCAACCAGCAGGGCCGCTACCAGTATTTTGAAAAGGGCCTGTTCCTGTGGACCCCGGCGACCGGCGCACACGCGGTCTACGGCGCGATCCTGACCCACTTCGAGAACACCGGTCGCGAGACGCGCTGGGGCTTCCCGAAGGGGGAAGAAGAAGCCTGGAACGGCAATGGTCGCAGGCAGGTGTTCGAGAAAGGCACTTTCTACTGGACCGCACAACAGGGCGTGTGGACCCAATGACGGGCCTCGACCGGCCCCGGCACCCGGCCGGGGCCGGTCGAGTTCACGGCCGCCAGTTCGCGTGGGCCTCCCAGAAAGCGACACTGCGGCAGTAGGCCTGGCGGTCCAGCGGCACGCCGGAGCCGCCTTCGGCAACGCCGAGCGCGTTGCGCAGCATCGTGATCGGCGCCATCGGGATTTCTTCGGGCTGCTGCGTGTACAAACAGCCGACGACGCCCCAATCGGCGTCGATGTGCGTCCCCTCTCTGGCCAGTTGCGCGCGGTCGTAGAGGATCGGCAGCAGATAGTCCGCCACTGGCGCCTCGATGCCCTCGAACCAGCGCACCAGCACCGGCAGCTCGCCGCGCGAGCGCGCCTCATAGCCGCTGCGCAGGCGGTGACGGTTCGAATCGTTGATCGCGATCACCGAGCAGCGCGTCGCGGTCCAGTTGCGGTGTACGTGCAGTACACAGAAGGGCGCATAGCCCGGCAGCACACGTTCGGGCGGGCGCGTATTGAGCTCGCGCACGAAGTCCTGCGCATCGCAGCCCTGGATCGCGGTGGCGCGGCCATCGCGCGGAAACAGGCGGGTACGCGCGAACTCGGTCAGGACGATGGACATGGCGCCCCGCGGGTCGTCGCGGCAAGTCTGCGCTGGTAGAACGCGGCCACGAACTCCTCGAGGCGGCCGGCCGCGATTGCCGTGCGCAGGCCCTGCATCAGTTCCTGGTAATAGTGCAGATTGTGCACCGTCATCAGATGCGCGCCGAGCATTTCGCTGCATTTGTCCAGGTGATGCAGGTAGGCGCGGCTGTAGTGCCGACAGGTGTAGCACGCACACTCGTGGTCGATCGGGCTGGTGTCGTCGCGGTGCTTCGCATTGCGCAGGCGGACCACGCCGAAGCGCGTGAACAGGTGCGCATTGCGCGCGTTGCGGGTCGGCATCACGCAGTCGAACATGTCGATGCCGCGGCGCACCGCCTCGACGATGTCTTCCGGCCGGCCGACGCCCATCAGGTAGCGCGGGCGCTCGCGCGGCAGCATCGGCACGGTTTCGTCGAGCGTGTGTTCGCGTTCTTCCTGCGGTTCGCCGACGGCGAGCCCGCCGACCGCGTAGCCGTCGAATCCGATCTCGACGAGGCCGCGCGCGGAGCGCTCGCGCAGCGTCGGGTGCACGCCACCCTGGACGATCCCGAACAGCGCGTTGCGGTTGCCCTCGTGCGCGCGCTTGCTGCGCGCCGCCCAACGCAGGCTGAGCTCCATCGACGCCGCGGCCTGCGCCTCGGTGGCCGGGTACGGTGTGCACTCGTCGAACTGCATGACCACGTCGGAGTCGAGTGCGCGCTGGATGCGCATCGACTCCTCCGGGCTCAGGAACACCTTGCTGCCGTCGACCGGCGAGCGGAAGTGCACGCCCTCCTCGGTGAGCTTGCGCATCTGCGCCAGGCTCCACACCTGGAAGCCGCCGGAGTCGGTCAGGATCGGCCCGTCCCAGCCCATGAAGCGGTGCAGGCCCTGGTGCGCCTCGATCACGCGCGTACCCGGCCGCAGCCACAGGTGGAAGGTGTTGCCGAGGATCATCTGCGCGCCGACCGTGCGCAGGTCCTCCGGGCGCATCGCCTTGACCGAACCGTAAGTGCCGACCGGCATGAAGGCCGGCGTCTCGACGCTGCCGCGCCGGAAGTGCAGCCGGCCGCAGCGGGCGCGGCCGTCCTCGGCGAGCAGTTCGAAGCGTTCGAGGGTCATGCCTGGGATGGGTGGCGACGGACGGTGGACGGATTGCCGGCGCGTCGGACGCTGCTGGCAGGTCCGGAGTCGCGCTCCCGGACGGGCAGCACCAGGCAAGCGTCGCCGTAGGAGAAGAAGCGGTAGCGCTGTTCCACCGCATGGCGATAGGCGTCGAGCACGAATTCGCGCCCGGCGAGCGCGCACACCAGCATCAGCAGGCTGGACTGCGGCAGGTGGAAGTTGGTCAGCAGGCCGTCGATCACGCGGAACTTGAATCCAGGCCGGATGAACAGCCGGGTGTCGCCCTCGCAGGGTGCGAGCGAACCTTCGACGGCGGCACTCTCCAGCGAGCGCGCGGACGTGGTACCGACCGCGATCACGCGTCCGCTCGCAGCCTTGACCGCGGCGATGCGGTCCACCAGCGCGGCCGGTACGCTGCACCACTCGCGGTGCAGCACCACCTGGTCGAGCTCGTCCTCGCGCAGATTCTGGAAGGTGCCGGCGCCGACGTGCAGGGTCACGAAGTCGATGCCGATGCCGCGCGCGCGCACCGCATCGAGCAGGGCCTCGTCGAAGTGCAGGCCGGCGGTCGGTGCCGCCGCCGATCCCGGATCGCGCGCGTACACGGTCTGGTAGCGCGCGCGGTCCAAGGCGTCGTCGACGCGTTCGATGTAAGGCGGCAGTGGTACGTGGCCGTGACGCGCCAACAAACCCGGAATACCCGCACCATCGATGCTGCGCAGCAGGAACAGCGCGCCGTCCCGCTCGAGCACTTCGAAGCGGCAGTCGTCCGCGACCTCGATCCGCGCGCCCGTCTTCGGCTTCCTGCCGACACCGAGATGGAACCAGCCGCGGTCGGGCGCGAGCAGTCGCTCCAGCAGCAATTCCACCGCACCACCGGAGGACTTGCGCCCGCGCAGTCGCGCCGGCCACACGCGGGTGTCGTTGAACACCAGCAGATCGCCCGCACGCAGCCAGTCCGGCAACGCGCGCACCGCGCTGTCGGCCCAGGTGCGCGCGAGCGGATCGAGCACCAGCAGGCGACCGGCCGAACGCTCGGTCGGCGGTTGCTGGGCGATCAGCTCCGGGGGCAGCGGGTAGTCGAAGTCCTGTTTGCGCATCGCGCGGACGCTCGTGGGTTGGGGTCTCTGGTTGTCGGTCGTTGGCGGCCCGTCCAGAGCGCCTCCGATCCCGGCATGCGTGCCCGGCCGTCGACAGCCGACGAGCAGCCGCCAGACGACACCGCAGCCGGATCTGCCGACCCCGGCGCTGAACGATGCCGGGCCCGGGGGTTACCGGCAAAAGCGCGCCGTGATAGCATCCGCGCACTCGTAATTTCAATCACTTAGCACCATAGGATGCTCGATTGGTGCGGGAGGAGGACGCATGAATGCGCTGCAAAAACTGTACACGATGCGCCAGGCGGGCGGTTCCCGACGGACGGCCGGCCTCGGCGACGCCACCATCGAGCGCTTCCTGAAGAGCGACTCGCTGCTCGCGCAGGCCATCGACGAAGGCTACGCCGCATTCGAATCCGCGCGCATCGAGTTCCCGTCGCTACTGACGATGGACGAGGCCGAGCAACTGCACACCGTGCAGGCTGGCTTCGTCAACTTCTACGCCGAGGATGCCGTGAACCCCTACGTCGCGGTCGCGGCGCGCGGCCCGTGGCTGGTCACGCTGAAAGGCGCGGTGGTCCACGACGACGGCGGCTACGGCATGCTCGGCGCCGGCCATGCGCCGCAGGCGATCATCGACGCGATGGCGCGCCCGCAGGTGATGGCCAACATCATGACCCCCTCGCTGTCGCACCTGCGCCTCGACGCCGCGCTGAGACGAGAGATCGGGCACACCCGCGGCGGCTGCCCGTACGCGCGCTTCCTGTGCCTGAACTCGGGTTCGGAGTCGGTCACGCTCGCCGGACGCCTGGCCGACGTGCACGCCAAGGCGATGACCGCGGCGGGCGCGCCGCACGCCGGACGTGCGATCCGCCGCATCGCGGTCAAGGGCGCCTTCCACGGCCGCACCGAACTGCCGGCGCTGTACTCGGATTCCTCGCGCAAGGCCTACGCCGAGCACCTCGCCAGCTTCAACGCGCAGCCGGCGACGATCATCGTGGACCCTTACGACGTCGGCCAGTTGCGGGCGGCCTTCGCCGAAGCCGATGCGAAGGGCTGGCACATCGAGGCGCTGTTCCTGGAGCCGGTGATGGGCGAAGGCAATCCCGGCCGCGCGCTGACGCCGGAGTTCTACGCCGCCGCGCGCGAACTGACGCGCGCGCACGGCACCCTGCTGCTCGTGGATTCGATCCAGGCCGGCCTGCGCGCGCATGGCGTGCTGTCGATCGTCGACTACCCGGGTTTCGAAGGCCTCGAGGCGCCGGACATGGAGACCTACTCCAAGGCGCTCAACGCCGGCCAGTATCCGCTGTCGGTGCTCGCGGTCACCGAACGCGCCGCGCAGCTCTATCGCAAGGGCATCTACGGCAACACCATGACCACCAATCCGCGCGCGATGGACGTCGCCTGCGCGGTGCTGCAGGGGCTCACGCCTGCTTTGCGCGCCAACATCCGCGAACGTGGCGCCGAATTCGTGCGCCGCCTGGAAGGACTTGCGCGCGAACTGCCGGGCCTGATCACCGGCGTGCAGGGCACCGGCCTGCTGTTCTCCTGCGAACTGTCGGCCGACTTCAAGTGCTACGGCAGCGGCAGTACCGAGGAGTACCTGCGCGAGCACGGCATCGGCGTCATCCATGGTGGTGTCAACAGCCTGCGGTTCACCCCCTGGTTCGCGATCCGCTCGGAGGAAGTGGACCTGGTGGTCGATGCCGTGCGCCAGGCGCTGGTCGAGGGACCGCGGCTGTCGCGTCCGGCCCAGGCTGCCTGAAATGAGCCTGCGTCGTCGGCTCGCTGCCCACGGCTTCGAATCCAACGACGATTACGAGTTTGCGCTGCGCCTGCTGTTCGAGGCGCAGCCGGCGGGCGTGCGCTGCCTCAACATCGCCGGCGAATCCGGGCGCCGCAAGACCGCGCTGGCGCACGCGCTGGCGGCGGCGCTCGACTACCCGCACGTGCTTTACCACGATTTCTCGCAGCCGGAGCCGCCCGCCCCGACCCTGGTCGATGCGGAGACGGGCGAGACCCGCAGCGCCGAAGCGCCGGCGAGCGGCTTCGACCGCGTGCTGACCGAGGCCTGCGCCTATTCCGAGGGCGCGCGTGTGGTGCTGATCCTGGACCAGATCCAGGCCAGCGAGTTCGCCGATCAGATCCGTCTCTACCAGTTCGTGCAGTCGCGCGAATGGCAGGGCGTGGCCGGTACCGTGCTCGCGAATGCCGCCACCCTGCTGCTGGTGCTGATCTCCGAAGACGCGCTCTACCACTCGTTGCAGAAGGCCAGCTTCCGCGTGTGGGCGGACGTCGCGGGTGGCACGCTCGACTTCGATCCGAAGGACTTCGGCCTCGGACCCGAGGCGCGCGGCCTGTTCACCACGCTCGGCGAATTGTTCCGCCAGCTCGGCCAGTCGCCGACCGCCAGCGAGTTCGCGCGCATCCTCGCCGACCTGCTCGCACGCGTGCGCAGCATCGAGCAGCTGCGCACCAGCCTGTTCGGCTGGATGGAGAACCTCGAACGCGAACGCCTGCATGCCGCCGCGGTGCGACCGCTGCTAGATGCGACCATCGTTGAACTCGAACGGCTGCTCGGCGTCGAAGAAATCTCGCTCACAGTCCCGGGCTCCTGAGAACGCGACGAACGACTGGGCACAACACCTACGCGGCTGTGCTCCAGCGCCCGCGCCCCGCCTGCTTGGAGCGATACATTGCCCCATCGGCGGCTCGCGCGAGGCGGTCGTAGTCCTCGCCGTCGCGCGGGAACATCGCGATGCCGATCGACGCGCCCACGTGCAGTTCGTGCCCCTCGACCACGAAGGGCTCGGCCATCAGGCGCAGCAGCTTGTCGGCGACCACCGCCGCGCCCTCGGCATCCGTGTCCGGCAGGATCACCACGAATTCGTCGCCGCCCTGGCGCGCCACCGTGTCGTGCTCGCGCATCGCCGATTGCAAGCGTTGCGCCGCGGCGATCAGCAGCAGGTCGCCGATGCGGTGCCCGAAGGAATCGTTGACATGCTTGAAGTGATCCAGATCGAGGAACATCAGCGCCAGCGTGCTCTGACTGCGCCGCGCCAGACTCAGCGCCTGCTGTGCGCGGTCGGTCAGCAGCGCGCGATTCGGAAGTCCGGTGAGCGCGTCGTAGTGCGCCAGCCGCTGGATCTCCGTTTCCGCAAACTTGCGACTGGTGATGTCGGAGAACACGCTGACGTAATGCAGCGGCTCGCCATCGGAATCGTCGATGCGCGTGATCGACACGCTCTCGGCATACAGCTCGCCGTTCTTGCGCTGGTTCCACAACTCGCCGTGCCAGCTGCCCTCGCGCGCGATCGTCTGCCACATGCGTTCGTAGAACTCCGGTCCCTGACGACCGGAGGACAGCAGCCGCGGATTGTGTCCCAGCACCTCCGTTTCGGTGTAGCCGGTGATCGCCGCGAACGCCGGATTGACCATCACGATGTTGCGTGCGCCATCGGTGATCAGCACGCCTTCGCGGCTGTGTTCGAAGGCGGCGGCCTTCAATCGCATGCGCCGATCGCCGCGCCGCCGCGCCTGCCACCACGCCAGTTGCGCAAAGGCCGCCAGCAACAGCGCGAGCTTGGCACCGAAGGGCGGCCAGGTCCACAACAGGCAGACCAGCGCGAGCAACCACAGCAGCGCGGAAACCGCCTGTCCCTTCCTGCGATGTGCCCGTGTCTGCATGGAACCTGCCGCGCCGACGGCTGCGACCGATGGTGCGGGCAAGGTACGCAAAGGAGGTAGAGGACGCAAAGGGAGGTCCCGCATCGGTCGGCCAAATGTTCCCCTTACCCGTCGTCGGCGGCGACCCGTCCGCCCGCGCGTGAGGAAAATGGCCGGCATCGGCGCCATGCGCTCCCCATCCTGGATCGAGTCCTCCGCTTTTCCCCGCGCATCTGCGCCGCAACGGCACCGGACCGGCGAACCCTCAGCCCGCGAAGCGATCCGTCGCCAACACCAGTTCGTGCAGGTTGCCGGGCTCGAAGGCCGAATGACCGGCGTCGGACACGATGCGCAGCTCGGCCTCCGGCCAGGCCTGGTGCAGATCGAAGGCCGAACGCGCGGGACAGACCACGTCGTAGCGCCCTTGCACGATCACCGCCGGGATGTTTCGCAGCCGATAGGCATTGGCGAGCAACTGGTCATCGCGATCGAAGAATCCACCGTGCACGAAGTAGTGGCACTCGATGCGCGCGAAGGCGAGCGCGAAGGCGTCGCCCGCTGCGGCCTCGATGTGCGCCGGATCCTGGTACAGGAAGCTGGTGCGCGCCTCCCACACCGACCACGCCCTGGCCGCTTCCAGACGCACCGCGGGGTTCGCATGCGTGAGGCGCCGATGGTAGGCGCTCATCAAATCCCCGCGTTCCACCGGCGGAATCGCCGTGAGAAAGCCCTCCCAGGCATCCGGAAACAGTGCATCGGCGCCGGCCTGGTAGAACCATTCGAGTTCCCAGCGGCGCAGCATGAAGATGCCGCGCAACACCAGCTCAGTCACCCGCTGCGGATGGGTCTGCGCATAGGCGAGCGCAAGCGTCGATCCCCAGGAGCCGCCGAAGACCTGCCAGCGTTCGATGCCGAGCGCGAGCCGCAACTTCTCGATGTCGGCCACCAGATGCCAGGTGGTGTTCGCCTCCAGGCAGGCGTGCGGCAACGAACGCCCGCAGCCACGCTGGTCGAAGAGCACGATGCGGTACTTGTCGGGGTTGAAGAAACGTCGCGCCTTCGGGCTGCAACCGGCGCCAGGACCGCCATGCAGGAAGACCACCGGCTTGCCGGCCGGATTGCCGCACTGCTCGTAGTGGATCTCGTGACCGTCGCCGACCGGCAGCATGCCGCTCGCATAGGGCTCGATCTCGGGATAGAGCTGTCGCCGTTCCATGCAGGACCTCCAGAAAGACGAACGGCGACGCGGGTTCGCCGGTCGCCGTTTGTGCTGTAGCCAATCTCGGATGGTCGGGGCGGAGAGATTCGAACTCTCGACCCCTACAACCCCATTGTAGTGCGCTACCAGGCTGCGCTACGCCCCGACCGGAGAGCGGCGGAGACTAGCGCATTGCGACGAGGTTGTGTAGGCAGAGCGGCCCAGCCGATTCAACGCGAAGTCGCAAAGGACGCGAAGAGGAGCAAAGGCCCTCTGTGGTTCTCCGCGCCTCCGCTCCTCTGCATTGAATTGGCCGGTTGTCCGGCATCTGTCTCCGACGTCAGCGCAGGATTTCCAGCACGGCTTCCAGGTCGATCCGCATCTGCCGGAGGATCTCGACCGGTACCTTGGGCTCGCCGGGCAGCACGACGACGCTCGCCGCGCGCGCGGCTTCGCCGTCGAGTCGCTGGCGCGCGCCGCCGATGGTGAAACCCTGTTCGTACAGCAGGCTGCGGATCTGGCGGATCATCAGCACGTCGTGGCGCTGGTAGTAGCGGCGGTTGCCGCGGCGCTTGACCGGCTTCAGGCTCGGGAATTCCTGTTCCCAATAGCGCAGCACATGCGGCTTCACGCCACACAAATCGCTGACCTCACCGATGGTGAAGTAGCGTTTCGCCGGGATCGGCGGAAGTTCGCTATTGCTGCCCGGATCCAGCATGAGCCTCTACTCGCGCCTTCAGCTTCTGCCCCGCCCTGAACGTCACCACGCGCCGCGCGGAGATCGGAATCTCCTCGCCGGTCTTCGGATTGCGACCCGGGCGCTGGTTCTTCTGGCGCAGATCGAAGTTGCCGAAACCAGACAGCTTGACGTTCTCCCCCTTCTCCAGCGCTTCGCGGATGACGTCGAAGAAGATGTCGACGAACTCCTTGGCCTCGCGCTTGTTGAGTCCGACGTCCTCGAACAGCCGTTGGGCCATCTCGGCCTTGGTCAGCGCCATCCCCTAACTCCGCAACTGAGCCCCGAAGTCCCTGGCTGCACGCTCGATGATGGCGGCCACCAGAGTATCCACATCCGCATCGCCTAGAGTGCGCGAGTCGTCTTGGAAAATCAAGCCGATAGCGAAGCTTTTGCAGCCTGTTTCGATCCCTGCGCCGCAGTACACGTCGAACAGCCGCAACTCGCGCAGCAGGCCGCCGGCGGCCGCGCGCACGCCCGCGGCGAGCTCCGCGTAGCCAAGGTCCTCGGCGACCACCAGCGCGAGATCGCGGCGCACCGAAGGAAAGCGCGAGAGTTCGCGCGCTTTCGGCATCGGTCGCGCCAGCAGCCCGGCGAGCGTGAATTCACCGAGCACCAGTTCGCCGTCGACGTCCAGCCGGCGCGCCAGTTCCGGATGCAGCACGCCGAGGTGGCCGATCACGCTGTCGCCGCGGCGCAGTTCGGCGCGCCGTCCGGGATGCAGCCAGTCCGGACCGGCGGCGTGCCACTTGATGCCGTCGGCATCGCCGAGCAGGGCTTCGACATCGCCCTTGAGGTCGAAGAAATCGACCGGGCGGCAGCGCTCGCCCCATTGCTCGGGGCGCGCGCTGCCGCTGGCAACCAGCGCCAGCAGGTCGCTCTCGAGCGGGCGACCTTCGGGTCCGCGCAGGTAACGGCGGCCGACTTCGAACAGGCGCACCCTGCCCTGCTGGCGGTTCTGGTTGCGCACCAGCGCTGCCACCAGGCCCGGCAGCAGCGAAGTCCGCATGACGGCGAGTTCTGCCGACAGCGGGTTGGCGAGCGCGATCGCATCGGCGCCGAGGCCCCATTGCGCGAGTTCGGGCTCGCCGACGAAGGCGAAGGTGATCGCCTCGGCGTAGTCGCGCGCGACCAGGCGTTCGCGCATCCGCGCCAGCGGCAGCCGCGTCTCGGCCACCGGCGCGATCACGATCTCGCCGCGCGGCGGCACCGTCGGGATCTCGTCGTAGCCGTGGATGCGCGCCACTTCCTCGATCAGGTCCTCCTCGATCGCGAGGTCGAAGCGCCAGCTCGGCGGCAGCACCCGCCAGCCCTCGCCATCGCGCTCGACCTGCATGCCGAGCGCAACGAGGATGCGCTCGACCGCGGCGCCGGGCACCTCGATGCCGAGCACGCGCGCGAGCCGCGCCGCGCGCAGAAGGATCGCTTGCGCGCGCGGCAATTCGTCGGCGAGCACCGCCTCGACCAGCGGCCCGGCGCTGCCGCCGGCGATTTCCAGCAGCAGTGCGGTGGCGCGCTCGACCGCGAGCCGCGGCAGTTCCGGATCGACGCCGCGTTCGAAGCGGTGCGAAGCGTCGGTGTGCATGCCCAGGCGCCGCGCGCGACCGCTGATCGCCGCCGGCGCGAAATGCGCGGCCTCGAGGAAGACCCGCCGCGTCGCGTCGGTGATGCGCGAGCCGAAGCCGCCCATGACGCCGCCCAGCGCGACCGCGCCGCCATCGTCGGCGATCACGACGAACTCGGGGTCCAGCGTCGCCTCGCGGCCATCCAGCAGCGCGCAGCGCTCGCCCACGGTGGCGCGGCGCACGACGATGCCGCCACGGATGCGGTCGGCGTCGAAGGCGTGCAGCGGCTGGCCGATCTCGAGCATCACGTAGTTGGTGACGTCGACCAGCGCGCTGATCGGGCGCAGGCCGGCGCGCCGCAGCCGCTCGACCATCCACATCGGCGAACGCGCGGCACCGTCCAGGCCCTCGATGACGCGCCCGCAGTAGCGCGGACAACCGGCGCCCGGCGTCAGCGCGATCGCCAGTTGCTGCGCGTGCGCGGCCGGCACCGGCGCGATCTCCGGCAGCCGCGCGGATGTGCCGAACTCGGCGGCGACTTCCATCGCCAGCCCGCGCATGCCGAGGCAGTCGCTGCGATTCGGCGTCAGTCCGAGTTCGATGATCGCGTCGGGCAGGCCGAGCCAGGCCGCGAAGGCGCGCCCGGTCGGCGCGTCGCCCGGCAGTTCCAGCAGCCCGGAGGCGTCGGCATCGATGCCCAGTTCCTTGCCCGAGCACAGCATGCCGAAGGACTCGACGCCACGCAGTTGCGCAGCCTTGATCGCGAGCCCTCCGGGCAGCACCGCACCGACCGTCGCCACTGGCGCCTTCAGCCCGACACGCGCATTCGGCGCCCCGCAGACGATCTGCAGCGGATCGCCGTCGCCGACGCGGACCTTGCAGACGCGCAGCCGGTCGGCGTTCGGATGCTGCTGCGCATCGACGATTTCGCCGATCAGCACACCCGCGAGCGAAGCACCGAGCTCCTCGGTCCCTTCGACCTCCAGCCCGCACATCGTCAATCGATGCGCCAGCTCGGGACGCGTCGCCGAGATATCAACGAGTTGCCGTAACCAGTTTTCGGAGAACTTCATGTTTGTTCAGTCTCTTCGTGATCCGGCGTCGCCGCACTGGACAGGCCGGAAGAGCGTTGGACGCAAAGGACGCAAAGGTGAAAAGCAAGGACGCGAAGGAAAGCAAAGCCAAAGAAGCGATCCTGGTTTCGCTCTACTTTGCGTCCTTTTCGTCCTTTGCGTTCAAGAAGCAGGCACTCCGACCCGCGCCGACCTCAGGCGAACTGCGCGAGGAAGCGCAGGTCGTTCTCGAAGAAGGCGCGCAGGTCGGTGACGCCGTAGCGCAGCATCGCGAAGCGTTCGACGCCGAGGCCGAAGGCGAAGCCGGTGTAGCGCTCGGGGTCGATGCCACAGTTGCGCAGCACGTTCGGATGCACCATGCCGCAGCCGAGCACTTCCAGCCAGCGTTCGCTGCCGTCCGGCAACTGCCAGTTCATCAGCACGTCGGCCGACGGTTCGGTAAACGGGAAATACGAGGGCCGGAACAGCAATTTCGGCTCGCGCTCGAAGTAGGCGCGCACGAAGTTCAGCAGCGTGCCTTTGAGGTCCGCAAAGTTGATGTCCTCGCCGACCACCAGTCCCTCGACCTGGTGGAACATCGGCGAGTGGGTCTGGTCGGAGTCGCTGCGGTAGACCTTGCCCGGGATCACCACGCGGATCGGCGGCGGCTGCTGCAGCATCACGCGCACCTGCACCGGCGAGGTGTGCGTGCGCAGCAGGCGGCCGTCGGGGAAGTAGAAGGTGTCGTGCATCGCCCGCGCCGGGTGGTGCGGCGGGAAATTCAGTGCCTCGAAGTTGTGCCAGTCGTCCTCGATCTCCGGGCCGTCGGCGACCGTGTAGCCCATGTGTTCGAAGATGCCGACGATGCGCTCGAGCGCGCGCGTGATCGGGTGCAGCCCGCCGCTGCCGACCTGGCGACCGGGCAGGGTCACGTCGATGCGCTCGCGTTGCAGGCGCGCGCCCAGGGACGCCGCGTCGAGACTGGCCTTGCGCGCGGTGAGCGCCTCGGCGACGGCGTCGCGCACGCGGTTGACTTCGGCGCCGCGCTGCTTGCGCTCTTCCGGCGCGAGCGCGCCGAGCGCCTTCAACTGCGCAGTGATGCTGCCGGACTTGCCGAGGAACTCCACGCGCAGTGCTTCGAGCGCGCCGGGGTCGGCAGCGGCCTCGATGCGCGTCCGCGCGGCGGAGAGGAGATCGTCGAGATTCATCGGATACCCCAGAAACGCGAACGGGGAAAAGCGAGCTTCTCCCCGTCCGGAATGTCGCGGTGGATGCCGGAGCGCCGCCTGCGTGGCGTCACTCCGGCCAACGCGCGCCGCTTCGTCGCGCGGAGCGCTCCGCGCCAGGCGTCAGGCCGCCAGCTTCGCCTTGGCCTGTTCGGCCACCGCCCTGAACGCCAGCATGTCGTGCACGGCGAGATCGGCCAGCACCTTGCGGTCGATCTTGATGCCGGCCTTCGACAGGCCATTGATCAGGCGGCTGTAGGAGAGGCCGCACAGGCGGGCCGCCGCATTGATGCGGACGATCCACAGCGAGCGGTACTCGCGCTTCTTCAGCTTGCGGCCGATGTAGGCGTACTGGAGCGCCTTGGTGACCGCCTGCTTGGCGACGCGATAGACCTTGCGGCGGGCGTTGTAGTAGCCCTTCGCGCGCTTCAGCAGCTTCTTGTGGCGCGCACGCGCCGTGACACCACGCTTGACTCTTGCCATCGTTCAGTCCTCCTCAGGCGTAGGGCAGCATGCGCGCGACGCGGCCTGCGTCTTCGGCACGCACCAGGTTGGGAGCGCGCAGTCCGCGCTTACGCTTGGTGGACTTCTTGGTCAGGATGTGGCTCTTGAATGCGTGACCGCACTTGAACTTGCCACCGCCGGTCTTGCGGAAGCGCTTGGCTGCCGCCCGGTTGCTCTTCATCTTCGGCATTGCGGTTTCCTTTCTCTCGCTTGGTGGAGCCAGCGGGTGATCCGTGTCGCCACGGATGCTTGCCTGATCCGTACCCGATTGGCTGCATGTGCCGGTCGCCCGGCGATTCCCGGCCATCGCTGGCCGGAGGAGTGCCCTGTCCGTTCCTGGACAGGGCCGGCAAGGCTAGCGCCCCGCCGTAGAGCAGGCGATCAGGCCTGCAACTTCTTCTTCGGCGAGATCATCATGCTCATCACGCGTCCTTCGACGCGCGAGCGCTGCTCGATCACCGCGTCTTCGGCCAGCTCACCCGCAATGCGGTTCAGCATCGCATCGCCAAGGTCGATGTGCGCGAGTTCGCGGCCGCGGAATCGCAGGTTGATCTTCACCTTGTCGCCTTCCTCCAGGAAGCGGCGGATGGCGCGCATCTTGACGTTGAAATCGCCGTCGTCGGTACCCGGCCGGAACTTCATTTCCTTGATTTCGATCTGCTTCTGCTTCTTCTTGGCCAGGTTGGCCTTCTTCTGCAGTTCGAACTTGTACTTGCCGAAATCCATGATGCGACAGACCGGCGGATCGGCATTCGGCACGATCTCGACCAGGTCCAGGCCAGCGTCCTGGGCCATGCGCATCGCCTCGAAGCGCGACAGGATTCCGACCTGTTCGCCATCGGGGCCAATCACGCGCAACTGCGGGACTCGGATTTCGTCGTTCTTCCGGGTGGGGCGTTCTAGGACAGCTATGACGGCAACTCCTTGATTTCAAACCGGTGAATCGGCACCGGCACCATGTTCCCCTGGCATCTCAAGCCGTTTCGAGCCCATGCCCGGCGACTTCGGCGCGCAGCCTGGCGGCGAACTCGGACACGGTCATGACTCCCAGATCCTCGCCCGATCGTCGACGGACGGAGACGCTGCCCGACTCGCGTTCGCGGTCGCCCGCGACCAGCAGGTAGGGGATCTTCTGCAGGGTGTGCTCGCGGATTTTATAACCGACCTTTTCGTTCCTCAAGTCCGCAGCGACACGGAAATCCTGTTCCGACAAGGTCTTGGCCAGTTGCGCAACGTACTCGGCCTGGCCGTCGGTGATGCCCATGACCACCGCCTGCACCGGCGCCAGCCAGGCCGGCAGCGCGCCGGCGTGGTTCTCGATCAGGATCCCGATGAAACGTTCCATCGAGCCGACGATGGCGCGGTGCAGCATCACCGGATGGCGACGCTGGCTGTGCTCGTCGACGTACTCGGCGCCAAGCCTGCCCGGCATCATGAAGTCGACCTGCATCGTGCCGAGCTGCCAGGTGCGCCCGATCGCGTCCTTCAGGTGGTACTCGATCTTCGGTCCGTAGAAGGCGCCCTCACCCGGCAGTTCTTCCCAGGCCACGCCGGCCTGGCGCAGCGCCGAACGCAACGCTTCTTCGGCCTTGTCCCAGGTGGCGTCGTCGCCGAGGCGCTTGTCCGGGCGCAGGGCGATCTTGATCTGCGGCTCGCCGAAGCCGAAGTCGGCATAGACCTTCAGCGCCTGCGCGTGGAAGGCCGAGACCTCGGGCTCGATCTGCGCCTCGGTGCAGAAGATGTGGCCGTCGTCCTGGGTGAAGCCGCGTACGCGCAGGATGCCGTGCAGGGCGCCCGAGGGCTCGTTGCGGTGGCAGGAACCAAACTCGCCGTAGCGGATCGGCAGGTCGCGGTAGCTGTGCAGGCCGTGGTTGTAGATCTGGATGTGGCCGGGGCAGTTCATCGGCTTCACCGCGTAGGTCCGCTTCTCGGACTCGGTGAAGAACATGTTGTCCTGGTAGTTGTCCCAGTGGCCGGAGCGCTTCCACAAGCCGACGTCGAGGATCTGCGGGCCGCGCACCTCCTGGTAGCCGGCCGCCTTGTAGACGCGCCGCATGTACTGCTCGACCGCCTGCCAGACCGCCCAGCCCTTCGGGTGCCAGAACACCAGACCCGGCGCCTCTTCCTGCATGTGGAACAGGTCCAGTTGCTTGCCGATGCGGCGGTGGTCGCGCTTCTCGGCCTCTTCCAGTTGCGTCAGGTAGGCGCCAAGGTCCTTCTTGTTCAGCCAGGCCGTCCCGTAGATGCGTTGCAACTGCTGGTTGTTGGAATCGCCGCGCCAGTAGGCGCCGGCCACCTTCATCAGCTTGAAGGCTCCGAGGCGATTGGTGTTCGGCACATGCGGGCCGCGGCAGAGGTCCAGCCACTCGCCCTGTGCGTACAGGGAAATCGCCTCGCCCGGCGGAATGATGTCGTCGATGATCTCGGCCTTGAAGTGCTCGCCCTTGGCCTTGAACAGTGCGATCGCCTCGTCCTTCGGCAGCACGCTTCGCCGGATCGGCAGCGATTCGGCAACGATCTTGCCCATCTCGGCCTCGATCGCCGCCAGGTCTTCCGGCGTGAACGCGCGTTCGAAGGCGAAGTCGTAGTAGAAGCCGTTGTCGACCACCGGACCGATGGTCACCTGCGCCCGTGGAAACAGTCGCTGGGTGGCCTGCGCCAGCAGGTGGGCGGTCGAGTGGCGCACGATGTCGAGCGCGTCGGCGTGCTTGTCGGTGACGATCTCGAGCCGGCTGTCGCGTTCGATCAGGTGGCCGGCGTCGACCAGACGACCATCGACCTTGCCGGCCAGCGCAGCCTTGGCAAGACCGGGACCGATGCTGGCGGCGACGTCGAGGACCGAGGGCGACTGCTCGAAGGAGCGCACTGAGCCGTCGGGAAGTTGCACGTTGACCATGGCGGTATTCCTGGTGGGGCGGATTCGGGACACAAAAAAAGGCGCCGAGCGCCTTTCTTGTGCCACTTGCGGGGACGCCCGGACCGTCAGTACTGGACCACCGTGCTAGTACGCATGTGCCACCTCACCCCGTTTCCGTCGCTCTTGGTGGGCGCAACCCGGACCACGACTCCGGTCCCACCACGTCAAGGTTCCGGGGCAAACCATAGATCAATGCCATGGGGCACGCAATCGACCGCCTCTTCGAATCAGTTTCCTACCGGGACACCCGAACCGTGAGAGATGCATCGCTGGCTGTGGATGGCCGGCCCGCACATCAAAACACGTAATCGATTGATTTGGCGAAACCTGGACATGAGTCTGGAGCAGCCTCCCCGGGGCGCGCCCCGCCCCGGGGAGGCCACGTTCAGCGGATCGCGTTCTCGATCCCGGCGCTGACCGCCAGACTCTCCTGCGTCGGACTGCCGCTGCTGAAACGGAAGGTGTAACTGCCCGGCAGCAACTGCATGCCCTGACTGAAAGTGCGCCAGCCTCCAGCGTAATAGCCATCACAACTGCCGGAAGCCGACACCACGGCGCCGGTCTGAAATCCGACCTCCGCCTGGCTGGCGACGTTCTGCGCCTTCTGCACGCTGGCGCCCGCGTAGCTCATGCGGAAGGTGTAAATCGCCGGTAGTAACTCGCGCGCGACTTCACCGGCACTGGTGTCGCCGAACACACGCCAACCGCCGGCGTAGTAGTGCACGCCGCCGATGTCGAGCGGCTGTCCGAGGTGATCGGTCAGTCGCGCCACCACGCGCCGCGTCTGGAACTGCACCTCCGGCTGGCTGCCGACGTTCTGCGCCTTCTGCACGCTGGCGCCGCCCCAGGCGATGTCGAAGGTGTAGCTCACCGGCAGCAGTTCGCGCGTCGCGACGCCGGCCACCGTGGTGCCGAAACTGCGCCAGCCCCCAGCGTAGTAGCGGGCGATACCGCCATCCAGCGGCTGCCCCTGGCTGTCGCTGAAGCGCACGCTCGCGGCCACGGTCTGGAACAGGACCTGCGCCTGACTGGCGACGTTCTGGATCTTCTGCACGCTGGTACCGGCGTACTCGATGCGGAAGGTGTAACTGGTCGGCAGCAGCTCCTTGCGCACCTCACCGCCGCTGGTCGTGCCGAAGGCGCGCCAGCCGCCCGCGTAGTAGTGGGCGATGCCGGTGTCGAGCGGCTGGCCGGCGCTGTCGCGCAACTGCACGACGACGTCGCGGGTCTGGAACTCGACCTGCGGGTTGCTCGCGGTGTTCTGCACCTTCTGCACACTCGCCCCGGCGTATTCGATGCGGAAGGTGTAGCTGGCTGGCGGCAGCGCGCTTGCCACGCGCCCATCCGCAGCGGTGGTGCCGAAGGGCAGCCAGCCACCCTGGTAGTAGCTGACCGTGGCGCCGGCGATGCCCTGGCCGGAGGAATCGGTCAGACGCACGCTGGGAGAGACCGGGGGCAGATCGTCGCCGTCCGCAACCCACGCCACGCCAATCGGCCGCACGAAGCTGGCCCAGGCGTCCTGCAAGCCGCTCCCGTCCGCGCGGACCTTGCTGACGCGAGCGCCGAGTTCGTGACCGACATATAACTCGTCGTCCACGGTATCGATGCCGATGCCGGTCGGCGCTGCCAGCCCGGCGGCCACGACGGTGATGTCGCTGCCGTCCGGGTGGGCCGACATCAACCGCCCGCCGCCAACGCCCTCGCTCCAGTAGATGCGCCCATCGGCCCGATCCAACGCGACGTGGTTGACCACCGGACGTCCCGAAACCAGCACCTGCGCAGAGCTGCCGTCGAGGCTGGAGCGGCCGATGAATCCACCGTGGAAATCGGCCCAGTAGAGAAAACCTCCGACGCTATCCAGCGCCAGCCCGGTGGGACCGGTGACCTGCGGCTGGGCGAGAATCAGTTGCGGCGAACTGCCATCGAGATTGGCGCGCCAGATCTGGCCGGCCGTGTCTTCGGACCAGTACAGTTTCCCGGCCGCCGCGTCCACGGCGATTCCGTACGGACGGCTGTTGGTGGCGAGCAAGGTGACCAGGCCGCTGCCGTCGCGATTCACCCGCCGGATCTGGTTGCCGGTCGACTCGGTGAAGTACAGTTGGCCGTTGCTGCCGTCGTAGGTCAGACCAGTCGGGTTGCTCAACCCGCTCAACAGCACAGCACGCGTAGCGCCATCCTCGGACAGCCGAACGAGTTCCCCGGCGCCGAAGTCGGCGACGTAGACGCCGCCCTGCGCCGGCGCGCCGGCCTCGAATATCCACGCCAGCCCGTCGAGCCCATCGACGGCGCTGAGCATCTGGATGCCCGCGCCGGGATCGACGTCGAGACTGCCGATCAACCGGGTGCTGGCCACCACGCGGTTGGCGTTGACGGCAAGGTTGGTCACCCACTCGTCGTCGGACGTCGGCCCGAGCAAGGCCGCCCAGCGGTAGCTGCCGTCGGGTGCGTAGCTGGCCACGAAGGTATCGTTGTAGGAACCGCTGCTGAATGTCGCCGTGCCGGGACCTGGGTCGACGTCGGCACTGCCATTCAGAAAACCTCCAACGTACACGTTCCCGGCATCATCAAAAGCGGTATCGAACCACCAGCCGTGGCGGCTCGGCTGGACGCGCAGCCCGAACAAGTAATCGCCCGAGGCGTCCAGTACGCTCAGAAACCCGCGCCCATCATGCTGGTCGACGCCGGGGCCAGGGTCCAGATCCATCGGCTGGCCACCGTAGCCACTCAAGGCCACACGACCGTCGGCGGACACGGCCAGACCAACGCCTTCATCGAGACCTGGCGAACCGACTGTGCGCCCCCACAGGAAGTTGCCAGCACCGTCGAGCTTGACCACGAAGGCATCCCAGCCGCCATTAACACTCACCAGGCTGACGGCGGGGCCGGGATCGAGGTCCGTGGTGCCGGTCAGATCGCCCACCCAATGGATCGCCCCGCTTGCCCGATGGACTTCGAGCGCATAGGGGAAGGTCGCCAGGGTACGCGCCCACAGGTAGCCGCCGTCGATGTCGAGCTTGACCAGCCAGGCGCCCTGGACCTCGAGTTCGGCCACGCCCGGGCCGGGGTCGAAATCCTGGATGCCGCCGCCGGAGGTCGCGAACACGGCACCACTGGCATCGACTGCGACCGCTTGGGCGTGGTTGTTGCTGCCGCGGAACTGGTGCACCCAGTCGAGCGCGCCGCCTTCGAGGTAGCGTGCGACGAACACCTGGCCCTGGCTGGCGTTGAGGCTGACCACGCCCGGGCCCGGATCGAAGTCGACGCTGCCGGAGAAGCCGCCAACCAGCGCGATGCCACCGAGGCCGTCGAGCGCCATCCCGTAAGGCACGGTGGCGCCGTCGCCGAAGGCCACTTCCCATTGCAACACACCGCTGGCATCACTTTTGGACAGATAGGCCTGGTTGCCGTAGCCGGCGGCGTAGAGATTCGACTGCGCGTCGAGGGCGTGCGCCCACAGCGCGTCGCCGCCCGCGCGCGCCGAAGGATGAGCGGCGATGAAGGGTGCCTGCGCATGCAGCGCACCGGCGAACACGGCACTGGCACAGGCGAGCCAGGCTGCGGGACGAAAGCGACGAAGGACCACGGACCCCTCCCCGATGATGAGCCGCCGCAGGAGCGCGGCGGGGGCGGCACGGCAAACTTCGTGCCGCGCCCGATGCACGAGCAAGCCCTTGTCCTGCTTGAACGTCCATCGCGCTCGAATACACTCCCGATGTGCCATGCACACCCCCGTGTGCGAATGACACCGATTGCTTGCGCAGCGACTTGCGGCACTTGGCGCGTGGGCATACATTCGCCCGTCTCGTTCCGAGCCTGCTGCATGAGCGATCACCTGCGGCGCCTGTTGCACCTGGATTTGCAGGCGCTCGGCTGGCGCGGCGCACTCGCGCAGCTCGCATCGCAGGTGTGCCAGGCCTTCGCGCCGGGACGCGTGTTGCTCGCGCTGCGGAGCGCCGTGCGCTGGGAGGCGGTGACCGCCGCCGGCACCTGGATCGACGAGCAGGAGATTCGCACGCTCGCCTCGCTGTCCATCCTCGCGGCCGTGCGCGACAGCGGCGAGCCCCTGCTGGCCGCTGCCGGCACGCCATTGGGTGTCCGGCGTCAACTATCTTGGCCGCCCGGCGACAATTATCTTGGCCGGTCAGAGGCGGGGTGGTGTTGGCTGTTGATGGCTGCTTGAGTTGGGCGTCTGCCTCCTCGGTGGCTGGTTCAGGTCG
>JABAQR010000031.1:66398-162378 GCA_019187485.1 Lysobacterales bacterium | reverse complement strand
GTGCTGGCGGAGCTGCCGGAGGACAGCGGCATTCCCTGGCACCGCGTACTGCGCGCCGACGGGCGCATCGCCTTCGCGCCAGACAGCGAGTGTTTCCGGCACCAGCGCGTGCTCCTGGAGGCGGAGGGCTGCCGGGTGGCGGCGAATGGGCGTGTCGCCGCGGTCGTCGATGCGGATGCGGGCGTCGATCTCGACGCAGCCATCTGGGGCTAGCCGATGCCGCCGGCGACGCGCACCCTGCTGATCCTCTGTGGACTGATGTTCGGGCTGCAACTGCTGGATTCTTCCGGCTGGCTGGTGCTGAATCTGGCGCTGTGGCCGCCGCTGGACGATTCCTTGCCCGTGGCCTTCGGTGGAGCGCCGCCCTTCCGGCCCTGGCAGTTGCTGACCTACGGCTTCCTGCATGGCGGTACCGGGCACCTGCTGGTCAACGGCCTTGGCCTGTGGATGTTCGGCCGCGATCTGGAACAGTTCTGGGGCTCCTGGCCCTACCTGCGCTTCGTGCTGGTCGCGGTCGTCGGCGCCGGCGTCGCGCAACTGACGGTAGCCACGCTCGGCGGCGTGCCCTATCCGACGGTGGGCATTTCCGGCGGTGTCTTCGGTGTGTTGCTCGGCTTCGGGATGATGTTTCCGAACCGCATCGTCATGCCGTTGTTCCCGCCGATCCCGATGCCGGCGCGCTGGGCGGTGCTGGTGTTCGCCGGTCTCGAACTGGCGCTTGGCGTGTTCGGCAGCGGCGACGGTGTCGCCCACTTCGCGCACCTGGGCGGACTCGCCAGCGGCTGGCTCATGATTCAGTACTGGCGCGGTCGCCTGCCGTGGAAGCCGCAGCGCATCCTGCGCTATTGAGGCTGCGATGACGATCCGGCACCTCAGGCCCGCGGCTCGCGTCAAGCCCACCACACCATCAGCCAGTCGTCGTAGACGACATCGTCGATGTAGTACTTGACCGGTGCGGTGCGCCGGAAGCCGTGTTTTTCGTAGAAGCGCACGGCGCGCGGAGCTTGTTGGTAGACCGACAGGTGCAGTGCCTGTGCGCCGGTTTCGCGCGCGCGTCGCTGGGCGCGC
Source organism: Lysobacterales bacterium (assembly GCA_019187485.1). Lineage (GTDB taxonomy): Bacteria > Pseudomonadota > Gammaproteobacteria > Xanthomonadales > SZUA-5 > JADKFD01. The sequence continues at coordinate 161,310 of JABAQR010000031.1, read as the reverse complement.
TCGATCAACAGGCCGCCGGCGCCAGTACCGATGTATTCCGGACGCAGGTAGCAACGCTGCACCTCGAGCGTGCGCAGGCCGGCGAGCGCGGCGGGCGCGGCCATGCCGAAGCCCAGTTGCAGATAACCGGCGTCCTGCCCCGCGGATTCGAGCAGATGCACCTCGATCACGCCGGCGTCGATGCGGCGGGCGATGTCTCGTGCGTCGTAGTGTCGTTCGATGTGACGCGCGATCGCCGCTGGCGGTGCCACATCACCATAAGCGGCGAGGAAAGTCTGTGTCATCAGCCGCGAGAGCAACGGCGCCTGGTCGCTGGCGGCCAGGCGCAGGTCGAATTCCATCGAAAACCTCGTTCAGGTTCGGCTGGCCCGGGGCCTGCAAGCATCCGGGGACATTTCGTTGGTCCGGCGCCACACGCCGACTATGATGCAGAGGATCGGCCCGGCTCCGGTAGCGCATGACCCTGATCGCACGCCACGCCTTCATCGCCTGTTGTCTACTTGCTCTGGCTTTGCCAGTGTCGGCGGCGACGCTGAAGGAAGCGATCGAACAGGTCGAGCGCGAAACCCGCGGCAAGGTGCTGGCGGCGGATACCATTCGCACCCGAGGCACGCTGGTCTACCGCATCAAGGTTCTGATGCCGGACGGTCGTGTCCGCATTTTCCAGATTCCGGCCTGAGAGCCGCGGAGGAACAGCCCATGCGCGTCCTGCTGGTGGAAGACGAAGCTCCCTTGCGCGAAACCCTGGCGGCACGCCTGCAACGCGAGGGTTTCGCCGTGGATACCGCGGCCGATGGCGACGAGGCGGTGTACATGGGCAAGGAAGTGCCCTTCGATGTCGCCATCGTCGATCTCGGCCTGCCCAAGCTGCCGGGCCTCGAAGTGGTCAAGCGCCTGCGCGAGGCCGGGCGCCGCTATCCGATCCTGATCCTGACCGCGCGCGGTAGTTGGGAGGACAAGGTCGAGGGCCTGAAGTGCGGTGCCGACGACTACCTGGTCAAGCCCTTTCACATCGAGGAGCTGCTGGCGCGCATGAATGCGCTGGTGCGGCGCAGCGCGGGCTGGAGCAAGCCGCTGCTCGAGTGCGGGCCGGTCAAGCTCGACACCACCGCGCAGTCGGTCACCGTCAACGAACAGGCGGTCGATCTGACCAGCTACGAATACAAGGTGCTCGAGTACCTGATCCTGCACGCCGGCGAGCTGGTCTCGAAGAGCGACCTGACCGAGCACATCTACGAGCAGGATTTCGACCGCGACAGCAACGTCATCGAAGTCTTCATCGGCCGTCTGCGCAAGAAGCTGGACCCGGAGGGCGAGCTGAAGCCGATCGAGACCGTGCGCGGGCGCGGCTACCGCTTCTCGATCCCGCGGACCGCCTGAGCGCGGGAATGGGCGCGCTGGCGTGCCGACGCGATGACGTCTGAGGGCACGAGGGCACGAGGGCGCACCCGCACGGTGCCCTCCGCGTGAATACCCGCCGCCAGTTTTCGCTCGCCGCGCGCTCGCTGCTCGCGGCCAGCCTGGTGCTGGCGGCCTTCATCGGCCTCACCGGCTACGCCCTCGAACGCGCCTTCGAGGAGTGGGCTTTCTCGGTCCTGCGCGAACGCCTGCAGTCGGTCGCCTATTCCTTCCTGGCGCGCACCGATGTCACCGTGCGCGGCGAGCTGCTGATCCCGGAGTTCCTGCCGGAGCCGCGGTTGGAACGACCTTCCTCGGATCTGGTCGCGTCGATCTACGCCGAGAATTTTCGCTGGGAGTCGCCCTCGGCGCTGGACCGCGAACTGCCCTTCGAGGACGCACTCAAGCCCGGCGAAATCGCCTTCCGCGAACCGCGGGGGATGCGCGGCGGTTTCTACATGCTGAGCATGGGCGTGCTCTTCGAGAAGCGCTCGCCCTCCGGCAAGGACGTGCGCGTGACCATCAACGTCGGCGAGCGTCAGTCCTCGGTGCGCCGCCAGATCCGCGCCTTCCGCGAGACCATGTGGGTGGCGCTCGGTGGCCTCGGCCTGCTGCTGCTGCTGTTCCAGGCGCTGCTGCTGGTGTGGAGCCTGCGCCCGCTGCGCGCGGTCGCGCGCGACCTCGCGCGGGTCGAACGCGGCGAGGTAGAGGAATTGCCGGGTCACCATCCGATCGAACTGGCCGCACTGACCCGCGGACTCAACGACTTCATCAAGAGCGAACGCGAGCACTTGCGTCGCTACCGCCACACCCTGGGCGATCTCGCGCACAGTCTGAAGACGCCGCTGGCGGTGATGCGCGGACTGTTCGAGAACGAATCCGACGCTGCGCGCATGCGTGCCGGCGGCCTGGAACAGGTGCAGCGCATGGACGAGATCGTGGCCTACCAGCTCGCGCGCGCCGCCAAGAGCGGGCACCAGACCTACGCCGCGCCGCTGCCGATCCTGGCGCACGCCGAGGAGATCGCGCTGACGCTGGAGAAGGTCTACGCGCACAAGGGTGCGCTTGCCGAGTTCGAGGTGGACGCACGCAGCATGTTCCATGGCGACAAGGGCGACCTCATGGAACTGATGGGCAATCTGCTCGATAACGCCTTCAAGTGGTGCCGGCGCCGGGTGCTGCTGACCTCTGAGCCCATCAGCGACGCGCGCACGCGCCGTCCGGGCCTGCTGCTGCGCGTCGAGGACGACGGTCCTGGCATTCCGGACGACAAGATCGGTGAGGTTCTGAAGCGCGGCGTGCGTGGCGACGAGCGCGTGCAGGGCCACGGCATCGGCCTGTCCATCATTGGCGACATCGTCGCGTCCTACGGTGGCGAGATGAAGATCGGACGCTCCAAAGTGCTCGGCGGCGCGCAGTTCGAGGTCCGCCTGCCGCCGCTGGGTGGATAAGGCGGGGCGTGCGCTTCTTGCCTCAGCCCAGTCCTGCCAGCCACTCGTCGTCCGAGCCCTCGGACACGCCTTCGAACAGGAAGGTGGACAGGTAGCGCTCGCCGGTGTCCGGCAGCATCGCCAGGATCACGCTGCCGGCCGGTGCGGTCTTCGCGACCTCGAGCGCGGCGGCGAAGGTGGCGCCGGCGGAGATGCCGACGAAGATGCCTTCCTCGCGAGCGAGCGCGCGGGCGGTGTCGCGGGCGCTGAGGTCGTCGACCGGGATGTTGCGGTCGTAGACGCCGCGGTCGAGCACCGCCGGCACGAAGTCCGGGGTCCAGCCCTGGATCTTGTGCGGCGCCCAGGGCTTGCCGTCCAGCAGCGAGGCCCCGGCGGGTTCGCTGGCGACCACTTGGATCTGCGGGCGCGCCAGTTTCAGCATCTGGCCGGCGCCGGTCAGGGTGCCGCCAGTGCCCCATCCGGTCACGAAGTAATCGAGCCGGCGGTTCGCGAAGTCGCGCAGGATCTCGGGACCGGTGGTGTTGCGGTGGTAGGCCGGATTGGATTCGTTCTCAAACTGGCGCGCGAGGTACCAGCCGTGCTTGCGCGCCAGTTCCTCGGCGCGCCGCACCATGCCCGAGCCGCGCTCGGCGGCGGGCGTCAGGAGCACCTTCGCGCCGTAGGCGCGCATCAGCTTGCGGCGCTCGATCGAGAAGGTCTCCACCATCAGCGCGACGAAGGGGTGGCCGAGCGCGGCGCAGACCATCGCCAGCGCGATGCCGGTATTGCCGCTGGTGGCCTCGACCACCGTCTGGCCGGGCTGCAGCTCGCCGCATGCCCGGGCATCCTGGATGATCGCGAGCGCCAGCCGGTCCTTGACCGAACCGCCCGGGTTGAAGGCCTCGACCTTGACGTACATCTGCACGCCGGGTGGGGCGAGCCGGTTGATGCGCACCACCGGCGTCGACCCGATGGTGTCGAGGATGCTGTCGTGAACCATGCTGGCTTTCCGGGGAGGGTGATCGGTCGATGCTGCCGCAGCCCTGGTCGACCGTGCCAGTCGTCGTCGGCATATGCACATTCCGGTACGTAGTCATCCCGGTGACGCGTCCGTTGCAGGGTACACTTCGGATCCGAGACGGACATCGGCGCAGCGCTCGGAGGGGGATGGATCCGCAGGACGGCGAGGTGGTCGCGGCGGCCACCGGCAACGGCGGCAACAATGGTTTCGTGCGCGAATTGCTGCGCAGCGTGGACCTGGAGACGCTCGCGCATGTGGCCGTGCGCGAGGCCCGCCGCCAATTCGGACTGACCGGACTGCTGCTGCTGTGGTGGACGCGGCCGGCCACGCCCGGGCAGGAGCCATCCTTGATGCTGGCACCCGCCGGTGCGTTGACGGCCGCCGATCGAGCCTGGTTGCAGCGACATGCCGGCGAACGCCGCGCGGATGCGCCGATCGTGGTCCAGGAACTGGTGTCCGGCGTGATGGGCCGAGTCGCGCTGGCGTGGCCGGCGACGATCGCGCCGCCGCAGTCGCCCGAGTGGCAGCGCTTCGTCGAGGATGTCGCCGCGGTTGCCGGTCGCCTGGTGGAACTCGACACCCTGACCCAGGCGGTGCTGCGGCTGGAGCGGGCCGAGCGCCTGCAGCGCGCGCTCTATGCGATCGCCGAGATGGCGAGCTCCGACCTCGACATGCCGGAGATGCTGCGCAGCGTGCACGAGGTGCTCGGCGAGCTGATGTACGCCGAGAACTTCTTCATCGTGCTGATCGAGCCCGAGCACATGGCGCTGCGTTTCCTGTACTTCGCGGACACCATGGACCACGACCGGCCCGGGCCCGGTACCTTGATCCCGATCGCGAGCATCCCCAACAGCCTGACGCTGGCGATGCTGCGCAGCGGCCAGCCGCAGATGGGCCCCTCGGATGACCTGCGGCATAAGCTCGGCGTCGACCGCGACGATGCCCTCGGGCCGGACAGCGTGGACTGGCTCGGTGTGCCGCTGGTGCACTACGGCATCGTGCGCGGCGCCATCGTCGTGCAGAGCTATGTCGAGGAACACCGCTTCGGCGAACAGGACCGCGCGCTGCTCGCCTACGTGGCGCAGCACATCCTGACCGCACTCGACCGCAAGCGCGCGCAGGAGGAAATGGAGAAGCGCGTCGCCGAGCGCACGCGCGAACTCGCGCAGGCGAATGCCGAACTGCGCCTGGAGGTGCAGGAACGCCAGCGCAGCGAACGCCTGCAGGCCGCGCTCTACCGGATCGCCGAGATTTCCAGCACCGCGGCCTCGATCGAGGAGTTCTACGCGGCGGTGCACGGCATCGTCGGCCAGTTGCTGTACGCGCGCAATTTCTACATCGCGCTGGTGTCCGAGGATGGCCGCGAACTGGAATTCCCGTATTCGGTGGACGAGCGCGATCCCGTGCGCCAGCGCCGCAAACTCGCCAAGGGACTCACCGAATACGTGCTGCGCACCGGCCAGGCGCTGCTCGCCGACCGTGCCGCGATCGAATCGCTGGGACAGGTTGGCGAAGTCCAGAGTTTCGGTTCACGCTCGGTGTACTGGCTGGGCGTGCCGCTGGTTTGCGACGAGTGCACCGTGGGCGTGGTCGCGGTGCAGAGCTACTCCACCGACATCTCATTCAGCGAGCGCGACCAGGAGCTGTTGACCTTCGTCGGCTACCACATCGCCAACGGCCTGCAGCGCCAGCGCGCCCAGGATTCCCTGCGCAGCGCCTACACCGACCTCGAGAAGCGGGTCTCCGACCGTACCCGCGAACTCGCGCTCGCCAATCGCGAGCTGACCAACGAGATCGTCGAACGCGAGCGCATCGAGGGCAGGCTCAAGCACCAGGCGCTGCACGATGCCCTCACCGGGCTGCCGAACCGCAGCTTCCTGCTCGACCGTCTGGCGCGTGCGCTGCTGCGCTACCGCCGCCAGGAGACGCGCGGTTTCGCGGTGCTGTTCCTCGACCTAGATCGCTTCAAGGTGGTCAACGACAGCGTCGGTCATCTGGTCGGCGACGAGTTGCTGAAACAGGCGGCTACCCGCATCGCCGCCGAGGTGCAGGAACCGGACATGGTGGCGCGCCTGGGCGGCGACGAGTTCGCGATCCTGCTCGACGATCTGCAGCAGCCGGACCGCGCCACCTGCATCGCCGACCGCATCATCGGCACGTTCGCCGAGCCCATGCGCATCGGCGGCAAGGAGTTGTTCACGTCCGCCAGCATCGGCATCGCCTTCTCGCACCCACGCTACTCGCGCGCCGAGGAGCTGTTGCGCGACGCGGACGTGGCGATGTACCGCGCCAAGGCCCAGGGCCGCCAGCGCTTTGAGATCTTCGATGAACAGTTGCGCGCCGAGGCGCTGCGCGTGCTCGACCTCGAAGGTGATCTGCGGCGCGCCCTGGCGCGCGGCGAGTTCGAGCCGCACTTCCAGGCGATCGTGCGCCTCGGGGATGCCGCAGTGGTCGGCTACGAGGCCCTGCTGCGCTGGCGCCATGGGGAACGCGGGCTGCTGCTGCCGGGCGACTTCCTGACCGTCGCCGAGGACAACGGCTCGATCGAGCAGATCGACTGGCAGATGTTTGCGCTCGCCTGCCGCGACGCGCAGCGGCTGCCCGAGGCCCATGCCTACGTCAGCATCAACGTCTCTGCGCGGCAGTTGCGCAGCAGCGATTTCGACCAGTCCGTGCTGCACCTGATCGGTGCCCACGGGCTGCGGCCGCAGCGCATCCGCCTGGAAGTGACCGAGGGCGCGCTGCTGGAGAATCCCGACCACGTGCGCCGCCTGCTCGAGCGCCTGCGCGAGGCCGGCGTGGTGGTCCAGCTCGACGATTTCGGCACCGGCTACTCCTCGCTTTCCTACCTGCACCGCTTCCCGATCCACTCGCTGAAGATCGACCGTTCCTTCGTCTCCGACCTGCGCCCCGGCCAGGAAGGCGGCAGCGCAGCGGTGGTGCGCGCGATCCACGCGCTCTCCGATTCGCTCGGCATCGAGGTGATCGGCGAAGGCATCGAGACCCACCAGCAATGCCAGGCGCTGAAAGACCTCGGCTGCCAGCTCGGTCAGGGCTTCCTGTTCAGCCGGCCGCTGCCGGTGGGCGAGGTGGGCAAGGTGGCAGCGGCCGTGCATTGAAGGCAGTTGTCGGTTGTCGGTTGTCGGTTGTCGGCAGCTCGCTTGAATCCCGCCGACGTGCCTTCCGGCGAGCTTCGCTGCCGACAACCGAGAACCGACAACCGACAACCGCCTCAAAAGCCGCTCTAACGCCATTCGTCGGCTGCTGCCGCAAGGCGTCACATCCTGCGCAGCTCGCACTTGACGCGGGGGCGTGCGAATCTCAAACTTCGCCGCCGTTGTCACCACAAGATGTTGTGGTTGAGTTGCCAACTGGCATCAAGAACTAGTTGCAACGCCGCAACACACAAGAAAAACGCGCCTGACGCCTGGGGAGGCTGTATCGATGAGCACCGTTCGTCTCGAAGCGGTACGCAATGACGTTGTGGACATTCCTCTGCAACCCGCGTCCCAGGACATCTGGGACAAGAAGTACCGCCTCAAGAGCAAGCTCGGCGACCCCATCGACCGCACGATGGACGACAGCTTCAAGCGCGTCGCGCGTGCGCTCGCCGACGCCGAGGGCACGCCCGAGAAGCGCGCCTACTGGTACGAACGCTTCCTGTGGGCCTTGCGCCGCGGCGCGATCCCGGCCGGCCGCATCACGTCGAATGCGGGCGCGCTCGAGCACAAGCCGGCCACCAGCACGATCAACTGCACGGTCTCCGGCACGATCGGCGATTCGATGGACGACATCCTCGGCAAGGTCCACGAGGCTGGCCTCACGCTGAAGGCCGGTTGCGGCATCGGCTACGAGTTCTCGACGCTGCGTCCGCGCGGCGCCTACGTGTCCGGTGCCGGCGCCTACACCTCCGGGCCGCTGTCCTTCATGGACATCTACGACAAGATGTGTTTCACGGTGTCCAGCGCCGGCGGCCGCCGCGGTGCGCAGATGGGCACCTTCGACGTCTCCCACCCGGACGTCAAGGAGTTCATCAAGGCCAAGCGCGAGGATGGCCGCCTGCGCCAGTTCAACCTCTCGCTGCTGATCACCGACGAGTTCATCCACGCGGTCGAGAGCGATGGCGACTGGCCGCTGGTGTTCCCGGTGCACGTCAAGGAACAGGCCGAGGTCGACCTGTCCGACCCGCAGCAGGTGGTCTGGCGCGAGTGGCCGACCCGGCACAACTACATCAGCCGCGAGGACGGGCTGGTCGCCTGCAAGATCTACGGACGCATTCGCGCCAAGGGTCTGTGGGAAATGATCATGACCTCGACCTACGACTACGCCGAGCCCGGCTTCATCCTGATCGACCGCGTCAACCAGATGAACAACAACTGGTGGTGCGAGCACATCCGCGCCACCAATCCCTGCGGCGAGCAGCCGCTGCCGCCCTATGGCTCCTGCCTGCTGGGCTCGGTCAACCTGACCAAATTCGTGCGCGAACCCTTCACCGCGCGCGCCCGCTTCGACTGGGAGGAGTACATGGAGGTCGTGCGCGTGTTCACGCGCATGCTCGACAACGTGGTCGAGGTCAACGGCCTGCCGCTGGAGGGCCAGCGCAACGAGATCCTGCGCAAGCGCCGCCACGGCATGGGGTTCCTCGGCCTCGGCTCCACGCTGACCATGCTGAAGATGCGCTACGGCTCGCCGGAATCCCTGGAGTTCACCGAACAGGTGGCGCGCGACATGGCGGTCGCCGGCTGGGAGGAAGCGCTGATCCTGGCGAAGGAAAAAGGCCCGGCACCGATCATGTCCGAGGAGTTCGAGGTCAGCGGCGAGATGTTGCGCAAGCGCCCGGAGATGGTGGCCGATGGGTTCAAAGTGGGCGACCGGCTGCCCGGCCGCGTGCTGCACGGCAGGTACTCGCGCTACATGCAGCAACTGGCGACGGTCGCACCGGCGCTGTGCGCGGAACTGGTCGAGACCGGCGCGCGCTTCACCCACCACAGCTCGATCGCGCCGACCGGCACGATCTCGCTGTCGATCGGCAACAACGCCAGCAACGGCATCGAGCCTTCGTTCGCGCACCACTATTCGCGCAACGTGATTCGCGAAGGCAAGAAATCCAAGGAGAAGATCGAGGTCTACAGCTTCGAGTTGCTCGCCTACCGGCAACTGGTCAATCCGAAGGCGATGCCCTACAGCGACAAGGTTGAGGAGAAGCTACCCGACTATTTCGTCGCCGCCGATGAGGTCAGCCCGCGCGAGCACGTCGACATCCAGGCGGCCGCGCAGAAGTGGGTGGATTCCTCGATCAGCAAGACCGCGAATGTGCCCACCGACTATCCCTACGCGGACTTCAAGGACATCTACCTGTACGCGCACAAGCGCGGCCTCAAGGGCTGCACCACCTTCCGCTTCAATCCCGCCGCCTTCCAGGGCGTGCTGGTCAAGGAGCAGGATTTGGAGAACACCACCTACCGCTTCGAACTCGAAGACGGCAGCGTGGTCGAAGCGCGGGGCAACGAGGAAATCGAGTACGACGGCGAGATCCACACCGCCGCGAACCTGTTCGACGCGCTGAAGGAAGGCTATTACGGGAAGTTCTAGGTGATTCGTTGACCAGTCCGTCCCGAGACCTGCAACGAACACGCCGAGTCCGGCGCAGGTCCGGACTCGGCTTCGCCGGACGGTTGGGCCGCCCGGCGGGTGGGCCGTCCTTGGCCCACGGTTCCTCCGTGGTGGCGTCCGGAGCGCGCTTCGGATGCGACTGCAGGAGGCGGCTATTGCAGCTCCCGCCGTCGGGAGCCGGGCTTCGAACCGCGCCCGCCGGGCGCTGACTTGAGCGAGGGAGTGGCGTCATGAGTGGTGATCAAGGCGTGGCTGGGAAACTCGAGGAGCTGAAGGAAAAGGCCGAGGCGATCGGCGAGAAGCTGGTTGCCGAGGGCAAGGAGGCAATGGCAGCGGCCGAGGCGAAGGTGGCGAAGGTCAGGAAGGCCGCCGCCAAGAAGGTCGGCGCCGCGAAGGAGGCGGTCGAGGCCAAGGTGGCCGAGGTGAAGAAGGCCGCGAAGAAGGAAGTCGCGAAGGTCGAGAAGGCCGCGGCACCGAAGGTCAAGGCGGTCAAGAAAGCGGTCGCCAAGGCCAGGGCGCGGGCGGGCAAGGTGGTCGACAAGGTCAAGGCGGCGGTGGGATCGAAGCCGGCGAAGAAGGTCTCGGCTGTGAAGAAGGCGCCGGTCGCCAGGGCCGCACCGAAGGCGGCCAAGGCAGCGCCGAAGAAGACCGCCGCCAAGGCTCCCGCGAAGGCAAAGGCCCCAGTAAAGGCGAAAGCACCGGCAAAGGCGAAAGCACCGGCAAAGGCGAAAGCCCCGGCAAAGGCGCCCGCCAAGGCTGCTGCCAAGGTTCCGGCGAAAAAGGCCGCCGCGAAGGCGCCAGCGAAGAAAGCCGCTGCGAAGAAGTGAGTTCGACCGGTCCGGCGCCAGCGGGCGCCGGACTTCAGGTGCGACGGGTGCGTCGCGACCGGCAATGCATCCGCCGATGAGATGGGTGCGCGGAGGAGTAAGGATGTACAGGTGTATCGAAAGTGCCCTGGTGGTCATGGCGCTGGTCGTCGCGGCACCGTTGATCGCGGCCGAGCAGCAGCAGTCCGAGCCCGCCGAAGAGCCAGTGGCGGTGGATGTGCGCGGCGGCGAGACCATGCTCGCGCCGCGCGGACGCGCGGCTTACGAGAAGCACCTGGCCGAGCTCAACGCCAAATACGGCGCCGGCGAGGATCAGCAGGCGCTCAAGGCCGCCGTGCTTTCGGCCAACGCCGCGCCACCGCCGCGCGAGGCTGGTGCCGCCGTGAATCGCGTGGTCGTGCCGGTGAACGTCGCGCCAGGACAGCGCCTCAAGGTCGAACTGCTGCCGCACGGCGATCGCCAGTTCCTGTTCCAGGACGAGGTCTATGACGCGCTCAGCCTGCAGGACGCGCTGGTGGGCCTGAAGCGCGGCTACGTGATCGACCAGATCATTCTGTTGAGCAACGCCGAGCGGCCGATCCAGATCGACCACCTGCTGGAACTCGCGCGCATCGGTCGCGATCTCGAAGTGACCACCGCCTACCAGCAGGGCGGCGAACTGAAATTGATCTCTGCGAAGTGAGTCGCCGGGGCCCGGGCATGCGCGCACGGGCTCCGGAATGCCTCGCGCCTTGGCGCGATCCCATCCCTGAAGGCCGCGCCCGGCGCGGAGCGGAAGCACGACGATGACCATCAAGATCGGCAAGAAGATCACCGGCTATGCCGTGCAGACGCCGGAGGACAAGGCCCGCGCCGAGGCCGAGGCCGCGCGCCAGGCGGCCGCCCAGCCGGACACCGTGGCGGTGGCGACCGCCGGTGCCGAAGTGATCCACATGCACGAGCGCGTCGAGCGCCCCGAGCGCCTGGACGGCAGCACCTACAAGATCAAGTCGCCGCTGTTCGAGCACGCGCTGTACGTGACGATCAACGACATCGTGCTCAACGAAGGCACCGAACACGAATCCCGGCGTCCCTTCGAGGTGTTCATCAACAGCAAGAACATGGACCACTTCCAGTGGGCCGTGGCACTCACGCGGATCATGAGCGCGGTGTTCCGCAAGGGCGGCGACGTCACCTTCATCGTCGAGGAGCTGAAGGCGGTGTTCGACCCCCGCGGCGGCTATTTCAAGGCCGGCGGCGTGTACATGCCCTCGATCGTCGCCGAACTCGGCTTCGTCGTCGAAGACCACCTGAAGCAGATCGGCATGATGCATGGCGAGGAACTCGCCCCCGAACAGCGCGCCGCGATCGCGAAGAAGCGCGCCGAGTACGAAGCCAAGGGCGAAGCCGCAAAAAAAAACCCTGAAGTGAGCCGGGACGGCGAGAGCAAGCCGCCGCTCGTGGTGGTGCCGAGCGAGAGCGCCAGCCTGGCCTTCCCGCCGACGGCAAACATGTGCGGCAAGTGCAACACCAGGGCCGTGGTGCTGATGGACGGTTGCCAGACCTGCCTGAATTGCGGGTATTCGAAGTGCGGGTGAGGCGCGGCCACCGGACGCACATGGTGCGGCGGCGCATCCGAAGCCCGCAATCCGCGTGCGCGGGCCGGGTGCGCGGTCGCGAGAGGCGGATGACCTCCGACGCGGCATACTGGCGCCAGGTCGCTACCTTGCACGCGCCATGAAAAGCGCTCTGTTCGTCGATTTCGACAACGTCTACACGCAACTGAAGGACCTCCAGCCCGACGCGGCCGAACGCTTCGCGCGCCACCCGAGCGAGTGGATTCGCTGGATGGTCGAATCGCTCGGTCTGCCCGAGGGCCACGAAGCGGCCACGCGGCGGCGCTTGCTGGTGCGGCGTTGCTATCTCAACCCGAGTTGGTACCAGAACTACCGGCACGCCTACCTGCGCGCTGGTTTCGAGATCGTCGACTGCCCGCCGGTGACCAGTCAGGGCAAGACCAGCACCGACATCCACATGGTGCTCGACATCGTCGAACTGCTGCAACACGAGACCCGCTACGACGAGTTCATCGTGCTCTCCGCGGATGCCGATTTCTCGCCGGTGCTGCGCAAGCTGCGACGCTACGACCGGCGCACCTCGGTGCTTGCGATCGGTTTCCCGTCGGCCGCCTACCAGGCCTCCGCCGACCTACTGATCGACGAGCGCCGCTTCGTCGAAGAGGCGCTCGGACTGCCGCTGGAGCCGCAGGAGGGCGAGGCATCCAACGCCGCCGATGCGAAGGCGGTGCAAGACGTCGGGGGAGCAGCGCCGGTGCTCCTGACCGTCGAGGCACTGGCGCAAATCGGACATTTGATCGAGCAAACCGTGAGCCATTCGTGCTCGCCGGTGCTCGCCGCGGCCTTGGCATCGCGCTTGCGCCAGCAGTACGGCGCAGCACTGGACGATTGGAATGGACACGGTGCCTTCCGGCCATTCTTCCAATCGCTGGGGCTGGATGGCCTGGTGTGGTTGAGCGGATCGGGCGGACGCATCGCGCATGGCGTGCGTCACGCCGATGAGATCGACGTGGCGAGGCGCGCGCGCGACCCGGTTTCGGCCGAGGACCTGCCGGAGCAAGCGACGGACATCGACGCCTGGGCCGGTCATGAGACCTTGTTGCCGATGGCTCGCGAAGTGTCGCAACTGACCGGTGCGCCCCTGCTGGCGCCGCTGGAGGTCCGTGCGCTGCTGGAATCGCTGTCGACGGACCTCGCGCTGCATTCCTTCGATCTCAGCGCGACCGCGCGCCGGGTGCGCGAGGCCTGCGCCTGGCGCACGCCGAGCGTCGATGTGTCGATACGCGACACGGTGTTCATCTTGCGCGGCATGCAGCTCAACGGCCACGCCTTCGGCCGCGGCATGGACGATGTGCGCACCCTCGCCGAACGCCTGCGCAGCCAGGTGCTGTTCCTGTGCCAGCGCGAGGAAATGGTCATCGACCCCGAACGTCGCGCACAGATCGGGGCCTGGCTGGGCGGGGATCTGCTGGAATGAGCGCCTGAACGATCGCGGTGCGGCCCGGGCGATTTTGCGTACAACGCTTTTCCACCCTTGGGCGGAGCGACCACCTTTCATCCCTCGCGGGTCGGACCAGAAACCAGGAACTGGCCCCGAGTTCCCGCGCTGATCGCAGCGCCTGTTGGTGGACGCAAAGTACGCAAAGGGGCGCAAAGGACGCAAAGAAAGGCAAGCGCGGGCGGACTTTGCCTCTGCTCTCCTTTGCGTCCTTTCCTTTCCCCCTTTGCGTACTTTGCGTCCAACGCTTTTCCACCCCCGTGCGGAGCGACCACCGGTTTGCCTGGTGCGAACCTCACTCCGCCCGCCAGCGCAGGCCCACGCCCGGCTCGGTCTCGAGGTACTTCGGCGCGAGCGCATCGTCGCCGAGCTTGCGGCGCAGCTTGCCGACCAGGATGCGCAGGTAGTGGCTGTCCTCGTCGTGATCCGGGCCCCAGATCTCGCGCAGCAGTTGTGGGTGGGTCAGAACCCGGCCGCGATGGCGCAGCAGCAACAGGAGCAGCGACCATTCCTTCGGCGTCAGTCGCAACGGCGCTCCGTCGAGTTCTATGCGTCGGCGCAGCGGATCGATGTGCAGATGGCCGTCGTCCCAACCACTTTCGCCGGCGAGCGCCGGGCGCGTGCGCAGCAGTGCGCGGATGCGCGCCGACAGTTCCTGCACGCCGAAGGGCTTGGTCACGTAATCGTTGGCGCCCTGGTCGAGCGCGCGCACCTTCTCGGCCTCGGAGGCGCGCACCGAGAGCATGATCACCGGCACCTCGGTCCAGCCGCGGATCTCGCTGAGCACGCTGTGGCCGTCGCGATCGGGCAGGCCGATGTCGAGGATCACGAGGTCGGCGCCGTGCGCCGCCAGCGCCGCCAGCGCGGCGGCACCGTTCGCGGCCTGCTCGACCGCGAAACCCTGCGCGCGCAAGCTGATGTCCAGCAGCTTGCGGATCTGCGGCTCGTCGTCGACGACCAGGATGCGGGGCTTGGTTTCGCTCATCCGGAAGCGTCGGGCGGGGTGGTCAGCGGCAGCGTCACGACGATCAGCGTGCCGATTCCGTCGGCACCGGGCAAGGCCTCGACGCTGCCGCCATGTGCGCCGATGAGGCCCTGACAGATGGTGAGGCCAAGACCGGTGCCGCCCTTGCCACGGTCGCCGCGCGCGACCGAGTAGAAGGGATCGAAGATGCGCCGACGCTCCTCCGCAGGAATGCCGGGGCCGAGGTCGCCGACTTCGACGCGCAGCCGCTGGGGATCGGCGTCGACGCAGGCGCGCAGCAGCACGGGACCTCCCGGTGGCGAGAATCGCGCGGCGTTCTCGAGCAGGTTGAACACCGCCTGCTCGACCAACGCCGGGTGCACCCACAGCAGCGGCAGCTCGGCCGGCAGGTCGATCACGATCTCGATGCCCGGGAACTGCTTGCGTACGCGCCGCACCGCGGCTCCGAGCAGCTCCGCCGGCGCGATCCAGTCGCGCTGGATGCGCAGTTCGCCGTGGCCGAGTCGGGTCATGTCGAGCAGGTTCTGGATGTAGCGATCCAGCCGCTGGCCCTCGCCGAGGATGGATTCCTGCAGGCTGTTGCGATCCTCGGGCGACATCGAGTCGCCATAGGCACCGAGACTTTCGGCGGCGCCGATGATCGCCGCCAGCGGCGAGCGCAGGTCGTGGGAGACCGAGGCCAGCAACGCAGTACGCAGGCTCTCGGTCTCGCCCTGCATGCGCGCTGCCTCGAGGGCTTCGTTGAGGTGCGTGCGTGCGAGCGCCTGGGCGACGTCGTCGACCATCGAGGCCAGAAACTCCGCGTGCTCGCTGCCGAATTCGCCCGCGTCCTGCGCCGGACGCAGGCCGGCGACTCCGAGCACACGCTCGCGGCTCTTCAAGGGCAGGAACCACCAGGAAGAGGCTTGCAGGGTGTCGGTGCCGCGACCGGCCGGCTGGCCCTGCGCGCCGGCCCAGTCGGCGGCGGCCTGCTCGGTCAGGCCTGGCCGTCGGGCACCGCCGGCGGCCAGTCGCAACTGGCCACCGCTTTCGCGCAGATAGAGCACCGTCTCGCAGCCGGTGCGCGTGAGCGCGCGCTGCGCCACCGCCAGCACGGCCTCGGCATCCGGCGCCGCGGCGAGTTCGCGGCCGAGCGATTGCAGCGCCTCGATGTTCGCATTCGCCGCGCGCAGGTTGAGCACCTGCCGGCGCAAGCGGCTGGCGAGGCGGCCGCTGATCAGCGCGACCACCAGGAACAGCAACAGGTTGGCGACATCGCGCGGCGCCCAGATGGTGAGACTGAAACGCGGGTCGGTGAAATAGAAGTTCCAGCCGATGAAGCACAGCAGGGCCGTGAGCACGGCGATGCTGCTGCGTGTCCGCACCGCGACCAGCAGCACCGCGAGCAGGAAGATCGGCGACAGATCGGACAGGCCGAACAGGCGCTCGGCGAAGAAGGACAGCAGCAGTGCGGTGCCGACGCCGCCGGCGGCGATCGTGAGGTCGCTCCAGTGCCAGAAAGTGGGTTCGCGCCGGCGGCGCGCACGCCGACGCGCTTCAGGCGTGGCGAGGATCGTCAGCTCCAGGTGGGCGCCGTGCTGCAGCAGACGCTGGGTCAGGGTGCGGTTGAACATGCGCGCGATCGGCCGCTCGCGAGTGCGCCCGAGCACGATGCCCGAGACCGCCTGCTGCGCGGCGTGGTCGAGCAGGGTGTCGGCGACGTCGGCGCCGCGCAGCCAGTCGGTCTGCGCGCCGAGGCGGCGTGCCAGCGCAAAGCTCTGTTCGATCGCCGCACGTCGTTGCGGGTCGACGTCGCCGGTGTCGACGAAGGCCACCGACCACGGTGCGTTGCGACGTTCGGCGAGCTTGCGCGCCACGCGCACGAGGTATTCGCTGTTGGTGCTGCCGTCGATCGCCACCAGCAGCCGTCTGCGAATCGGTACCACCTGCTGGCCGCGTGCGGTCAGCGATTCGCGCAGATCGGCGTCGACACGGTCGGCGATCTGTTGCACGGCCAGCTCGCGCAGCGCGGTCAGGTTGGAGGGGTTGAAGAAGCGCTGCAAGGCCGAACTCGCCAGTTCCGGCAGATAGACCTTGCCCTGTTGCAGACGCTCGATCAGCTCGCGCGGCGGCAGGTCGACCAGCACGATGTCACGGGCGCGGTCGAACACCGCATCCGGCACGGTCTCACGCACGCGCACGCCGGTGAGGCGCTCGACGACATCGTTCTGGCTTTCCAGGTGCTGGATGTTGACCGTGGTGTAGACGTCGATGCCGGCGTCGAGCAGTTCGAGCACGTCCTGGTAACGGTAGGGGTGGCGACTGCCCGGCGCATTGCTGTGCGCGAGCTCATCGACCAGCGCGACCCCGGGTTTGCGCGCCAGCAGCGCGTCGAGGTCGAGTTCCTCGATGGCCCGCTCGCGGTACTCCACGAGCCGCCGCGGCAGCACGTCCAGGCCTTCGAGGAGGGACGCGGTCTCCGCGCGCCCGTGGGTTTCGACGATGCCGACCACCACGTCGATGCCGCGCCGCTTCAGCTCGCGCGCCGCCGACAGCATCGCGTAGGTCTTGCCGACGCCCGGCGCGGCGCCGAGAAAGACCTTGAGCGCGGCGGGCTCACGTTCGCGGGCGATGCCGTCGAGCAGGGCGTCGGCCTGGGCGCTGCGGTTGTTCGGCACCGTCAGCGCGCGTCCAGCGCCAGGTTCAGTCGCAGTACGTTGACGCGCGCGCCGCCGTAGAAGCCGAGCATCGGCGGCTCGGTGTGCGCCTGCACCAGCGCCAGCACCTGGTCTTCGGTCCAGCCGCGCGCACGTGCCACCCGCGGCGCTTGCAAACGTGCCGCCGCCGGCGTGATGTGCGGATCGAGTCCGGAGCCGGAAGCGCTCACCAGGTCGGCCGGCAGGCGGGTCGCGGGAACGCCCTCGCGCGCCGCGGCGGCCGCCGAATCGACCCGCATGCGCTCGTGCAGCGCCGGGTTCGAGACGGCCAGGTTGGAGCCGGCGGCAGTCGTGGGGTTGTAGCCTGCCGCCGAGGGCCGCGGCACGAAATACCGCGCGTCGGCGAAGGGCTGCGCCAGCAGCGCGGATCCGAGCACCCGGCCCTCGCGCTCGATCAGGCTGCCGCGGGCCTGCTGCGGAAACAGCCAACCGCCGAGCAGGGTCGCGCCGACCGGGTAGGCGAGGCCGGCGAGCGCGATCGACAGCGCACCAAAGACCAGCGCGGCGCGCAGACCGCCGCCGCGGGTGTCGAGTACTGCGTGAGTGTTCATCGGAGTTCCTTGTCGATTGGTGCCGGGCAGAGCATTGGACGCAAAGGACGCAAAGGGAAAAAGAGAGGACGCAAAGGAAGCAGTTGAAGCCAGTCGAGTCAGGGACCTTCAGCACCGAATGCCTTGCCTCCTTTGCGTCCTTGCTTGCTGTTCTTTGCGTCCTTTGCGTCCAACGCTCTGCCTGCAGGTTCAGGCGCCGAGCACGGCGGCCAACATCACATCGATCAGCTTGATCGCCGGAAATGGCAGGATCACGCCGCCCACGCCCCACAGCAACAGGTTGCGCGCGAGCAGCACATCGCCGCTGGCGGCGGACACGCGGATGCCGCGCAGTGCCAGCGGGATCAGCGCGGGGATGATCAGCGCATTGAAGATCAGCGCCGCGAGGACCGCATGGGTCGCGCTCGACAGGCCCATGACGTTGAGCGCCGCCAGCGACGGAATGCCGGCGACGAAGATCGCCGGAATGATCGCGAAGTACTTGGACACGTCGTTGGCGAGCGAGAAGGTGGTCAGCGCGCCGCGCGTGACCAGCAACTGCTTGCCGATCTCGACCACGTCCAGCAGCTTGGCTGGATCCGAGTCGAGGTCGACCATGTTGCCGGCTTCCTTGGCCGCCTGGGTGCCGGCGTTCATCGCAAGACCGATGTCGGCCTGGGCGAGCGCCGGCGCGTCGTTGGTGCCGTCGCCGACCATCGCCACCAGGCGTCCCTGGGCCTGCTCGGCGCGGATGCGCGCGAGCTTGTCCTCGGGCGTCGCCTCGGCGAGGAAGTCGTCGACGCCGGCCTGCGCGGCGATCGCCGCCGCGGTCAGTGGGTTGTCGCCGGTGATCATCACCGTGCGCACGCCGAGGCCGCGCAGCCGCGCGAAGCGTTCGCGCACGCCGGACTTGACGATGTCCGAGAGCGCGACGACGCCGAGCACTTCCTTGCCCTCGGAGACCACCAGCGGGGTGGCGCCACCACGCGCGACCTGCTCGACGGTCATGTGCAAGGCCGCGTGCGCGTGCCCGCCGGCCTGTTCGACCCAGCGCGTGATCGCATCCGGCGCGCCCTTGCGCAGCGGCGCGCGGCCCGGGATATCGACGCCGGACATGCGCAGGCGCGCCGAGAACTCGACCACCGTGCTGTCCGTCGGCAGCGCTTCGCGCACACCCTGGCGGTCGGCGAGACGCACGATCGACTTGCCTTCCGGGGTCGGATCGGCCAGCGAGGCAAGTGCCGCGGCGCGCGCCAGGTGCCTTATCGCGACGCCGGGCATGGGGTGGAAGGCCGTCGCCTGGCGGTCGCCGAGCGTGATCGTGCCGGTCTTGTCGAGCAGCAGGGTGTCGATGTCGCCGGCCAGTTCCACCGCCTTGCCGGACTTGGCGATCACGTTGGCGCGCATCGCGCGGTCCATGCCGGCGATGCCGATCGCCGGCAGCAGGCCGCCGATCGTGGTCGGGATCAGGCACACCAGCAACGCGATCAGCATCACGTAGTCGAGTTCGACGCCGAGGAAGCCCGCCATCGGCGGCAGGCTGACGCAGACGATCAGGAAGGCCAGGGTCATCGCCGACAGCAGCACGGTCAGCGCCAATTCGTTCGGGGTCTTCTGGCGCTGCGCACCCTCGACCAGGCGGATCATGCGGTCGAGGAAACTGTCGCCGGGGTCGGCGCTGACCTCGATCAGGATACTGTCGGTCAGCACCTTGGTGCCGGCGATCACGCCGCTCTTGTCGGTGCCGGCCTCGCGCAGCACCGGCGCGGACTCGCCGGTGACGGCGGCCTCGTTGATCGTGGCCAGGCCTTCGATGATCTCGCCGTCGGCGGGGATCAGCTCGCCGGCAGTCACGCGCACCTTGTCGCCGCGGCGCAGCGCCGAGGCCGGCACGCGCTCTTCGCGGCCGTCCACGACACGCAGGCCGGTCAGCTCGCTGCGCGTGGCGCGCAGGCTCGCCGCCTGGCCGCGGCCACGCGCCTCGGCCACGCTCTCGGCGAAGTTGGCGAAGACCACGGTGGCGAGCAGGATTGCCGCGACCGCGAGCGCAAAGCCGAAACCCGGGCTTCCGGGGCCGGCGAGCAGCGCGAGCAGCAGGGTCAGCAGCGCGCCGGCGAGCACCACGAACATCACCGGATTGCGCAACTGGGTGCGCGGATCGAGCTTGCGCAGGGCGTCCACCAACGCCGGCAGCAGCGGCGCGTGGGCCAGCGAATGGCGCTGGCGCTTGATGACCTCGGAACTCATGGGGTTGCTCCAGTGGTGCCGAGTGCGAGCTGTTCGGCGATCGGTCCGAGCGCCAGCACCGGCAGGAAACACAGCAGGGTGAGCAGCACGATCACCGCGAGTAGGGTGGCGGCGAACACCGGCCCCTCGACATTCAGCGAGGCGCTGGTGACCGGTGCGACGCGTTTTCCGGCGAGCGAGGCGGCGATCGCCAGGGGGATCAGCAGGCAGGCGTAGCGTCCGGCCAGCAGCGCCAGCACGCAGGAGAGGTTCCACCACAGGGTCGCGTCGCCGAGCCCCTCGAAACCGGAGCCGTTGTTGGCGTAGGCCGAGGTGTACTCGTAGAACACCTGTGAGACCGCGTGGAAGCCGGGATTGCTGGTTCCGGCGATCGTCGGCGTGGCCAGTGTGATTGCGCCGAGTCCGAGCAGCAGCAGGGGTTGCAGGATCACCAGCAGCGACAGCAGGCGGATCTCGCGCACCTCGAGCTTGCGCCCGAACAGTTCCGGCGTGCGCCCGATCATCAGCCCGGACAGGAATACCGCCAACCACACGTAGACGATGAAATTCACGAGGCCGCAGCCGATGCCGCCCCAGACCGCATTGATCAGCATGCCGACGAGCGGCACCAGGCCCGCCAGCGGATTGAGCGAATCGTGCATCGCGTTGACCGCGCCGTTGGAACTCTGCGTCGTCAGAGTCGACCAAAGCGCCGACAATCCCGTGCCGAGGCGGACCTCCGTGCCCTCGAGATGAGCGCCATTGGCGGCAAGGCCGACCGCCGCGGCATTCGGCGCCTGCTCCGCCCACAGCGCGAAGCCGGCCAGCGCGAGCGACATCGTGAGCATGCTCGCGAACACCATCGCCGCAAAGCGGCGGCGCCCCGTGAGCGGCCCGATCATGAGGACCACCGCCATCGGGAACACCACCAGGGCCACGCTCTGCAGGAGGTTCGACAGCGGGGTCGGATTCTCCAGCGGGAAGCTCGAGTTCGGCCCGTACCAGCCGCCACCGTTGGTACCGAGCTGCTTGACTGCCACCATGGGCGCGACCGGGCCGACCGGGATCAGCTGCTCGCTCATGCCGGCACTGGCGTCCACCGGCGTCGCCTTCGCGACGCCCTCGAAGGTGCTCGGTACGCCTTGCCAGGAAAGCGCCAGCGACAGCGCCAGCGCGACCGGCAGGAAGGCGCGCAGGGTCAGACGGATCACGTCCACGTAGTAGTTGCCCACATCGCGCGGCTCGCCCTCGCTCGCCTGCGCGGCGTTGCGCCCGCCGACCAGCGCGCGCAGCACCGCTGCGGCGAGCGCCAGACCCATCATCGGCGTCACCACCTGGAGCGTGACGATGCCGGCCAGTTGCGACAGGTAGGAGAGCTGGGCCTGGCCGGAGTAGTGCTGCTGGTTGGTGTTGGTCAGGAAGCTGACCATCGTGTGCAGCGCCAGATCCCAGGACATGCCGCCGACGCCATCCGGATTCAGTGGCAGCCAGCCCTGGGTCATCAGCAGCAGGAACACGGTGACGGCGAGCACGAGGTTGCTGAGCACGAAGGCTCGCGCATAGCCCCGCCAATTCATGCCGCGCGCAGGATCGATGCCGAGCGCGCGGTACAAGGGCGTCTCGATTGCCGCGAACACGGACTCGCCCGGCATCGGCGCATTCATCAGCGTGCGCGCCAGCCACCAGCCGAGCGGTACGGCGGCGGTGATCGCGATGAAGAAAGTCAACAGGATCTCGGCCATCGTGGCGCAGCCTCAGAAGCGTTCCGGCCACCAGACGGCGGCCAGCAGGTAGGCCGCAAGTGCCACGGCCAGCAGCAGAATCAGGAGTTTCACGAGCGGCTCCGATGCCTTGGACGGCTGCCAGCATGCGGGTCGTGGGCGTAGCCCGGCCATGCCCAGGCACATGGCTGCGCGTAAACACGGCGAAAACACGTTTCGGAAGAGTTCGGGACGTACCGGCGTGTGGGCTTGCCTCTGCGGCCCCGCTGCGCGCAGATTTGGTGTCCCGAGAATCGGAGCGAAATCGATGCAAGCAGCGCTGCCGTGGCTGGCGCTACTGTTCGCGCCACTGGCCTGGTCTGCCGCCATTTCGGCGCCTCCCGCGGCGCCGGCGAATGCGCCGCGCACGCTGGTGTTGGTGCGCCACGGGCACTATCTGCCGGATCCGGCTGCGGACGAGAGGTTGGGGCCAGGGCTCAGCGATCTGGGCGTGGCCCAGGCGCGCCTCGCCGGTGGTCGGCTGGCGGGCGAGGGCGCCTTCGACCGCGTCCTCGCCAGCCCGCTGAAGCGTGCGCGGGAAACTGCAAGCGTGATCGTCGACGATTTGGGCGCGCGTGCCGCCAGCGTCGAGCCGGATCTGGCCGAGTGCACGCCGAGCACGCGCCGCGTCAAGGTCAACGACAGCGTGCCGGCGCCGGAACGCGCCGAATGCGAGCGCCAGCTCGACCGCCTTTACGGCCGCTACTTCGTTCCCGCCGAAGGCGCGCCGCGGCGCGAGCTGCTGGTCTGTCACGGCAACGTGATCCGCTACCTGATCACGCGCGCGCTCGGCGTCGACCGCCAGGCCTGGCTGGAAATGTCGGTCGGCCACACCAGCCTGACCACCATCCACATCGCCGCCGACGGCAGCATGCAACTGATCGCGGCCGGCGATGTCGGGCATCTGCCGCCGCACCTGCGCACCGGCAGCAGCGCGGATGCCGAGCGCAGCCTCGCGGTGCCCTGAAGGGTTCAGGCGGTGACGCGCGGGACGCGATGAATCGCGCCGGTCTCGGTGGCGATTCGGTGGGTCTGCGGAGCGCGGCGGGCGCGACGGATCGTGCCTCTGCGGTTCTGTTGGAATTCCGGCCCTGCGTCGCGTCGGCCGGTACGGTCCTCAGACCACCAGTCGCAGGCGCGGCGCTTCGACGGCGGGGAGATCGTCGAAGGGACTGCCGCCGTGGACGTCGCGGTGCAGGGTTTCCAGGGAGCTGGCGAAGCTTGCGAGGCGCTCGGTCGCCCGCTCGGCGAGGAACTGGGGAATTTCCCCGCCGGCGAGCAATTGACCGAGCAGCGCGCGATGACCTTCGTTGAAGTTCTCGTCTTCGAAGAGGTCGGCGAGCGCGCAGAGGACGGCCGCCAGCGGGCCCGAATTCGGGCTGCGCAGGGCGAATGCGAGTTCCTGGGGAGTGGAGCGCATGGCCGGCGTGACTTTCCGAGGCCCGTGGGGAGGCGGGACTCGTGACCATGTACGCAGTTTTCGTGCCAACCAAGTCACGAAAGGCGGGTTGTCGGTGGTCGGCAAGAGCCGCGGATTCGCTTGCTCCTGCTGCCGACAACCGACAACCGCTTCCCATAGACTCGGGGCATGACTCGAAAGACAGAGGTCCTGGTCCTCGGCGCCGGCGTGATCGGGCTGTCCTGCGCCTACTTCCTTGCCAAGGCGGGTCGGGAAGTGACCATTCTCGACCAGTCCTGGCCGGGCAGCGGGGCCTCGCACGGCAATTGCGGTACGATCACGCCGAGCCACGCGCCGCCGCTGGCCAAGCCGGGCATGGTCGCGCAGGCGCTCGCCTGGATGGCGCGCCAGGACTCGCCTTTCTACATCCGGCCGCGCTTCGATCCGGTCCTCTGGCGCTGGCTGTGGCGCTTCGCGCGGCGCTGCAACTGGCGCGATTTCGAGCAGGCGCTGGCCGGCAAGGCGCGCCTGCTGCTGCAGTCGCGGCGCCTGCTGGCCGAGCTGATCCGCGCCGAGGCGATCGACTGCGAGTACGCCGAACGCGGCCACCTGACGGTGTTCCGCGATCCGGCCGCGCTCGCAGCCTTCGACTGGTGGCCGCGCGCGCTGCGTTCGGTCGGCATGCAAGTGAACGCGCTCGACGGCGCCGCGCTGCGCGCGCGCGAGCCCTGCCTGCGCGCCGAGGTGGTCGGCGGTTTCGACACGCCGCTGGATGCCGAGTTCAAGCCGGACGCCTATGTCGGCGGGCTGACCCAGGTGGTCGCCGCGCTGGGGGTCAGTTTTGCCAGCCAGGCCGAAGTCCAGGGCTTCCGGGTCGATGGCCAGCGCGTCGCGGCGGTGCACACGCGCGCGGGCGAGTTCGCCGGCGAGCAGCTGGTGCTCGCGCTGGGTGCCTGGAGCCCGCTGCTGGCGCGCCAGCTCGGCCTCGAACTGCCGGTGCAGCCGGGCAAGGGCTACTCGATCACCGGTCCGCGGCCGCGGCGCTGCCCGGGCGTGCCGATCGTCTGCCGCGAGCGCAGTGTCGCGATCACTCCGTGGCGCGAGCGCTACCGGGTCGGCAGCACGATGGAATTCTCCGGCTACGACACCCGCCTCGACCGCACCCGCCTCGACGCGCTGCTGCGCGGGGCGGCCGAGTACGTCGAGGTCGAGGACTGGGGCGAGGCGACCGTCGAGGAGTGGTTCGGCTGGCGGCCGATGACCTTCGACGACCTGCCGATCATCGGCGCTGCACCGGGCCACTCGAACCTGTGGCTGGCCACCGGTCACGGCATGCTCGGCATGAGCATGTCGGCCGCCACCGGATTGCTCGTCGCCGACCTCGTCTGCGGGCGCCCGCCGCAACTCGATCCCGAACCGTACGCGCCGACGCGCTTCCACGCAGGTCGAAACCGATGAATGATCGTTGGTGGTCCCCCTGGCAGCCGGATGAGCACTACCGCTACTGGCCGGGCTCGATTCCGCTGCTGGTCAGCCTGCCGCACGACGGGCGCGAGATTCCGGCGGCGATCGCCGACGCCATGACGCCGGCCGCGAGACATTCGCCGGACACCGACTGGCAGGTCGCGCACCTCTACGATTTCGCACGCGCCATCGGTGCGCACCTGCTGCGCCCGCGCTGGTCGCGCTACGTGGTCGACCTCAACCGGCCGCCCGACGGGGCTGCGCTGTACCCCGGCAGGCGCGAGACCGGGCTGTGCCCGACGCAGATGTTCGAAGGTGGACCGGTGTATGCCGGGGAGACGCCGGATGCCAGCGAAGTCGCTGCGCGGGTCGATCGCTACTGGCGCCCCTACCACGAAGCGCTGCGGCGCACGCTGACGGCGATGTGCGCGCTGCACGGCAGCGTGCTGCTGTGGGAAGGCCATTCGATCCGCAGCCGCTGCTCGATGTTCTTCGACGGCCGCCTGCCGGACTACAACCTCGGCACCGCCGAAGGCCAGAGCTGCTCGCCGGCGGTGCGCATGGCGCTGGTCGCTGCGCTCGCACAGGCCGGCGTCTCGCACGTCGTCGACGGCCGCTTCAAGGGCGGCTACATCACCCGCCACTACGGCCAGCCGCAGCGCGGCGTGCACGCGGTGCAGATGGAAATGGCCCAGGACAGCTACCTCGACGAGGCCGATCCGGAGCGCTGGAACCCGCGGCGTGCAGAACCCGCGCAGCGCGTGCTCGAACGCCTGCTGGTGGCGGCACTGGCGGCGCTGTGACTGCGCCGCCGTCCTACGCGCGCTTCGGTTGCACCAGCCAGGGATGCAGCAGCACCGCGAGCACCACGATCAACACGCCGAGGTAAAACTGCGGCGACAACTCGCGCTGCTCGCCCAGCAGCGGAATCGCGAGCAGGATCGCGTACACGGGCTCGAGGTTGATCGCCAGTTGCGCGCTGTACGCGGACAGTTGCCGCAACGCAACCAGCGACAGCGTGAAAGGCAGCAGGGTGCACGCGAGCGCCAGCACCAGCAGCAGCGCGGCATCGCGCGCCGCGGGCAGCGGCAACGGGTCGCCGAGCAGCGGTGTGGCGAGGCCGATCGCGATCAGGAAGGCCCCGCCGGCGCCGAGTTCGAGCGCGGTCACGATGAGCGGATCGGCGTGTTCCACGTAGCGCTTGTTGAGCGCGCCGAATATCGCCACCAGCAGCGCCGACAGCGCGCCCACGGCGACCCCGGTGCGCATACCATCCGGCACGCCGCCGACCACCAGGGCGACGCCGGGCACCACCGCGATCCCGAGCAGCAGTTCGCGGCGGTCGAAGCGCTTGCCGGTCAACACCGGCTCCAGCAACGCCAGGAACACCGGTGCGAGCGCGATGCAGGTGGCCGCCACCGAGGCGTTGGCGAGCTTGATCGAGGCGTAGAAGCTCAGCCAGTGCAGGGCGACCAGCACGCCGATGCCGGCGTAGATCGCGAGCGTGCGTGGCGGCAGCCGCGCGAGGCCGCGCCAGACCCGTGGCAGCAGCACGAGCACGGCGACCACGATCAGCATGCGCCAGGACACCAGCGCCAGCGCCGGCAGCGTGATCAGCTTGCCGAGGATCGCGGTGAAGCCCCACAGCAGCACGCAGAAGTGGATCTGCAGGTGGGCGCGCGTGCTGTGGGCGCGATCGTTCGCGGCGCTCGGTCCAGCCAAGGTGGCGGTGGGCTTGCGGAGGGGGCGCGATTGTAGCCGGCCGCCGGCGTTCAGCCGCGTGGCGCGAGTAGCCCGAGCGCGGCCCGCCACAGCGCCCACAGCAGCAGCGTCGGCACGATCAGGGTCTGCAGCAGGAACACCACGATCAGCTCGACCACGTGTTCGGTCACGCGCGTCGCGGTCTCGCGCAGCGCTGCCAGGCGCGCCTCGACGTCGACCGCGGCGCGCGCGTCCGCCCACCAGCGCTGCACGCGCTCGCCCATCGACTCCGCCGGCGCTTCCGTCGGCTGCGCCAGTTCGCTGACCTCGCGCTCGCCGAGCGCCAGCGCCTGCTGGCTTGCGGCATAGCGGTCGGCGAGGAAGGCGCGGAAACACAAATCGCTGCCGAGCGCCGCCAGCGGCACCGCGAAGCGCACCAGCAACAGCAGCAGCGCCACCCGCGCCAGCCAGGGTGGCGGTGCGGACTGCGGCAGCCACGGCCGGTACGCCAGCCATCCGAGCAAGGCCGCACTCAGCGCCAGCGAGGCCAGCCAGTGGCCGCCGATCGCGACCAGCACGCCCTGCACGCCGAAGGACACGCTCGCGGTCAGCATCAGCGTCGAGAACTGCTCGACCAGGTCGTTGACCGGATCGAGCACCTGTCCCGGCGCGAAGGTGACGCCGACCCCGGCCGGCTCCACCGCCACCTCGGTCCCTTGCGCCACCGAGATCGCGCCGTTCAGCGCGCGCGCCGCGGCGAAGGTCGCGAGCGCGCGCTTCAGGCCCGCCTGCGACTGCCCGGCGGCCATCTCATCGAGTGGTCCGGCCCAGGCCAGCACCAGCAGCAGGCCAGTCAGTAGCGGAAGCAACCATCTGGAAGCGGTGCGCATCCGCCGATGATAGGCGCCGGGAGCTTCACGCACGGCGGCGCCGCCTGCCCGGCATCATCCCTGTCGTGTCGGGAGCCCACCGTTTGCGCCGGTACAACCAGAGCTCCGCTGCGCCAGCGGTCGGATCATGAAGCGACGGCCTCCGGCCCGAACCGTGCGCGTTGCGGGTGTTCAGCCACCTCCGCCGCTGGCACAACGAACTCGGAGGTCCCATGCCTTCATTCTGGCCGCGCCACTGGCATGCGCACGGATCGATCACGGAAACACCAGTGCCAGGGCTCGTGCATGAATCCCCAGGGGTTGTCCGGCGGGTAGCTCATGTGGAAGCCGAAGCGATCCGCGTGGCGGCGGAGCCAGGCGCAGGCGGGTGTGGCTGCGAAGTCCTCGGTCAGAGGTGCCTGGCCGGGCACCGCCAGATCGACCGCGCAGCCGCTGTGGTGCTCGCTGCAGCCGGGCGGTGCATTGACGCGCAGGATGTCGGCGAGCGTCTGGCCGGCGGTCAGCTTGCGCGCGAGGATGCGCCTCTGGTCGTGCACGCTGCGGAAACTGGAAACCACTTCGAGCGCGATTCCGTCCGCCATCGCGACCGTGCGCAGGCGCGCGAGCGCGCCTGCGGCGGCCGGCTGCAACCAGTGGCTGCGGCCGTAGCGGTCGCGGCCGACGCTCGCCAGCAGTACGGCTTCGGGGTGCAGTGGCAGGTTGCGGCTGGCGATGCACGCGGCCCAGACCTGCGCGAGCGGATCCGGCGGCCAATCCGCCGCCACACTGGCCAGATCACCCCGCAGCGCTGCGATCACGGCGAGCCGGCGAGCCTGGTCGAGCCTTGCCAGTGTGCGACGGATACGCGCCAGGGGCGCGCCGCGCAAGGGGATGCGCATCTGGGCCAGGCGCATGCGACCACTCCGCAAGCCGACCAGCAGCGCGCGCGGCCAATCTGCCGCAGTCTCAATCCTCTGCATCGGGACCGATGACGTCCGGTGGCAGTGCGCGGTAGCGGAAGCGCAGCAGAGGCACCGGTGCTTTTTCGCTGCCCACATGAAGGGTCCGGCACTCGGTGTCGAAAGCCATCGCCTCGGCCTGCGGGAGCAGCGAGAGCGCCGAGCGCGCGGGCGTTTGGCCGGGCAGGGCCTGCTCCCAGCTTTGCCCGGATCGGCGCTGGAAACGGTAGATCGCGGCGTAGGTGAGCACCAGCAGCCCGCGGCGGCTGCAATCCAGCGCCATCGCCGTGGTCTGCGAGCGAAAACGGCTCAGCGCACCGTCGCGGGCGATGTCGCGGGCCGTCGGTTGCGGAATGCCATCGAGTCCGGCGACGCGCTCGACCGTCACGACCCCGCTGTCGCCAACGTCTTCCAGCCGCAACCGGTACAGCACCGGCGGCACGGTGCGTTTGCTCAACAGGTAGACATGGCCGGCTTCGGCATCGACCGTCATGGCCTCGACGTCGTGCGCGGCGTCCGGATAGCGCAGGCGCAGCTCGCGCGCGCCGGTCGCGCGCGCACTGGCGGCATCGTGCATCGGCTCCTCGACCAGCCACAGCGAGACATGAGGACGCGCCCCGCTGTTGTCGCCGGTGTCGGCCACCAGCAGCCAGGCTTTGCCGCGCCAGCGAAAGCTGGCGAGATCTTCCCAATCGACGTTGGCGACGCCATCGAGTGCGAAGGATCGGAGCACGCGGCCGCGCCCGTCGATCAGCAGCAGGTGGTTGTCGTTGCCGCCGTCGTTGATCGCCCAATAGCGGTCGCGCGCGCGCTGCGATGCCGCAAGTCCGCTGAGTTCGCCGAGTGCCGGATCGGTGACGATGCCGGCGATCGAGGGGCGACCCACTGGCCGCGGCGGCACCGCCGCAGCGAGGCCTGCCCAGGCAGTCAGCAAGATCGCGAGAGCGCGCGTCGACATCAGGGGGCGGCCTCCACCGCGAGCACCTGCAGGCGCCCGAGCAAGGCGACGCCGGCGAAGTAACGCACCGGATCGCCGTCGCCGACCGCGAGCGCGATGTGGCCGGCATCGAAGCCCGACAGCGCGGCGTCGTAACCCTGCCAGCGTCCGTCGACGTGCGCCTCGGTCCATGCGTGCGGCACGAACACATGCTCGCGCTCGCCGAAGCGCGGTACGTAAGCGAGGCCGGTGGCGACCCGCGCCGGGATGCCCGAGGCGCGCGCAATCGCCGCCAATAGCAGCGCGTGCTCGGTGCAATCGCCCTGGCGTGTGGTCGCCACCTCGAGTGCGGAGGCATAGCCGACCGAGAGATTCTTGCCGAACACATAGCTGCGCACGAAGGCTTCCGCCCGTTGCATGCGCTCACGGTCGTCCTGTGCGCCCTCGGTGGCGCGGTGTGCGAGATCGCGCAGCAGCACGCTGTCGGACTGCACCCAGGCCGAGGCTTCGCGGTAGAGCGACGGTACCGCGGCGTCCGCGCGCGCACGCCGCGGATCGATCGTCAGTTCATAGCCGTCGGAGGTGCTGCGGATATTCTGATGACCGGTTTCGGCGGGTCGCGCATCAGTGTCATCGATCCGGATCACCAAACGCAGCGGGGCGCGCAATTCCTCGGGCGACAGCGCGCGCGGGGAGTCGATCACCAGGCGGTCGAGGAAGTCCAGCGCCTGGTTCGGTCCGCGTGCACAGGCCTCGTCGCAGGCCAGCAGTTCGACCTGCATGCCCGCCAGATCCATGCGGATCCGGCGCGCATCGAAGGTTTCGTCGACGAAGGCGTGCACCTGCATCGGCCCATCCGGGTAACGCACCAGTTGTTCGATCTCGATCAGTTCGGCCTCGTCCTGCATCAGTTCGACCCGACGACGACCCTTGAAGCTGGTTTCCAGCGGCACCACCGCGAGTTGGCTGGGCACGAAGGCGTCGATCGCGATCAGCCTGCTTTCACCGCGTACGCCGGCCAGCAGCGCGCGTCGCTGGCCTTCGAAGAAGAGCGCGCGGGCAGGCAATTGCAGGGTTTGCTTGCGGGCGTCGCCGACGCCCTCGATGCGCACCTCGAAGCGGCGGCCCTTGCGGCGCTCGCCGAGGTAGCGCAGGGTCTGCCCGGCGGTGCGGATTTCGGCACGGAAGGAGAGCGGTTCGCCATCGGCGCTCTCCACGGTTTGCTCCAGCGAGCGCATCGCGATCGACACGCCTTCGCGCTGGATCTGCAGGTCCATGATTTCGGCAATGCGCACTGCTCCGTCCGCGAGGACTTCGCGTTCGCTCAGCGCGTGCCCGACCTTGCGACCGTCGAACAGCACCGCGCGCCAGGTGCGCTGCACATCGGCAGCGCACGCGAGACCAGGCAGCAGCAGGCAGAGCAGCAGGCAACAGGCGCGCAGGGACATCGGGGCGCACGGTGGCGAAAGGGCCGCTATTGTGCCAAAGCGCGTCGCGCGCGGGGCCGACGAACGGCAAGGTTCTGTGCCTTGCTCCTGCCGTGGCCCCGGTGATCGCCTTGCTCCGTGAGCGAGCCACACGGTCGAGGGCTGTCCGATGATCGAATGCCCTGCCTGCCACGGCTGCTTCAGCGCCGCCGCCCTGCTCGCCGGCTGTAGTGGTTTCCAGCGTGGATCAGGACTGGTGGGCGGGCAGTGCCCCTTGTGTGGACAGGCTTTCGAGTGCCGGGTCGGCAAGGGACGCATCGAGATCGGCTACACCTACTGGGCCGGCTCGCTGCATTTCGAGGCGTTGAGCCTGGCGCGCGTGGCCGGGCTGGAACTGGATACTGCGTCCACGCCGCCCGCGGCCTTGCTGGGTGGTGTGCGCTATCCGCTGGCCTGATGCCAGCGGATTGAAACCGCCCGCGTCGGCCCCATTTGGCGCCCAGCCCCTCAACGCCCAGGATCGCCATGAGCACCGAAACCCGCGCCTTTCAGGCCGAAGTCCAGCAGGTCCTGAACCTCGTCATCCACTCGCTGTACTCGAACAAGGAGATCTTCCTGCGCGAGCTGGTGTCGAACGCCTCCGATGCGCTCGACAAGCTGCGCTTCGAGGCGATCCGCGCCCCCGAGCTGATGGCCGGGGATGCGGAACTGCGCATCGAGCTCGAGTACGACGAGCAGGCGCGTACCTTGACGATCCGCGACAACGGCATCGGCATGACGCTCGAGGAGGTGGTCGAGAACATCGGCACGATCGCACGCTCGGGCACCCGCCGCTTTCTCGAAAGCCTGTCCGGTGATGCGCGCAAGGACGCCCAGTTGATCGGCCAGTTCGGGGTCGGTTTCTACTCGGCCTTCATCGTCGCCGACCGGGTCGAGCTGCGCACCCGCCGCGCCGGCGCCGAGGCCGCCGACGGCGTCCTGTGGACCTCCGACGGCAAGGGCGAGTACAGCGTCGAGACCATCGAGCGCACCGCCCGCGGCAGCGAAATCGTGTTGTACCTGAAGGAGGGTGAGGGCGAGTTCGCCGCCTCCTGGCGCCTGCGCTCGCTGGTGCACAAGTATTCCGAACACATCGCCTTCCCGATCCGCATGCGTGCGGAGGCCGAGGAAGGCAGCGAGCCGAAGTGGGAGACGGTCAATCAGGCGGCCGCGCTGTGGACGCGCCCGAAAACCGAACTCAAGGATGAGGACTACCAGGGCTTCTTCAAGCATCTCGCGCACAGCGACGGCGAGGCGCTGGCGTGGAGCCACAACAAGGTGGAGGGCGGCCAGAGCTACACCAGCCTGCTGTACATCCCGGCCAAGGCACCCTTCGACCTGTTCGGCGGCCAGCGCGACGAGCGCCAGGGCCTCAAGCTCTATGTGAAGCGCGTCTTCATCATGGACGCCGCCGAGCACCTGCTGCCGGCCTACCTGCGCTTCGTGCGCGGCGTGGTCGATTCCGACGACTTGCCGCTGAACGTCTCGCGCGAACTGCTGCAGGACAACAAGCTGACCCAGCAGATCCGCTCGGCGGTGGTCAAGCGCACCCTCGACCTGCTCGACAAGCTGGCCGCCGAGCAGCCGGAGAAATTCGCGGATTTCTGGCGCGAGTTCGGACAGGTCCTCAAGGAAGGCCTCACCGAGGACTACGGCAACCGCGAGCGCATCGCCAGGCTGCTGCGCTTTGCCTCCACCGCCAGCGAGGGCGCCGCGCAGACGGTCTCGCTGCAGGACTACCTCGGCCGCCTGCGCCCAAACCAGACGGCGATCTACTACATCACCGCCGAAACCCACCTCGGTGCGCGCCACTCGCCGCACCTGGAGGCCTTCCGCGGCAAGGGCGTGGAAGTGATCCTGGCTGCGGACCGCATCGACGAGTGGGCCTTGTCCTACCTGCGCGAGTTCGAGGGCAAGCCCTTCGTTTCGGTGGCCAAGGGTGATGTCGACCTCTCCAGCATCCCGGATGCCGAAGGCGTGGCGCCGCCACCGACCGCGGAATTGCCCGAAGGCCTCGCCGAGCGCGTCAAGGCGGTGCTGGGCGACAAGGTCAAGGCGGTGCGCGGCAGCGCGCGCCTGCGCGACTCGGCGGCGGTGCTGGTGGTCGATCAGCACGAGCTCTCGCTGCACACGCAGCGCCTGCTGAAGCAAGCCGGGCAGGCGGTGGCTGGCGGGGCGCCGACGCTGGAACTGAATCCGGCGCATCCGGTGGTAATGCGCCTTGCCGCCGAAGGCGACGAGGCCCGCTTCGCCGAATGGGCGCAGTTGGTGCACGAACAGGCGGTGCTCAGCGAGGGCGGTCAGCTGGAAGATCCGAGCGGTTTCGTGCGGCGGCTGAACGGCTTGCTGTTCGCGTCCTGACGGATTGCCCGGGTGAACGCAGCCTCGGTGCGCGCCGACCAATGGCTGTGGGCGGCGCGTTTCTACAAGACGCGCTCGCTCGCCAAGCAGGCCATCGACGGCGGCAAGATCGAAGTCAACGGCGCACGCTGCAAACCCGCGAAGGCGCTGCATCCCGGAGACAGGGTGATGATCAGCCGCGGCAACGAGCGACTGGAAGTCGTGGTGATGGCGCTCTCGGATCAGCGCGGGTCTGCCGCGGTCGCCGCCTCTCTGTACCAGGAAACCTCGGAGAGCATCGCCCGCCGCGAACGCGAGCGCGAGGCGCAGCGACTGTCGCGGTTGGCCTACCAGCCACCGGAGGGACGACCGAGCAAGCGCGACCGGCGCGACATCGTCGCCTTCGAGCGTGCACATCGTCGCGACTTCCCCGGCGATGCCGACTGATGCCGAAGCTGCTGCTGAACCTGCGACTGGCCGAGGACGACGAGGCAGAGGAGATCCGCGCGCTGCTGGATGCGCACGCGCTCGACTGGTACGAAACCCAGTCGGGTTTCTGGGGGATTTCGGCCGGTGGCATCTGGTTGCGCGACCTCGAGCGGGCGGCCGAGGTCAAGGCGTTGCTCGACGACTATCAGCGTCGGCGCTGCGAGCGGGTGCGTGCCGAGCGCGCGGCGGCGGTACGCGCGAACCTCGCGCCGACCTTCATCAGCGAGCTGCGCGCCGATCCTCGGAGCATGCTGCTGAAGCTGTCCGCGGCCCTGCTGCTGATCGCGCTGACGATCGCGGTGCCCTTCCTGCTTCTGGCGGACGCCAGGTGACCGCGATCGAGCCATCGGGTAGTTCCTGTGGTGCAAGGCTTTCGATCGGCGCGCGGCACGGCGGGAGCCTCCGGGCCAGCGCATCGGGCACCATTGCGAAGCCACCCGGCGCGTTGCAAAAGGTCGCTACACCCTGCGACTCGTCGTGCTCGCAGTTCGGTGAAACCGCGAGTGGCACGCGATGGTGGTGGGATGGCTCCAACCGCCCGCACCTGCCCGGCAACGACGGACTCCGGACACAACGACGCCCCGACTGGCGGGGCGTCCAAAGTGCTTGAATTTCAAGCACTCATTGGTCGGGGTGAGAGGATTCGAACCTCCGACTTCTACCTCCCGAAAGTAGCGCTCTACCAGGCTGAGCTACACCCCGATGGGAGAGCCGCGCACTATAGTGGTGCGGCTCTGGATTTGGCAATCCCGAAAATCCGGTTCCGTACAGGCGGCCATGTCCGTCGGGACGGGTTCGTGCATCGCGCACTCCCTCAGCTGGTCGATTCATCGCGATAACGTCGCAGCCACACCGCGCCGGCGAGGAAGGCCAGGCCGATGCCGACGCCGATCCACAGGTCGGCGGTGCCCAGGCGACCGAGCACGTCGGAGAAGTTCGCGGCGAAGCGGGTGCCCGCGAATCCGGCCTGCATCGATGAATCGTCGTCGAAGTTCGCCTGGAAGGTGATCGGCGCGACGCCGGCGGCGAAGCGACTCAGGATGAACTCCCAGATCACCTTGCTGAAGGTCATCTTGGTGGTGAAGGCCATGAAGGATTCCATGATCGCGAACACCACCGGCGGCAGCACCGCCCACAGGAAAGGCTTGCCGCGGGCGAAGGCACTGGCCAGCATCAGCCAGCCGTACAGCGGCAGCAGGTACAGCGCTTGCACCCCCTGCACGGCGATGAACTGGCTCCACACCGGGAAGGGATTGGTGTGTGCCCACACCAGCTTCCAGGCGCTGCCGCCGTGCGCGATGACGATCAGTCCGCCGGCCAGCAGCAGCACGATCTGGCCGATCGCCATCGCCGCGATCATGAACAGCGGCGCGACGAAGCAGGCGGACACCACCTTGCTGGCGACGGTTTCAAGGTCGGAAACCGGCATCGACTTCCAGAACAGCACCGAACGGTCGCGGCGGTCGTCGTACAGGCTGCCGATGCAGTAGAAGAACAGCACGATGAACAGCACCGACTGCCACATCAGCGCGGTCGACCACAGGAAGGCATCGACGCCGAGGCGCAGCTTGTCCGCCGGCACCTGGGTCTCCGCAAGCTTGAGCGCGCCCTCGGCCACGGCATCGGCGCCCTCGATCTTGAGCTGCCAGAAGAAGGCGCTGCCGGCGCCGAGCACGAGGAAGACCAGCAACACGCCGCCGATCACCAGCGGCGTCCAGATGAAGCCGCTGCGGTGTTCCCAGATCTCGCGCTGGATCAGGGTGCTGAAGGTTCTTGCGACATTGCTCACTGCACACCTCCACCCATCACCGCGACGAACAAATCGGCCACGCCCACCTGGTGCACCTCGCCGAACTCCTGCGCGCGTTCGCGCGGCAGGCCGTCGAACAGGAAGGCGCTCTTGCCGAGCATCTTGCGTTCGGCGATCGGCCGTTGCGCGCGCGCAGCGTCTGCCTTGTCGGCGCCCACCAGCACCTGGATGTAGCGCTCGGCGACCTCGTCCATGGTCGCCGACAACGCGATCCGGCCGTCCTTGATGAACAGCAGATCGGTCAGAATGTGCTCGATCTCCTCCACCTGGTGGGTGGTCACGAGGATGGTGCGCGACTCGTCGAAGTAGTCGTTCAGCAACTGCTCGTAGAAGCGCCGCCGATAGAGGATGTCGAGGCCGAGCGTGGGCTCGTCGAGCACCAGCAAGCGCGCGTCGATCGCCATCACCAGCGCCAGGTGCAACTGCGCGATCATGCCCTTGGACAGCTCGCGCACGCGGCTGGTCTGCTTGATCTGGGTGGCGGCCAGGAAGCGCTCGCACTTGGCGCGGTCGAAGCGCGGATGCACGCCCTCGACGTAACGGATCGCCTCGGACACGCGGATCCAGCGTGGCAGGATCGCGACGTCGGCGATGAAGCAGACTTCCTGCATCAACTGGTGGCGCTGGCTGAAAGGGTCGTAGCCGAGCACCGACAGCCGGCCCTCGTAGTGGGTCAGCCCGAGAATCGCCTTCAGCGCGGTGGTCTTGCCGGCGCCGTTCGGGCCGATCAGGCCGACGATCCGGCCGGCTTCGACACGGAAGTCGCAGCGGTCGAGCGCCTGCTTGTCCTTGTAACGTTTGGAAAGGCCGGTGGATTCGATCACCGCGTTCATGCATCCCCCATGTTCAACAACTTGCCGATGTCGAGGTCGAGTCGGGCCAGGCGTGCCCTGAGCAATGGCCATTCCTCGCGCAGGAAGCGCCTGCGCTCGATCTCGAGCAGGCGTGTGCGCGCGCCCTCGCGGACGAACAGGCCGAGTCCGCGGCGCTTCTCCAGCAGGTCTTCATCGACCAGGTCCTGGTAGGCCTTGGAAACCGTCAGCGGGTTGATCTGGTAGTCCACCGCGACCTGGCGCACCGACGGCACCGCCTCGCCCTCCGGGAGTTCGCCGTCGAGGATCATCGCCACCACGCGGTCGCGCAGTTGGCGATAGATCGGCACCGAGTCGTTCCACGCCTGGACCATGGCCACTTACTCCGCGGCGCCGCCGAAGGAGATGAAGGGCATGTCGACGCTGCTGGCGGCGCGTCCGGCGGCGAGTGCGGCGTGTTCCAGCGCTGTGTCCGCGGCGCGAACGGGCGTCTCGATGCGATCGGCACCGCGCATGGACTTCGCCGCATGTTCGTTGGCATCGCGGCTCCACAGCACCGCCATCGCCAGCGCGCGGGCGCCGTCGGCGACGCTGTGCGGGTGGATGGCGGCGGGCGGGATCGCGATTTCGGCGGTCGGCTGGCGGTGTTCGCCGGCGACGGCGGCGACGCACAGGCCGAGGGCGATCGCGAGGATCAGGTCGGACAGGGTACGGTTGCGCATGGCTTGCTCCTGCAGCTCCAGCGGGATGCGCTGGTGTTGTAGTCAACTATAACACCACATGACCATCAAACAAGCAGGACGGAAGTCATGGTCGGGTGCTTTGCGCATGCAGCGCACAGGTCGCTCGCAAGCTGGCGCTTCAAACGCGAAGACGCGGAGGACGCGGAAAAAAGCAGGTTCGTGCTCTTCTCCGCGTCCTCTGCGTCTTCGCGTTTGAACGGGACGGGGCCGGACTACTCGGCCTTGTACTTGTCGTGGCAGGCCTTGCAGGCCTGACCGGTCTTCGCGAACTGGGCGCGCATCGCGGCTTCGTCGCCGCCGCGAGCGATCTTCGCGAGTGCGGCGGTTTCGCGTTCGAGGTCTTTCATCTTCGCCGTGAAATCGGCGAAGTCCTTCCAGATCTCGGGCCGGGCATCGGTCGGCGCGCCTTCCCCCGAGCCCTCCGCAAAGCCTTCGAGCAACTGCGGCGGCACTGTGGCGATGCGCTCGGCGCGACGCGTGAACTCGGCCGCGTCGAAGGGAATGCGGTCGCGCACCATCGCGTTCAGCGGCATCCAGTTCCACAGCAGCACCGTGTACTGCGCCTTGCGGTAGCGGATCACGTCCTCGGGCTTGGTCTGTGCGGGCGTCTGACCGGACGCGAGCAGCAGGGCGAGGGACAGCGGCAGCATGGCGCGCATCGATGACACTCCGGGCGAACAGGGCGTGCAGTCTACGATGCCTGCGCGGCCTTTGGAGGCAGCGCGAGCGGCGTCTCAGAGGAAGCGTTGCACCGAATAATCGGCCAGATCGGCGAGCGCGTTGCGCCAGACCGACGAGCTCAGCGACTGCAGTTCGCGGCGCGCCGCCGCTGCATGCTCGCGTGCCTGGGCGATCGCACCCTCGAGTGCGTCGGTGTCGCGGATCGCCGCGATCACGGCCGGCAGGGCGCTGCGATCGCCTTTGCGGATCGCGCTGCGCAGTACTTCGACCTGGGCCGTGCCAGCGCGCCGCTGGGCGATGATCAGCGGCAGCGTGGTCTTGCCTTCGGCGAGGTCGTCGCCGAGGTTCTTGCCGATCGCCGCCGCATCGCCGACGTAGTCCAGCACGTCGTCGGCGATCTGGAAGGCGATGCCAAGCGCCATACCGTAACGATGCAGAGCGTCCTGGCGGGAATCGTCGAGGCCGGCAACCAGGCCGCCCAGACGGCATGCGGCGGCGAACAGGATCGCGGTCTTGCGCCGGATCACTTCGAAGTAGCGCGCCTCGGTGAGGTCCGGGTCGCCCATGTGCAACAGTTGCAGCACCTCGCCTTCGGCAATCGCGTTGGTGGTGTCGGCGAGTACGCGCATGATGGTCATGCGGTCCAGTCCAACCATCATCTGGAAGGCGCGCGAATACAGAAAATCGCCGACCAGCACACTCGCGGCGTTGCCCCACAGCGCGTTCGCGGTCTGGCGCCCGCGACGCAGACCGGACTCGTCGACCACATCGTCGTGCAGCAGGGTCGCGGTGTGAATGAACTCGATGATCGCGGCCAGTGCGATCGCCCCCGTCTGTGGTTCCTCGACGTTCGTGCGCGCGCTGAGCAACACCAGCAGCGGCCGCAGGCGTTTGCCGCCGGCACCGACGATGTGGTCGCCAATCTGGTTGATCAGCACCACATCGGAGCGCAGTTCATGCCGGATCAGCGCATCCACGCGTGCCATATCGGCCGCCGCCAGGCGCACGATCGCGGCAAAACGCTGGGCCGCCGCAGCCGCCGGATCGGCTGCGACGTGGGGGGCGATGACATCCATTTCACCAGTATAGGGGCGCGCCTCGGAGTTTTCCGACAAGGGGACGGGTGGGGATCGGATGCGGCGTGGCCACAGCGGCTAGTATGGTGGGTCTTACCGCAACCACAGCAGGGAAGCACCATGGCCAGAGGCGTCAACAAGGTGATCCTGGTCGGCAACCTCGGAGCCGACCCCGAGACCCGTTACACCGCCAACGGCGGCGCGATCACGTCGATCCGCATCGCCACCAGCGAAAGCTGGAAGGACAAGCAGACCGGCGAAAACGTCGAACGCACCGAGTGGCACCGCGTGAAGTTCTTCGGCCGGTTGGCCGAGATCGCCGGCGAGTACCTGAAGAAGGGCCGCCAGGTGTACGTCGAGGGCAGCCTGCGCACCGACAAGTACACCGACAAGGAAGGCGTCGAGCGCTACGCCACCGACATCGTCGCGAACGAGATGCAGATGCTCGGCGGCGGCGAAGGTGGTGGCGGCATGGGCGGCCGCGGTCCGTCCGAACGCCCGCAGCGCAGCGGGGCACCGGCGGGCGGTGGCGGCGGTGGCGGCGGCGGTGGCAACCGCCCGGCGCCGCGCAACGAAGCACCGCCGCCGGACGACTTCGAAGACGACATCCCGTTCTGATCCGCGCGCGAAGCTGAAGGCTCGCCAACGCCCCCGCGGCGGCGCCTTGACGCGCGACGGCCGGGGCGTACAGTGAGGGTCGCCTGCGGACAGACCGCGGGCCTCTCCAATCGCCGTGAGGGAGCCTCATGGACTTCGACTACCTGGTCTTCATCGGCCGTTTCGAGCCATTCCACAACGGCCACGCCGCGGTCTTGCGGCTGGCTCTGAGCCGCGCGCGCAAGGTCATCGTGCTGGTCGGCTCGGCCGACACCCCGCGCACCATCCGCAACCCGTGGACCGTCGCCGAGCGCGCGGTCATGATCGAGGCCGCCTTTCCGCAGGACACGGCGCGCCTGTGCATCCGCGGCCTGCGCGACCACCTCTACAACGAGGCCCTGTGGGTGGCCTCGGTGCAACGCCTGGTCGCCGAGGCCATCGGCGAGGATCCGCAACGGCCGGAAGCTCCGCGCATCGGCCTGATCGGCAAGGACAAGGACGCCTCCAGCTACTACCTGCGGGAGTTCCCGCAGTGGAGCCTGGTCGACGTCAAGCACACCGAGTCCCTGTCCGCGACCGAATTGCGGCGTTATCTGTTCGAGGCCAACCAGGTCGATTCGCACGGCGGCCTGATGCTGATCCGCGCGAGCGTGCCGGGGCCGGTGCACGAGATGCTGGACGCCTTCAGGCGCAACTCGCCGGCCTTTCCGCAACTGGTCGCCGAGTACCAGTTCATCGGCCAGTACCGCGCGGCCTGGGAACGTGCGCCCTATCCGCCCACCTTCGTGACCACCGACGCGGTGGTCGTGCACTCGGGGCATGTGCTGCTGGTGCGCCGGCGCGCCGAGCCCGGCAAGGGCCTGTGGGCGTTGCCGGGCGGCTTCGTCGGCCCGCAGGAGACGCTGCTCGATTCCTGCCTGCGCGAGCTGCGCGAAGAGACCCGCCTGAAGCTGCCGCTGCCGGTGCTGAAGGGCTCGCTGAAGCAGGTCCAGGTCTTCGACCACCCCGAGCGCAGCCTGCGCGGGCGTACCATTACCCATGCCTTCCACTTCGACTTCGTCAGTGGCGAGCTGCCGCCGGTGCGCGGCGGCGACGACGCCGACAAGGCGCGCTGGATCGCCCTCGGCGAGGCGCTGGAGATGGGTCCGCAACTGTACGAGGACCATTTGCACATCCTCGAGTTTTTCGTGGGCCGCGGCTGACCCACACCGGTCCGGCGGACAGACCGCCGGCTGATCATCGACGAGAAGGAGCTTCCGTCATGCATTGCCTCGACAACCTGCTGCTGAACACCGACAGCTACAAGGCCAGCCACTGGCTGCAGTACCCGCCGGACACCGACGCCACTTTCTTCTACGTGGAGTCGCGCGGTGGCGTTTACGACCGCACCGTGTTCTTCGGCCTGCAGGCGATCCTCAAGGAATACCTCGCGCGCCCGGTCACCCACCTCGACATCGACGAGGCGCGCGATTTCTTCGCCGCGCACGGCGAACCCTTCAACGCCGCGGGCTGGCGGCGCGTCGTCGACGTTCACGGCGGCCGCCTGCCGCTGCGCATCCGCGCGGTGCCGGAGGGCTCGGTGGTGCCCACCCACCAGGCGCTGGTGACCATCGAGTCCACCGATCCGCAGGCGGCGTGGGTGCCGTCCTACCTCGAGACCATGCTGCTGCGGCTGTGGTACCCGGTCACGGTGGCGACGATCAGCTGGCACGCGCGCCAGACCATCCGCCAGTTCCTCGAACGCAGCAGCGACGATCCGGTCGCGCAACTGCCCTTCAAGCTGCACGATTTCGGCGCGCGCGGCGTCTCCAGCCATGAATCGGCCGCGCTCGGCGGTGCGGCGCACCTGGTCAACTTCCTGGGCACCGACACCATCGCCGGCGTGCTCGCGGCGCGTGCCTGGTACCACGAACCGATGGCCGGGTTTTCGATCCCGGCCGCCGAGCACAGCACCATCACCAGTTGGGGCCGCGAACGCGAGGTCGACGCCTACCGCAACATGCTGACCCAGTTCGCGCGACCCGGCGGGATCGTCGCGGTGGTCTCCGACAGCTACGACATCTACCACGCGATCCGCGAACACTGGGGGCGCACATTGCGCGAGGAAGTGATCCGCTCCGGCGCCACGCTGGTGGTGCGCCCGGATTCGGGCGATCCGGTGGAAGTGGTGCACCGCTGCCTGGAACTGCTGGACCAGGCCTTCGGCCACGAACTCAACTCCAAGGGCTTCCGGGTGCTGAAGCACGTGCGCCTGATCCAGGGCGATGGCATCAACCCGGTCAGCCTGCGCGCGATCCTGGAGCGCGTGACCTCCGCCGGCTACGCCACCGACAACCTCGCCTTCGGCATGGGTGGTGGCCTGCTGCAGCAGCTCAACCGCGACACCCAGAAGTTCGCGCTGAAATGCTCGGCGGCGCGCGTCGGTGGGCGCTGGATCGATGTCTGGAAGGAGCCCGTGACCGACAAGGGCAAACAGAGCAAGCGCGGCCGCATGACTCTGCTGCGCGCCACCGACGGCAGCGGCTGGCGCACCTTGCCGATCCCGCTGGATGCCGATCCGGAGACGCTGCCGATCCCGGAGGGATACGTCGAGGCGCTCGAGACCGTCTGGGAGAACGGTCGCCTGCTGCGCGACCAGAATTTCGCCGACGTGCGCGCACGCGCGGCCGCGGAGCGCTTGTAGGTCACTACGTGACACGCCGCTGGGCAGGTTACCGATGTAGGTCACGTTGTCCGCGCAGCGGACTACGTGACGCGCAACCGGCCAGGTCACCGATGTAGGTCACGTTGTCCGCGCAGCGGACAGCGTGACCTGCGTCTGCAGTCGACGCACCCCCTGTGCATGCGCTAGTCGACGCGCACGCTGAAAGCCTCCTGCAGCGAGATCACGCCGGCGCGGGCGAGGGCGACGGCGTTGCGAGTGATCGAGGTCATGCCCTGTTCGACCGCCAGCGCGTGGATCGCGTTGGCGTCGGCGCCGGGGACGATCATGCGCGCGATCTCGGGCGTGATCGGCAGCAATTCGTAGATGCCGATGCGACCCTTGACGCCGCGGCCCTCACATTTCGGACAACCCTGGCCGACGTAGAAGATCTCGTCCTGGCCGACGCCCAGCACCTGGCGCACGTGCGGATCGACCGGTTCGGGTACCTTGCAGTGCTTGCAATTGCGCCGGCCGAGGCGCTGCGCGAGCACCGCCA
The DNA here is from genome assembly GCA_019187485.1 of Lysobacterales bacterium. GTDB lineage: Bacteria > Pseudomonadota > Gammaproteobacteria > Xanthomonadales > SZUA-5 > JADKFD01. Next base: position 119,227 of record JABAQR010000031.1, on the reverse strand, counting down.
GCAGCGTGGACTTCAGCAGGAAGGGCAGCACGCCGAGGTCGAGCAGGCGCGTGATCGTGGTGGCGGCATTGTTGGTGTGCAGGGTCGAGAACACCAGGTGGCCGGTCAGCGCGCTCTCGACCGCGATCTCGGCTGTCTCCTGGTCGCGGATCTCGCCGACCATCACGACGTCCGGATCGTGGCGCAGGATATTGCGCAGCGTGCGCGCGAAGGTCAGTCCCGCCGCGCGGTTGATCTGCACCTGCAACACGTCCTCGATCTTCGCCTCGACCGGATCCTCGACGGTGATGATGTTGACGTTCTGCTTGCGGCATTCGAGTACTGCCGCGTACAGCGTGGTCGACTTGCCGGAGCCGGTGGGACCGGTCACCAGCAACATGCCCTGGCCGCGCTCCAGGCAGTCGCGGAACAACTGTTCGTCGCGTGGGCCGAAGCCGATCTCGGCGACGCTGCGCAGGCCGAAGGCGGTGTTGAGGATGCGGATCACCACCGCCTCGCCGTGGATGGTCGGGATCACCGAGATCCGCAGGTCGACTTCCATCGTGCCGCTCTTCGCACTCGCGCGGCCGTCCTGCGGCACGCGGTGCTCGGCCAGGTTCATGCCGCCGATGACCTTGATGCGCGAGACGATCGCCGGCAGCAGGATGCGCAGGAAGCGGCGCACCGAGACCAGGTCGCCGTCGATGCGGTAGAGCAGCTCGCAGGTGTCCGGACCCGGGCGGATGTGGATGTCCGAGGCGCGCCGCTGGATCGCGGCATCGATGAAATCCGCCACCACCTTGACCACCGGCTGCTCGGCCGACAGCCGCTCGACTTCCTCCTCGTGGACGTCGCTGCCCGGGGACTTGCGTGGATCCAGGCCGAGGCGGCGCACCATCGCCTCGTCCTCGCTGCGGTCGAACTGGCGCGACAGGCCGAGGCGCACCAGGTTCAGGCGCGCGAGGATCGGCACCACCCGCCGCGAGACCGCGAACTCGATCAGGTGCGCACCCTCCGGATCGTTCAGCAGCACCGCCAGCAGTGGCCCCTTGCTGGCCAGCGGCAGCGCGTTCAGGCGCCGCGACATCGGCGCCGGCAGCAGGTCGCGCACCGCCGGCTCCGCATCCGGATAGGGCGCCTCCAGCAGCGGCAGACCCAGCCGTGCGGCGCGCTCGACGACCGAGGCGAGCTCCGGATCGTCGCGGCGCAGGTCCAGGGCATCTTCGAGTCCGATCAGCTTGAAACCTTTCAACTGCGTCAGCGGTGTTGCCTCCTCGACGTCCATCCAGCGGCGCACGTCGTCCAGCGACTCCAGCAGCACGATGCGTGCACCGTTGTCGCCACCGCCGCGCGCGCGCTCGACCACAGCCGAGTGTTCCACGGACTCCGCCATGCGCGCCCCTGTACGCGATCACCGAGCGCGCGAGGCTAGCAGCGCGCGTTTGCTCGAGCTTGTCGACGGTCAAGTGTGCGCCCGTCGGCGCCCTCAGTCCGGCGGTTGTTGCGCCGTGTACTGGCGTCCCAGCCAGATCGCGAGCAGCAACCACAGCGCCGACAGCGGTACCGCCACCCAGGCGAGACCGGTAATGCCCAGACCGAGTGCGCCCAGGGCGCCACTGGTCCAGGCTCCGATCTGGTCGCCGGTGCGGTAGACCGCGGTGTCCACCAGATTCTTTGCCTTGTACTTCTGCTCGCGCGGCAGCGGCACGAACAGCGCTTCGCGCGCCGGGCGCGAAAACGCGAAGTTGCTGACTCGACGTGCCACCGTGAACACCACCACGACGCCCAGCACCGGCCACAGCCCGAGACCGGCGAAACCGACCAGGCTGACCAGCGGCAGCGCGGCGAGGGTCAGGCCGAGGCCCAGGCGTGTCATCAGCCTCCCGGTCAGGAACAGTTGCAGCATCAGCGTCAGCGAGTTGACGACCAGGTCCACCTGCGCAAACCATCGGGTCTGCGCGGTCGGCCCGTCGACCATCGCATCGACCACCTGTGCTTGCAGGAAATAGAGGAAGGTCGATCCCACGGTGTACAGCAGCGTGTAGGCGCAGATGCCGAGCAGATAGGGCGAGCGCAGTGCCGCACGCAGGCCGTCGAGTGCACCGCCGCCCACCGGCTCTCGGACCAGCGGTGCCTCCGCCAGCGCGCCGGGCTGTTCGAAGGCGCGCAAGCACCACACCGCGGCCTCCAGCAGCGCCAGCGAGACCAGCAGCAGCGCCGGCTGCCCGATCACCTCCACCAGCGTGGCGGTCAGCGCACCGCCGGCGACCGCACCAACGGTGGCGCCGGCGGCGATGATCCCGTACAGCCGGCGAGAGGAGTCACCACGCCAGGCGTCCGCCATCAGCGCCCAGAACACGCTGAGCGCGAACAAGTTGTAGACCGACACCCAGACGAAGAACACCCGGCCGGTCCATACCGAGCCACCCGGCAGCGCCATCAGCGCGATCCAGAAAATGACCAGGCACAGTCCCAGCGCGCGGTAGCTGATTTCGATGACTTCGATGCGGGTGCAGCGCGATACCAGCCAGGCGTACAGCGGATTGACCGCGAGCATCGCCAGCAGGGTCGCGGTGAACAGCCAGGGCAGGTTTTCGACACCGCCGGCGACGCCCATCTGATCACGGATCGGCCGCAGGATGAAATAGCCCGCCATCACCGCGAAGGCGCCCAGCGCGGCCAGTGCCAGCGGCGCACGTTCCTCGCGGCGCACGCTCAGCAGTTGCTGCCAGGTGGATGTTTGTTCGGCGCTCATCGGAAGGATCACTCGCGACGCGGGCAGCGATGACGTCGTGGAGGTGCTGCGTGCTTAGTCTAGTGCGCCTTTGTGTCCTTGCCGGTTTCCAATTCGTGTTCCCGCCTCCAGCGTCTTCCGTTCCGCGCAACACCACCCTGTTTCATCCCGGCGGGGACGAGCGGCCGGGAAGAAACGAATGGGCGAAATTCATCGCTTGCGCACTGGATTTGCGGGCCGGCCATTCATGGCCGACGTCTCGTTCCTCACGGGTCGGGAGCCCCGGTGAGAAGCTTACTCGAAGCCATCCGCGAACATTCCGCCGCACTGCGCGACCACGCTGCTTCCGGGCGTACCCACATCGCCCGACGTCGCCGCGTAGGAGCCGAAGACGTCGCCGACCGTAGAGAGTGTCCACGCGGGCAACTGATTCAGCCCCACCGCGTCGCACCCGACCTGTCCGCTGCGGTTCTGGGTACGGATGCTGCCGGGATAGGTCTGGTCGCCATACCAGAGGCGGTCCTGCAAGGCGGCGCCGCTGTCGAATAGATGGATCTGGTCATTGCGGCCGAGGTTGTTGCCGCCGCCGACGCTGCCGAAGGAACCGATCACCTTGACCGTCGGCGCCAGGTTCCAGGCGCTGCGGAAGGCCGCGGCATCGGCCTCGGTGACGACCACCGATTCGCCGGGTGCGACGACTCCGAAGGCCGAGAGGCTGAAGGCGCCGGCGGTGGCGTGGTCGTCGTCGAGGCTCCAGCCCGTCAGGTCGATGGCGGCGCCGGTGGTGTTGGTGAACTCGATGAACTCGCCGCTGCCGCCCGAGTACATCCACTCACTGATGCGCATGCCCTCGGGCGTGCCCTGGAAGAAGTCGACGATGCGCGGCGCGCGCTCGGTCTTCTCGGGCAGGAAGGACAGCGACTGGAAGCTGTTGGAGGAGCGCGCCGACACGTACCAGGCGACGCGCTGGCCGGAGGTGCCGGCCACCGGCAGGGTCACGCCCCACACGCCGTCGCCGGCGCCACCATCACCGTGCGCGCCGTCGTCGAACATCGGTGTGCGCAGGTACAGGCCGTCGCGCTGCGGCCGGTAGTACAACTCGACCGCACCAACGCCGCTGCCATTCGCCGCCACGTTGGCGGTGATGACCACGATCTCGGCCGGCGCCGGGAAGTTGTTGCTGGCCGCAGCGGCGCTGATCGTCGGACCCGGCGCCACCAGTTCGGCCACGGTGTCGAGGAAACTCGCGCGCTGTTCCACGAACTGTTGCAGGCCAATGATGTTGCCGCCACCGAGGCCCGGAATCGGCATGTTCACGGTCTGCGTGAAGTTCTGCTGGAACAGCGTGTACGAATACAGCTTCTTGGGGTCGGCCTGGACCGCGGCGTCGATCAGCGCGCGCTGCGCGTCGAAGATCGGCCCGAAATAGGCCATCGTGAGGTCGCGCCGGGCCACGCGGTAGTGCGCGAAGAAGCGCTGGCGCAGTTCCGGCACCGAGAGCACGCGATTCAAGAGCGGCTTGGTGGTCTGCGTGAAATTGCGGGTCGGTGCCCAGGTGGCCTGGCTGAAGGTCTCGTTGGCATCGCGCGGCGTCAGGTGGGTGCGGCCGTCGAGCGGGTCGCGGTAGACCAGGAAGTCGCAGCCCTTGTTGACATAGCTGTCGTCGTCGGTCAGGAAGTTCTCCATCACCACCGCCCAGGTCGAGGGATCGATCGCGAACAGCGCGTCGATCGCCGGCGGATTGCTCAGCGAGAAGTTCGTCAGCGCGTCGGTCACCGCGATCAGCGCCCCGATCGGGTTCGCGAGGCCGCCATCCTGCTGGATCTCGTAAATCGTGTAGCCGGAGGCATTCGGGCCGTTGTAGCGCAGTCCCGGGCCATTCGGCTGGTTCGCGCACAGCACGCGCATCCCGTCGGCATTCTCGAAATAGCGCCGGTACATGCGCTTGTCGGTGTGCTGGATGTTGTTGTAGACGCCCCAGTTCTCGCCGTTCAGGGTCAACACCACGTGGTTCGCGCGCGGGTTCGGCACGAACTGCGCGACGTAGTTGTTGAAGCTGACCTCGCGCATGAAGGTCGGGTCGCGGAAGCCGTTGTTGAGGTTCAGCTCCTCGTAGCCCCACAGCTCCTGGTTGGTGTCGACGAAGTCCAGTTCCACTTTCAGCGAGAACTTCAGCGAGTCCGATGGCAGTTGCGTGTACGAGGTGTTGCCGCGGATGCGCACGCCGACGTTCGGGTAGGTCTGCCCGGCGATCGTCAGGTCGGCCAGGATCAGCGTCTGCGAGGCGTAGTTGTTGCGCAGCCGCGTCAGCCAGTCGGCGTCGTGGAACTGCAGGTTGATGGTGCGCAGCACCGTGGTGTCGTAGAGGTCCTGGGCATGCGCGCGCGCACCGACGGCGAAGACGAAGAATGCGAATACGACGGCGAACTGCGTGCGCAAGGACATGTGCGTTCCTGCCTGGGATGCGACGCGCCGACGATACGCTGCGGGATGTGCCGGACGGTGCAGAAATCCGGGATTTTTCCCCGGCATTTCCGGGCTCTGCCTGCGTGGAATGAAGGCCGGTCGCGGGCAGCAGGTCATCGCGCGCCGTCGACCGGGCCGATCAAATCACGCCCAGTTCACGGCCTACCGCGATGAAGGCTTCCACCGCGCGGTCCAGGTGTGCGCGCGTGTGCGCCGCCGAGATCTGCACGCGAATGCGCGCCTGGCCCTTCGGCACCACCGGGAAGAAGAAGCCGATCGCGTAGATGCCGTGCTCGAGCAGGCGCGCGGCGAAGGTCTGCGCGAGCTTGGCGTCGTAGAGCATGACCGGCGTGATCGGGTGCTGGCCGGGCTTCAGGTCGAAGCCGGCGGCGGCCATGCGCGCGCGGAAATGCTGCTGGTTCTCGACCAACCTGCGGCGTAACCCATCGGCACCGGACAGCAACTCCAGCACCTTGAGACTGGCGCCGACCACCGCTGGCGGCAACGAATTCGAGAACAGGTAGGGGCGCGAGCGCTGGCGCAGCAACTCGATGATCTCGCGGCGACCGGTGGTGAAGCCGCCGAGGCCCCCGCCGAGCGCCTTGCCCAGCGTCGAGGTGTAGACGTCGATCTTGTCCATCACGCCGTGCACTTCAGCGGTGCCGCGTCCGGTCGGGCCGAGGAAGCCGGTCGCGTGACACTCGTCGATGTGCACGAGCGCGTCGTACTGTTCGGCAAGCGCGGTGAGCCGGTCCAGCGGCGCGATCGCGCCGTCCATGCTGAACACGCCATCGGTAGTGATCATGCGCGTGCGCGCGCCGCTCGCGGCCTGCAACTGCTTCTCGAGGTCGACCATGTCGCCGTTCGCGTAGCGGTAGCGCTGCGCCTTGCACAGGCGCACGCCGTCGATGATCGAGGCGTGGTTCAGCGCGTCCGAGAGGATCGCGTCCTGCTCGCCGAGCAGCGGCTCGAACAGGCCGCCGTTGGCGTCGAAGCAGGCGGCGTAGAGGATGCTGTCCTCGCTGCCGAAGTACTCGCTGATCCTCGCCTCCAGTTGCTTGTGGAGGTCCTGCGTTCCGCAGATGAAACGCACCGACGCCATGCCGAAGCCGTGGCTGTCGAGCGCCTCCCTGGCGGCGGCGATCACCGCCGGGTGGTCGGCGAGGCCGAGGTAGTTGTTGGCGCAGAAGTTCAGCACCTTGCGACCGTCGGCCAGGGTGATCTCCGCCGACTGTGGCGAGGCGATCACGCGCTCGCGCTTGCTCAGGCCCTGGGCCTCGATCTCGGCGAGTTCGGCCAGGAAGCGCTGCTGGGCGGGGTAGGGCATGGCGGCACTCGCGGCGGGTCGGTGGAGGGCAATTCTGCCTGCGCCGGACCTCGCTGCGCACGCCGGCACTGCTTCCCGATTCTCGCCATCCGCGAGTCCGGATCAGATGCGCCTGAACTTGCGCGACTGGCGCGACACCAGTGCCAGTGCGAGGCGATCCGGTAAGACCTTGGTGAGGGTGCGCACGAAGCGGTTCCAGCGGCCGTTGACGTAGACGATGTCGCCACGCTCGCTGGCTTCGAAGGCCTGACGGGCGACGGTCTGCGCGTCCATCCACATGAACTTCGGCATCTTGGAGACCGTCGCGCGCATCTGGTTGACGTCGTGGAATTCGCTGTAGGTGAATCCGGGGCAGAGTGCGGTCACGTGCACGCCGCGCGGCAGGGTCTCCTGCGCCAGCGACTGCGAGAAGCGGATCAGGTAGCTCTTGGTGGCGCCGTAGAGCGTGTGCCCGGCGGTCCCGGGCACCAGGCCGGCGAGCGAGGCGACGTTGACGATGCGCCCGAAACCGCGCTGCTGCATGCCTGGCAGCAGCAGGTAGGTCAGCTCCGTGGGCGCCCACAGCAGCACGCGCAGGAAGTCGGCGTGGGTGCGCCAGGGTACCGACAGCAGCGTGCCCGGCACGCCGTAGCCGGCGTTGTTGATCAGGCCATCCACCTGCAGGCCGCGCGCCTCGATCGCCTCGGTCAGCTGCACCGGGGCGAGCGGGTCGGCGAGATCGGCCGCGATCACCACGGCATCGCAGCCGTGCTCGGCTTTCAGTGTGTCGGCCAGCGTCTGCAGCCGATCCGTCCGCCGCGCGGTCAGGAGCAGGTTCCAACCGCGCCGCGCCCACTCGTGCGCGCAGGCTTCGCCGATGCCGGCGGAAGCGCCCGTGATCAGCATGCGTCGTTTCATGGGCGGCTCCCTGGACGATGGCGCGACGATAGCCCGAAGCTCGCCACCGCGCGCGGCGCTCCTACGGGGTGGAGAGCACCCGTACCGGATGCAAGCCGTGGCCATCGCTGCGCCCGATGCCGAGCAGCCGTCCATCCGCCGACAGCACGGCGACCGGATCGGCCATCGGTGCATCGTTCGGGCGCACCACGTTGCCGTGGCCGAAGCGTTCGGCAAAGATCGCATCGATCCGCACCTGCGGCATCCAGTCGATCATCGCTTCCACCGGCAGCAGCAGCGCATCCAGTGCGGCGAGATCGCCGACGTGCGCGTCGAGTTCGGCCAGCGTGTGCATTGCCGGTTGCCGGAACGGCGCCGCCCAGGTGCGCCGCAGCGCGTGCACGTGGGCGCCGCAACCGAGCGCCTGGCCGAGGTCGTCGACCAGGCTGCGGATGTAGGTGCCGGTGGAACAATCAACATCGAGCACGAGGAAGGGTGGCGTCCATTCCACGAGTTCGAGGCGGTCGATGCGCACGCGTCGCGGCGCGCGCTCGACCTCGATGCCGGCGCGCGCGAGTTCGTGCAGCGGCCGGCCGTCGCGCTTGAGCGCGGAGTACATCGGCGGCACCTGTTCGATCTCGCCGCGGAAGGCCGCGAGCGCGGATTCGATCTGCGCGGCTTCGATGCCGTCGATACAGCCTTCGGCGACCGGCCCGCCGTCGGCGTCGAGGGTATCGGTGCGGATCCCCAGGCGTGCGGTCGCGCGGTAACCCTTGTCGCCTTCGAGCAGGTAGGAGGACAAGCGCGTCGCGTGGCCGAAGCAGATCGGCAGCAGCCCGCTCGCGAGCGGATCGAGCGCACCGGTGTGCCCGGCCTTCTCGGCCCGGTACAGCCATTTCACGCGCTGCAGCGCGGCGTTGGACGTCGGTCCGGCCGGCTTGTCGAGCAGCAGGACGGCGTGGAGGGGGCGGCGGTGCATACTGGACCGACGATGCGTGCAGGGACGCGATTCATCGCGCCCCTACGTTCCGCGCAGCAACTCGTCGATGCGGCTGCCGCGGTCCACCGAGTCGTCGTAGTGGAAGCGCAGTTCCGGGACCGTGCGCGTGGACATGTTCTTCGCCAGCGCCTGGCGGTAGCGCTTGGCTTCTTCCTTCAGCAGGGTCAGCGCCGGCTTGGCGTCCTCGGCGCGCAGCGCGGTCACGTAGACCTTGGCGACGGCGAGGTCGCGGCTGACCTCGACGTCCGAGACGCTGATCTCCGGCAGCAGGTGCGCGCGCACGTCCTCGTGCACCAGCACCGCCACCTCGCGCCGCAGCAGCGCTGCGACGCGGTCGGTGCGTTCGAATCCACCGCGGGCCATGGCTGCTTCCTCAGGATGTCAGCGTGCGCTGGACTTCGATGCGGTCGAAGCATTCGATCTGGTCGCCGACCTTGACGTCGTTGTAGGCCTTGACCGCGATGCCGCATTCCATGCCGTTGCGCACTTCCTCGACCACGTCCTTGAAGCGCCGCAGCGATTCCAGTTCGCCTTCGAAGACCACCACGTTGTCGCGCAGCACGCGGATCGGCTTGTTGCGCTTGACCACGCCTTCGGTGACCATGCAGCCGGCGACCGCGCCGAACTTGCTGGAGCGGAACACGTCGCGCACCTGGGCGAGGCCGATGATCTGCTCGCGGGTCTCGGTGCCGAGCATGCCGGTCAGCGCCTTGCGCACGTGATCGATGGCTTCGTAGATGATGCTGTAGTAGTTGATCTCGACGCCGCCTTCCTGCAGCACCTTGCGCGCCTGCGCATCGGCGCGCACGTTGAAGCCGATCACCACCGCCTTGCTGGCGACCGCCAGGGTGGCGTCCGACTCGGTGATGCCGCCGACGCCGGAGGCGATGATGTTGACCTTGATCTGGTCGGTGCCGAGCCGGATCAGCGACTCGCGCAGCGCTTCGGCGCTGCCCTGCACGTCCGCCTTGACCAGCAGGTTGAGCGTCTGCACGTCGCCCTGGCCCATCTGCGCGAACAGGTCGTCGAGCTTGGTCGACTGCTTGGCTAGGCGCACGTCGCGGTTGCGCAACTCGCGCGCGGCGGCGGCGTCGCGTGCGGCGCGCTCGTCGGCCACGACCAGGAAGTCGTCGCCCGCATTCGGCGTGCCCTGCAGGCCGACGACCACCGCCGGGATCGACGGACCGGCTTCGGCGATCTGGCGGCCCGCTTCGTCGAACATCGCGCGCACGCGGCCCCACTGGGTGCCGGAAAGCACGATGTCGCCCTTCTTCAGCAGGCCGGACTGCACCAGCACGGTGGCGACCGGGCCGCGGCCCTTGTCGAGCGTGGATTCGACCACCGTGCCGCGGGCGCGACCCTTGGGTGCGGCTTTCAGTTCGAGCACTTCGGATTGCACCAGGATCGCATCCAGCAGGTTGTCGATGCCCATGCCGGTCTTGGCCGACACCGGCACGAACTGGACGTCGCCGCCGTATTCCTCCGGGACCACTTCATGCTGCAACAGGCCCTGCTTGACGCGTTCCGGATCGGCCTCGTGCTTGTCCATCTTGTTGACCGCCACGATGATCGGCACCTTCGCCGCCTTCGCGTGATTGATCGCCTCGATGGTCTGCGGCATCACGCCGTCGTCGGCGGCGACCACCAGAACCACGATGTCGGTGACCCTGGCGCCGCGCGCACGCATCTGGGTGAAGGCCGCGTGGCCGGGCGTGTCCAGGAAGGTGATGATTCCCTTCTTGGTGTTCACGTGGTAGGCGCCGATGTGCTGGGTGATGCCACCGGCCTCACCCGCGGCGACGCGCGTGCGCCGGATGTGGTCCAGCAGCGAGGTCTTGCCGTGGTCGACGTGGCCCATGATGGTGACCACGGGCGGCCGGTGCTGGGCTTCGCCGGCGCTCGGGTCGTGCGACAGGATGTCGGCCTCCAGGTCCTTGGCGCCGGACTTCTTGACCGAGTGGCCGAGTTCCTCCGCCACCAGCACGGCGGTGTCGTGCTCGATGCTCTGATTGATGGTGACGAACACGCCCAACTTCATCAGCGCCTTGATCACCTCCGGTGCTTTCACCGCGAGCTTCTGCGCCAGTTCGGCGACGACGATGGTGTCGCCCACCTCGACATCGCGAACCACCGGCGCGGTCGGGCGAGAGAAGCCGTGATCGCGACCACCGCGTTGTGGCTCCGGAGCTGCGAAACGTTTGTGCGACTTCTTCTTGGCGCGACGCGCGTGGTCGGAAAGGTGCAATTGACCAGACGCCACCGGCGCCGGCTCGGCCTCGTCGACCACCACATCCTCGTCCGCCAACTCGCGTGCCGCCGGAGCGCGCTTGGGCGCCGTCGGCTTGTGGCCGCGCGGCTTGTCCTCGGCTTCCGGGCGGGTCGGTTTCTTCGGCTTGTTGGGATCGCCCTTGCTGCGTTCCTCCTCGGCGGCCTTGCGCCTGCTCTCTTCCTCGCGGACACGTTCGGCCTCCTCGGTGGCGCGGCGCTCGGATTCCTCGCGGTCGCGCTTGCGTTGCTCCTCGGCTTCGCGCTGACGATCCTCATCGGCCAGGCGCCGGGCTTCGGCCTCGCGGCGCGCGATGTCCTCGGATTCGCGGCGCAACTGGGATTCGTTCAGCAGGCGCTGGGCTGCCTCGCGCTCTGGATCGGCCTCGGCGGCCTCGGCGACGGTGCTGCGCTTGACGTAGATCTTCTTCTGGCGAACCTCGACGTTGACCGTCTTCTGGCCACGCCCAGGCCCGCTCTGCGACACCGTGATCTCACTGACGGTCTTGCGCTTGAGCGTGATCTGGCTCGGCGCCTTGAGGTCGGCCTTGGCCTTGCCGTGCGCGGAGCGCAGGTGCTCCAGCAGTGCCACTTTCTGGGTGGCACTGACTTCCTGCTGGGCATTGCCGAACTTCATGCCGGCCTCGGCCAGCTGTTCGAGCAGGCGCTCGGGGCTCACCCCGAGCACGGTCGCCAGCTTTTCGACGGTCACTCCTGCCATGCGCTTCTCCAAATGCTGCGTCGCGCGCGTCGGCCGGGCGGCCGCGCGCCGGATCGAATCAAGCCTGCCCGTCGTGTTCGAACAGCGGCGCGCGCGCCGCCATGATCAGTTGTGCCGCACGTTCGTCGGTCATGCCCTCGATCTCCGCCAGTTCGTCGGTGGCGAGGTCGGCGAGGTCGTCGCGGGTGCGGATGCCGGCGGCGGCCAGCGCGTAGGCGGTGGCTTCGTCCATGCCGTCGACCGCCAACAGCGAGTCGTCCGGTTTGTGGTCCTCGAGCGCCTCTTCCTTGGCGATCATTTCGGTCAGCAGCGCGTCGCGCGCGCGCGCCCGCAGCTCCTCGACCAGGTTCTCGTCGAACTCGTCGATGTTGAGCAGCTCGCCGGCCGGCACATAGGCCACTTCCTCGACGGTGCTGAAGCCCTCGCGCACCAGGATCGCGGCGATCTCCTCGTCGACCTGCAACTGTTCCTTGAACAGGTCCAGCGCCAGTTGCGACTCGGCCTCGCTCTTCGCCGAGGCCTGCGCCTGGGTCATCACGTTCAACTGCCAGCCGGTCAGCTTGCTGGCGAGGCGCACGTTCTGGCCGCCGCGGCCGATCGCCTGGCTGAGCTTGTCCTCGGCCACCGCGAGGTCCATCGAGTGCTTTTCCTCGTCGACCACGATCGACTGCACTTCCGCCGGCGCCATCGCGTTGATCACGAACTGCGCCGGGTTGTCGTTCCACAGCACGATGTCGATGCGCTCGCCGTTGAGCTCATTCGACACCGCCTTGACGCGCGAGCCCTGCATGCCGATGCAGGCGCCGACCGGATCGGTGCGGTGGTCGTTGGCGCGCACCGCGATCTTGGCGCGGTCGCCGGGATCGCGCGCGGCGGCCATCACGTTGACCACGCCCTGGCCGACTTCCGGCACCTCGAGCTTGAACAGCTCCATCATGAACTCGGGTGCGGTGCGCGAGACGAAGAGCTGCGGGCCGCGCGCCTCGCTGCGCACATCGTAGAGGATGCCGCGGATGCGGTCGCCGGCGCGGAAGTTTTCGCGTGGGATCACGCGTTCGCGCAGCACGATCGCTTCGGCGTTGGCGCCGAGGTCGAGGTAGATGTGGCCACGCTCGATGCGCTTGATGATGCCGGTCACGAGGGTGCCGACGCGGTCCTTGTACTGGTCGACGACCTGGGCGCGCTCGGCCTCGCGCACGCGTTGCACGATCACCTGCTTGGCCGCCTGCGCGGCGATGCGCCCGAACTCGGCGTTCTCGATCGGTTCCTCGACGAAGCCGCCGATTTCGATCTCGGGATTGTCGTCGCGGGCCACGGTCAGCGCGGTCTGGCGTTCCGGAAACTCCAGGGGCTGGTCGTCGGCGATCACTTCCCAGCGGCGGAAGGTCTCGTAGGCGCCGCTGGTGCGGTTGATCGAGACCCGCGTCAGGATGTCGCCGCCGTGCTTGCGCTTGGCCGCCGACGCCAGCGCCGCTTCCAGCGCCTCGAAAATCACGCCGCGCGGCACGCCTTTCTCGTTGGCGACCGCATCCGCGACCAGCAGCATTTCCTTGCTCATGCTTTCTTGCCCTTGCGAGGTGAACGCGAAGCCGCCACCGGCGCGAAGCTCGGCAGCAGTTTCGCCTTGTCGATGTCGGCGACGGCCAGCTCGACCGTGCCGGTGTCTGTGGCCAGCGTCACCCGGCCGTCTGCGACCGCGACGATGCGGCCGGAAAAGCGCCGGCGGCCGGCGATCGGCAGCGCGGTGGTTGCGCGCGCCTCGTGGCCGATGTAACGCGCGTAGTGCCCGGCGTGGAACAGCGGGCGGTCGAGCCCCGGCGAAGAGACTTCCAGCGTGTAGTTGCCGCTGATCGGGTCGTGCACGTCGAGCAAGGCCGAAACTTCACGGCTGACCGCCTCGCAGTCGTCCAGCGTGACCGGACGGTCGGCGTGATCGATGTACAGGCGCAGCAGCCCGCCGGCGCGCGACAGCGCCAGTTCGCTGCCCCAGAGTTCCAGCCCGAGAGCCTGCACCGTGGGGCCGAGCAGGGCCTCGATTTCCGCCTTGCGTTGCGCAGCCATGGGGCCTTGTCTGGGTGGAATCCGGGCAACAAAAAAGCCTCCGAAGAGGCTTTCTGTCGAAAACCGTTGGTAGCGGGGGCAGGATTTGAACCTGCGACCTTCGGGTTATGAGCCCGACGAGCTGCCTGACTGCTCCACCCCGCAACCGGAGCCGCGCATGGTAGCGGGGCTTGGATGAGCGCGCAAGGGTCTGGGGTGGTTGTCGGTGGTCGCTTGCTGGTCGTTGGAAAGAGCCGGGATGCTCGGATCCGACTCTTCCAGCAAGCAGCAACCAACAATCGGCTTGACCCACGCCAACGCGCGCCTCGGCTCAGCCGCTAGTATCCGGGGCCCCTTCCCACTCCGGAGCCCCATCATGGCCCTGCGCGTCGGCATCAACGGTTATGGCCGAATCGGCCGCAACATCCTGCGTGCGCTGTATGAATCCGGTCGCAATGGCGAGATCGAGATCGTCGCGGTCAACGATCTCGGCGATGCCGGCACCAACGCACACCTCACGCAGTACGACACCGCGCACGGCCGGTTCGATCACGAGGTCGGGGTCGATGGCGACAGCTTCGTGATCGGATCCGACCGCATCCGGGTTCTGGCCGAACGCGACCCCTCAAAACTGCCCTGGGGTGCACTCGGCGTGGACCTGGTCATGGAGTGCACCGGACTGTTCGCCAGCAAGGCCAAGGCGGGCGCGCACCTGGCTGGTGGCGCGAAGAAGGTGCTGATCTCGGCGCCAGGCGGGGCAGACGTCGACAACACCGTGGTCTACGGCGTTAACCACGACACACTGAAACCCGAACACGTGGTCGTCTCCAATGCGTCGTGCACCACCAACTGTCTGGCTCCGCTGGCCAAGGTGCTGCACGAGGGCATCGGCATCCGTCACGGCCTGATGACGACCATCCACGCCTACACCAACGACCAGGTTCTGACCGACGTCTACCATTCCGACCTGCGCCGCGCACGCTCTGCGACGATGTCGCAGATCCCGACCAAGACTGGCGCTGCGGCCGCAGTCGGGCTGGTGCTCCCCGATCTGAACGGCAAACTCGATGGCTTCGCGATGCGCGTGCCCACCATCAACGTCTCGGTAGTCGATCTCACCTTCGTTGCCGCGCGCACGACCAGCAATGCCGAGATCGACCAGCTGATTGCGGCGGCCGCCGACGGTCCGCTCAAGGGCATCCTCGGCCTCAACCGCAAGCCGCTGGTCTCGGTGGATTTCAACCACGACGCGCGTTCCTCGATTTATGACGCCACCTTGACCCGCGTCATGGACGGCACCCTGGTCAAGGTGTGCTCCTGGTACGACAACGAATGGGGATTCAGCAACCGCATGCTGGACACCGCGCTGGCGATGATGAAAGTGTGACAAGCCGCTCCGTCGAACGTGCTTTGCGGCGCATCAAGACGGAGCCGTACCGAAGTGCCGGGAACGGCGGCAGTGGGCGCCGTTCCCTTTCTCAATGGGGGAGATCGGGCATGCTGCGATGCAGCATAAGCCCTTGTTTCAAGAGTTGGTTTTGTGTTGCGTTCCGTTGAGGGCGATCCTTATCATCGGACCGATCCCCCTCGTCCCGATCACCGAATAAGGAATCCGCGCATGCACCTCCAGCGGCTCGTTCCACTGGCAATCGCCGGTCTCCTGTTGGGCGCCTGCTCAGGCGGCAGCAACAGCCCGCGGGCCACCGCGCAACCACCCGCGACGAACGGCAACGGCGGCTTCGTCAGCGGCATCATGACCGCGCGTTTCGATCCGACGAACGCGGTGATCCCCTTCCCGAACAACCTGCTGTTGCAGGGTTCGCGGGATTTGACGGTCAATGCGCCGGCAGCCAATCCCAACAACTTCGGCGATCCGACGGTTGCGCTGAACGCGCTCGATGGCTTCAGCACCAGCGCGCCCTTCGTGATGTCCTTCTCGGCGGCGATCGCGCCGACAACCCTGGTCGGCGGTCAGACCGTGCGCGTCTTCGAAGTGCAGATCGTGACCTCGGGTGCGGGGGCCGGGGCGGTCCAGAGCGTCGTTCGCGAACTGGCCTCGCCGGCGGAGTTCGTGCCTGCGGTCGCCACCAGCGACGCCTCCGGGCGCACCCTCGCGATCGTGCCGACGCGGCCACTGGAGGAGTTGAAGTCCTACATGACGGTGATCACCAGCGGTGTGACCGACACCGCCGGCAACAACGCCACGCCCGACCAGACCTACTTCCTCGCCAAGCGTACTTCGCCGTTGGCTTCGGGCAGCGGCGCCGCCTGCGTCTCGCTGGATCCGCTGTTGCCGGCCAGCAGCGCCTGCGCGCTGGAGCCGCTGCGTCAGTTGACCAACACGATGGAGGCGGCGGCGGTGACCCGCGGCGTGGTCCGCAACGACATCGTGCTTGCCTGGGTTGCCAACACCCAGGGCGTGTCGCCGGCGTTGCGCGCGGTGCGTACGCTGACGCGACCACAGGCCACCCGCTTCGCTCCGACCGGGCTCACCACCGCGGCGGCCGGCTTGCCGCCGGTGGCCGACATCTACATCGGTACCATCAACCTGCCGTACTACCTGCAGGCGCCGGGCGTCGGTACGCCGGCAAATCCGCCAACGGCGGTGTTGACAGGCTTCTGGCGCGCCGGCGCCGGTGCCTACGTGGCGCCGTTCAACCAACTCGGGCTCGATCCGACTTCAACCAATGTCACCGTCGCCAACCCGATTCCGGTGGCAACCACAACGGTGGTCGCGCCGGTTCTGGTCACACTGCCGAATGCTGCGTCCGGGCGCACCCGCCCGGCGTCGGGCTGGCCGGTGGTGATGTTCCAGCACGGCGTCACCCGCAACCGCTGCGACATGCTCGCGATCTCCGCGACGATGGCCGCCGCAGGTTTTGCGGTGGTGTCCATTGACCAGCCGCTGCATGGCGCCTCGCCCACGCGCGCCAGCGACCCCTGCCGGCCCTTCCACATCGGCAGCACGCCCTTCGCGGCGCTGGGCGCACGCGAGCGCACTTTCGATGTCGACCTGATCAACAACGCCACCGGTGCCGCGGGCCCGGATGGAGTGGTCGATGACGCCGGCACGCACTCGATCAATCTGAGCAGCCTGTTGACTTCGCGTGACAATCTGCGCCAGGCGGTTGCCGACCTGTTCGTGGTCGCTGCCTCGATCCCGAGCATGGACGTCAACAACAATCAGGTGCCGGATTTCGACGGTTCGCGCATCGTCTTCGCGGGGCAGTCGCTCGGCGGCATCGTCGGCACGGTGTTCATGGCGCTGGAGCCGACCGTCAACACCGGCCTGCTGAGCGTTCCCGGCGGTCAAATCGCCTTCTTCCTGAATGCGAGTCCGAGCTTCGGTCCGCGTATCCGCGCCGGCATCGCCGCCGCACGCGGCATCCTGCAGACCGATCCGGCCTTCCCGCAGTTGCTGGGACAGTTCCTGCAGGTCACCCAGACCGTGCTGGATTCGGGCGACCCGATCAACTACGCGCGTTATGCCGCGAGCGAACGCATTCTCCTGCATGAGGTCGTGGGCGGTGGCAGCGTGCTGCCGGACCAGGTGATTCCGAACGCCGTCAGCGGCGCACCGCTGGCTGGTACCGAGCCGCTGATCGCAGCGCTCGGCCTCAGCACGATCACCCAGAGCACAATCAACCAGAATGGCATCCGCGGCGCAGTGCGCTTCATCCAGGGCGATCATGGCGCCTTGCTCTCGCCGGCTGCTTCGGCGGCCGCCACGGTCGAGATGCAGACGCAGATGGCCTCGATGCTCGCCTCCGGCGGCATCCAGGTGCAGGTGACCAACACCGGCGTGATCCGCACCCAGTGACCTTCGACGCGAATCGACCATGGAGAACACTATGAAGCACACTCCCCGCGCGCCGAAACACCGTGCGCTGACGGCTGCCGTCACCCTCGCGCTCGCGGTCGGCGCGATGCCGGCGCTGGCCTTCGAATACACCAACGGCGATTTTTCCCTGACCACATCGAACACGCTCAGTTACGGTGTGCAGTCGCGTATCGAGAAGATCGATGAGAAGCTGATCGGCAAGGTCAATCTGTTCACGCCGATCCTGGTGCCGCCGCCCGGTACCTCGGTACTGTTCCCTGCACAATTGTCGAACGCACAGCAGCGTCTGCTGCCCGGCCGATTCTCGGTCAATTCGGACGATGGCAACCGCAAGTGGGAGCGCGGCGACGTTTTCAGCAACGCGATCAAGTGGACCGGCGAGCTCTCCTGGCAGTACGCGGAGAGCTTCGGCGGTTTCATGCGCGCGACCTCCTTCTACGACTTCGAGAATCAGCGCCGCGATGACATTTCCGACCTCGCCAAGAAGAAAGTCGGCAAGGACACCCAGTTGCTGGACTTCTTCGTTTACGGCAACTACGACGTCGGCGAGAGCATGAGCGGGTCGGTGCGCCTGGGGCGTCAGGTGGTGAGCTGGGGCGAGAGCACTTTCATCCAGCAGGGCATCAATGTCGTCAATCCGGTCGATCTGTCCAAACTGCGGGTGGCCGGTTCGGAACTGAAGGAAGCCTTCCTGCCGATCGACATGCTGTGGAGCAGTTTCAGCTTCAACGAGAACTTCTCGATGGAAGCGCTGTACATGCTCGAGTTCGAGAACACCGAGCCAGAACCTTCCGGCACCTACTTCAGCAGCAACGACTTCGCCGCGCTCGGTGGGGAATACGTGATGCTGAACTTTGGCCTCGTGCCCGAGCCAATCGATCTCGCCTCCTGCTCGGCGATCCTCGCCGGGCAGAATCCGCTTGGGCTCGATGCCGCCACGCTGAGTGCGCAGCGTCTGGGTGCCTGTGCCGCCGCGGTCCCGCGCGCCCCGGATCGCTACGCCAGCGAGAGCGGACAGTACGGTGTCGCCCTGCGCTACTTCTCGCCGGAACTCAACAACACCGAGTTCGGCCTGTTCTTCCTGAACTACCACAGCCGCCTGCCGCTGCTGTCCGGCATCAGCGTGACCAGTTCGGCAGCGAATTCGGCGCGTTACTTCGCCGAATACCCCGAGGACATCGAGCTCTACGGATTCAGCTTCAACACCACGCTGGAGGGTTCCGGCATCGCCTTGCAGGGCGAAATCAGCTATCGCCCGAATGTGCCTTTGCAGGTCGACGATGTGGAACTGCTGTTCACCGCGTTGAGCCCGCTGAACAACCTGATTCCGCAGCCGGTCAACCGCTTCATCAGCCAGCTCGGCGTGGTCGGCCCCGGTCAGTACGTGAAGGGATGGGAGCGTCATGAGCTGAGCCAGTTCCAGTTCACCGCGACCAAGGTCTTCGGGCCCGAGAACTGGATCGCGGCCGACCAGATCTCGGCCGTGCTGGAAATGGGCTTCACCAAGGTTTGGGACCTGCCCGACCATGCAACCTTGCGCTACCAGGGCGACGGCACCGATACCGGTGGCGGCCCCGACTTCCTGACCGGTGCTTTCCGCAACCCGCAGACCTTGACGGAGGGGTTCCCGACCTCCTTCTCCTGGGGCTACCGGTTGGCGGCGCGTGCCGACTACAACAACGCTTTCGGCTCGCCGTTCACACTGTCACCGCGCTTTGCGTTCAACCACGATGTCAATGGCATTACCCCGGGGCCGGGCGGCAATTTCCTGGAGGATCGTCGTTCGCTGACACTCGGTGTGGAGGCCAATTACCTGAACGAGTGGAGTGTCGACGTCAGTTACACGCGCTTCTCGGGCGCGGGCATCTTCAATCTGGTGAACGACCGCGACTTCGTGGCCTTCACCGCCCGCTACTCGTTCTGAACTTGTCGACAGGAGGGAGAGGATCATGCAAAACCGCAAGCTGCGCCTGATCGGCGCGATATTCGGCCTGTCGATGGCGGCGGGAATGCAGGCCGGCGTGCCGCAGGCGGAGGCGGATCGGCTGGGCCGCGATCTGACACCGCTCGGCGGCGAAAAGGCCGGCAACAAGGAGGGCACGATTCCGGCCTGGGATGGCGGCATCACCCGGCCTCCCGCCAATTACAAGTTGGGCGACTTCCATCCCGATCCGTTCCCGGGCGACAAGCCGGGAATCCAGATCACTCAGGCCAATTACAAGGACTTCGCAGCCAAGCTGTCGCCCGGGCAGCAGGCGATGTTCGCGAAGTATCCGAGCTTCCGCATGGACATCTATCCGACGCGACGCTCGGCCTCCTTCCCCCAGCGCATCTACGACTGGACCAAGCGCAACGCGGTCAGCGCCAAGATGATCGGGCAGGGCGCTGGCGTCGAGGACGTCGCCGAGGGCATTCCTTTCCCGATTCCGCACGACGGCTACCAGGTCATCTGGAACCACAAGCTCAAGTTCAAGGGTGTGGCGGTCCGGCGCTGGGCCAATCAGGCGGCACCGACCGCGACCGGCGCATTCACGCCGATCCGCATTCGCGAGGAACTGCTGGGTCTGTACTGGAAACAGGGCAACAAGATCGCCGACATCAACAACGTGCTGACCTATTTCTACCAGGAGGTACTGGCGCCGGCGCGCCTGGCCGGCAGCGTGTTGCTGGTCCACGAGACCCTGAACCAGGAAGCCCAGCAGCGCCAGGCCTGGGTCTACAACCCCGGTCAGCGGCGCGTGCGCAAGGCACCCAACGTCGCCTACGACAATCCGGGTACGGCTTCGGACGGTCTGCGTACCAACGACATGACCGACATGTTCAACGGTGCACTCGATCGTTTCGACTGGAAACTGGTCGGCAAGCGCGAGATGTACATTCCATACAACAACTACAAGGTGCATGCGAAAGGATTGGACTACAAGGACATCCTGCGTCCAGGTCACATCAATCCGGACCTGATGCGTTACGAGTTGCACCGCGTGTGGGTGGTGGATGCGACGCTCAAGCAGGGCTTCCGTCACATCAACAAGCGCCGCACCTTCTTCCTCGACGAGGACAGCTGGCAGATCGTGATGATCGACCACTACGACAGCCAGAACCAGTTGTGGCGATACAGCGATGCGGCGACCATCAACTACTACGACCAACCCATGTACTGGACCACGCTGGAAACCCACCACGATCTGAAATCCGGGCGCTACATCACGTCTGGTGTCGATAACATGGAGCAGCCGGTGGACTTCTCGCTTCAGACTTCGCCGGACAAGTTCTCTCCGCAGGCGCTGCGCGGCCGCGGCGTCCGCTGATCGCGAACTGCCGGACGCCAGCCGGGGCCTGCAAGCGCCCGGCTGGCGTTCGTTTTTTTGAGCATCGGGAATGATCGGGCTGTTTGCAGCCCGCCACCAGTCGGGTCGATCCGGAGGGAAGGAATGAGACATGATCGAATGCACGGCGCACGGCATCGGCTGCTGATCGCGTTGAACGGTCTTTTCCTCGTCGCGGGCGTACATGCCCAGCAGGAAACGACACCGGCCCCGGCGGCATCGGCCTGGCAGGATCCTTCGACCGCACCGGCCGAGGTGCTCGACATCACGCGTATCCGCACCTCGCTGCTGCTGGACGCGACCAGTGCACGCGACCGCGGCGTGGTCGTCGGTGACCGTGGCCACATCCTCGTTTCCGAATCGCGCAGCGAGTGGCGCCAGGTACCCGTGCCCACGCGCAGCATGCTGACCGCCGTCAGTGCCGTCGACAACCGCCTGTGGGCAGTGGGACACGATCAAGTCATCGTGTACAGCAGCGACGGAGGGCTGACCTGGACCTTGCAGCACCACGACACCATGGCGGAAGGTCCGCTGCTGGATGTGCTTTTCCTCGACAGCGAACAGGGTTATGCCATCGGCGCCTACGGGCAGTTCCTCAGCACATCGGATGCAGGTGCCAGTTGGCAGGTCGAAACGATCAGTGATCGAACAACGAGCGACGCCACGCAGCCGGCTGCAGATGCCGCGGATGCGGGCGAGCACGCCGACGAGGATCTCGCCAGCACCGACATGGGGGAGGACGAAGGCGACCCGCACCTGAACGCGATCGTGCGGAACAGTGCCGGATTGTTGATTGTCGGCGAAGCCGGCTCTGTGTACCGTTCAACCGACGGTGGTCAGACCTGGACCAGCGGCGAACTGCCCTACGAGGGTTCGATGTTCGGACTGGTCGCCCTCGACAACGACGCCGTCGTGGCCTTCGGACTGCGCGGAAACGCTTTCATCACACGCGACCTGGGCGTTTCCTGGGAGCGCCTGGACACCGGTACCGAAGCGACCCTGCTCGGTGGCGCGGCGGTGCCCGGTGCGCGGGCGGTGCTGGTCGGTACCAGCGGCACCGTGTTGCTGTTGCCTGCGGATTCGGACACCCTGCGCGGCTACAGTTTCCCGGAGGGCGGCGTCATGAGCGCCGTGCTCGCGATCAGCGAAAGCGAGTTCCTCACCATCGGCGAGAACGGTCTCGCCGCATATCAGCCGAACTGAGAGGAGCGACGTCATGGCAGGCAGTGGATCGGCAGACGTCAGCTACCCGAGGCTGGAGCGCATCATCTTCGGCAACCGCGGTCTGGTGCTCGCGGTATTTGCGTTGATCACGCTCGGTTTCCTGGCTGCGGCAAGTCAGTTGCGAATCGACGCCGGCTTCCGCAAGCAGTTGCCGCTCAAACATGAGTACATGCAGACCTTCGTCGATTACGAGGTCGAGTTTGGTGGCGCCAATCGGGTGTTCGTCGCTCTGATCGACAAGAGCGGCAACATGTTCAACAAGGAGTTCTTCACGGCGCTGGAAGCAGCCACCGAGGCGGTCAAGGCCATTCACGAGGTCGATCCGGCGCGTGTGCGTTCGGTGTTCACCCCGAATACGCGCTTTGTCGAGATCGTCGAAGGCGGTTTCGCCGGTGGCAACGTGATCCCGGCGAACTTTTCGACCACTGCGCCGGACTTCGAGCCGACGCCGGAGGATTTCGAGACCATTCGCACCAATATCGTGAAGGCGAACATCGTCGGGCGCCTGGTCGCCAAGGACTTCTCCGGCGCGATGGTGCAAGCCGAACTGATTCCAGAGACTGCGGCCGAAGGCGGCAAGCTCGATTATCAGGCGATCGGCAACAAGCTTGAGGCGATCCGCGCACAGCTCGAAAAGGGCAATGTCAGCGTGCACATCATCGGCTTCGCCAAGGTGGTGGACGATATCGCCGATGGCGCGCGCTCGGTCATGTACTTCTTTCTCGCGACGATCGCCTTCACCTGGTTGCTGCTGTTCATTTATTCGACCTCATTCAAGTTGGCGACACTGACGGTGGTCGCCGCCTTCATCGCGGTCATCTGGATGCTCGGCGCACTGCGACTGATGGGATTCGGCATCGATCCGATGAACATGCTGACCCCCTTCCTGATCTTCGCGATCGCGGTCAGTCACGGCGAGCAGATGATCAACCGCTACCGTGGCGAGATCTTCTTCGGCGGTCTCGAAGAAGGTACCCCAGAGCAGTTGCAGACGCGCCATGGGGTGTCTTCCGAGGAAGCGGCGATTCGTTCCTTCCGACGCCTGCTGATTCCCGGCTCGGTGGCGCTGGTCGCCGGCTGCATCGGTTTTGGCACGATCCTGCTGATTCCGGTGAAGATGATCTTCGAACTCGCCGTCACCGCCACGGTTGGCGTGTTCCTGACAATCTTCACCAATCTGATCCTGTTGCCCGTTCTGTTGTCTTACACCAAGCTCAACAATCTTGCCCGCAAGCGCGCCTACCGACTGCGCCAGATCACCGCTTTCGATCACATCTGGTCGCTGCTGACCAGGTTCAGCGGTCCCGCGGTCGCTGCGGTCATCATCGTGCTCGGTGCCACCACCTGGTTCTTCGCCCACCGGCATGCGGAGAAAATGATGATCGGCGATGCCCAGGACGGAGTGGCCGAGCTGCGCCCGGAGGCGCGCTACAACCAGGACGCGAACACCATCACCCAGCGCTTCTCGCTGTCCACCGACATCGTCAACGTGATCGTCGAGGTCGGCCCCTTCGCCTGCACGGAGAGCTACGCGGCGATGGAGCAGATGGACCGTTTCGCCTGGAACATGCGCAACGTCCCCGGCGTGCAGCAGGTGGTCAATCTGGCGGACGTGGGTCGCATCGTCACCGCCGGCTACAACGAGGGCAGCTTGAAATGGCGTGCGTTGCCGCGTAACGCCGAAGTCATGCGCCAGAGTTTGTCCAGTGTCGAGACCGATTCGGGGCTGATCGACTCGCCCGAATGCCGTGCGATGCCGGTGATGATCTTCACCGAGGACCACAAGGCCGAGACCATCACGCGCGTCATCGACGCGGTGAAGACGTTCCGCGAGAAAAACAACGCCTACCGCATCGATTTCCGCGCGCGGCGCGCAGCCGCCGAAACGGCGGCGCAGGAAAAGGGTGAGGAATATCGCACCGACGAGGTCAACCTGCGACTGGCGACCGGCAGCGTAGGCGTCGCTGCGGCGATCAACGAGACCGTCAGCGCACTCGAGCAGCCGATGCTCTATTTGCTCTACGCAGCGGTTTTCCTGATGTGCATCTTGAGCTTCAAGAACCCACTCGCCGCCGCCTGCATCGTGCTGCCGCTGATCCTGGTTACAGCGCTCGGCGAGGCGCTGATGGTTGAACTGGCGATCGGGCTCAAGGTCAACACGCTCACCGTGGTCGCACTCGGCGTCGGCATCGGCGTCGATTACGCGATCTACATCTTCGCGCGCATGCGCGAACTGATGCTGCAGGGCAAGGGGCTCTCGCAATCCTATTTCGAGGCACTCAAGACCACTGGCATCGCGATTTTCTACACCGCGCTCACACTGGCGGTGGGTGTCGCCACCTGGATTTTCTCCGAACTCAAGTTCCAGGCGGACATGGGGTTGATGCTGACCTTCATGTTCGTGGTCAACATGGTGGCCGCGATCGTGTTCCTGCCGGCTTTGTGTCGCTGGTTGCTGCGGCCCTTCGAAAAGGTGCAGTGGAGCCCCCCGAAATGAATCCTGCGGCGGGCGGCTCGCGGGTCGCCCGCCACGGGGCGGTCAGATCGTCGCGAATCGCATTGCCCGCGCAGCGGACAACGGGTCTCGGATCTTTCCGCAATCACCGGTTTTGGCGGTTGTGCGGTGCGCACGGCGGACTGGACTCACGCCCGACCCCGCCACGGGGTCCGCATCGTGGCCGGTCTTCGTGTGGCGGATCGCGGAACTTCTCCGTGCTCAGCGGTCCCCGCGTCCCAGCATCGGTACCAGCGACCACAGCTTGGACAGCGAGAAGCTCGGCACCAGACGGCGCACTGAGCGCTGCGAAGGATCGTCGGCGGCGGGTGGCGCGGTTGGCAGGCTGCCCTTGGGCAGGTCGCGCACGCTGAAACCTTCCTTGCAGAAGCGCGCTGCATCCAGGCCGAAGCGGTCCCAGCGCAGGAAATGCGCTTCGGGCACGTAGATCCAGTCCATGCTCGGCACGTCACGCCCCAGTGGATCCCAGTAGCGCGCCCCTTGCAGCGCGGAGGCTTGCAGGCGCACACGCCCCTTGAGGCGGAAGGCCATGCCGTCGAAGCAGAACACCATGAAGGCATGCCCCTTGATCATCGCGCAGGGCTTGCCGAACAACTGCCCGAGCGTGGTTTCGTGCGTGCGCACCAGATATTCGCAAATGGTGTCGTAGCGCGTGCGCGCGTTGGCCATGAGCATCCCCCTCTCGGGCCGGATCGTAACGCAAATGCAAGCCGAGTAGACAGCAGTCGCCGGTTTTGTGCACGGACTCGACGGAATCGGAGCCGCCGATGAAATACTCGGGCATGGAATTCGAACTCTGGCCTCTAGGCGATTCCGCCGTGTTGCTGCGGTTGGGCACGCACACACAACCACGCGTCAACGCCGACGTCCATCGTGCGGTCGCCGCCCTGCGCGCTGCGCTGCTTCCGGGCGTGTCGGCAATTGCGCCTGGCCATGCCTGCCTGCTGCTGACCCTGGACCTGCCGGCGCTGCTGCGTGCGGGCGGCAGCTCGGCGCTGGCCGGGCGCGTGCGCGCGTTGTTGGCGACGCTCGCGGCGGACGCGCCCTCGCCCTCGCGCCTGGTCGAGGTGCCGACGCGCTACGGCGGCGACGATGGTCCCGATCTGGACGCGGTCTCGCAGGCCACGGGTCTGGCGCCGGCGCGAGTCGTGGAATTGCACGTCGCGGGCGAGTATCGGGTGGCTGCGATCGGCTTTCGGCCCGGATTCCCCTATCTGCTCGAATTGCCCGAAGCGTTGCGTCTGCCGCGGCGTTCCAGCGTGCGCCCGCGGGTGGCCGCGGGCTCGGTGGCAATCGCTGGCGCGCAGACCGGGATCTACCCCGGCGAATCGCCTGGCGGTTGGCATCTGCTCGGGCGTACCGAACTTGCGTTGTTCGATCCCTCGCGTTCGCCGCCTTCCTTGCTGTTGCCGGGCGATCGCGTGCGCTTCGTCGCGGTCACCTGACGATGCTGCGCATCCACCGTATCGCGCCCTTGTCCAGCGTGCAGGACGCCGGTCGCAATCCCTGGCGCGCGCTCGGTGTGCCGGTCGCGGGCCCGCTCGATGCCTGGTCGCATGCGGTTGCGAACGTGTTGGTCGGCAATCCGCCCGGTGCCGCCGCGCTCGAAATCGGTTATGGCCGCAGCCTGCTGCAATTCGAATCGCCGGCGCTGGTGGCGCTCACCGGTGCGCGCTCGCCGCTGCACGCGCAGGGTCTTGCGCTGCCGATGTGGCGTCCGCTGGCGGTCGCGGCCGGCACCCGGCTGGCGATCGACCCGGCGCAGTTCGGCGCGCGCAACTATCTGGCCGTGTGCGGCGGCATCGATAGCGTGGAGGTGCTCGGCAGCCGCAGCGCGATGACCGATGCTGCCGGTTTCCCGAAGCTGTTGCGCGCCGGCGATTGCCTGCCGTTGACCCCGGGCGGTGGGGCGCAATGGCGCTTGTTGCGCGAGTTGCCGTCGGGCCGTGCGGCGCGCGCGGCCCACTGGTGGGCCGATGGCGAACCGCTGCTCGATCTGGAGGCGCATGCGAGCCTGCGCGTCATCGACGGTGCGCACGCACATCTTCTGGGCGACCGGCGTGCGCTCTATCTCGGCAGATTCACACTGTCTCCGGCGGCCAACCGGATGGCGGCACCGCTGCTTGGCGTACCACTGGCGGTCGCTGCGGCCGGTGCATTGCCCAGCGAACCGGTGGTGCCTGGCACGATCCAGTTGCCGCCCGACGGCCGTCCGGTGATCCTGCAGGCCGAGGCGCAGACCATTGGTGGTTACGCGCGCATCGCCCAGCTTGCGAGCGTCGATCTGGCGCGCCTGGCGCAGCGTCGCCCCGGTGCGCCGATCCGTTTCGAGCCGATCAGCATCGACAGCGCGCAACGACTGGTTGTGTGGCGCCACGAGCGCCTGATGCGATTGCGCATCGCCGCGCTCGAACGCCTGTCGCGGTGAGCGTCGGCGCTTGCGTGGGCCGCGAATCCCGACAGCCGCGAACCGGCGACGCTGCCGGGGGTATCCCGCAATCGCGTTGGCCACAACCGGGTGCAGAGACGGAGGGTGGTTCGAAGGTCACCTTCGGCGCCGGCGTCAGGGTGCTTTCCCAGCGCGCCAGGTGCGCCCGGAAGGACGAGCCGATCACCATCTGCGGATCAGACGCATCGAAGTCCTCGGCTTTTTCCATGCGCGCCACGCGTCGGCGTGCGAGTTCGAAGGCCCGCGTCAGGGACTGGGTGCGGTTCAGGGCGTCGACCAGGAAGGCGCGGCCAAAGTAGGTCAACTCGGCCTGCGATCCGCAACCGAAGGAACTGCGATCCGCGCGCGCGGATGTGATCACCAGCGTCTGCGGACTGCGCAGTGCGTCGATGAATCCACCCGAGTAGCAGGCCGAAAGTACCAGCACGCGCCAGTCGATGGCGGCACCGTCGAGTGCGTCGCGCAGCGATTCGGGATCGATCTGGTCCAGCGGCAGCGGTTCGAAATCGACGTACAGCCAATGGTCCTCGGCGCCGTGGGTGGTCGCGAACAGCAGCAACAGGTCTTCGTCGCGTTGCATTCGGTCGCCGATGCCGGCGAGCGCGCGACGCAGATTGCTGAGCGTCGCCAGCGGGTAGTGCTCGCTGCTGTCCGGGTGGTTCAGCAGCACCAGGGTACGCGAGCGCATGCCGAAGCGCTCGGCGAACAGGCGCTGCGCGTACAGCGCTTCGTTGCGGAAGACGTCTTCGTTGGCGTCGACGCCTCGCGCAGCGCCTGCGCGCTGTCGACACGGCAGATGGGCACGGCGAATTCGCCCTTCCGCAACTGGCGCTCGATCAGGTCGGCATCGCTGCCATCGTCCTCCAGCAGCAGCACCCGCAACAGCCGGTCGGACGTGCTCATTCGATCACCGGCAAATACCGCCGGAGGTGGACGTCACCGGATGGTCGGCGGATCCGACGCACAGCCGTCGATGCGACCGCGATGCGGATCTTCGACGACGACAGCGCACTCATGCTCACCGGCCCGCTCGCGTCTGGCGGGAGCGGCATTCCACGGACGGCGGACGATTGCGCACGTTCCGCAGTCGCGGCAGTCTCGGGCGACGCCCTACGGCCTTCGGACGACTGCATGATCGACGCCCCCACCGCATTGCAACGGCTGCGCGAAGGCAACTGCCGCTTCATCGCCGGCGCCAGCCGGACCACGCTCGGCAATCGCCTGCATCGCGGCGAGCTCGCCGGCGGTCAGGCCCCGTTCGCGATCATTCTCGGTTGCTCGGATTCGCGGGTGCCGGCCGAGATCGTGTTCGATCAGGGTTTGGGCGATTTGTTCGTGATCCGCGTCGCCGGGAACATCGTCGCGAGCTCCCAGGTGGGCAGCGCCGAGTTCGCCGCCGAGCGCTTCGGCACGCGCCTGATCGTGGTCCTCGGTCACTCGCGCTGCGGCGCGGTCTCCGCGACCGTGGAAGAGTTGCGACGGCCGCGCGAGAACCAGTCGCCGAACCTGCGTTCGATCGTCGACCGCGTGCGGCCCTCGGTGGAGGCTCTGCTGGAGACCGAACTGCGTCACGACCACGACGCGCTCGTCCATCACGCCGTGCGCAGCAATGTGCGCGCCTCGGCCAATCACCTGCGTCACGGTTCGGCGGTGCTCGAAGGCCTGATCGAGCGCGAGGGCCTGCGGGTGGTCGGCGCCGAGTATTCGCTGGAGACCGGCATGGTGGAGTTCTTCGACGGCGCATCCTGAACCCGGCGGCGGGGCCGTCTGCGGCCGCAGGAGCGGCGTCAACGCAGGAAGGTGAACAGCAGGATCGCCGCGAGTACCGCCAGTACCACCGCGCCGCCCAGGACCGCGAGTCGATTCAGCGACTGCGCGTTCTTCTCCTGCTCGTGCTCGCGGGAAGGCAGGATCTTGCTCATGGACCAGGGCTCCGCAGCACGCGCCGGCGCGGCCGGCATCGCGAGGGAGCGTACACCGGGGCTCCCGGAAGTCAAGGCGTCGCCCGGAATCGGGTTCCGCACCGGATTCACGCCGACGCGCGGTCGGGAAGAAACGGGTTCCTCCCTCGCGGGTCGGACCCTGCGGTGACTCACTCACTCGTGCGGCACCACCCACAGATCGCGACCGTCGGTTTCCCCGGGCATCCGTATCCAGCGCAGCGCCCCACGATGGAAGCGGATGCGCCCGTGGCCGCGCCGGGAGCCATCGCTGCTGACGTCGAAGCCGTAGTCCAGACGCCAGCCCCAGGCGCCGTCCTCTCGCGCCCAGCGCAGTTGCAGCAGCGCGACACTCGCGTCCAGCAATTGCAGGCCGGCCTCCCGGCAACTGCGTTGCGCTACCGCAAGCGCGCTTTCATGCATGCCACGCAGCAACTGCCAGGCGAGCACGCCAGCGGCGAGCAGCAGCAACGCGAACAGGCTGGCGGTGGCGGACATCGGCAGGCCTGCGGCAGCGCGGGCGGGGCGGCGGATCATCGCATGCGCCGGCGCTTCGGGATTTGCCAACGATGGCGCACATCGCAGCCTTGCCGTAATGAAAATGTAGAATGTCCCGTTCCGACCCAAGGGACCTCGTTCTGCGCGTGGGACCTATTTCCATACCCGGCTATGCGATCGAGCGCGAGCTCGGCGTCGGCGGCATGGCGCGCGTCTACCTCGCGATCCAGAGCTCGCTGGAACGCCGCGTCGCGCTGAAGGTCATGGCGGCCGCCCTCGCCGCGGACGCCAGCTTCAGCAAGCGCTTCCTGCGCGAGGCGCGCACCATCGCCTCGCTGACGCATCCGCACATCGTCGCGGTCTACGAAGTGGGCGTCACCAACGACCACCTGCATTACTTCTCGATGCAGTACCTGCCCGGCGGCGACTTCGCGCAGCGCATGCGCAAGGGCGTTGCGCATGCGGAGATCGTGCGGGTATTGACCGGGATCGCCAAGGCACTCGGATTCGCGCACCAGCAGGGCGTCGTACACCGCGACGTGACCCCCGGCAACATCATGTTCGATGGCACCGACACGCCACTGCTGACCGACTTCGGCATCGCCCGCGCGCTCTCCGGATCCACCCGCATCACCAGCACCGGCGTCAGCATCGGCACCAGCAACTACATGAGTCCGGAGCAGGCGCGCGGCGGCGAGGTGGATGCGCGCTCGGACCTGTACAGCCTGGGCGCGCTCGCCTTCGAGGCGCTCACCGGGCGTCCGCCCTATCAGGGGCCGGATGGCTTCGCGGTCGCCTATGCGCACGTGTTCGAGCCGATCCCGCGTCTGCCGGCCGAGCTGCGCCACTGGCAGCCCTTCATCGACAAGGCGCTCGCCAAGGACCCCAAGGACCGTTTCGCGTCGGCGGAGGAGTTCATCGCCGGGTTGCAACAGGTGCCGGTGGAGGCACCGCCCGCGTCGACGCTGCCGGCGCCGATCCAGCCGGCGCGCTCGCAGGCAGTCGCGCCGAAGAGCACCGCCGCGGTGATCGAAAACCTCGCCCGCCAGGTCGGGCCGGCGCCGGCCGCCGCGCCGCGCGCGGGCGCCGGGCCGCCGTGGGCGCGGCTGGCGTTGGTCGCGGTGCTGGTGTCCGGCATCGCAGCCGTGGTCTACGGACTGATGGGTCGCAAGGGGCCCGCACCGGAGCCGCCGCCCGTGGCCGCGACGGTGCCCGCCGGCACGGTGCCGGTGGCACTTCCAGCATCCCCGCCAGACCCGCCGGTCGTCTCCGACGTGGACACGCCCGATCCGGGCACGCCCGATCCGGCGATCACAGCGGATCCGACCCGTGCGGATCCGCTCGCGGCCGACCCCGGGTCGGTCGACCCGTTGGCGCTGCCCGTCGATGCGGCGGCGCCGGCCGATGCGTCCGCGGTGCAGCCGGCCCCGCCGGAGCAGTACACGGTCGCCACGCCGGCCGAACGCATCCAGGGCCTGGTCGTGCTCGGCCAGGCCCTGCTGCAAATGCAGCGCCTGCAACTGCCGCCCGAGGGCAATGCGACGCTGATGTTCGCGCGCGTGCTCGAACTCGATTCCGAGAACGCGGCGGCCAAGGCCGGGCTCGCCGGCGTCGTCGATGCCTACCTCGCGCTGTCCGACCAGGATCTCGATGCCGGTCGCATCGCCGAGGGCAAGGACCGCCTGCAGCGTGCGCGCCAAGTCGCACAGACGCCAGGTCTTGACAGTGCCGCGCTGCTCGCGCGCATCGACGCGCGTTGGAATGATCGCGTCGCGCGCCTGCACCAGCAGGCCACGGATGCGCTTGCCGTCTGGCAGGGTGCACAGGCGGAAGCTGCCGCGGGCGCCGCGCTGGCACTGGTGCCGGGTGATGCCGCGCTGAAGAAGATACTTGCGGAGGCGAAGGTGATCGGCAAGCCGGGCTACCGCTTCCGCGATGCCGGCGGGCCGGAACTGGTGATCGTCGGCGGCGGCGATGTCCTGCTCGGCGGTGCGCGCCGCGGTGGCGACGTGCGCGTCGATGTGGGCAAGGCTTTCGCGGTGATGCGCCGCGAGGTCAGCGTCAACGAGTTCAAGCGCTTCGTCGAGGCGACGCGGCATACGGTCACGCGCGAGAACTGCCGCAACCGCGAGGGCAGCACGATCTTCGCCAAGGCGCGCGACTGGCGCGAACCGGGGTTTCCGCAAGCGGGCGAGCACCCGGTGGTCTGCGTCGGCTACAACGATGCGCTCGCCTACGCGCGCTGGCTTTCGCAAAGCACGGGGCAGTCCTACCGCTTGCCCAGCGAAGCCGAATGGCAGTGGCTGGCGCGCCAGGTCAAGCCGCGCGCCTGCGCCAGCGGAAACCGCGCCGATGCCGCCTATCGCAAGGCCGAGGGCGGCAACCGCGTGCTGGATTGCGACGACGGCCAAGCC
The DNA here is from genome assembly GCA_019187485.1 of Lysobacterales bacterium. Taxonomy (GTDB): domain Bacteria; phylum Pseudomonadota; class Gammaproteobacteria; order Xanthomonadales; family SZUA-5; genus JADKFD01. The sequence goes on along the minus strand of JABAQR010000031.1, from coordinate 87,612 downwards.
TATACCGCGCCGGCAGGGCGCTTTGAGGCCTCCACGTCGGGCCTCTATGATATCGAGGGCAATGTGCGCGAATGGGTCGCGGACTGCGCCAACGAGGCGCACGCCGGGCGCGCACCCGACCAGGCCGCGCGCACCAGTGGAGATTGCAGCAAGCACATGATCATGGGCAGTGCCTGGCACAGCGACAGCGGGGAAGCCGCGGTGGTCTCGCGTCGGTCGGAGGGCAACGACTGGCTCAGCAATACCGTGGGTTTCCGCCTCGTGCGCGAATTGGCCCCGCCGAAACCGCCGCAGCGTTGACAGCGCAAGCCTGATCCAGACCGTGGGGGACGAATGAAGCTACTTTTTCCGAATGGCGAGCACGCTCCGGTGGAAATGGACAGCGGTCGCGTGGTGTTGGGCAGTGCCAACGACGTCGACATCGTGCTGATGACGCCCGGCATCGCCCCGCGGCACGCCGAGATCGAGTTTGCCGCGGTCGCCGCAAAGATCAGCGTGACGCATCCGGACAATCCAGTCACCGTCAATGGCAAGCCCGTGACTGCGCCGGCCGACGTCAAGCCCGGCGACCTGATCACCTTCGGCAGCGTGCGTGCGCGCGCAACCGCAGTCGAAAAAGCCGCCAGCGCGCCGCCGTCGCGACCCAAGCCGGTGGACGTGGACGACGATGGCCGCACCAAGGTGCGCATGGCCTTGCCGAAGTTCGTGCTGCGCGGCGTGTCCGGCGTGACCTTCGGCAAGATCTTTCCTTTGCAGAGCAGCGCGGTGATCGGTCGCCAGAGCGAGTGCGAGATCTCCATTCCATCCGAGGAAGTCTCGCGTCGCCATGCCGAGCTGCGGGTCACGCCCGACGGCGTGATGGTCGAGGATCTCGGTTCTTCGAACGGTACCTACGTCAACGACCGCCGCATCACCCGGCAGTTGATGAAGGCCGGCGACGAGTTGCGCCTGGATACCATTCGATTCCTGCTGCTGGCACCGGGCCAGGAGATGGGCACGCCCGCCGTGCGCAACGATGCGCCCACGGTCAAGACTTCGACAGCCAGGGGCAAGTCTGGCCGCATGGGTCTGATGTGGGCCTTCCTGGTGATTGCCGCGCTGACACTGGGGGTGCTGGTCGCGCGCCTCACCGGCGTTTTCTGAAGTGCACACCCTGGCGGCGCGCCGCCCCGAGCGGCCAACATCCGAATCGCCGCCGCGCAAGGTCCAGCGCTTCAGCGGCAGGGGTGCGCACGCCAACGCAGCGACAGGTCGATCGCACGCACATGCTTGGTCAACGCACCGACCGAGATGAAGTCGACGCCGAGCTCCGCCAGTTCCGTCAGGTTCTCGCGGACCACGCCGCCGGAAAGCTCGAGTTCCACGCCAGCGACGCGCTCGGCGATCGCCGAGCGCAGGTCCTCCGGCGGTAGTTCGTCGAGCATGATGCGGTCGGGTCTGGCGTGCAGCGCCTGACGGAACTCCGTCAGCGTCTCCACCTCGATCTCGACCTCCAGCCCCGGCGACTGCCTGCGTGCGGCGGCGATCGCGGCAACGATGCCGCCGGCGGCGATGATGTGGTTTTCCTTGAGCAGGATCGCGTCGTAGAGACCGAGGCGGTGGTTCTCGGCGCCACCGGCGCGTACGGCGTATTTCTGTGCATAGCGCAGCCCGGGCAGGGTCTTGCGGGTGTCGAGCAGGCGCGTGCGCGAGCCGGCGAGCATGGCCACGCAGGCTGCCGTGGCGGTGGCGGTGCCGGAGAGCGTCTGCAGGAAATTCAACGCGCTGCGCTCGCCGCTGAGCAGCGCGCGGGCCTTCGCTTCGATGCGGCAGAGCACGCTGCCGGCGGCCACGCGCTCGCCGTCCGCGAAGTGCCAGAAGATGCGCGCCTGCGGGTCGAGCGCGCGCATGCAGCCGTCGAACCAGGCGCAACCCGCGAGCACCAGTTCCTCGCGCGCGAGTACCTCGGCCTGGCCGTGCAGGTCCGACGGCATCAGCGCCGCGCTGGCATCGCCCTCCCCGATGTCCTCTTCGAGCGCACGGTACACATCGAGTGCGACCCTTTGCGGATCGGGTGCGCCGACGTGGATTGGCCGCCGCGGTGCGGTGATCGGCGTGATCGAGGGGATCTCGGGCATGTGACCGGGTCTTGAAGCGGTTGTGGCACTCGCGCCTCGACGTGGCCGACACCGCGCGACGGCGCCCGCGCAGCATCGCCGCCGTGCGGCTCTCGCGCCGGATCAGGCGTGGGCGTCTCCGGCTGCGCCTTCGCCCGGCGCCGAGCTCTTCAGGCGCTCGACGATCGCATCGAGCGCGCGGTCGAACAGCGGAACGTCCTCCAGCAGCATCGCCCGCTGATGGCGCAGCTCAGCAGCCAGCGCCCAGATCGTTTTGTCCGCCACCTTGAGACCTTTGCGGTTGACGAACAGATACTTGCTGCTGATCGGGCTGATCCACGACAGTTTCGCACGCTCCGCGCGGCCGTCCGCGTGGCGAAACTCCACCCAGGTACCGACCTTGATCGCGCGCGCCAGATCGTAGTAGTTGTCCTGAACCTCGGCGTCGGGGTCGGGTTCGGCCTCGGCGCTGTCGGGTTGGCGCGCCAGTTCATCGACGAAGTTCTCTTCGACCGGAGTCTCGCCCGCCGCAGCAGACGCACCGTCCGCAGTGACCGCCACTTCGGACCTCTCCGGTCTGGGTGCCTCGGGGTTGATCTGGCTTTCGAAGAAGGCGCCGAGGTCGGCGAGCAACTGGCGCACGTCGTTATCGTGGTAGGCGACCATCGCCAGACCCTGGCGCAGCGCCTTGTCGAGCTCGGGGATCAGTGCGCGCATGCGCGCGCGCTCGCCGTCGCCGTGCTTTTCCTCGGCCGCCCAGACCAATTCGTCGGCGACCCGCAGTGCGGTCTTCCAGGGGTGCGAACCCTCGCCCTGACGCAATACCGTCAATACCAGCACATTGGCCCAGGGCCGCGTCAGGATGTGACGGATGACTTCCGGCAGACGCCGACCCTCGATGCGCGAGAGGATCTCGCGGGCCGCGGTTTTGCGCGCGCCTTGCAGACGCTCGCGCCCGCGCGCAGCCTCCGCGGCGCGCAGTTCCGCGACTTCCGCGCGCTTCTTCGAGGACGCCATGAACTCGCGGAAATCCTGCAACTGCTGCTCGAAGATCTGGACGTTGTCGTCGAACTCCTTGAGCAGGGTTTCGACGACGCTTTTCGCTTTCTCGTAGAAACGACCGTCCTTGTCCGCTTCCTCGCTCCAACCCAGGCCCGCCTGCGCCAGTTCGTCCAGCAGCAGTCGCGCCGGATGCTCTTTGCGCGCGAACAGGGCCTTGTCGAGGATCGCGCACTTGAGGTAGGGGATCTGCAAACGCGCCAGCAGCGCCTGCATTTCCGCCGGCAGGTTGCGGTCCTGCAGGATGAACTCGAACAGCATGCCGACCAGGTCGATGGTGTCCTCATCGGCTGCGGCCACGCGATGGTGGTCGTCGCCGGTTCCCAGTCGCTGCAATTGGCCGACCAGCTCGTCCTTGATCTGCGCCGCCGGCAGCATGACCATCGGACCGTAGTTCGCGCCCATGCCGCCCAGCGCCATCGCACGCGACTGCAGTACCGTCAGGGCGTTGACCAGTTCATCGGTGGCGAAGGACGGGCCGGGTGCTCCGCCAATGCCCAAACCGCCGCCGGGCATGCCGCCGGGGATGATCGCGCGCCGCGCCGACAGCAGCGAGCGCACGGTGTTGTACAGCTCGATTTGCAGCTCGGCCTCGCTGACGGTGGCGGCGGTGTACATGGCGCCGGCGGGGCTCGCCGCGACCGCGGCGCCGGGATCGTATTCCATGGGCACCGCAGAGGGCGATTCTCCGGGCAGCATGCCCGCCGCGGAGCCGGGTGCAGCCGGCGCCCCGGGGCGCCGCAGATCCGGCAACTGGTGCTTGAGTTGCGGCAGCACGCCGGACTGGATCAAGTGCTGGTTGATCTCGTCGTACAGGCCGTCCAGTCCGCCCATGACGTGCTTGTCGAACAACTTCAGGATCAGCAGCTTGACGTGCAGATCCACTTCGAGCTCGGGGAGCGTGGTGCGGAATGCCTGGCACAGAGCCTTGGGCGCCACCGGGTTGTTGTCGTCGCCGATCTTGTTGCCGCCGGCAAGCACCGACATGCGCTGCGCGAGTGCGTACAGCGGTCGCGCCAGGCGGTTCGCCGCCTTGCCGGCCATCGCCGACACCGCGAGCGTCTCCTCCAGTTCATGTTCGTCGACCAGCGCGAAGCCACCGCTGGCGCTCGATTCCTCGCCGTTGCGGGAGACCTGGCCGAAGCTCGCGAACTCGCGGGTCAGCGCTTCCTGGAACAGGCGTTCGACCAACTGGCGCTTTTTGCGCACTTCGCGCATGCCGTCGAAGTAGCGCGTCTGGATCAGGTTGTTCTCGGCCTTCTCGGCGAGATCGAAGAGCGCATCGTCGACGCTGTCGAACAGCGCCCCGACCAGCAGCGCGAGGCGCTTCTGGGCGATGCCGCGGGCGTGCTTGATGAGGTCGCCCACGCGATCCGCCTGCTGCGCCTGGGCGGCCTGGCGCTGCTGCAAGTCGACGACCTTGTTGTCGCTGTTCACGAACACCCCCTGGGCCTGATCGCTTCGCGCGCGACCGCGTGAGTTCGCGTGCAGGGTACCGTAAGCCGCGCCGGAGCTTCTTGCCAAGTGCGCAAATCAGGACGGCGGTCACAGTTTACAGCCGCAACGGCTCAGACCGGGAATCCGTCGAATTGCGTGGTGCCCAGGCCTTCTTCCGGCAGCAGCACTGGAATATCGTCCTCGATGCGGTAGATCACGCGGCCGTCGTCGGTAATGAGGCCGGCCGCGAACGCGACGCCGACGACGCGGCCGTCGACATCCAGCACGCCGCCGGCGCCGATGCGCTGGTTCAACCACCGCAACTGGTCCGAGCGCAGCAGGCGCAGGGGCCGGCGCGACACCGGACAGCACAGGATGTCGAGCAGGCGTCGGTCGATCCCCATGGATTGGTCGCGTGCGGTCGGGCCGCTAACATAGCGTGTCCGCTCCACCGACTCCAACAGGCGCAAGTGGAAATCAATCTACCGCTGGTGGGCGTGGTCATGGGATCGCGCTCGGACTGGGAGACCATGGCCGCTGCGGCTGACCTGTTGGATGAGCTGCGCGTGCCCTACGAGGTGCGCGTGGTCTCCGCGCACCGTACGCCGGATCTGCTGTTCGGCTACGCGAGCGAGGCCGAACGGCGCGGTCTGCGCGTACTCATCGCCGGCGCCGGCGGTGCCGCGCACCTGCCCGGCATGCTCGCGGCGAAGACCTGGCTGCCGGTGCTCGGTGTGCCGATGCAGTCGCGCGCCCTCAATGGCATCGATTCGCTGCTGTCGATCGTGCAGATGCCGGCCGGCATTCCGGTGCTGACGCTGGCCATCGGCCAGGCCGGCGCCAAGAACGCCGCGCTTGCCGCGGCGGCGATCCTGGCGCTGACCAACCCGGCGCTCGCGGCCAGGCTGCAGGGGCTGCGCGCCGCGCAGACCGAGCGCGTGCTCGCCGAGCCCGACCCGCGGCGGCCGGCATGCGAGTAGGCGTCATTGGCGGCGGCCAGCTCGCGCGCATGCTGGCGCTCGCCGGGGCCCCGCTGGGTGTGCGCGTCCACGCGCTGGATCCAGCGGTCGACGCCTGCTCGGGTGGGGTCGCGCCGCTGGAGGTGGCGGCTTTCGACGATCTCGCCGCGCTGCACCGCTTCGCCGACGTCTGCGACGCGATCACCTTCGACTTCGAGAACGTCTCGGCGCCCGCCCTGCACGAACTGGAAGTGTTGCGACCGGTGCGTCCCAACCCGCTGGCGCTCGCAACCGCGCAGGACCGCGGCGCCGAAAAGGTGCTGTTCGTGCGCGTGGGCACCGGGGTGGCGCCATTCGCGGTGGTCGAGGAGCCCGCGCACTTGGCGCAGGCCGTGGCCACGGTCGCGTTCCCGGCGATCCTGAAGACCCGCCGCTTCGGCTACGACGGCAAGGGCCAGATCCGCGTCGACTGCGCTGACCTGCTCGAAGACGCGTGGACGCGCCTGGGCCGCGCCGCCTGCGTGCTGGAAACGCGCATCGCCTTCGAGCGCGAACTGTCGATCGTCGCCGTGCGCGCGCTCGACGGCGAGCTGCGCTGCTACCCGCTGGTCGAGAACCTGCATGTCGACGGCATCCTGTCGGCGACCCTGGCGCCGGCGGTCGTCGACCCCGCGCTCGCGCAGCAGGCGGAGTCCTGCGCGCGCCGGGTCGGCGAAACGCTCGACTATGTCGGCGTGTTCGCGATCGAGTTCTTCGACGTCGGCGGCCGGCTGCTCGCCAACGAGATGGCGCCGCGCGTCCACAACAGCGGCCACTGGAGCATCGAGGGCGCCATCACCGGACAGTTCGAGAACCACCTGCGCGCGGTCGCCGGCCTGCCGCTTGGCGACACTGCGGCGCGCGGCCTGAGCTGCATGCTGAACTGGATCGGCGAGCTGCCGGAACGCAACGCCGCGCTGCGCGTGCCCGGCCTGCACTGGCACGACTACGGCAAGGCGGCGCGCGCCGGTCGCAAGGTTGGCCACGCAACGATCACCGCCGCCGACCGTGGCGAATTGCGGCGGCGACTTGCGCTGGTGGCCGACCTGCTCGGCCGCCACGCGCAGATCGATCCGGTGCTGGCGCGCCTGGGCTAGGCCGGGCGCAGAACGGACCCCGAGAACGCCTCAGCGCATCTGCGCGCCGACGAAGTCCCAGTTGACGAGGTTCCAGAAGGCCTCGACGTATTTCGCGCGCAGGTTGCGGTAGTCGATGTAGTAGGCGTGTTCCCACACATCGCAGGTCAGCAGCGGGGTGTCGGCGCCGGTCAGCGGCGTTGCCGCGTTGCTGGTGCTCGCCAGCGCCAGCGTGCCATCCGGCTTCTGCACCAGCCAGGCCCAGCCGGAGCCGAAGGTGCCGATCGCGGTCTTGGTGAACTCTTCCTTGAACTTGTCGAAGCTGCCGAAGGCAGCGTCGATGGCCGCCGCGAGCGTGCCGGAGGGCGCACCACCGCCGTTCGGCTTCAGGCAATTCCAGTAGAAGCTGTGGTTCCAGACCTGCGCGGCATTGTTGAACATGCCGCCGGAAGAGGAACGCACGATTTCCTCCAGGCTCTGGTTTTCCTGCGGCGTGCCCTTGATCAGGTTGTTGAGGTTGGTGACGTAGGCCTGGTGGTGCTTGGCGTAGTGGAAGTCGATGGTCTCCGGCGAGATGTGCGGCATCAGCGCATCACGCGCGTAGGGCAGGGCGGGGAGTTCGATGGCCATGGCTGGACCTCGGGTGGCGGGGCGGAGTGGCGGATGTTAGCAGCGGTCGGCGCAGGGCGATGACGGGCGTGGGCGGCAGTGAGAAGTGAAAGGTGAACAGTGAAAGTCAAAGCCGGCCACGCTTGATCCTGTCGGCAGCGTGTCCGCGCACCGCCGGATACAGGTTGGCGAGGGTCGGTGGCGGCAGCGGGCGCTTGCCGGCATTCTCCCGCAGCGCTTCGCGCGGCGCGACCCGCGGCCACGAGTTCCCGCGCTGATCGCAGCGCCTGTTGGTGGACGCAAAGTACGCAAAGGGGCGCAAAGGACGCAAAGAAAGGCGAGAGCGGGAGGACGATTTGCTTCCGCTCTCCTTTGCGTCCTTTCTTTTCCCCTTTGCGTACTTTGCGCCCGACGCTTTTCCACCCTTGGGCGGAGCGACTACGTCGCAACCTTCGCGGGTCGGGCCGGCTCCGTGGGTAGCTCACCGAACGGCGGCTGCGTCTCTGCGTGCGAGCTTCGCTGCCGACAGACAACCCGCTTCACAAGTATCGCGGCGGCGCCGGATTCAAATGCGCGCACGCGTCGCAACTGCGCCGCTCGCGCGATGAGTAGAAGCGGTCGAACACCGCTCCGAACTGGGTCTCGATGTTGGTGAGCGCGAAATACTCTTCGTAGAGCTTGTGGTTGCAGCGCTCGCAGTACCACTGCAATCCGTCGAGTTCGTGCGCGAGGCGCTTGCGTTCGATCACCAGGCCGACCGAATCCGGCATGCGCTGCGGCGAGTGCGGCACCCGCGGCGGCAGGTAGTAGACCTGGCCGGCGCGGATCGGCACGTCCTGCGCGCGGCCCTCGTGCTGGATCTTCAGCACCATCTCGCCTTCGAGCTGGTAGAAGAACTCGGGACCGTCCTCGACGTGGTAGTCGGTGCGCTGGTTCGGTCCGCCGACGATCATGACGATGAAATCGCCCTGTTCGATGCACTTGTTGGCGACCGGCGGCTTCAGCAGGTGCCGGTGCTCGTCGATCCAGGCTTGCAGGTCGATCGGGGAAGGCCACATGGCTGCTGTCTTTGGAAAGCCGGAACACAGCCTATCCGATGATTGCGCGACGTGCGCGGCACGACCTCGGCCGGCTCGCCACCGGCGGCGCTACATCGAAGGAGAGACCGTCGGCGCGCGCGCCACGCACTTCAGCTCGATGACGATCAGGGTCGGCAGCGCGTCGATGCCGAGCGTGGTCCGGCAGGGCGCGTTCGCGGGGTCGGGGAAATACTCGGCCCAGATGCGGTTGTAGACGCGGAAGTCGCGCGCCAGGTCGGTCAGGTAGCAGGTGACGTCGACGAGGTCCTGCCACTGCGCGCCGCAGGCTTCGAGCACCGCGCGCACGTTGGCGAACACCGCGTGGCATTGCTGCGCGATGTCGTAGGCGACGAGGTTGCCGTCGGCATCGAGGACATTGCCCGGGATCGAGTTGTCCTGCGGCGAACGCGGTCCGATGCCGGACAGGAACAGCAGCTCGCCGACCCGGCGGGCGTGTGGATAGTGACCGACCGGTTTCGGCGCGGTGCTGGCCTGGATGGACTCGCCCATGCTTCGACTCTCCTGTGCGCCGCGCGGGACGCCGGTCAGTTCACGCGGATCGCGACGTTCCTGGCTTCGGTGAAGAAGCGCATCGCCTCCTGCCCGCCCTCGCGGCCGAGGCCGGAATGCTTGACCCCGCCGAAGGGCGTGCGCAAGTCGCGCGCCATCCAGCAGTTGACCCAGACGATGCCGCTCTCCAGCGCCGCCGCAAAGCGGTGGGCGCGCTCGAGGTCGCGGGTCCACAGGCTGCACGCGAGCCCGTAGTTCGTGCTGTTCGCGTAGGCCAGCGCCTGCGCCTCGTCGTCGAAGGGCGTCAGCGTCGCCACCGGGCCGAAGATCTCTTCCTGGTTGACGCGGCAGTGCGCGTCGAGGTGGTCGAAGACCGTCGGTTGCAGGAACCAGCCCTGCGCGCAGCGACCCTCCGGCGCGACGCGCCCGCCGCCAGTGAGCAGGCGACCGCCTTCCTCGTGCGCCAGCGCGATGTAGGACTCGACCTTGTCGCGATGCGCGGCGGAGACCAGCGCGCCGATGTCGCTGCCAGGATCGCGCGGGTCGCCGACGCGCAGCGCGCGTACGCGCTCGACGAAGGCCTCGCGGAAGCGCGGCAGCAGGCTGCGTTCGACCAGCACGCGCGAGCCGCACAGGCAGATCTGGCCCTGGTTGGAAAAGGTCGCGCGCACCGACTCCGCCAGCGCGCGCTCGAAATCGCAGTCGGCGAACACCACCGTGGCGTTCTTGCCGCCCATTTCCAGCGACAGCTTCTTGAACTGGCTGGCGGTGGCGGCGGCGATCGCCGCTCCGGTGGCGGTGCTGCCGGTGAAGGACACCGCCTTGATCTTCGGGTGCGCGACCAGCGGCGCGCCGCAACGCGCGCCGCTGCCGTGCACGATGTTGAGCACGCCCGGGGGGAGGCACGCCTGCTGCAGGATGCCGCCGAGCAGCCAGGCGCTCACCGGCGTGACCTCGCTGGGCTTGGCGATCACGCAGTTGCCGGCCGCGAGCGCCGGCGCGATCTTCCAGCTGAACAGGTACAGCGGCAGGTTCCACGGGCTGATGCAGCCGACGCTGCCGATCGGCTGGCGCAGGGTGTAGTTGAGCGTGCCGGCCTCGCCGTGGTGGCTCTCGGAGGTGAAGGACTCCGCCATCGCCGCGAAGAAGCGGAAGTTCGCCACCGCGCGCGGGATGTCGACCGCGCGCGCCACGTGCACCGGTTTGCCGCTGTCGCGCGACTCCTCCTCGGCGAAGGCATCGAGTTGCCCTTCGAGCAGGTCGGCGATGCGCCGCAGCAAGGCCGCACGGGCGCTCGGCGCGGTCGCAGACCAGCCGCGCTGCGCGCGCTGCGCCGCGGCGACCGCGGCTTCGATGTCCGCCGATCCCGAGTCCGGCACCTCGGCATAGACCTGCCCGGTCGCCGGCTCGTGCACCGCCAGCCAGGCGCCCGACAGCGGCGCGCGGTAGTCGCCGTCGATGAAGTTTGCGAGGCGGAGGCCGGATTCGCGCATGCGGTCGGAGGTCTGCCGCGATTGCGGCGGGGCGCGCGCAAGCATAGCGTCGCCGCAGCGTTCCCAGAGGAATCCCGATGCGGTCCGTGAGTTGTTTGGGCGTCACGCGATGGCTGCAGGGCCTGCTCGTGGCCTGTACCTTGTCGACGGTCGCCGCCGTGTCGATCGCGCAAGCGGATCCCGAGGCGCTCGCCACTGCGGTTGCGCGTCTCGAGGACAGCACCGCTCCGCTGCCACGCTCCGTCTTCATGGATGAGGCGGTGCAACTGCTCAATCGTGCCGAGGCGGCGGACGATGCGGTCGCGGCCGCGCGCATCGAGCTGGCGATCGCCCGCCATCTGCGCAGCCGCGGGCTGTGGGAGGAAGTGGAGGCGCATGGGCGGGCGGCCGCGACGCAGGCGCGGCGCGCGGGCGACCAGCGCCTGCTGGCGCGCGCCGAACTGGCGATCGCCGGCGCGCAGGTGCAACTCGAGAGCCTGCCGCAGGCACAGGAACTGCTGCTCGACGTGCTGGCGCGGGCGCGCGTCAACGACGACGCCGAGGCACAGGCGCTGGCGCTGCTGAGCCTCTCCAGCGCCGCCGGGCGCGCGCGCGACCTGGAAACCGCGCGTCGGTACGCAGACGAGGGCGTCGCCATTGCCAGCGCCGCGGATCTGGCAGAAGCCTGGTTGCGGCTGCTGATCAACCGCATCCGGATCGTGCGCGCCCAGTCGCAGCCGGAACTGGCGCTGGCCGACCTCGAAACCGCGCTGTCGCTGGCCGCACGGGTGAGTGCGCCGGATGCGCTGCAATCGCTGCTGCTGGCAGAGATCGCCGTGCGCGAGCCGGAGGATGCGCAGGCGAGGCTGCAGGCGGTCGTCGCGGATGCCGCGCGGCGCCAGCAGCCCTACCTGCAGGCGTTCGCGCTGGTGGTGGCGGGCCGCAGCCTGTGCGAGCGCGGCGACACCGCCGAGGGTGCCGAGCAGTTGCGCGCAGGCGTCGCCCTGTTGCGCGAACTGGACACCCTCTGGGACCTGTCGGCGGCACTCGCCGACCTCGGCGCCTGCGCGCACCGCGCCGGCGACTTCGCGCAGGCCTACGCGCATGCCGTCGAAGCCCGCAGCACCGCGCTGGATTCGCTGCAACGGCGGCGCGAGGACGTCGTGGCTTCCTTGAACCTGCGCCATCGCGAACACGAGCAGGCCGCGCGACTGACGAGCGCAGAGCTGCGCGCCGAGCAACTCGCGCTCGCGCTCGCGCAGCGCCAGCGCGACCTGGCATGGCTGCTGGCGGTCGCCTGTTCGATCCTGCTGCTGGCGGCCTGGCTGGGCTTCCGCCTGCGCCTGCGCGCGCTGCAGGCGCGCGCCGCCGCCGCGGAGCAGCAGGCGCGCGTGCAGGTGCTGGCGATGACCAGCCACGAGATCCGCAACCCGGTGCAGGGCTTGCGCGGCACCCTCGAGCAGTTGCTGCAACAGGAAGTCGACCCCGCACGCCGCCGACAACTGCATTCCGCGCACCTGGCCGCGGATGTGATCGCGCGGCTGGCGAGCGACGCCCTCGATCTCGCCCTCATCGAGCAGGGCCGCTTCACGCTGCATCGCCATCCCTGCGACCTCGACGCGCTGGTGCGCGCCAGCCTCGCCCTGGTGGAGGCGACGGCGCGCGCCAAGGGTCTCGGGCTGCGCTACGAGCCCGCCGCAGCGCCGGGTTGGGCGGAGGTGGATCCCGAGCGCTTCGGACAGGTGCTGCTGAATCTCGTCGGCAATGCCGTGCACTACTCGGGCAGCGGCGAAGTCCTGCTGCGGGCGCGGATCGACCTGCTCGCGCGCCTCTGGACACTGGAGGTATGCGATCGCGGCCCCGGTGTCGCCGATGCCGAACTGGAACGGATCTTCGAGCCCGGATTCCGCGGCAGCGCATCCTCGGGAGCCGGCGGCAGTGGCCTCGGGCTCGCAATCGCGCGGCGCCTGGTGGAAGCCCACGGCGGACGCCTGTGGGCGCGGCCGGGTCAGGCGGAGGGCGCGGTCTTCGTGCTGGAACTGCCGTGTTCGGACGCCGCGAGCGAGCCGCAGGCGGACGGGTTGCCGCTCGCGGGACGCCGCGTGCTGCTGGTGGACGACGACGAATTCTCGCGCCTCGGCATCCGCAGCCTGCTGGAAGTGGCGGGCGCGCAAGTGCGCGAGCTTGCCGACGCGGTGACGCTCGATGAGGGCCTGCGGAGTTTCGTGCCCGACATCCTGCTGTGCGACCGCCACCTCGGCGGCAGCGACGGCGGCGCGATTGCTGCGAGCGTTCGCGCGCGCCGCACCGGCAGTCTCCCGCAGGTGCTGCTGGTCAGCGGCTCGGGCGGACCATCTGGCGTCGACGGCCTGCGGGTGCTGCCCAAGCCCTTCAGCATCGAACAACTGATGCAGGCGCTGGCGGCGGAGTCGCGAGCATGAATCCGGCGCCCGAATGGCGCAGAATCGGGGGTCATCCCTTGCCGCGCCGGACCGGATGGCGAGTCCCCACAGCCCAGCCGCAGACACGAATCGATGGCGCATCGCCCTGGTCGAGGACAGCGCCTTCGACGCAGCCCTGTACTCGGCCTGGATCGAGGCCGCCGGGCATGCGGCCGTCGTGTACCCGAGTGCTGCCGAGTTTCGCCGGCGGCTGGGTGTCGAGTCGGTCGATGCGATCGTGCTCGACTGGAGCCTGCCGGATGCCAACGGGCTGGCTCTGCTCGAGTGGTTGCGACAAGGACCGAACGCCGGCGTGCCGGTGGTGTTCCTGACCAGCCACGACGTCGAATCCGACGTCGTCGCCGCGCTGCGCGCCGGCGCCGACGACTACGTTGCCAAACCAGCGCGCGCGGGCGAACTCGTTGCGCGCATCGAAGCGGCCTTGCGGCGCACCGGCAACGCCTCGCGGCAACCGGCGGAACTCCAGTTCCCGCCCTTCCGCTTCGACCTGCGCCAGCGCCGGCTGTACCAGGCCGACAGCTGCGTGGAGACCACCGCGCGCGAGTTCGACTTGCTGTGCTACCTGTTCCGCCGCCACGGCCGCATCGTCAGCCGCGAGATGTTGCTGAGCGAGGTGTGGAAGATGCCGGGCCAGGTGTCGACCCGCTCGATCGACACCCACATCTCGCGGCTGCGCAAGCGCCTCGGGCTGGCCGGCGAATCCGGCTGGCGGCTGCAGGCGATCTACCAGCACGGCTACCGCCTGCAGCGCGATGAGCCGGACGCCGCCGCCTGAGCCACGCGCGCGGCTGGACCCGGCGCGGGTCGCGGCCGTGCTCGCCCTGGGGCCCTCGCGCTGGCGGCCTTTGCTGGAGCTGTACCGCGCGCACAGTGCGCGCTTGCTTGCCGCCTACGCCGACGCGCGCGCGCACCAGGATGCGGCCGCCGCGCTCGCGCCGATCCACCAGTTGCGGGCCGCCAGCGGCAGCATCGGCGCGCTCGAACTGGCCGACACCTGTCGCCGCATCGAAGCCGCGCTGCGCGGCGGGAACTGGCCTGCGCCGGAACTGGAAGAGCCGCTGGCGAACCTGGTGGCGCAGGCCGACGCGGCGGTCGCCGCCTGGCTGGACGGGCGCGCCGGCTGACCCGGCGCCGGCGGCCGCCCCGATTAATCAAGCGTTACAGGAAGCCGGTCAACTTTCTTCAAGTCGGCCGTCCGTCCGGCGTGCGCCCAAGGGTTTGCAGGAACAATGCCCGTAGCCTGTCCGCAGTCCGCGAGATGCCGTTGACTTGGGCGCGCGGATTGCAAACTTTTCTGAATTTGCAACAACTTGCCGGCTGTTCTTAATCTGACGTGTTAGAACAGCGCGCCAACTTGCTGTGTTTCTTGGCAATCGTGGATGAATCGATCGATTCGTCCAGGCGACAGGGGATCGAATGAACGCGCATTTCGTTGGCAAGACGACCGGCACCGTGCGGCTGGCGGAAAAGCTGAGGGCCTGGGGACTCGCGCTGGCAGCGTTGTCGATCCCGCTCCTGTCCGGACCGGCCTTCGCCGAAGGCACGCGCACGGTGTTCCCGAGCGGCACGCCCGGCGCGCGCGCACCGATGGACGTGGTCAACAACGCCACCTACGCCGGCGTCGCGCGCAACCGCATGTTCGTCTACGTCTACGCGCGTGCCGGCGAGTACATCTACACCGGATCCAGCAATCGCAACAACGGCGGCGACGTCTTCATCTACAACCCGCAGTCTTTTGGCGCGCGCGGCAACGAAACCATCCCGGGTGCGGCGGACTACACCTGTTCGACCTCGAACCTGCCGCCGGCCAGCTATGGCGGCGCCGGACGCGGCGTGATCGCCACGCGCGCAGCAGAACTTGCCGGACCGAACAGCGCCGACGGAAGTGCGACGGTCACCGATGGCTGGAGCCCCTGCGCCTACCTGGCGCCGTCGACGGGCATCTACGGCGTGCGTTTTTCCGGTGCGACCGCGGGTTTTTCGGCATTGGTCGCCACGCCGGTCGCCAACAATCCGCAGATCCTGCAGGATCGCGTGGCCGCCTGGGAAGTGGTGGTGCGCGCCAGCAACGCCACGACCACCGACCTCGCCGGGCGCGCGTTCACCTACGCGTGGGTCGGTCGCAGCGGCGACAACGGCGCCGCGGCGCGCCTGAATCACGTCCTGCACTACATCACCGAGGACGGCTATCGCTACCGGCAGACGCTCAACGACCTCGACCCCTTCGCCTACGCGCTGTACGCCAACCGCGCCGGCTTCCTGGACACCGGTTCGCCGCTCTACAAGAGCGTTCGCGGCAACAACCAGACCGCGACCACGCTGCTGCCGGCTGGCTCCGGCATCAGCGCCCAGGCCCCGCAGTATCCGATCTTCTTCGCGGACGTCAGCGACGCCGGACCCAACGACGCCGAAGTCGAGCGGGTGCTCGGCGCGCTCGGCATCCCGAGCGTGCCGCCGGTGCCGCAACTGAGCGCGGTCAGTTTCACCGGCACCATTGGCGGCTCCACCACCGCGCTCGGCGGCGGCGGTGTATTCCAGTTCAACACCGTCAACACGCTGACTTATCAGATCGTCATCAGCCGCGACGGCGTCGATTTCGATCCCGCGAACACGCTCAACCGGGTGCTCACCGGCACCGCGCTGACCGGCAGCCACAGCGTGTTCTGGGACGGCCGCGACAACGCCGGCAACTTGTTCCCGCTCGGTAGTGGCTACACCTACCGGATCGACGGCCGTAACGGCGAAGTGCACTTCCCGATCATCGACACCGAGGGCATGGCCTTCGGCGGTCCGACGGTGTTGAAGCGCAACGGCTCGCAGGACGCCACCATCTACTACGACGACCGCGGCTATCGCACGCGCAACAACACCTTGGTCGGCGAGCTCAACGGGCACCTCTGCGGCGTCGGCCACCTGCAGGTGCAGCCGAGCCCGGTGCAGTCGCTGATCGGCGTCGATTCCAGCGACGGCAACCTCGGCGGCTCGGGTTTCTTCTATCGCCGCTATCCGCAAGTCACCAACGATCCCAACAACGACTGTACCAACACGGCCGCCACCCACTTCGGCACCGCCAAGGGCCTCGATTCCTGGGCGCTGGAGCGCACGCCGATCATCTCGCAGACGCTGGACATCGTCCCACCGATCGTCGGCGCCGATCCCGGCACGCTGGTCACGGTGACGCCAAGCGCCTTTCCCGGGCAGACCGTCTTCGGCACCATCGTCTATCTGAACAACGGCGACGTCACCGCCACCGGCACGGCCTACACGGCGGTGATCGGCACCCCGGGCAACTGCCCGACGTCGGTCAATTTCACGCTGCTGCCCACTGGCGTCACGGCTGCGTACAACAACGCCACTTGCGTCGTCACCTTCACCGGCATGCCGGCCAATCTGCCGGCGAGCAGCATTTCCCCGCCGCTGACGATCAACTTCAACTACCCCGCGCCGGCCACCGGGCCAATCCCGGTGAACACCACGATTTCGGCGGCGAATGAAGTCGCCGGCGCCACCGCGCCGAACAGCGCGAGTGCGAGCACCGTCATCGTGCTCGCGGACGTGACTGCGGACATCACGGTACCGGCCGCGGTCGCACCGGGTGCGACGGTCAACGGCAGCGTGCAGTTCACCAATGCACCGGCCGCGGGGGCGACCGCCAACGGCGTGGTCTACCAGGTGACGATCGGCACGCCCGGCAGTTGCCCCGCCGGCATCGACTTTCCGGGCATCGCGCCAGCGACCTTCAGCGTCGACACGGCGACCTGTGTGGTCAGTTTCAGCGGTCTCGACACGCAGTTGGATCCGGGTGAGGCCCTCAATCTCAACTTCACGTACACGGCGCCGCTCAGCGGCAGCGTGCCGGTGGCCGCGAACATCAGCACCACCACGCCAGAGTCGACCACGGCGAACAACAGCGACACCGGTTCCACGCTGGTCGCGATCGCCGACATGAGCGCCAGCTTCGGGCCGATTCCGGCGGTCGTCAGTCCCGGCCAGACGCTGGTGGGGCGCACCCTGACCTGCACCAACGGTGGCCCCAACCAGGCGCTCGCGGCGACCTGCGTGCCCTCGGTGGACGTCGGCAGCATCAGCAACCTCAGTTGCGTGCCGCCGACGCCAGTGGCCTCGCTCGCCAACGGCAGTTCCATCACCTGCACCTTCGATTACACCGCTCCCGGCACGCCGGGCGGCAGCGACACCGGCCCGACCGCGGTGAACTTCACCGGCACCACCGGTGCGACCAACGACAGCAACTCGGCGAACAACGCCGACACCGACGCTGCGACCATCATCGACGCGCTCGACGACACGACGACCCTGCTGGGCGGTGCGACTGGCCAGACCTTCAACCTGGCGACCAACGATCAGTTCCCAATCGGCAGCACCTTCTCGATCCAGCCGGGCGGCACCTGCGCGAACGCGAGCGTCAGCGCCGCGGGCGTGGCGACCTTCGACGTGGTGCCGAGTCCGTGCACGGTCAACTACCAGGTCTGCGCGCCGGCGCCGAACACGACGGTGTGCGACACCGCGACGCTGACGGTGACCGGCACCACCACCGACATGGAAGCGGTGCTGGGCCCGATCCCGGACGTGGTGAGTCCGGGCCAGAGCCTGACCGGGCTGACGCTGACCTGCACCAACATCGGCAGCAACGCGGCGATCGACGCAACCTGCGCGCCGAGCGTGGACGTGGGCACGATCAGCAACCTGATGTGCGTGCCGAACCCGCCGGTGGCGAGCCTGCCGAGCGCGGCGCCGAACGATGCGATCGTCTGCACCTACGACTACCTCGCTCCGGGTACGCCGGGTGGCAGCGACACCGGCCCGACCGCGGTGAACTTCACCGGCACCACCGGTGCGACCAACGACAACAACGCGGCGAACAACACCGACACCGACGCAGCGACCATCATCGACGCGCTCGATGACACCACCAGCGCCCCGGCGGGCGCGACCGGCCAGACCTTCAACCTGTCGAGCAACGACGAGTTCCCGGTCGGCAGTACCTTCTCGATCCAGCCGGGTGGCACCTGCGCGAACGCGAGCGTCAGCGCCGCGGGCGTGGCGACCTTCGACGTGGTGCCGAGCCCGTGCACGGTCAACTACCAGGTGTGCGCGCCGGCGCCGAACACGACGGTGTGCGACACCGCGACGCTGACGGTGACCGGCACCACGACCGACATGGAAGCGGTGCTCGGCCCGATCCCGGACGTGGTGAGTCCGGGCCAGAGTCTGACCGGGCTGACGCTGACCTGCACCAACATCGGCGGCAACGCGGCGATCAACGCCACCTGCGCGCCGAGCGTGGACGTAGGCACGATCAGCAACCTCGTGTGCGTGCCGAACCCGCCGGTGGCGAGCCTGCCGAGCGCAGCGCCGAACGACGCGATCGTCTGCACCTACGACTACCTCGCGCCGGGTACGGCCGGCGGCAGCGACACCGGCCCGACCGCGGTGAACTTCACCGGCACCACCGGTGCGACCAACGACAACAACGCGGCGAACAACACCGACACCGACGCCGCGACGATCATCGACGCGCTGGATGACACGACGACCCTGCCGGGCGGTGCGACTGGCCAGACCTTCAACCTGGCGACCAACGATCAGTTCCCAATCGGCAGCACTTTCTCGATCCAGCCGGGCGGCACCTGCGCGAACGCAAGCGTGAGCACCGCGGGCGTGGCCACCTTCGACGTGGTGCCGAGCCCCTGCACGGTCAACTACCAGGTCTGCGCGCCGGCGCCGAACACGACGGTCTGCGACACCGCGACACTGACGGTGACCGGCACCACGACCGACATGGAAGCGGTGCTGGGTCCGATCCCGGACGTGGTCAGTCCGGGCCAGAGCTTGACCGGGCTGACGCTGACCTGCACCAACATCGGCAGCAACGCGGCGATCAACGCCACCTGCGCGCCGAGCGTGGACGTGGGCACGATCAGCAACCTCGTTTGCGTGCCGAACCCGCCGGTGGCCTCGCTCGCCAACGGCAGCGCGATCGCCTGCACCTACGACTATCTCGCACCCGGCACGCCGGGCGGCAGCGACACCGGCCCGACCGCGGTGAACTTCACCGGCACCACCGGTGCGACCAACGACAACAACGCGGCGAACAACACCGACACCGACGCCGCGACGATCATCGACGCGCTGGATGACACCACCAGCGCACCGTCTGGCGCGACCGGGCAGACCTTCAACCTGTCCACCAACGACGAGTTCCCGGTCGGCAGCACCTTCTCGATCCAGCCGGGTGGAACCTGCGCGAACGCGAGCGTCAGCGCCGCGGGCGTGGCGACCTTCGACGTGGTGCCGAGTCCGTGCACGGTCAACTACCAGGTCTGCGCGCCGGCGCCGAACACGACGGTGTGCGACACCGCCACGCTGACGGTGACCGGCACCACGACCGACATGGAAGCGGTGCTGGGCCCGATCCCGGACGTGGTCAGTCCCGGCCAGAGCCTGACCGGGCTGACACTGACCTGCACCAACATCGGCAGCAACGCGGCGATCAACGCCACCTGCGCGCCGAGCGTGGACGTGGGCACGATCAGCAACCTCGTGTGCAACCCGGCGACGCCGGTGGCGAGCCTGCCGAGCGCAGCGCCGAACGATGCGATCGTGTGCACCTACGACTACCTCGCGCCGGGCGCGTCGGGCGGCAGCGACACCGGCCCGACCGCGGTGAACTTCACCGGCACCACCGGTGCGACCAACGACAACAACGCGGCGAACAACACCGACACCGACGCCGCGACGATCATCGACGCGCTGGATGACACGACGACCCTGCCGGGAGGCGCGACCGGACAGACCTTCAACCTGTCCAGCAACGACGAGTTCCCGGTCGGCAGCACCTTCACGTACCTCGGTGGGACCTGCGCGAATGCTTCGGTGGCTGCTGCTACCGGCATCGCGACCTTCGACGTCAACCCGACGCCCACCTGCACGGTGAACTACCAGGTGTGCGCGCCAGCGCCAAACTCCACGGTGTGCGACACCGCGACGCTGACAGTGACTGGTACGCCGCCGCAGATCGTGGTCTCGAAGGTATCGAATCCTGCGAGCGGAAGCGCCGTCGTCGCCGGCGACACCATCCAGTACACGGTCACCGCGGTCATCACGGATGGCGCGCTGACATCGACTTTCACCTTGACCGACACCCTCGGAGCCGGCCTCAGCTTCGGCAGCGTGACCGCGCCCGGTGCCTACACCTGCAACGCGGCCAATCCGCTGGTCTGCACCTTGCCCGCCGGGACGGCGCAGGGCAGCTACGCGGTCGTGTACACCGCGACCGTCAATGCCGCTGCCTCGGTCTCGGTGGGCAACAACGTGGTACCGACTGGTGGTGGTGATCCGACGCCCGGCTGCTCGCCGTGCGCGACCACGCATCCAGTGACGCCGCAGGTCGTGGTCACCAAGTCCTCGAACCCGGCTTCCGGTTCGTCGGTGCTCGCGGGCGACACCATCACCTACACCGTCAGCGTTGCCGTGACGAACGGACCGACGACCGCGCCGCTTGTGCTCACCGACACGCTCGATCCGGACCTGAGCTTCGGTTCGGTGACGAACAACCCCGGTGGCTTCACGCCGGGCGGCGCAGGCAACACGCGCACCTTTACCTTGGCCACGGGCGCAGCGAGCGGAACCTACGTCGTCGAGTACACGGCCACCGTCAACGCAAACGCCAGCGGCGCCGTTGGAAACAGCGTCGTGCCCACCGGCGGCGGCGATCCCGACCCGGCATGCACGACTTGCGCGACCACGCATCCGGTCACGCCGCAGATCGCGGCGAGCAAGGTCTCGAACCCGGCCAGCGGCACGCAGGTGCTGGCCGGCGACACCATCACCTACACGGTCTCGCTGGTCGTCACGAACGGCCCGACGACCGCGCCGGTGGTGCTGACCGACACGCTGGATGCCGACCTGACCTTCGGCTCGGTCACCAACAATCCGGGCGGCTTCACGCCGGGCGGTGCGGGCAACACGCGCACCTTCACGCTGGCGAGCGGAGCCGCGAGTGGAACGTATGTCGTCGAGTACACCGCGACGGTCAACGCCGACGCGACCGGCACGGTCGGCAACAGCGTGATTGCGGCCGGCGGCGGCGATCCGGATCCGCAGTGCAACCCGTGCAGCACCGGCCACCCGGTGATCCCGCAGATCGCCGCGAGCAAGGTCTCGAACCCGGCCTCCGGCACCCAGGTGCTGGCGGGCGACACCATCACCTACACCGTGACCCTGGTCGTGTCGAATGGCCCGACCACGGCGCCGGTGGTGCTGACCGATACGCTGGATGCCGACCTGACCTTCGGCTCGGTCACCAACAATCCGGGCGGCTTCACGCCGGGCGGTGCGGGCAACACGCGCACCTTCACGCTGGCGAGCGGAGCCGCGAGTGGAACGTATGTCGTCG
>JABAQR010000031.1:0-66388 GCA_019187485.1 Lysobacterales bacterium | reverse complement strand
ACGCTGGATGCCGACCTGACCTTCGGCTCGGTCACCAACAATCCGGGCGGCTTCACGCCGGGCGGTGCGGGCAACACGCGCACCTTCACGCTGGCGAGCGGAGCCGCGAGTGGAACGTATGTCGTCGAGTACACCGCGACGGTCAACGCCGACGCGACCGGCACGGTCGGCAACAGCGTGATTGCGGCCGGCGGCGGCGATCCGGATCCGCAGTGCAACCCGTGCAGCACCGGCCACCCGGTGATCCCGCAGATCGCCGCGAGCAAGGTCTCGAACCCGGCCTCCGGCACCCAGGTGCTGGCGGGCGACACCATCACCTACACCGTGACCCTGGTCGTGTCGAATGGCCCGACCACGGCGCCGGTGGTGCTGACCGATACGCTGGATGCCGACCTGACCTTCGGCTCCGTGACGAACAATCCCGGCGGCTTCACGCCGGGCGGCGCGGGCAACACCCGCACCTTCACGCTGGCGATCGGCGCGGCGAGTGGAACGTATGTCGTCGAGTACACCGCGACGGTCAACGCCGACGCGACCGGCACGGTCGGCAACAGCGTGATTGCGGCCGGCGGCGGCGATCCGGATCCGCAGTGCAGCCCGTGCAGCACCGGTCATCCGGTGATCCCGCAGATCGCCGCGAGCAAGACCTCCAACCCGGCCAACGGGGCGACCGTGGCGGCCAACAGCACGATCACCTACACGCTGTCGCTGGTCGTGAGCAACGGGCCGACCACCGCACCGGTGGTGCTGACCGACACCCTGAACAGCAATCTCACCTTCGGCACGGTCACCAGCAACCCGGGCGGCTTCACGCCGGGCGGCGCGGGCAACACCCGCACCTTCACGCTGGCGACCGGAGCCGCGAGCGGTACCTACGTCGTCGAGTACACCGCGACGGTCAACGCCAATGCCACCGGCAGCGTCGGCAATGCCGTGGTTGCCACCGGCGGCGGCGATCCCAACCCGGTGTGCACGCCATGCACGACGACCCATCCGCTCGGCCCGCCGGTGCTGTCGGTCGCCAAGACGCTGACGGGCGAAAGCATCACGGTGAATGGCATCGCCCAGCCGGGCGAGAACCTGACCTACACGATCGTCGTGACCAACACCGGCGGCTCGATTGCGAACAACACGATCGTGAATGAGCTCGTGCCGGCGAACACCACCTTCGTCGGTGGTACGCCGACCTGGACCTGCGCGGCCGGTGCGCCCGCTGGAACAGCATGCAATACGACGCTGACGGTGCCGGCGCCGCTGGCGGGCAATCCGGGGACCGCCTCGGCGACCTTCACGGTGCGCGTGGTCGATCCGATTCCCGAAGGCGTGCTCAGCATCGCCAACGCGGTCGCGATCAACGACCTGCCGCCGCCCAACTGCAGCAGCCTGCCGACGCCGCCGGCCTGCGTGGTCACGCCGACCATGAACCTGCGATTGAGCAAGTCGGTGGTCGGCCTCAGCACCACCGGACCGAACGCCTTCAACATCGCCTTCCGCATCCAGGTGCGCAATGTCGGCGGCAGCGTCGGCAGCTACACGGTGCTGGACACCCTGGGCTTCCCGACCGGCGTCAGCTTCAACGGCCCGGCCCAGGTGACGACGACTGGAGGCACGATCAACCCGATCTTCGTCGGTGGTCAGTACAACCCCGTGAACAACGCGCCGCAACAGCTCTCGGCCAGCAATGTGTCGCTGGCGATCGGCGCCACCCACGAGTACACGATCACGATTCCGATCGCGGTCGTCGCAGGCGGCCCGGCCAACGGCGTCTGCAATGGCACGCCGGGCAATGGCCTCTACAACGGCGTGACGATCATCGGCTCGCAGCAGTTGAACGACGATGCCTGCCAGAACATCGAGAACGATGAGGCGCGCATCCGCCTGGTGAAGACGGTCCAGCTCGGCGTCGACAACAACGGCAACAACTACGGCGATGTCGGCGACGTGCTGCACTTCGACTTCGTGATCAGCAACACCGGTCCGTCGCCGCTGACCAGTGTGCGCCTGCTCGATCCGCGCGTGAGCGACCTCGCCTGCAGCCCGGTCACCAACGCCGACCGTCCGCTGCGCGTGCTGTACGCGGACGACGTCTTCCGCAGCCCCTTCGAGCCGCTCGGCAGCATCGCCCTGCTCCCCGGAGACTCGATCGTGTGCGCGGCGACGCACACGCTGACCGCGGCCGATGTGGCGGCACGGCGCTTCGACAACACCGCGACGGCCTCGGGTGTGGGGCCACAGGGACAGGTCGTGAGCTCGGTGAGCACCGCGATCTTCACGTCCTTCCAGTAACAGCGAGGCGTCCATGCCGACAGCCGCCTCGTGGACATCTGGCGCAGCGACCGCCGCCCTGCAGGTCGCTGCGCCGGTCGGCGCGCTTCGGATTCGAGGAAGGAAGGTATAACAATGAAAACAAGGACCGGACTTTCGACCCACGCAGTGATCCTGCTCGGTGGGCTGCTCTGCAGCGTCGGCGCGAGCGCCGGGGCCCTGCGAATCCAGGCGCAGAACCCGGGCCGAATGGTGCCCGTCGGAGAGTTCACGCTCAGCTTGTCCAACACGGGCGCGACCCCGCTGCGCGAAGTGCGAATGCACGCTCCGGCGGCGGTGCAACTGCGTTGCGCGACCAGCACGCGCAACCAGCAGGCGTTTGCGCCCGGCGGCAGCCTGGCGGCGGGCGACCGCGTCGACTGCACCGTGGTGCTGGCCGCCGGTGCGGCGACCAGCCACGGTGTCGAAGCCACCGGGATCGACGACCAGGGGCGCGGCCACGTCGCCCACACGAGCATCAACACACGCGGCGCGACGCCCTCGCAGGGCGTGGTGGTCCTGCTCGCGGGCGCGGTGCACAACGACACCGACAACGACGGCCGCCTCGATGCCGGCGAGAGCATCGGCTACCACTACACGCTGATGAACCTCGGCACGCTCGCGCTCAGCGCGGTCGCGGTCAATGACCTGTCCGGCGTGGCGACCTGCCCGCAGACCACCCTCGCGGTCAGTGCCTCGATGGTCTGCAACCGCAACTACGTGATCACCGGCACCGACCAGACCAACGGCTTCGTCGGCAACGACATCCGCGTGACCGCGACGGATGCGCTCGGCGGTCCGGTGGCCGGTGGCGACGTGCTGACGCTGCTGAACCTGGCCGGCCGCGCCGCGATCCGGGTGTTCAAGAGCCCGCTGTTGCAGAACGACGCCGATGGCAGTGGCTTCGCCAGCGTCGGCGACCTGATCCGCTACACCTTCGCGGTCAAGAACGGCAATGCCGAGACACTTTCGCTGGTCGAACTGATCGAGCCGGATCCCACCCTGATCGACACGCCGATCGCTTGCGCGGCCAACACGCTCGGTGGCGCGCCCTTCTCCGGCAACGGCAGTGGTGCCCTCGCCAGCGGCGACACCGTGCTGTGCAACGCCGACTACACCATCCGCAGCAGCGACGAGGACGCCGGCCAGGCGCTCAATCTGGTCGAGGCCTACGGCACCGCGCCCGTTGCCGGGCGCATCGTCGCCACGGGTGCCTCGGCGATCGTGGTGCCGGGCGGCTTCGTGATCACCGTCGAGAAGACCTCCGACCTGATCGCGGTCTTCCCCGGCGGACTCGTGATCTACCGCATCGTCGTCACCAACCCCGGGACCTTGCCGGTCGCCAACGTGATCGTCAGCGACCCCCTGCCGGCAGGCGTGCAGACCTTCACGTGGACCTGCGCCGGCGCCGCCTGCCCGAACGTCTCTGGCAGCGGCGCGATCAACGAACACATCCTCAGTCTGCCGGCCGGCGCTCAGGTGATCTACACGGTGCGCGCCACGCTGGCTCCCGAGCCGCCGCCGACGGTGGTCAACATCGTCACCGTGATCACGCCGGTGACGGTGCTGTGCATACCCGGCAACCTGCCTCCGCCGTGCGCCTCGAGCGCGCCGGTCGAAGTGGTCCCGCTGCCCTATGGCGTGCCGGTGGGCGGACGCACGGCGCAGTGGCTGCTGGCGGGCCTGCTCATCCTGGCCGGATTCGTGGCGTTGCGGCGACGCTGAGGAGAAGGAACCCGGCCGTCGCAGACGGCCGGGTTTCGGAGTGCTCGCAACCGGGGTTGTCGGGGTGGTCTCGCGGTCGCGCGTCGTTCGATCGCGGACAAGATCAGGTCCCGGACACCTCGCCATCGTCGAACTGCCACTGACCGCGCTGGATCTTGGCCCGGTACAAGGCCCGGTCGGCGCGTTCGGTCAGATGCTCCGGGGCTTCGCCCGGCCGCGCCAGTGCCGCTCCAAGGCTGGATCCGATCGCCACTTCGGCCGAAGTGGTCGAAACGCTCAGTCCCTGGAGGGCAGCGAACAACCTGCCGCAACGCTCCACCGCCGCTTCGGGGGTCTCCAGACGATCGAGAATGACTGCGAACTCGTCGCCGCCCAGCCTGCAAGGCAAGTCGTCCGCACCCGCGCTTTCGAGCAGGGCGCTGGCAACGCGTTGCAGGACCAGATCGCCGACCGCGTGCCCGTGCGTGTCGTTGACCTGTTTGAAGCGGTCCAGATCGATCAGCGCCAGTGCCATGGCTCTGCCTGCGGCCTGCGCGGCTCCCAGCGAACGCGGTAGTTGCAGGTCGAAACAACGCCGGTTGTACAGTCCGGTGAGCGCATCGGTCCGCGCTCGCACTTCGGATTCCGACAACGCCTCGCGAGTGCGCCGCAGATAGTCGAGGGTCTGCTCCAGCTCGCGATTGCGCGCATGCAGCGATTCCACCAGACGCCGCTCCGATGCCAGCAGGCGGCGCGTCGCGGCCTGCACCAGGGCCATGCCGATCTCGGGCTGTGCGATGTTGAGCGCCAGCAGTCCCTGTGCGTCGAGTTCGGCCAATTCGCTCCCAGCCAGTGCGGTCGCGGTGGCGCTGCGACCGAGTTCAGGCACGAACAACGCAAGTTCGCCGAAAAAACCGTCGGTGGACATGCGCAAGGGCGTGCGCCCGTCGCCGAAATCGAGTTCGACCTCGCCGACCAGTATCAGATACATGGCGTGGCCCGGCTGGTTTCGCCGGAACAACACGCTGTCCTGCACGTACCGTCTGCGGGTGGCGTACGTCAGCAGCACATCGCGTGCGATCGCCGAAGAGAGGATCGCTGCGGGCTCGTTCACATCGTTCACGTCGCTGCCGCTCCCGGGGTGGGTCACGGCGCTCGCATTGCGTCGCCGCGATGGAAGGAACCGATGCGCAGAACCGCCGATGCCGTGCAGGCCCGGCCGGACGCGAGCGGGCGCCGTGCGCCCCGGCAGCATACACGGCAGGGATGGCGCGGCGAGTGCTCCAGGGTGATGTGGTTGCGCAGTGCATGCGGAGCTTGCTGTAATCCGGCTGCAGGTACGTCCGGAGCATTGCCGAGACGGTCCGGCCGCTGGGACGACGCCGCGGGCGTGGGAATGCTCGTCGCGGACGATTTTCGCGGCCTGTGCCGCGCAACGAGATGCACATGAGCTTCCGTCTGCTGGTGGTCGATGACGAGCCCGACATGGAGTCGCTCTGCCGGCAGAAATTCCGTGGGGCAGTCCGGCGCGGAGAGTTGCAGATCCGCTTCGTGTCCAATGGGCTCCAGGCGCTGGATGCTCTGGCACAGGAGCCCGACACGGACCTGGTGCTCACCGACCTCAACATGCCGGAAATGGACGGGCTGGCCCTGCTCGGGCGCATCCAGGCGCTGCGCCTGCCGCTGCGCACGGTGGTGGTGTCGGCCTACGGCGACATGGCGCACATCCGCCAGGCGATGAACCGCGGCGCCTTCGATTTCCTCACCAAGCCGATCGAGTTCGCCGACCTCGACGCCACCGTCGCCAAGGCGCTGGGCGTGGTGGCGGAAGTCAAGGCCGGCATCGAAGCACGGCGACGCATGCAGGTGGCCGAGGAGCGTCATCGTTTCGTGCGCGAGGTCTTCGGCCGCTATGTGCCCGACCAGGTCGTCGCCGAGTTGCTCGAATCGCCGCATGGCCTGCGTCTGGGCGGGCAGCGCCGCGAGATCACCACCATGATGGTGGATGTGCGCGGATTCAGCGCACTCTCCGAGCAGTTGCAGCCGGAGGCCGTGGTGGACCTGCTGAACCGTTTCTTCGCGGTGGCGGTGGCCTGCATCCATCGCCATGGCGGCACCGTCAACGAGATCCTCGGCGATGGTCTGCTGGTGTTCTTCGGTGCGCCGGTGGCGCAGGAGAACTCGGCACTGGCGGCGGTCGCCGCCGCGCTCGACCTGCAACTGGCGATGCAGGATTTTCGGCGCGAGGCTCCGGTCGAAGGCGCCAGCGGCCTGGCGGTGGGGGTCGGCATCCACACCGCGCAGGCGGTGGTGGGCAACATCGGCTCCGAGCAGCGGGCCAAGTACACCGCGGTGGGCAGCGGCGTGAACCTCGCCTGCCGGATCGAATCCTGCACCCTCGGCGGTCAGGTGCTGCTCTCGGATGCCACCCTGGTCAAGGCGGGTGTGTCGGTCTGCGCGCGGCGTTGGGGCGATGTTCACGCCAAGGGTTTCCGCGACAAGGTGGTGCTGCACGAACTGCTCGGACTGGCGGGCCCACCGGCGCTGCGCATGCCCGCGCGCAGCACCGATCATGGCTGCCTGCCCTGCCGGCTGGGCGCCAGCGTCTATCCGGTCGAGGGAGCGGTGGTCAGTGAACGTGCCCTGCAAGGCGAATGCATCCGCCTCTCCGAGCGGCTGGCGATCATCGAGAGCCGGCAGTGCCCGGCGAGCGGCACCAGCGTGCAACTGGTGCTCAGCGACGCCCAGGGCCGGCGGCGCGGCGGTGTGTGCCACGGCAAGGTCGATACCGATGCGATCAGTTGCGAGGACCGTTTCGTGATCCATTTCAGCTACGCCGATCCGGTGTTCCTGCAAACCGTGGAGGATCTGCTGCGCGGCGTGGACGAAGTCGAACGGCGGCGGCGCGCGGACCCGAAGGCCTGTGCGGATCGCCTGTGGTGTCGTGCCTGCGAGGATCGACATGGACCCTGAGATGAGCACCGCCGCACCGAAGATGCTGACGGCCGCCGTCGTGGATGCACTGATGGCGGCCGTTCCCGGTGCCTGCCTGATGGTGGATGCGCAGGGCAGGGTGCTCAAGGCCAACGCCGAGGCGGACGTGCTCTTCGGTTACGCACGCGCGACCCTCCCGGGTATGGAAATCGACGCCATCCTGCCACCCGGAACGCGTTGGGCGGATGCCGATGGTCTGTTCCTGGCCAGACGCGATGACGGCAGCGAAGTCGCGGTGCGCGCCCTGGAGCGCGAACTGACCCTGGAGGGTCAGGGTGCGGTACGCCTGATCTCCATCCGCGAACTGGCGCGCATCCGCGAGTTGCTGGAGGCGGCCGAGATCCTCGGGGCCTCCTTCCGCGAATCGCCGCTGGAATCGATCACCCTCGACCACGAAGGCAAGGTGTTGGGCTTCAACCGCGCCGCCGAACGCACCTTCGGTTTCCGCCGCGAGGATTTGTTGGGCAAGGACCTGGCCGAGTTCATCATCCCGCCGCGCTTCCGGGAGGCGCACCACCAGGGCCTTGCACGGCTGGTCGCCACCGGTGTGCCGCGCGCGCTCGGCAAGCAACTGGAACTCGGTGGCCTGCGGGCGGACGGTACGGAAATCCCGGTGGAGCTCACCATCGGCCGCGTCGAGGGCCGCAGTCCGCCGGCGTTCACCGGTTATGTGCGCGACATCTCCGAGCGCAAGCGTTTGCAGGAGCAACTGGTCACCCAGCAGAAGCTCGCCTCGCTCGGTACCCTGACCGCTGGCGTTGCGCACGAGATCAAGAACCCGCTCAACTTCATCAACAACTTCGCCGCGCTCACCGAGGAACTGGTGACCGAGCTGGCAGAACTGCTGGGAGAGGGCGCGCAGATCGATTCCGCGCAGGGTCGCGCCGAGATTGAGGACATTCTTGTCACCATCCGCGACAACCTGGCGAAGATCTCCCACCACGGCCGACGCGCGGACTCGATCGTCAAGGGCATGCTGATGCACGCGCGCAGTGGCTCCGAAGCGGTGCAGGCCACCGACCTCAATGCGCTGGCGGCCGAGTACTTGAACCTCGCCTACCACGCCATGCGCGGCACCGACCGTGAGTTCAGCGCACGCCTGGAGACCGATTACGCCCAGGACTTGTCCCCGGTGCAGGCCCTGCCGCAGGCCTTGAGCCGGGTGGTACTGAATCTGGTCGGCAATGCGCTGTACGCGGTCAATCAGCGCCGCCGTCAGGGCGCCGAACCCGGGTACCAGCCCACCGTTGCGCTGAGCACGCGCGATCTCGGCGACAGCGTGCAACTGTGCGTGCGCGACAACGGGCCGGGGATCGATCGCACGAAACTGGAAAAAGTATTCGAGCCCTTCTTCACCACCAAGCCGCCCGGCGAGGGCACAGGTCTCGGCTTGTCGCTGAGCTACGACATCGTGGTGCGCGTGCATGGCGGCACGCTGACCGTCGCCAGCGAGCCTGGGCTACGCACCGAGTTCGTCGTCACCTTGCCCAAGACGGGACGGATTGCACACAAGGAGCCCGCATGAGCCGAACGATCCTGGTGGTGGACGACGAACCGGATGTCGAGGCTCTGTTCGCACAGATGCTGCGACGCGAGATTCGCGCCGGGCAGATCGAGTTCCGCTACGCCGATTCCGGTGAGTCCGCGCTGCGGATGATCGAAGAAGTCGGACACAACCTCGATCTGCTGATCTTCTCCGATGTCAACATGCCGCAGATGACTGGTCTGGAACTGCTCTCGATCCTGCACCAGAAGTATCCGGAACTGCGCATCTACATCGTGACCGCCTACGGCACCGAGGACATGGCCGACGAGGTGACCCGCCTGGGTGGCCAGGGCCTGATTTCCAAGCCGGTGGCCTTCCCCGAACTCAAGGAGTTGGTGCTGACGGTGTAAGCCGTGGTGCACAGCGTCGGCCCGGTTCCCGAGGCATGGACCGGGCTTGCGCCGATCCGCCGCCGGAGGCGAGGGAGCGAGCGCGCCGGTTCCCGCGCCCGCCGCCTTGCGGACGTGCCGGGTTGCCCCGGCGCCTCAGATGCAGAGCGTGCGTCCGCCGTCGACGGCGAGGCTGATGCCGGTGATGTAGGAGGCCGCCGGCGAAGCCAGGAAGGCGATCGCGGCGGCGATCTCGCCGGCGCTGGCGAAGCGCCCCATCGGCACCACCGACGCCATCCCGCTCGCGACCTCGTCGGTGCTGGCGCCGCTGGACTTCACCTTGCCGGCGATCAGGCCGTCCAGGCGCGCGGTGCGGGTGAAACCGGGCAGCACGTTGTTGACCGTGAACCCCTCCGGCGCCAGCTCGGTGGCGAGCGTCTTTGCCCACGAGGCAACTGCGCCGCGCACCGTGTTGGAGACACCCAGGCCGCGGATCGGTTCGCGCACCGAGGTCGAGATCACGTTGACCACACGCCCGTAGCCGACCGCACGCATCCCCGGCAACACCAGGCGCGTGAGCAACTGGTTGCACAGCAGGTGCTGGCCGAAGGTATCGAGGAAGGCGGCTTCGTCGGCGTCGATGATCGGACCCGGCGCCGGTCCGCCGGTGTTGTTGACCAGAATCTGCGCCGGGTGCCGGGCCAGCCAGCCGCCGGCAACACGCTCGAGCGCCGCGCGGTCGGCGTAGTCGGCGACCAGCGCATGGTGATTCCCGGGCCGGATCGACGTCAGCTCGACCAGCGTCGCCTGCAAACGATCCTCGTCGCGTCCGATCACGGTCACATCGGCGCCTAGACACGCCAGCTCCAGCGCAGTCGCGCGGCCGATCCCCTGGCTGCCGCCTCCGATCAGCGCGTGGCGTCCATCCAGGTTCAGGTTCATGCGTTTCTCCGGAGCGAGGTTCGAGGCAGTCTAAGGGGAGCGACTGGTCTTGGGCTGTGGGCGGCAATCGCCGACTCGATCACGCCGAGTGCCGCGAACTGCCATCTGCGCTGCCCCCAACCCGTCTCACCGCATCCCCCGCATCCGCATCCGGAACTCGACGCCGCTCATGTCCGGCAGGTTGGCGGCGCTGGCTTCGCCCTGGTGCAGCTCGGCCACGAGGCGGACGATGTACAGGCCGAGGCCGAGGTGCGGGGACATCGTGGCGCGGCCGTCGCGCACGCTGATCAGCGAATCGAACAATCGATCCTGCATTTTCTGCGGCAGCGGCGGGCCGTTGTTCGAGAGCACGATGTCGACGCTGCCGATGATCCGCGACTCCAGCGCCAGGCGGATGTGGCCGCCGGGCGGGCAGAAGCCGAGCGCGTTGTCGACCAGCTTGTCGAGTGCCTGGTGGATCAGCTCCGGGGCGCCGCGGAAAGGCACCGGCTGTTCGGGCACGGCGAGCTGGAAGTCGCGATCCTCGGCGAGGTCGCGATAGCCGGCGGTGGCGCCGATCAGGAATTCGCGCAGGTCAAAATCCTCGGCTTCGGCGGCGGTGATCGCGCTCTCGATGCGGCTGGCCTGCGAGAGTGTGCGCAGCAGCGCGCCGAGGCGCTCGGCGCCCGAGCGCGCGCGCTCGGCGTAGATGCGCGCCGACTCGGTCATCGATTCCTGCTCGAGGTTCTCGAGCGAGGACTTGACCACCGCCAGCGGCGTCGCCAGCTCGTGCGAGAGCTTGCCGCCGAGGGTGCGCAGGTAGTCGGTGTAGGCGCTGACCTGGTCGAGCAGGCGCCCGAAGCTGCGCGAGAGATCGCCGATCTCGTCGACCGCGCTCGAGCGCGGGAAATTGCCGACCACGCGGCCCTCCACGGTCAACGCGTTCTCGGCGGCGTTGCGCAGCTTGCGGATGCGCCAGGACAGGTAGCCGGCGTAGCCGAACAGGATCGCGGCGGCGACCAGCATGGTCAGCAGGCCGCCGAGCAGCAGGCTGCCGAGCGCGCGGTTGGTCCACAGCAGCAGCGCGTCCGAGGTCTGTTCGAGCATGACCACGCCGACCACGTCGGAGCCGTGCAGCAGCGGCAGCGCCACCGTCAGGATCACGCTCGCCTGGCTCGCGGCCGGCCGCCAGCTCGCGCCCGGCGTGCCGGTCATCGCCGCGTCCACCTGCGGCACGGTGACCCGCAGGCGGTTGAATTCGTAGCCATCGGCCTGGGTCATCGGCGGCGCCAGCAGGTGCCGGTAGACCAGCGCCCGCAACCAGCGCAGGAAGGAGAGGTCGCCGTCGTCGTCGGAGGTGTCGCTGCCGGGACGCAGGCGGCCGCTGCGTGCCAGCACGTAGCCTTCCCGATCGAGCACCCGCAGGCGCGCGTTGTCCGGCACCAGGCTGCGCAGCAGCGGGCTCTCGCGCCACAGCGGCGCCAGCGCACGGTAGCGCAGGCCACGCACGCCGCTGCTGGCGCTGGCGCGCGGCAGGTCGGCGCCCGCCACCGGGTAGTCGCGCACGTCGATCGCCAGTTCCAGCGCCGGGTCGGTCTGCGGCAGCCGCAGCTCGACGCGGTAACCGCCGCCGCGTTCGATCCACGCCGCCGGCAACTCGAAGCCGGGTTGGCGGCCGTCCGGACCGGGCATCGGTTGCGCCGCGCCGATGCCGTCGGTGCGCCGCAGGACACGCCAGCGGCGCTCGCCGTAGCGGTCGCGCACCCATACGTCGACGTGGTCGGCGCGCTCGTCGAGACTGGCGTCGGCGCTCGCGACCACCGGGGTCGCGTCGGCCACGTCCAGCCACAGGTGGACCGCGCCCGGACTGCGACCCACGTACAACTCCGCATGCAGCGATCCGTTCTCGCTCGCCAGCGTTTCCGGGGCCAAGTGCCAGGAGCCCCAGTCGTCTGGATAGCCGTCGGCGACGATGTCCACCTGCATCGGACGCGCGTGCAGCACCGCCGGCGCGATCAGTGCCGCGCGCAACTCGCCGTCGGCCGCCGGCAGCGCATTCGCGAGCGTGCGCGCCGATGCCAGCAGCGCGCGCTCTTGGCTCTGCCGCAGCGTCGCCTCCATCTGCACAACGAAGCGCCAGCCCGCGAGCGGGAATACCGCGGTCACCATCGCGATCAGCAGCAGTTTGAGGCGCAGGGGCATGCTCGAAGCGGGTTGTCGGTGATGGAACGATGGCGCGGCGTTCCCGCTCGCGCTGAGACCCGAGACTAGCGCCCGCACGCGGCGGGCGCCGGGCGACGATGACAGCGGCTGGTTTGTGGCGCCGGGCGATGCGACTTGCGCGGGCCCGACCATCCGCGGGCTGTAGTAGACGCCGAACGTTGGAAGCTCCGAGGGCAGTGATCGACACGTCGATTCTCCAGGCCAGATGCGACGCTGTCGGTCGCATCTGGTCGAACCTCCTGGCTGCCTCAGTCGGAGTCGGATCCGCCCTGGTCACGTGCGTCTTGCTGACTATGGAGGTGGCCCCTCAGCAGTCCGGCACGTTCGACGACGTGGATGCCGGACATGGCCTGGAGGATGGCTTGCATCTCCGGCCGCTCCCGGCGACCGGCCTCGAAGGCGCACGTTGTCGGCAAAATGGGATCGGTATTCCCGGTTTCATGAACAATCCTGGCTATCCGACGCACTGCGTCAATTCGCGCCCACGGCGAGTCGCGGCCGCAACCGCCTGGTCGACCAGTTCAGGGAAACCGCCCTGCACGAAAACGTCGAGCGCGGCTGCGGTGGTGCCGCCCGGCGAGGTCACGCGCTGGCGCAGCAACGCCACCTCCTCGCCGGACTCGATCACCATGCGTGCGGCTCCGAGCGCGGTGTGCAGCGCGAGCCGGGCGGCCGTGTCCGTCGGCAGGCCCTGGCGCGCACCGGCGGCGACGAGCGCCTCGATCAGCAGGAAGAAGTAGGCCGGGCCGCTGCCGGAGACCGCGGTGACTGCGTCCATCTGCATCTCGTCGGCGATCCACACGGTGGCGCCGGCGCTCGCGAACAAGGCCTCGACCGCCACACGTTCGGCGGCGCCGACGTCCGCGCCGGCGTACAGTCCGGTGATGCCGGCGCCGATCATCGCCGGCGTGTTCGGCATCGTGCGCACCACGCGCGCGCCGGGGCCGAGGACATCAGCGATCCGGCCGTGGGTGACCCCGGCGGCGATCGACACCACCAGCGGCGCCTGGTCGACCGCCACCGGCGCCAGTTCGGCGAGCACCGTGGCCATGACCTGCGGTTTGACCGCCAGAACCCAGATGTCGGCCAGCCGTGCCGCAGCGTCGTTGAGCGCATGTGCGACGACGCCGAAATCGCGCGCCAGCGTCTCGCGCAGGTCCGCGTTCGGCTCGGATACGTGGATCTGGTGGCCCGCATGGCCCTGGCGGATCAGTCCGCCGATCAGGCTGCGCGCCATGTTGCCGCCACCAATGAATGCGATGGGCCTGCTCATGCACGCGGTCGAATGAGGGAGGGCATGAGGATAGCCGGTCGTGATCGGACCCGGGACACGGCGAAGCCATCGGAGCGCTGGATCGACCCCACCCCGCCGCAGTCGAACCCGGTCGTGGTCACTCAGCCCGCAGTTCCACGCGCGCCGATGGCCCGCGTACATCCACCGACTGCTGTTCGAAACCGGCCACCTCCACCCGCAGGGTGTCGACATTGACCCCGTGCAGGCGCACGCGGCCGTGCAAGTCGGCGACAAGCTCCTGCGGCGGCATACCGCGCAAGGGTCCGACTGCGTACACCTGGGCGCGCGGCAGCGGTGCGCCTTCGTGCAGCAGCAGCAGTTCGCATGCGTGTCCGGAGCTCGCATCCAGGCGCACACGGTGCAGGCCGTCGCGACTGGTGCGACCGGTGTCGGCGGCGGTGCTGAAGACCAGCGTCCAGGGCGCCAGGACCGCGCCCACGCGGAACTCTCCGGCGACCGCCAGCGAGACCGCGAGGCCCTCGTCGAGCTTGCGGAAATAGTCGGCGGCGATGTCGATCCAGGTGCCTTCGACGCGCTGCTGCAACACGAAAACCGGATAGGGCTGGCCGGCGCTGCGAACCGGGTCGAGTGGGAGCGAGGCGCTCTGCACCAGCAACCAGCGCAGCGGTTCGACCTCGACGGTGTAGGTAAGGCGGCGCGTGGCGGTCGCATCCGGGAACAGTTCGTCGACCACCAGTTCCAGTTCGCGCTGTGCCGGCCAGCGCGGCAATTCGTCCGGCGGCGCCGGGAACTCGAGCTGGAGCGAAAGCGTGCGCTGCCGATCCACCGATGCGAGCATCGCTTCGCCGCGCACATCGCTGCGCAACCGGTGCTCGCCGCGTGCGTCCTGCCAGCGCAGGCCCGCATCCTCGATCGGAACGAGGTCGCCACTGCGGACGAGGCGCAGCAGGAGGTCCACGGTCAGCGCGCGCGCGACTGCATGCGCGAGTGGATCCAGCCGGATCCCGACCCACTCGCCGGCGCGCAGCGGCACGGCTTGCACCTGCGCCTCGATGCCGTCGACCAGCCACACGGCCTCGATGGCCTGCGGCGGCAGAGGCGCCAGTTCAACCCGTGGCCGGGAAAGCGCGATGGGTTGTTCGTCGTAGGCGCCGAGGATTTCCGGGTGGCGATCCAGCAGGCGTTGCCAGCGCGCGGCGTCGGGCGCCTCGCCGCGGCGCCTCAACAACAGCGCGATCTCACCGGCGAGCGCGGGGTCGCGCTCTGCGCGCAGACCAGCGCCGCGCAGCGGGTCGATCGCCGCAGGCACCTCGTCCCCGGTGAAATCGGCGTCGTACTGGCGCAGGCGGTCCTCGCCGGCAGCTTGCAGCACATAGCGATCGGCCTGCGGCAGGTTGACCTGCACGCGCACGCTGCCGTCGTCGAGCAGGCTGGCGGGCAGGTCGATCCACCGCTCGACGCGCGCCCGTTCCGCCAGCGCTGCGCCACCGGCTTCGAGGGCCGCAGCGCGCTCCTCGGCCGGGACCGTCGCGAGGCCGACGCGCACGCTGTCCGGCCGCGCACGCACGCCGGCATCCGCCCGCAGCAGCAGTTCCCAAGAGACGGGCGACGCGGCGATGCCGTGATCGGTCGCGGTGCCCGAGGATGCCGCTCCGGCCGCGGACTGCGCACCGGAGCGTGTCGCACCGTCGGCCGCGCGCGGCGCCTGCGGTGGTCGCGGACTGGACAACCACAGCGCCATCGCGGCGCCGAGCGCGACAGCGCCGAACAGCAACCCGCGCGGGCCACGTGCGCCGCGCATGCGCCGCGCGCCCGGTCGCCCGTCAATCCGTGTCGGAGGAGGTGTAGAAGGAGATGTACACCGGTGCGTGGTCGGACAGGCCGTTGCGGAAGGTGCACAAGTCGGCGATGTAGTCGCGCCCGGAGGCCGAATACTCGGACACGTAGCTGGCCTGGTACCAGAAGTGGTCGTAGGCGCTGGTGTAGGCGCAACTGGTGTTGATCGAGGTCAGGTCGTTGACCTTGTAGCCGACCGCCGGCGAGCGCGTCTTCAGTGTGTCCCACCAGGGCGAGGTCGCCTCGCGGTTGTGATCGCCGAGCAGGATCACGTCCTGATCGCTGCCGCTGCCGGACTGCACCGAGGTGAACACGTTGGCGATCTCGGCGATCTCGGCCTGACGCTCGGCGGTCGTGCCGAAGACGGTGTGCCAGTTGATGAAGGTGAAGTCGGCACCGGTGTCCTTCTGGCGCAGCTTGACGATCTGCGGTTCGCGCTCGAACTTGTCGCCGCTGTCGCTCCACACGCTGGCCGACAGCAGTTGCACGCGGTCGGTGCGATAGATCACCGCGTAGCGCTCCTTGTAGCTGCTGCGACCGATCGGCGCGGTCACGCTGTAGCTCCAGGCGACGCCGCTGACGCTGGTGAGCGCGGAGGCGAGGCTGGCGGCGGCGGTGTCATACATCACTTCCTGCGCGAACAGCACGTCGAAGCCGTTCGAGGCCGTCGAGGTACTGCCAAACTTCTGCCAGGCCTGGCTGGCGTAGCCGCTCCAATTGGTGGATCCACTCCAGCCAGCGTGCAACGTGTTCCACGAAACCACCCGCAGATAGGCGGCGGATTCAGCCTGGTGCGAAATGGCGGCCAGCGACAAGCTGAGCGCCAGCGTGGCGGCGATCCTGTTCATGCGGCTCTCCCCAGAGCGATGTGCGCCGGTTCCCACACCGGCGCGCGCATCTTAGGCCCGAATCGAGTCAGCGAAACTTCAGATGTGTAGCGAAATGCAATCGTTGTCGATCCCCGTCGTCGCAACGACGGGCATGGCGGCGCCTGAGCTGCGTCAATGGCGCGGCCGGGTCAGATCCCGGTCCCGCGTCAGTCGCTCCAGCCATTGCCCGAAGGGAGCCAGTTCGTCGTAGCGCGCGCAGACTTCGAGCGTATACCCGAGCACCAGCGGCAAATCGTTCAGGTAACCGGCCTTCCCGTCGCGATACCAGAGCCGCGCGAAGATGCCGAGCACCTTCAGGTGCCGCTGCAGGCCCATCCAGTCGAACCAGCGGCGCCAGCGGGTCGCGCCGACCTGCACCAGGCCGGCCGCCACCGCGCGTTGCCGGTAGCTCTCGGCCCAGCCATGCACGCGCGCCAGCGGCCAACGGATGTAACAGTCCTTCAGCAGTGAGACGAGGTCATAGGTCAGCGGCCCGATCACCGCGTCCTGGAAGTCGACGATCCCGGGATTTGCGCCGGTCACGATCATCAGGTTGCGTGAGTGGTAGTCGCGGTGGACGAAGGCGACCGGCTGCTCGGCGGCGCTGTTCAGAGACGTCTGCACGACGCCCTCGATGGCGTCGGTTTCGTCGCAACCGGCATCGAAACCGAGGTGGCGGCGCAGGAACCAGCTCTCGAACAGTTCCATCTCGGTGGTCAGGCGCTGTGCGTCGTAGACGGGCAGGCCGGCGACATCGACGCGGGTCTGCATGGCGAGCAGCGCATCGAAAGCGTCGCCGTACAGCGATTCAACGGTGGCCTCGTTCAATTCCGGCAGGAAGGTGCGCGTGCCGAGGTCGGAGAGCAGCAAGAAACCTTGCACGCGGTCCTGTGCGAGCACGTGCGGCGCGTTCAGCCCGGCGGCGCGGAGCCGTCCGGCGATGTCGATGAAGGGCCCGACGTCCTCCTTGTCCGGCGGCGCGTTCATGACGATCCGCGATTCGCCGCGATGGAACACACGCCAGTAGCTGCGGAAGCTGGCGTCGGCCGACGCCGCGACGGGGGCGGCGTCGAGCGGACCGAGGTGGCTTTCGGAAAAAGCGGCGAGGGCGGAGAGGCGATCGGGGGTCATCGGGAGGCCTGCGGAGGGCGGTACTCCCGCGCCGCCGCTTCGGCGGTCGGTCTGGAATCCAGAGCGGCCGCGCAGGAGCGCGGCCCTCCACGTGCGGCTCGGCGTGGCGATGAAGTCATTCCGTCAGCAGCCGCAGCGCTTCCTCGTACTTCGCGCGCGTGCCTTCGATGATGAGCGCCGGTAGGCGCGGGCCGGGGGCGGTCTTGTTCCAGTCCAGGGTTTCCAGGTGGTCGCGCACGTACTGCTTGTCGAAGGATGGCGGGTTGCACCCGGGACGCCACTGCGCCGCGGGCCAGAAGCGTGAGGAATCGGGCGTCAGCATCTCGTCCATCACGTGCAGCGTGCCCTCCTCGTCGAGGCCGAACTCGAACTTGGTGTCGGCGATCAGGATCCCGCGCGCGGCGGCCCAGGCGCGGGCGTGGCGGTACAGCGCCAGGGTCGCCGCGCGCACGCGTTCGGCGAGGTCGGCGCCGATCTTCGAGACCACATCATCGAAGCCGATGTTTTCGTCGTGCTCGCCGACCGCGGCCTTGGTCGACGGCGTGAAGATCGGCTGCGGCAGTTCGCCTGCCATCTCGATCCCGCCCGGCAGGGCGATGCCGCAGACCGATCCGCGCTGCTGGTACTCCTTCCAGCCCGAGCCGATCAGATAGCCGCGCGCAATCGCCTCCACCGGCACCGGTTGCAGCCGGCGCACGACCACGCTGCGTTCGGCGTACAACGCAGGGTCGACGCCGGCCGGCAGCACCGATACCGGGTCGATGCCGGTCAGGTGGTTTGGACAGAGGCTGGCGGTCTGCGCAAACCAGAAGTTCGACATCCGCGTCAGGATCTCGCCTTTGCCCGGGATCGGGTCCGGCAGGATCACGTCGAAGGCCGAGAGGCGGTCGCTGGCGACCATCAGCAGATGCCCGTTCGCCAGCGCGTAGACATCGCGCACCTTGCCGCGGTGCACGCGCGCCAGGCCCGGCAGCTCGGATTCGGACAGCGTGGTGGTCATCGGCGACAGCGCGCGCATGGAAAGCGGCGGATTCTAGGGGCCTTGCGAGGCGTCGGGTATTGATCGTGGGAGTTCCAGCAGCCCTTGATGGTGCGCTTGATCGGGCATCAAGCCCGTTCGCCCAAGACCGCAGTGTTCTTGTCCTTTGCGGACAAATCGCTATTCGGATGAATCCGTTGCTGGATTGGCGAGAACGGGCTTGCTCCGTGACCTGTGGGAAAGCGTCGTGGGGTGAATGAGCACACTCCCACAATGGATACGCGGCTTCGGGGCAAGATCACTCCACCGCCAGCGCCACCACCCGCGCTGCCAGTTCCTCCGGTGCCTGCGCGGTCGTGTCCAGCCGCAACTCCGGTGCTTCCGGGACTTCGTAGGGCGCGTCGATGCCGGTGAAGTTCGGCAGTTGGCCGGCGCGGGCGCGGGCGTACAAGCCCTTGGTGTCGCGCTGTTCGCAGACTTCCAGCGGGGTGTCGACGAAGATCTCGACGAATTCGCCTTCCGGGAACAGGGCGCGGGCCATGTCGCGTTCGGAGCGATAGGGCGAGATGAAGCTGACCAGCACGATCAGGCCGGCGTCGGTCATCAGCCTGGCCACTTCGGCGACGCGGCGAATGTTCTCGACGCGGTCCTCGGGGGTGAAGCCGAGGTCCTTGTTCAGGCCGTGGCGGATGTTGTCGCCGTCGAGCAAATAGGTGTGGAACCCTTGCGCGTGCAGGCGGCGGTCGACCAGGTTGGCGATGGTCGACTTGCCTGAGCCGGACAGGCCGG
Source organism: Lysobacterales bacterium (assembly GCA_019187485.1). Lineage (GTDB taxonomy): Bacteria > Pseudomonadota > Gammaproteobacteria > Xanthomonadales > SZUA-5 > JADKFD01. The sequence goes on along the minus strand of JABAQR010000031.1, from coordinate 47,508 downwards.
TGAACCACAGGCAGCGCGGGGTCTGGCCCTTGATCCGGGCGCGGGCGTGGCGGTCGACGGCCAGGGTGTGCCAGTGGATGTTGCTGGCGCGGCGCAGCGCGAAGCTCAGGGTGCCGCAGGCGACGGTGGCGTGGGTCTGGCGGTCGACCAGGATGAAGCCGCCGAGGGTGCGGTCGTCGGCGTAGCACTCGAAGGCGATCGGTGCGGCCAGCGTGAGCTTGCAGTAGCCGACTTCATTGAGCTGCAAGCGCCGCGCCGCGAGGTGTTCCTGGGTGTTGACGTCGACTTTGTGCTTGATGTCGCTGACCTGCACGCCGACCGTGCGGGTGGCGCTCTTCAGCCAGTACTGGCGCCCGGGCAGCAGCGCTTCCTCGGTCATCCACAGGATGTGCGCGGCGAACTGGTCGGCGACCTCCGGCGGGTGGCGTGCATCGGCCAGCACATCGCCGCGGCTGATGTCGATCTCATCGGCCAGGGTCAGCGTGACCGCCTGTCCACGCTGCGCCTGCGGCAAATCGCCCGACGTGCCGATCACGCGCGCGATGCGCGTGCGCCGTCCGGAGGGCAGCGCCACCACTTCCATGCCGGGCTCGGCGATGCCCGCCGCCAGGGTGCCGGAATAGCCGCGGAAGTCGGCGTCGGGGCGGTTGACCCATTGAACCGGCAGGCGCATCGCGCCGAGGTCGTCGGCGTGGTCCAGTTCCGCCTGTTCCAGCAGTTGCAGCAAGGTCAGCCCGCGGTACCAGCCCATCGCGTCGGAGGCGCGGGTGACCCAGTCACCGTCGCGCGCCGAGATCGGCACGCAGCGGACCTTCTCGATGCCGAGCTTGCCCGCCAGCTCACGGTAATCGGCCTCGATCGCGTCGAACACGCCCTGGTCATAACCCACCAGGTCCATCTTGTTGACCGCCAGGATCACCTGGCGCACGCCGAGCAGGGCGACGATGTAGCTGTGCCGCCGGGTCTGCGTCAGCAAACCCTTGCGCGCGTCGACCAGCACGATGGCGAGGTCCGCGGTGGACGCGCCGGTGGCCATGTTGCGGGTGTACTGCTCGTGGCCGGGGCAGTCGGCAACGATGAACTTGCGCTGCGCGGTGCTGAAATAGCGGTAGGCGACGTCGATGGTGATGCCCTGCTCGCGCTCGGCCGCGAGGCCGTCGACCAGCAGCGCGAAATCGATGTTGTCGCCCTGGGTGCCATGGCGGCGGCTGTCGCGCTCGAGCGCGGCGAGCTGGTCGTCGAACAGTTGCTGGCAGTCGTGCAGCAAGCGCCCGATCAGGGTGCTCTTGCCGTCGTCCACGCTGCCGCAGGTGATGAAGCGCAGCAACGACTTGCGCTCGTGCTGGTGCAGGTAGTCGGCGATCTGCCGGCGGGTGTCTTCGGCGAGGGCGCTCATCAGAAATAGCCCTCCTGCTTCTTCTTTTCCATCGACGCGCTCGGATCGTGGTCGATCACGCGTCCCTGGCGCTCGGAGGTGCGCGCCTGGAGCATTTCGGCGATCACCGCCTCGATGCTGTCGGCGTCGGATTCGATCGCGCCGGTCAGCGGGTAGCAGCCGAGCGTGCGGAAGCGCACGCGGCGCATCTGCGGCACTTCGCCGGGCTTCAGCGGGAGGCGCTCGTCGTCGACCATGATCAGCGCACCGTCGCGCTCGACCACCGGGCGTTCGGCAGCGAAGTACAGCGGCAGCACCTCGATGTTCTCGCGGTAGATGTACAGCCAGATGTCGAGCTCGGTCCAGTTCGACAGCGGGAAGGCGCGCACGCTCTCGCCGGGATGCACGTGCGTGTTGTACAAATTCCACAGTTCCGGGCGCTGGTTCTTCGGATCCCAGCGGTGGCCCTCGCTGCGGAAGGAGAACACGCGCTCCTTGGCGCGCGATTTCTCCTCGTCGCGGCGCGCGCCGCCGATCGCCGCGTCGAAGCGTCCGGCATCCAGCGCCTGCTTCAGCGCCTGGGTCTTCATCACGTCGGTGTGCACCGTGGCGCCGTGGGTCACCGGCGAAATGCCCTGGCGCAGCCCGTCTTGGTTGATGTGCACGCGCACATCCAGGCCGTAGCGCTCCGGCAGGCTGTCGCGGAAGGCGATCATCTCGCGGAACTTCCACGTGGTATCCACGTGCAGCAGCGGGATCGGCGGCTTGCCGGGCGCGAAGGCCTTGCGCAGCAGGTGCAGCAGCACCGAGCTGTCCTTGCCGATCGAATACAGCATCACCGGCCGCTGGAATTCGGCAGCGACCTCGCGGAAGACGTGGATCGCCTCGGCTTCGAGGCGGTCCATGTGAGTCAGGGGTGGCAGGGCGGTCATCGGGCGCCGAACGGCCGCGCGCGGGCGCACGGCGACAGCGGCCTCGTCGGCCCAGTCCTCGTAAGGGCTGCGCGAACTCGCCCAGCCATCGGAATGAGTGCGTGTATCCATGCCCGCATTGTTGCGATGCCCCGGTCCGGCCGCGAATGACGATTGGTGATATGCAACTGCCGCGGATCAGGCGAGCGCGAGGGTCTCACCGGCGCAGATCACCACATCGGCGCGCCGCAGTGCGAACAGGCCGACGGTCACCACGCCCGGGATCTGGTTCCAGTCGCGCTCGAGTTGCTCCGGGTGCACGATCGCCATGCCGTGCACGTCGAGGATCAGGTTGCCGTTGTCGGTCTTGAAGCCTTCGCGCAGCACCGGGTGACCGCCCGCCTTGACGATCTGCCGCGCAACGAAGCTGCGCGCCATCGGGATCACTTCCACCGGCAGCGGGAAGCGGCCGAGCACGTCGACTCGCTTGCTCTGGTCGATCAGGCAGATGAACTTGCGGCTGGCGCCGGCGATGATCTTTTCGCGCGTCAGCGCGCCGCCGCCGCCTTTGATCAGGCGGAAGTGCGGGTCGCACTCGTCGGCGCCGTCGATGTATACCGGCAGATCGCCGGTGCTGTTGAGGTCGAGCACGCGGATGCCGTGCTGCTTGAGCAGGGCCGTGCTGGCTTCGGAACTGGACACCGCGCCCTCGATGTCGTGCTTGCGCGCGCCCAGCAGCGGAATGAACTGGTTCACGGTGGAGCCGGTGCCGACACCGATCACGGCGCCGTCCTCGATATAGCGCATCGCGGCTTCCGCAGAGCGGCGTTTCTGGTCGTCCTGGGTCATGGTGGGAGACCTCCGGAAAAGCCCGTGAGTCTAGAGCGATTCGAGCCGAGCAAGCCCGGCTCTACGTCTCGGCGGGTCCGTAGAGCGGAGCTTGCTCCGCTGGATCACGCCTCGATCTGCGCCAACGCAAGGTACGGTTGCGGATGCGCGCTAGGATCGGCCCACTTCATCGCATTGGGAGGGGCCATGGCCGCATCTGTTCTGGATGGCAAGGTCGCCGCAGCGGAGGTGCGTGCCGGCGTCGCTGCCTCGGTTGCCGAGCTTCGGGCCGCGGGTCGGCGCGTGCCGGGTCTCGCGGTGGTGCTGGTCGGCGGCGACCCGGCGAGCCAGGTTTACGTGGCGGCCAAGGTGAAGCACACGCACGAGGTCGGCATGCACTCGGTCGAGCGTATGCTGCCGGCGGAAACTAGCGAGGCGCAGCTGTTCGATGAGATCGCACGCCTGAACGCCGATCCCGCCGTCGACGGCATCCTGGTGCAGTTGCCGCTACCCGCCGGTCTCGATTCGCAGCGCGTGCTGGATGCGATCGATCCGCGCAAGGATGTCGACGGTTTCCATCCGGTCAACGTCGGCCGCCTCTCGCTTGGTCTGCCGGCGCTCGAACCATGCACGCCGCGCGGCTGCGTGATCCTGGCCAAACGCGCGCGCGCCGATCTCGCCGGCCTGCACGCGGTGATCGTCGGCCGCTCGAACATCGTCGGCAAGCCGCTCGCGCAACTGCTGCTGCGCGAGCACTGCACAGTCACGGTGGCCCACTCGCGCACCCGCGACCTGCCGGCGATCTGCCGCCAGGCCGACATCCTGATTGCCGCCATCGGCAAGCCGAAGTTTCTCGGTGCCGAGCACGTCAAGCCCGGCGCCATCGTCATCGACGTCGGCATCAATCGCATCGCCACCGAGGCTGGCACCCGCCTGGTCGGCGATGTTGATTTCGACGCGGTCAAGGACATCGCCGGTGCGATCACCCCGGTACCCGGGGGCGTCGGGCCGATGACCATTGCGTGCTTGCTGGACAATACGTTGACGGCGTGGCGGGCACGTCGGCAAGGGTAAAGCGGGGGAGGTGAAGCGGGGCGAGGTGAAGCGGGGGAGGTGAAGCGGGGCGAGGTGAAGCGGGGCGAGGTGAAGCGGGGCAGGGGACCTACCTCGCGCTCCGCTTTGGAAGTGTCACTGATTGGCGTTTGAGTTTCTTGGTCGCTGCCAGACCGCGACATGGCAAGTTCATGCCTCGCTGCTGGTCCCCTGCCCCTTGCCCCGCTTCATCTCTCCCCGCTCCTAAAACAGCCCCTGCACCAACCCATCCTGGTCGATATGAATGCGCTCGGCCGCCGGTGAGCGCGGCAGCCCCGGCATGGTCATGATCTCGCCGCAGATGACGACGATGAAGCCGGCGCCGGCGGCGAGGCGGACTTCGCGGATCGGCACGCTGTGGCCGCTCGGGGCGCCGAGCAGATCAGGGTCGGTGGAGAAGGAATACTGGGTCTTGGCGATGCACACCGGCAGGTCGCGGTGGCCCTCGGCTTCCAGTTCGCGGAAGCGGTCGCGGATCTTCTTGTCGGCGATGAGGTCGCCGGCGTGGTAGATCTCGGTGGCGATCGTGCGCACCTTTTCCCACAGCGGCAGGTTGTCCGGGTAGAGCAGGCGGAAGCCGCGGCCGTCCATCGCCATCGGCGTGGCGGTCAGCGCGACCACCGCGCGCGCCAGATCCTCGGCGCCGCGCCCGCCTTCGCCCCAGTTGCGGCAGACGATCGCGTCGACACCCAACTGCTCGCGACAGAAGCTGCGGACCAGCTCGTGTTCGGCCTCGGTATCGCCCGGGAAGGTGTTGATGGCGACGACGGCCGGCACGCCGAACTTCGCGACGTTGCGCACATGTCGGTCGAGATTCGCCAGGCCCTTGCGCAGCGCGGGCAGGTTCTCGCCGACCAGTTGGTCCTTGGGCACACCGCCGTGCATCTTCAGCGCGCGCATGGTGGCGACGATCACCGCCGCCGACGGCGTCAGGCCGGCTTTGCGACACTTGATGTCGAAGAACTTCTCGGCGCCGAGGTCGGCGCCGAAGCCGGCCTCGGTGACCACGTAGTCGGCGAGCTTCAGCGCCGTGCGCGTGGCGACCACCGAATTGCAGCCGTGCGCGATGTTGGCGAAGGGCCCGCCGTGCACGAAGGCCGGGTTGCCCTCCAGCGTCTGCACCAGGTTCGGCGCCAGCGCGTCCTTCAGCAGCACGGTCATCGCGCCCGGCGCCTTCAATTCCGCGGCGGTCACCGCGGTCTTGTCGCGGCGATAGCCGATCACGATGCGGCCGAGGCGCTCTTCGAGGTCGCGCAGATCGCGCGCCAGGCAGAACACCGCCATCACCTCGGAGGCGACCGTGATGTCGAAGCCATCCTCGCGCGGATAGCCGTTGTTGGCACCGCCGAGCGAGGAAATGATCGAGCGCAGGGCGCGGTCGTTCATGTCCATCACGCGCCGCCAGGTGATGCGGCGGCGATCCAGCGTCAGCGCGTTCCCCCAGTGGATATGGTTGTCGATCATCGCCGCGAGCAGGTTGTGCGCCGACGTGATCGCGTGGAAATCGCCGGTGAAGTGCAGGTTGATCTGCTCCATCGGCACCACCTGCGACCAGCCACCGCCGGCGGCGCCGCCCTTCATGCCGAAGCAGGGTCCGAGCGAAGGCTCGCGCAGGCAGATCGCGCTGCGCTGGCCGATGCGATTGAGCGCATCGCCGAGGCCGATCAGCGTGGTGGTCTTGCCCTCGCCGGCGGGCGTCGGGCTGATCGCCGTGACCAGCACGAGTTTGCCGTCCGGGCGTTCCTTCAGCGTCTCCAGGAAAGCCGGCGAGACCTTGCCCATGCCGGCGCCGTAGGGCAGCACTGCATTGGCGGGGATGCCGAGCCTGGCGGCCACCTCGGTGATGGCGCGCAGCGGCGTGGAACGGGCGATCTCGATGTCGGATTTCATCGCGAGCATGCGCTGGAATGGTGCGCTGACGATATTCCGGTGCGGACACGGATGCTTGATGCGCCGCAAGGTGGTCAAGGCGAAGAGCGTAGGTCCGCAATGGGCGCAAAGGAGAGCGAAGGGAAGCCCGGGGCCTGGGCTCAGGCTGTCGATCTTCAGCTTCTCCTTGCGTCCTTTGCGGATAAAAAAGCAGTCGGCGACGCGCCGATGCCCTCGGTCGCGCTGCGCGTGCAGCCCCTGCGGCGCGCGCACGGTCTTGCAGCAGCAGCCCATTCCCGGCTCGGCAATTCGACTGGTGGCATCGACCTTTACAGCCTGAACGTGCCGGTCGTCTCCGGGCGTCGACTTGCATCCACGCCCGACAACTCGACCACCACGCGCATCAGCGCGAACAGCGCGGAAAACGGGTCCTCCGGTACCGATGGCGGCGCAGGGCTGCCGGCTTCCGACACCAGGATCGCGGTATCCACGAGTTCAGTCCGGGAGCAGTTCATCGTGCAAGTCCATCCGCGAGAACAGTTCGAAGTAGCCCTTCAGCGCAACCCGATCCACCGACGCGTGATGCGTTCGCAGCAGTGCACGGATGTCCTCCAGATCCTGCGTGCGCCGAGGGTCGTTGCAGAGCGCCTGCAACTTGAACGCGATCAATCCTTCGACACCGATCACCCTGACCTCGCGCCCCAGCAGTTTGCGCACCTCGGACCCGGCCAGCAGCTTCCGCGCAATGGGCCGGTGTGCGTAGAGGAAGTCCAGGCGCTCTGGGCCCCGCACATAGTTGCCGGCATCCTCACTGCGATACAGGCATTCATGCCCCTGCTGCAGCAGTCGCTCGTGCAACCGCGCAGCGGCCTCCGCGTCGATCAGGAAGTCCACGTCCAGGGTTGCGCGTACCACCCCGTGCGCGGCCAGCGCCAACCCGCCGATCAGCGCCGCAGGCGCCTCCACCGCCTCCAGCGTTCCCAGCACTTCATCCAGTTGGCGTGCGAGATCGAGCAAGTCCGGACCTGCGTGGTGTCGCGACCAACCGGCGGGAATACGCCCGGCATTGTAAGCGGCGGCGGTGCGAGGAAGTGCCCATGTCCGGCCGGTTCAAGCTTCGAGGTGACTGTCGGGACCGAGAGGAGACATTCCGCCAGCAGAAGCCGAGGCGGCTTACTATCGGCAACAGGCCGCGCTGCCCAAGGCGGTTGGACTCGACACAACCGGCCTCCGCAAAACTCGGGGCTTTCGTGCTGCACTTGAAGTTTGAGTCGGCCCTGTCCAGGAGACGCGTCGCTTGACCGAAGCTTCCCAACCCCACCGCCTCGGCCTGTGGAGCGCGAGCGCCATCGTGGTCGCCAACATGGTTGGTACCGGCGTGTTTTCGACGCTGAGCTACCAGGTGCACGCGCTGCCGGACGAGCGTGCGATCCTGCTGCTGTGGGTGCTCGGCGGGATCGCAGCACTCGGCGGCGCGCTCTGCTGCGCCGAACTCGGCGCGGCGTGGCCGCGGTCGGGCGGCGAGTACGCGCTGCTGACGCGGCTGTTCCATCCGAGCGTGGGCTTCGTCGCCGGCGCGATCTCGCTGGTCGCCGGCTTCGCCGCACCGATCGCGGCGGCCGCGCTCGCCTTCTCCGCCTACCTCGGCAAGCTGTGGACGCCGGCCGCGCAATCGCCGGTGACGGTCGCGATCGTGGTCGTGAGCCTGATCAGCGGCCTGCACCTGCTGCGGGTCGAGATCGGCGCGCGTTTCCAGGTCGCGACCACGCTGCTGAAGATCGTCGTCATGCTGGCGATCGTGGTCGCCGCGATCGCGCTCGCGCCTGCGCGCGAGGCCGCTCACGCCGAGCTCGGCGGGGTGCTCGCCGACCCGGCTTTCGCGGTCTCGCTGGTGTACGTGACCTACGCCTACTTCGGCTGGAACGCAGCGCTCTACGTGGCCGGCGAGGTGCGCCACCCGCAGCGCAACCTGCCGCTCGCGCTGATCGCGAGCACCGCCCTGGTGACGCTGCTCTACGTGGCCGTCAACTGGGCTTTCCTGCGCCTCGTGCCCTACGCCGAACTGGTGCGCGTGGATCCGGGGGCGATGAGCGTCGAGAACGAACTGGCGGTCGGCTTCCTCGCCGGGCGCGCACTCTTCGGCGAACAGGGTGGCATGATCGTCGGCGGCGTGATCGCCTTCACGCTGGTGTCGACGGTCAGCGCGATGGTGCTCGCGGGTCCGCGCGTGCTCGCGGCGATGGCCGAGGACTGGCGCCCCTTCGCGTCCTTCGCGCGCCGCCACAGCGGTGGCTCGCCGCGGCGCGCGATCGGTTTCCAGTGGTTGCTGATCGTGCTGTTGCTGGCGACCGCGAGTTTCGAATTCGTGGTCAATTTCATCGGCGTGTCGCTGACCTTGTTCAACCTTGCCGTGATCGGGGGCTTCCTGCGCGACCGAGTGCGCCATCCGCAACGTCCGCGACCCTTCCGCGCACCCTTCGGCTGGAGCGCCGGGCTGTTGTTCATCGCCATCAACGGCTGGATGATCGCTTTCCTGTGCTGGAACCAGCCGCGCGCCGTGCTGCTCTCGCTGGCCGCGATCGCGCTCGCCTTCGCCGTGTGGTGGCCGCTGCGCCGACACGCCCCCGTCATCCGTCCCGACTCGCCGACATGAGCATCTCCAGGACGCTGCGCGCTTTCCTTGTGGCCACGGTGCTCGCGCTGCCCGCGGTGCAGTTGCACGCGCTGCCCGACTGTCCGGGTGCGAATCCGCAGGACGGCTGGCGCCAGGGCACGCTCAACGACACCGCGCGCATCCTCGCCGGCCTGCGCGCACCGCTCGAATCCGAGCTTGCGAAGGTGGTCGACGAGGCTGCGCTGCGTCGCCACCGCGACACCCTCGGTGCCAGTTGGGCGGAACTGCGGCGCCGCCAGCTCGAGCCCGCGGCGGCCTTTGCGCGCGCCGAACTCGGCGCCGCGGAGACCTCGCCCAAGCGCGTCTACTACCCCTTCAGTGGCCCCGACGCGCTCTACCTGCTGACGATGTTTCCGGATGTGCAGGCTTCGATCCTGACCGGCCTCGAGCCGGTCGGCAGCGTGCCCGACTTCAGCGGTCTCGACGCGCGCGCGATCGAGGCCGGACTCGCCGAGATCCGGCATTCGCTGTACGCGATCCTCTCCTTCAGCTTCTTCCGCACCAACGATCTGACCGTGGACCTGCGACGCAGCCGCTTCGGCGGCGTCACGCCGATCCTGTTTGTGTTCCTGGCCGAAGCCGGCTACGCGGTCTACGACGTGCGCTACGTGCTGCTGCCGCCGGACGGCACCCTTTGTCGGGCGGATGCGTCGATGCTCGCGAAGCCGCCGCGCGGGCATCTTTCGGGGGTGGAAGTCGAGTACTTCGACCCGGAGGACTTCGGCTTCCGGCGCATGCTGTACCTGAGCGCCGATCTTGGCGATGGAGCCCTGCAGCGCACGCCGCAGTACCTCGATCATGTCGCGCGTTTCGACCCCGACGCCACTTATCTCAAGAGTGCGTCCTACCTGATGTACCGCAGTTGGTTCTCGCAGGTGCGCAAGCTGATCCTCGAGCACAGCGAAGTGGTGCTGCAGGACGATTCCGGGATTCCGCACGCCTGGTTCCGGGCACCACTGTGGGAGGCCACGCTCTACGGGCGCTACGGTTCGCCGATCCCGCTGTTCGCGAACTGGCAGCAGCCAGGCCTGCGTGCGGCCTACGCAGACGGCAAACCGAAGGCGCTCGAATTCGGCATCGGCTATCGCCACCGCCGCAACGACAGCAACCTGCAGATTTACCGCAAGCGGCCGCAGGAACATGCATCGCCGTGAGGCGCTCGCGGCGCTGCTTGCCTGCCCGGCGGTCGTCTGGTCGGCCCGCGCGGAAAACTTGCTGCGAGGCCTGCTCGAAGGTGCCGGGCCAGCTGCGAGGCGCGTGCTCGCCAATCGCCGGGGGTTCCAGCCGCAGTTGCTGCTGACTCGCTGCGTGCGCGCCGGCGCCGGCTGGCAAGCCGTGCAGACACATCGTTTCGGCCTGCAGCCGCGGCGCTGGTTCGCGGCCGCGAGTTGGGTCAAGCTGCCGCTCGCGGCGTTGCTGGTCGAGGAACTGGAGCGGCGCTCGCTCGACTGGATCGACGGCGGCCTGCGCCTGGACGTCGACCGCGATCGCGCCTGCGCACCCTTGCCGCCGCCCGAGCCGGGCGGCTGGCGGATCGACGCATTGCTGCAAGCGATGCTGGTGGTCAGCGACAACCTCGCGTACAACGCGCTCTACGAACTGCTCGGCAGCGACGCGATCCACGCACGCCTGCACGCGCTCGGCTTTCCGCTGGTGCGGATGGCGACGCGCCTGGGCTGTCCACAGCCGCGCAGCCCCGGCAAGCTGGGCGTGCGCCTGCGCGACCGCACCGGTGCGGTCGCCTGGGAATCGCCGGCGCAATCCACCGAGCATTTCCAGCGCTTTCCCTTCGGCGCAGCGCGCGCCGGCCGCGCCTGGGCGGAGAACGGCGTCGTCAGCGCCGGCGCGCACGACTTCAGCGATTCCAATTTCATCCCGCTCACCGATGTGCACCGGCTGGTGCTCGAACTCGGCGGCAGCATCGGGCCGCGATTCGCGCTGTCGCCGCGGGCGCGTCGCTGGTTCGCCCGGACCCTGTCGCTGCTGCCGCGGCAGGCGGTCTTGCTGGGTACGGACCAGCGTGCGCTGCCGGATGACTACGCGAAGTGGCTGCTGCCGGTGGCGGCGATGTCCGGGCTGCGTGTCGCCAGCAAGAACGCGCAGTCCTACGGCTGGATCGGCGATGCTGCCTTCGTCGTGGACGAGGCCCGCAACCTCGCCTTCGCGCTGACCGTCGTGCTCAACGTCGACCGCGACGGCGTGCTCAACGACGGCGTCTACGCCTACGCCGAGATCGGCCGACCCTTCCTGCGCGAACTGGGTACGGCGCTGCTGGCGGACCCGCATGCGTAGGCAAGATCCGTCTTCTCAAGAGTCGGAGCCTCCGGAAAAGCCGGAGCGGTCCACTCCGATGAGAAGCTCACACCCGCTCGATGATCCCCGCGAAGCCCATGCCGGTGCCGATGCACATGGTCACCATGCCGTACTTCTGGCCCGTGCGGCGCAGGCCGTGGACGACGGTCGCGGTGCGGATGGCGCCGGTGGCGCCGAGCGGGTGGCCGAGGGCGATGGCGCCGCCGAGCGGGTTGACCTTGGCCGGATCCAGGCCCGAGTCGCGTATCACCGCCAGCGCCTGCGCAGCGAAGGCCTCGTTCAGTTCGATCCAGCCGATGTCGCCGATATGGATGCCGGTCTGGCGGCAGACCTTGGGAATCGCTTCCTTCGGGCCGATGCCCATCACTTCCGGGCGCACGCCGGCGACCGAGTAACCGACCCAGCGGGCCAGCGGCGTCAGGTTGAATTCCTTGATTGCGCGCTCGCTGGCGAGCAGCACGGCGCCGGCGCCGTCGCTCATCTGCGAGGAGTTGCCGGCGGTGACGCTGCCGCCCTGCTTGAACACCGCGCGCAGCTTGAGCAGCGACTCGATACTAGTGTCCTTGCGCGGGCCTTCGTCGGTGTTGACGGTGCGCGTGTCGTCCTTGCGGCCGCGCGTGGCGAGATCCGGATAGTGATCGTCCAGCTGGAAGGGCAGGATCTCGGACTGGAAGTGGCCGGCTTCGATCGCTGCGATCGCCTTCTGGTGCGAGGCGTACGCGAAGGCGTCCTGGTCCTCGCGCGAGACCTTCCACTCATCGGCCACGTTCTCGGCGGTGATGCCCATGCCGTAGGCGATGGCGATGTTCTCGTCCTTGAAGAAGGCCGGGTTGAAGGCCGGGCGCACGCCCATCATCGGCACCATCGACATGCTCTCGGTGCCGCCGGCAAGCATCAGGTCGGACTCGCCGAGGCGGATGCGGTCGGCGGCGAGCGCGACCGCCTGCGAGCCGGACGAGCAGAAACGGTTGATGGTCATCGCCGACACGCTGTTCGGCAATCCGGCCATCAGCACGCCGATGCGCGCCACGTTCATGCCCTGCTCGCCCTCGGGCATCGCGCAGCCGACGATCGCGTCGTCGATGCGCTTGGGGTCCACGCCCGGCGCCGCCGCGACCGCGCCGCGCAACACGTGCGCGAGCAAATCATCGGGGCGGGTGTTGCGGAAGAAACCCTTGGGGGCCTTGCCCACCGGCGAACGCACGGCGGACACGATGTAGGCGTCTTGGATCTGGCGGGTCATTCTTGCGTCTCCGTTGGAGAGGGCGCGGCGGGTCTGGGTGCCGCGCTTCGTGAATCGATTGTGAGTAGTGAGTGGTGAGTAGTGAGTAGTGAGTAGCGGAAGCGGAAGCAGGAGCGGGAGCGCGTGGGCCTGCACCTGGCGGGCCTTTGCCACTCACTACTCACCACTCACTACTCACGGCCTTTCCATCAGTTCCTCAGCGGCTTCCCGTTCTGCATCGTGTACGCGATCCGCGCCTGGGTCTTGGGCATCTGCGCGAGCGCGACGAAGTGCTTGCGCTCGAGGGTGAGCAGCCACTCCTCGTCGACTTCCGAGCCGCGCTCGACCTCGCCGCCGCAGAGCACCGTGGCGATGCGCACCGCGACTTCGACGTCGTGCTCGGAGACGAAGCCACCGGCCCGCATATTGGTCAGCAGTGCGCGGATGGTGGCGATGCCGACGTCGCCGGCGACGCGGATCGCGCGTGGCGGCAACGGCGGGCGGTAGCCGGATTCGGCCATCGCGCGCGCCTCGTTCTTGGCCACGTACAGCAGCTCATCCTTGTTGGCGATGATCACATCGCCCGGACGTGCGAGCCTGAGTTCCTTGGCCTCATGCGCACTGGTCGCGACCTTGGCCATCGCGATGGTCTCGAACACGGTTTGGATCTGGCCGAAGACGTCGCCGCCGATCGCCGTCTGCGCGCAGCGCAGCGCGAACTCCTTGAGGCCGCCGCCCGCGGGCAGCAGGCCGACGCCGGCCTCGACCAGGCCGACGTAGCTCTCCAGCGCGAACACGGTCTTGGCCGAGTGCATCTGGAACTCGCAGCCGCCGCCGAAAGCCATGCCACGCACCGCCGAAATCACCGGCACCAGCGAATACTTGATGCGCTGGCTGGTGGCCTGGAAGCTGGCAACGATCTGCTCGAACTCATCCCACTTGCCGGCGGCCACCACCGGCAATGCATCTTTGAGGTCCGCGCCGGCCGAGAACGGCTCGCGCGTCTGCCAGATCACCAGCGCCTTCCAGTTGCGCTCGGCCTCGTCGATGGCGCGGTTGACGCCCTCGAGCACGCTCGCGCCGATGGTGTTCATCTTGCTCTTGAACGACAGGATCGCGATGTCGTCGCCCTGGTGCCACAGGCGCACGCCATCGGTCTCGAAGATCGTGGTGCCCTGGTCGAAAGCTTCGGTGTAGATCGCGTCCGGGAAATACTGGCGCTGGTACACCGGCAATGAGGAACGCGGACGCAGGCCGTCGATGGCCGGCGCGTAGGAGCCTTCCGCCGCGTGCACGCCGGCGTCGCCGCGCGCGAGCACCCAGGCGGGCAGCGGGGCGGCCGACATGGTCTTGCCGGCGGCGATGTCCTCGGCGATCCAGTTGGCGACCTGCATCCAGCCGGCCTGCTGCCAGATCTCGAACGGGCCCTGGTCCCAGCCGTAGCCCCAGCGGATGGCGAAGTCCACGTCGCGCGCGTTGTCGGCGATGTGTTCCAACTGGTAGGCACAGTAATGGAACAGATCGCGGAAGCAGGACCACATGAACTGCGCCTGCGGATCGGCGGAACCGCGCAGCGCGGCGAGGCGCGCGCCCCAGCCCTTCTGGCGCAGCGCGCCTTCGGCGTCGGCGCTGGCCTCGGCATTCGACGGCTTGTAGCTGCCGCTGGCGATGTCGAGCACCTCGATGACCTTGCCGTTCTTGCGGAAGAAGCCGGCGCCGGTCTTCTGGCCGAGCGCGCCCTGGGCGATCAGGCCCTTCAGCCACTCCGGCGCCTTGAAGTACTTGTGCCAGGGATCGTTCGGCAGGGTGTCGTCCATGGTCTTGATGACGTGCGCCATCGTGTCGAGGCCGACCACGTCGCTGGTGCGGTAGGTGGCGCTCTTCGGGCGGCCGATCAGCGGGCCGGTCAGCGCATCGACTTCGTCGAAACCGAGGCCGAAGGCCTGCGTGTGGTGCATGGTCGCGGCGATCGAGAACACGCCGATGCGGTTGCCGATGAAATTCGGCGTGTCCTTGGCGCGCACCACGCGCTTGCCGACGGTGCTGGTGACGTAAGACTCCAGCAGGTCCATCGTCGCCGGGTCGGTGCTGGCGGTCGGGATCAGTTCCACCAGGTGCATGTAGCGCGGCGGATTGAAGAAGTGGATGCCGCAGAAGCGCGGGCGCAGGGTTTCCGGCAGCGCTTCGGACAGCGCCGTGATCGACAGACCGGAGGTGTTGCTGGCGAGGATCGCGCGGTCATTGATGAAGGGCGCGATCTTCTCGTACAGCGAGCGCTTGATGTCCATGCGCTCGGCAACCGCCTCGATGATCAGGTCGCAGCCGCGCAGCAGTTCCAGGTGGTCGTCGTAGTTGGCGCCGACGATCTCGGTGGCGACGCCCTTGGTCGCGAGCGGCGAGGGGCTGAGCTTGGCGAGGTTGGCGATCGCCTTGTCGACCAGCGCGTTGCGCGGGCCTTCCTTCGCCGGCAGTTCGAAAAGCACGGCGGGTACGCCGCAATTGACCAGGTGGGCGGCGATCTGCGCACCCATCACGCCGGCGCCGAGCACGGCGGCCTTGCGGACCAGGAGCTTGTTCTGCGGCATGTGCACCTCGAAAGCGCGTGGACAGCGGGAGAGGGCCGACGATACGCCGGAAGTCCGTCGCGCAGGCGAGGGCCCGTGGAGTCGCGGCACTATACGCACGCGTATGGAGTGCGACAACGCGCCGGACCCTTGAACCGCAACTGACGCTGGAGCGAAAGCTCCAATCTGCTGCGTTGCCGCAAATGTGTGCGCTTCGTTAGAATCCGCCGCACGATCGCCGTTCAAGTCCGCGATTCTGCGGGCTTTCCGTGCTAGTCTCCCGCCGTTTTCCGATCCGGCGGGGCTGGCGGCGATGCCTGCCCCTTCATCCCAGACATGGAGTCGTCACGATGGCGCTCGAGCGCACCCTTTCCATCATCAAGCCCGATGCGGTCGCGAAGAACGTGATCGGCGCGATTTACAGCCGTTTCGAGCAGGCCGGTCTCAAGATCGTCGCCGCGCGCATGCAGCAGCTGTCGCAGCGCGATGCCGAAGGCTTCTACGCGGTGCACCGCGAGCGCGGCTTTTTCGCCGATCTGGTCAAGTTCATGGTCTCCGGCCCGGTGATGATCCAGGTGCTCGAGGGCGAGGGCGCAATCGCGAGAAACCGCGAGCTGATGGGCGCCACTGACCCGAAGAAAGCCGCGCCGGGCACCATTCGGGCGGATTTCGCCGAGTCGATCGACGCCAATGCCGTGCACGGCTCGGACGCGCCGGAGACCGCCGCGGTCGAGATCGCCTATTTCTTCCGCAGCAGCGAGCTCTGCCCGCGCTGACCCCGACCCCAGGAGACGGCGAGTCCGTGGAGACGCCACGCGTCAACCTGATGAATCTCGACCGCGAGGGACTCGAGCGTTTCTTCGAGTCCATCGGCGAGAAGCGTTTCCGCGCCCATCAGGCGATGAAGTGGATCTACCACCATGGCGTCACCGATTTCGCTGCGATGACCGATGTCGGCAAGGCGCTGCGCGCCAAGCTCGAGGCAGGCGCGGAGATCCGGCCGCCGAAGGTACTGTTCCAGAAGGTCAGCACCGACGGCACGACCAAGTGGCTGATCGAACTCGACGGCGGCAACGCCGTCGAGACCGTCTACATCCCGGAGCCTACGCGCGGCACCCTGTGCGTGTCCTCGCAGGTGGGCTGCTCGCTGAACTGCACCTTCTGCAGCACCGCGACCCAGGGCTTCAACCGCAACCTGTCCACCGCCGAGATCATCGGCCAGGTGTGGATCGCGGCGCGCGCCCTCGGCCATGACGCCAAGGACAACCGGCGCCTGACCAATGTGGTCATGATGGGCATGGGCGAGCCGCTGCTGAACTTCGACAACGTCGTGCCGGCGATGAACCTGATGCGCGACGACCTCGGTTTCGGACTCGCGAACAAACGGGTCACGCTCAGCACCGCCGGCCTCGTGCCGGGCATCGACAAGCTCTCGCAGGCCTGCGACGTCAGCCTCGCGGTGAGTCTGCATGCGCCGAATGACGCGCTGCGCGAAACCCTGGTGCCGCTCAACAAGAAGTACCCGATCGCCGAGTTGATGGCCGCCTGCCAGCGGTACCTGAAGACCCGCCCACGCGCCTCGGTGACCTTCGAGTACACCCTGATGAAGGGCGTCAACGATGCGCCCGAGCACGCTCGCGCGCTGGTCAAGCTGCTGCGCCGGCTGCCGAGCAAACTCAACCTGATTCCCTTCAATCCTTTCCCCGGCACGCGCTACGAGCGCTCGGACGAGGACGCGATCCGTCGCTTCCAGACCATCGTCATGGAAGCGGGGCTGATCGCGACCGTGCGTCGCACGCGCGGCGACGACATCGACGCCGCCTGCGGCCAACTGGTCGGAAACGTGCTCGACCGTACCCGCCGCAGCAGCCTGTACAAGCCCGCCGTGGCGATGGAGATGCGCGCATGAGTCCGACCACCCGGCTGTGGCTGGTCCTGGCGGTGCTGCTTTCGGCCTGCGCCGGCGGTATGGGCGGGAACATCGTCGGCCAGAGTTCGGACAAGGCCCGCCGCAGCGCAGAACTGCAAGTGCAGTTGGCGCAGGAGTACTTGAAGCGCGGTCAACTCGACGTGGCTCGCGACAAGCTCAAGCGCGCGCTGGAACTGGATCCGTATTCGGCCCAGGCGCACACCGTATCCGGCTTCCTCGGCGAGACCATTGGCGATTACCTGCAGGCCGAACTGCACTACCGGCGAGCCACCGAGCTCAAACCCAAGGACGGGGACATGAGCAACAATTTCGCCAGCTTCCTGTGCCGGCGCGGTCGTTACGACGAGTCCGACGCCCAGTTCCAGCGCGCCTTCGCGGACCCCTATTACAAAACGCCGGAAGTGGCCCTGACCAACGCCGGCATGTGCGCGCGCGACGGCGGTCGTCTGGAGCAGGCCGAGACCTACCTGCGCGAAGCGCTTGCGCGCAAGCCCGATTACGCCGCAGCGCTGGTGCCGATGGCCTCGGTCCTGTACGCACGCGAAGACTACCTGCGTGCGCGCGCCTTCCTGCAACGATATGAAGCGGTCCACGACGCGGGCCCGGAAGTACTGCACCTGGGGATGCAGATCGAACAGGCACTCGGCGACCATCGCAGCGCCGAAGACTATCGACGACGCCTGCTGTCCGGCTATCCACGTTCTCGCGAAGCGCTTTCGCTGGGGACGGCAGAGTGAATCTGGAGCACACCATGAGCCATGCCGCGCACTCGGACATTGCGCTGGATCTCGCCGAACTCGGCCAGCGCCTGCGGCGCGCGCGCAACACCGCCGGGCTGACACCCGAAGAGGTCGCGCAGCGCCTGCACCTTCCGCTGGCGACGGTAGGTGACCTCGAGGCCGGTCGCAGCGAGCGCATCGGTACGCCGATCTACCTGAAGGGCTTCCTGAAGAGCTACCTCAAGTTGCTGGAGCTGCCCGAGGACTGGGCCGAGCAGGCACTGGCGGCGACCAGTGTGGTGCAGACGCCGCCGATCATGCCGGCCGCCGGCGCGGTGGCGCGGCGCGTGTCCTGGATGGAGCGTTACAAGTGGGCGGCCACCTATGTGGTCGGCACCGCTCTGGTGCTGACTGGCGTGCAGTGGTTGGTCAGCAACACGCCGCAACTGGGATTTCCGGAGAGCCCTCGCCCGGCCGCCAGCGTGGCCGTGCCGGTGCCGCCGGCAGCGCAACTGCAGGTGGCACCCCTCGTCGCGCCAGCGCCTGAGGCGCCGGCGACCAGTTCCGTCGCCGTGGACGAAGCGACGGCCGACGAGGCCCCGGTGATGGCCTCCCTGAGTCCTTTCCGGCTCCCGGCCGACGCCGATGCAGAACCCGGCGGCCTGCTCGAACTCGAGTTCGAGCAGGCGAGTTGGGTCGAGGTGCGTGATCGCAACGGCGAGCGCCTCGCCTTCCAGACGGTGCCTGCCGGGGAAAAGCGTACATTCAGCGTCGGCGCACCATTCTCGGTGCTGATCGGCAATGCCCGCGGCGTGCGCGCCGTGGCGCAGGGCAAGCGCTTCGACCTCGAACCCTATGTGCGCGGCAATGTGGCGCGCTTCGTGATCGCAACGGAAGGGCAGGGCTGGGCCCCGAGCGCAGTCGAGCGCGAGGGTCGCAACGGCGGCTGAAGCCCGCCGTCGCTTCCGGAAGTGTGCGACAGCCTTTGTAGTCCGGCTTGCCCACCGGAAGTTCACCGAGCGCGCAGTAGCGATACCGGACGATTCATCGATTCCAACCACCGCAGCAGGACCGGAGCGAAATGGCTGACGACATCATCGATGCGCATGAACAAAGCGAACGTGCGCGCCAGTGGCTGCAACAGAATGGCAGCTCCATCGTCATCGGCATTCTGCTCGGTCTGGCCGTGCTGCTCGGCTGGCAACGTTGGCAGCAGTCCGGCGTAAGTCACCGCGCCGAGGCGATGGTGAAGTTCGACGATCTGAAGGCGGCCGTCGACAAGGACGATGCCGAACTTGCCGGCAAACTGGTCGAGGATCTGCGCAAGAACTACGCCGACACCGCGCATGCAGCACTCGGTGCGATGGAACTGGCGAAACTTCAGTTCAAGGCCGGCAAGGTGCCGGAGGCCGAAGCGCAGTTGCGTTTCGTCGCCGACAGCGGCACCGCCTCCCTGGTGCGTTCGGTGGCAGCGCTGCGGCTGGCACGCCTGATGCTCGCGCGCGGCGAGGCGCAGAAGGCCCTGGACCAACTCAAGTCCGTTCCCGCCGAGACTTTCGTGGTCGAACGCAATCAGGTGCGTGGCGACGCGCTGCTGGCGCTCGGCAAGATCGAGGACGCGCACAAGGCTTACAACGACGCGCTCGCGGCGATGGACGTGGCCTCCCAGGCGCGGCCTGCGTTGGAAGCCAAGCGCGACGACCTCGCCGCCGGCACTGCGCCGGCGGTCGTGCCGACATCGGAGACCCCTGCGGTGATCGCGCCGGCCGTGCCGGCCGCGACCGTGGAAGCTCCCGCCGCGAAACAGGGTTGAAGCCGATGCGCGTGCAACTGTGGTTGGCGGTGGTGGCCGCGGGGCTGCTCGCAGGGTGCTCCGGCGACAGTGCGAAGAAAGAGAACATCGAGCCACCGACGCCATTGGTCGATTTCCAGGCGACGGTCGCCGTCGACCGGCTGTGGTCTTCGTCGATCGGCGACGGCGCCGGTGTCACCGGTGCCAGCCTGGTACCGGCGGTGGCAGGCGGTCGCGTCTACTTCGCGAGCAGCGACGGCCGACTCGCAGCGCACGACGCAGCCAGCGGACGCAGGCTGTGGAGCGTCGAAACCGAACTCGCCTTCGGAGGCGGCCCCGGTGCCGATGCCGCGATGGTCGTGGCGGGCACCCTGGACGGTCTGGTGATCGCCTTCGACGCGCAGGCTGGCGGCGAACTCTGGCGCGAGCGCGTGTCCTCCGAGGTGATCACGGCGCCGGTGGTGGTCGGCGAGCTGATCGTCGTGACCAGCAACGACGGCCGCACCCGTGCCTTGCGCAGCAAGGATGGCGGGCAGGTCTGGGCCATCGACCGTGGCGTGCCGATGCTGAGCCTGCGTGGCAATGCGACACCGCTGGTGGCCGACAATCTCGTCGTCGTCGGCGCCGCCAACGGCACCGTCAGCGGCATCGCACTCGGCGATGGCAAATCGCTGTGGGAGCAGCGCATCGGTATCGGCGAGGGCCGTACCGACCTGGAGCGCATGATCGACGTCGACGGCCGTCTGGCGGCGCTCGATGGCGACCTGTACGTCGTCGGGTACGAGTCCGGCGCGCAGGCGTTGACGCTGGAGGGTGGTCGCACGCTGTGGCAGCGCGAAATGTCCTCGGTGGCGGGGCTGGTGGCTGCGAAGGATGGCGTCTATGTGGTTGCCGCGGACGGCACCATCTGGGCGATCGACCGCCGCACCGGCGGCGCGCTGTGGAAGAACGAGGCGCTTTTGCACCGCATGCTGTCCGCGCCGGTGCTGATGGGCGACTACGTGGTCGTCGGCGATCTCGAGGGCAAACTGCATTGGCTCAAGCGCGAGAACGGCGAGATCGGCGCGCGCAGCGAGCTTGGCGGTGCCGGATTCGGCGATGGTCTGGTCGTCGACGACGACGTGCTCTACGCGCAGAACCGCGACGGCTCGGTGGGCGCGTTCCGGCTGGGCCAGTGAATTGGCCGGTGGGCAAGCCGACGCTCAGCCGGTCAAATGCGGGGCGAGGGTCAAGGGGCAGGGGACCGGACTGGCGTCACGGTCGAACTTTGCGGCAAGCTGCAACCCCTGACCCCTGACCCCTTCCCCGCTTTCCCAGGCGGCCCGCTTACCCGCTAGGTGATCCATGCTGCCCGTCGTCGCCCTGGTCGGCCGTCCCAACGTCGGCAAGTCCACGCTCTACAACTCGTTGACCAGGAGCCGCGACGCGATCGTCTCGGACCTGCCAGGGGTGACCCGCGACCGCCTGTTCGGCATCTGTCGGCGCGGCGAGCGGCCGTTCATGGTGGTCGACACCGCCGGTCTCACGGAGAACGAGGACGTCCTGGCCAAGGGCATGGCCGCACAGTCCTGGCAGGCGATCGAGGAGTCCGATCTGGTCTGCCTGATCGTCGACGCGCGCGATGGCCTCAATCCCGACGACATCGAGATTGCGCAACGACTGCGCGCCACCGGCAAACCGATGCTGCTGGTGGTCAACAAGATCGACGGGGTCGATGAGGACCACGCGCGCGCCGAGTTCTCGCGGCTCGGATTCGCGGCCACGCTGCTGATCGCCGCGGCGCACAACCAGGGCATCGCCGATTTCGTCGACGAGGTACTGCAAAGGTTGCCGGCGGACGCGGTCGAACCGGAGGTCGACGATGGCGTGATCCGCATCGCAATCATCGGCCGCCCGAACGTCGGCAAGTCGACGCTGGTCAATCGCCTGCTCGGTGAGGAGCGGGTGCTCGCGATGGACCTGCCGGGCACCACCCGCGACGCCGTGCGCGTGCCGCTGGAGCGCGACGGACGCAAGTATCTGTTGATCGACACCGCCGGGATCCGGCGCAAGGCGCGCGTCGGTGAGGGCGTGGAAAAATTCAGTGTGATCAAGGCCTTGCAGGCGGCGGTCGAGGCCCACGTGGTGATCCTGATGCTGGATGCGCAGCAGGGCTTCGCCGACCAGGACGCACACATCCTCGGCGAGGTGGTCAACGCCGGTCGCGGCCTGGTGCTGGCGATCAACAAGTGGGATGGCCTGACGGTGCGCGAACGCACCCAGGTGACGAGCCGTCTGGACTGGGGCCTGTCCTTCGTCCACTTCGCCAAGCGCATCCCGATCTCGGCCTTGCATGGCTCCGGCCTCGGCGAACTGATGAAGGCCGTGAATCAGGCACACAAGGCCGCCCATCGGGAGTTCTCCGCGAACGAGCTGACCAAGGCCGTGCAGGCAGCCTTCGAGAAGCACCAGCCGCCGATGGTGCGCGGTCGCACCGCCAAGCTTCGCTACGCCCACCAGGGCGGCCGCAACCCGCCGCGCATGATCATCCACGGCTCGCGCCTCAAGGACCTTCCGGACGCCTACCAGCGCTATCTCGAGAACGCCCTGCGCGAGAAATTCCGTCTGACCGGCACGCCACTGGTGCTCGAGTTCCGCGAAGGCAGCAACCCCTATGCCGACAAGAAGAATGCGCTGACCCCGCGCCAGATCGAAAAGCGCAAGCGATTGATGCGGCACGTGAAGCGGTAGTCCGCAAGAAGACGGCGTCCTCTGCGCGCCCAGGGCTCCGCTCATCGGTGGGATCGGACCCGGTGATCGAGTTCAGTGGCAACCACTGGTCGATCCGCATTTGGCGGTCGTCGAAATCGTGTGTTTCCCAGGGTCTTTTGGTCAGCATGCCGCGCTTGCCGGCGCGTCCTATCATCCGCGCCCTTGCGCCTCGCTCCAGAGTCCAACGATGAACACCGTCCACCGCAAGCCGCTCATCGGCACACCTCACGACTGGTTCGATGCCCGTGAAGCCGTGGAGAAACTTGCACCGGGTGCATACGATGCCCTGTCGTACACCGCGCGCGTGCTCGCCGAGAACCTGGTCCGTCGCTGTGCTCCATCGACTCTGGACGACAGCCTGCGCCAGCTGATCGAGCGCAAGCGCGACCTGGACTTCCCGTGGTTCCCGGCGCGCGTGGTCTGCCACGACATCCTCGGCCAGACCGCGCTCGTCGACCTCGCCGGCCTGCGCGATGCGATCGCCGACCAAGGCGGTGACCCGGCCCAGGTCAATCCGGTGGTGCCGGTGCAGTTGATCGTCGACCACTCGCTGGCGGTGGAATGCGGCGGTTATGACCCGGACGCCTTCGCGAAGAACCGCGCGATCGAGGACCGCCGCAACGAGGACCGCTTCCACTTCATCGACTGGACCAGGCGCGCCTTCCGCAACGTCGATGTGATCCCGCCGGGCAACGGGATCATGCACCAGATCAATCTGGAGCGGATGAGCCCGGTGATCGGCGTGCAGGACGGCGTGGCTTACCCGGACACCTGCGTCGGCACCGACAGCCACACCCCGCACGTGGACGCGCTCGGGGTGATCGCGATTGGCGTCGGCGGCCTCGAAGCCGAGAACGTGATGCTCGGGCGCGCCTCGTGGATGCGCCTGCCGGACATCATTGGCGTGGAGCTGTCGGGCAAGCCGCAGCCCGGCATCACCGCGACCGACATCGTGCTCTCGCTGACCGAATTCCTGCGCAAGCAGAAGGTGGTCGGTGCGTATCTGGAATTCCGCGGTCCCGGCGCCGCGGCGCTGACGCTCGGCGACCGCGCGACGATCTCGAACATGGCGCCCGAGTACGGCGCCACCGCGGCGATGTTCTTCATCGACCAGAACACGCTCGACTACCTGCGCCTGACCGGCCGCAGCGATGCGCAGGTCGCGCTGGTGGAGACCTACGCGAAGACCGCCGGGCTGTGGGCCGATGCGCTGGCGGGCGCGCAGTACGAGCGCACGCTGCACTTCGATTTGTCGACGGTGGTGCGCACGATGGCCGGCCCGTCCAACCCACATGCGCGGGTGGCGACCAGCGATCTGGCCGCGAAGGGCATCGCGAAGGCCTGGACCGAGACGCCGGGGCAGATGCCCGACGGCGCGGTGATCATCGCCGCGATCACCTCGTGCACCAATACCAGCAACCCGCGCAATGTGATCGCCGCCGGCCTGCTGGCGCGCAACGCCCGGCGCGTGGGCCTGGTGCGCAAGCCCTGGGTCAAGTCCTCGCTGGCGCCGGGATCGAAGGCGGTCGCGCTGTACCTGGAGGAGGCCGGGTTGAAGGCGGACCTGGAAGCGCTCGGCTTCGGCATCGTCGCCTTCGCCTGCACCACCTGCAATGGCATGTCCGGTGCGCTCGATCCGAAGATCCAGCAGGAGATCCTCTCGCGGGATCTCTACGCGACCGCGGTGCTGTCCGGCAACCGCAACTTCGACGGGCGCATCCACCCCTACGCCAAGCAGGCCTTCCTCGCCTCACCGCCGCTGGTGGTCGCCTACGCCATCGCCGGCACCATCCGCTTCGACATCGAGAAGGACGCGCTCGGCCAGCGCGCGGACGGCACGCCGGTGCTGCTGAAGGACCTGTGGCCCTCCGACGAAGAGATCGATGCGATCGTGCGCTCGGCCGTCAAGCCCGAGCAGTTCCGCGCGGTCTACGAGCCGATGTTCCGCATCGCCGCCGAATCGGGCGAGAAGGTCAGCCCGCTGTACGACTGGCGCGCGCAGAGCACCTACATCCGCCGCCCGCCGTACTGGGAAGGCGCGCTCGCCAAGCCGCGCACCCTGACCGGCATGCGCCCGCTGGCGATCCTGCCGGACAACATCACCACCGATCACCTGTCGCCGTCGAACGCGATCCTGGCCGACAGCGCGGCCGGCGAGTACCTCGCGAAGATGGGCCTGCCGGAAGAGGACTTCAATTCCTACGCCACCCACCGCGGCGACCACCTGACCGCGCAGCGCGCCACCTTCGCCAATCCCACGCTGAAGAACGAGATGGTGCGCAAGGACGACGGCAGCGTGCGCGCCGGTTCGCTCGCGCGGGTGGAGCCGGAAGGGCAGGTGATGCGCATGTGGGAGGCGATCGAGACCTACATGCAGCGCGGCCAGCCGCTGTGCATCATCGCCGGCGCCGACTACGGCCAGGGCAGTTCGCGCGACTGGGCCGCCAAGGGCGTGCGCCTGGCCGGCGTCGAGGCGATCGTCGCCGAGAGCTTCGAGCGCATCCACCGCACCAACCTGATCGGCATGGGCGTGCTGCCGCTGGAGTTCCAGCCCGGCACCACGCGCCTGACGCTGGGCCTGGATGGCACTGAGACCTTCGACGTCCGCGGCGCACGCACCCCGCGCGCGACGCTGACGCTGGTGATCCACCGCCGCAGCGACGAGGCCATCGAAGTGCCGGTGCTGTGCCGCCTCGACACCGCCGAGGAAGTGTCGATCTACGAGGCCGGCGGCGTGCTGCAGCGCTTCGCGCAGGACTTCCTGGCGGCGGCCTAATCGCCAGGGTCGAAGCTGCGCTGGTCTGCCTGGGGACCCCGATACACCCTGAGTGCACCGGTGCGCCGTGGTTGCGATTCGCGTCTGCGCTTGCGGGATCTCAGGCGCGTTGCGGTCCGGCCCGACCGTCCTCGACCATGTAGCGAGCCTGCACCTCGAACTGCGCGTCCTGCACATGCACATCGCGCACGACTTGCAGCGTGGCGTCGAGGCGACCGCGGGCGAAGTCGAGCAGCGTGTAGCCGCGTTGGTCGCTGCGTAACTGGCGCACATGCGGATTTTCCGGCAGGCGCTCGTCGTACCAGGACTGCGGACGCGACTCCGCCGACAGCGAGGTGGCGACGAACTCGCTGGCCACCGGTGCCGAGTCGAAACGGGCCGGGTCGCCCGGTACTGCGGCGGCGACCGCGGTGTGCATGTCGCCACCGGCGAACACCGGGTTGCGCGTGCGACCGTCGCGCAGGTCGGCGAGCACGCGCTCGCGCGCCAGCGGGTAGCCCTCCCACATGTCGGTGAATGCGCCACGTTCGTCGCCCGGCTGCTCGTCCAGTGGGGCGAACAATCCCTGCTGGGCGATCAGGTTCCAGCGCGCACCGCTGTCCCGCAGGCGCTGCGACAGCCAGCGCTCCTGGGCAGCGCCGAGCATCGTTTGCGACGACTCACGAAGTTCCGTGCAGCCGATGGCCACCTGCGAGGAATGCCGGTTGGGACGCGGGCAGGGCTGCGGCGTGCGGTACTGACGGGCGTCGAGCAGGCACACGCGCAGCAGGTCGCCGATGTCGAGATGCGTGTACATGCGCATCTCGTCGTGCCGCGGATACATCCGGCGCGGCATCGGCAAGTGTTCGAAATAGGCCTGGTAGGCGGCTGCCCGGCGCAGCAGGAAGCTCGGGTCGAGGTTTTCGGACTGCGCGCCGGCATAGTCGTTGTCGACCTCGTGATCGTCCCAGGCGAAGGCCCACGGCCCCGTGGCGTGCATCGCCTGCAAATCCGGATCGAGCTTGTACTGGGCGTGGCGCACGCGGTACCCGGCGAGCGTGGTCGGCTCGCTTCCAAGGTGACGGCGCACCAGATCCACGCCCCACTGGCTCTCGTAAATGTAGTCGCCGAGAAAGAGCACCAGGTCGGGTGCATCGCGTTGCATCTGCCGGTAGGCGCTGAACCAGCCGTGCTCCAGGTTCTGGCAGGAGGCGAAGGCGATCCGGAAGCGCTCGATGCGCGCACCGGCCGCGGGCAGGGTGTGCGTGCGCCCGACCGCGCTGCGCGCGTCGCCGCACTGGAATCGGTAGTGGTAGCCGCGCCCGGCTTCGAGACCATCGACGTCCAGGTGCACGCTGTGGCCGACTTCGGGCGCGGTGTCGAAATCGATGCTGCGGACGATGCGTGCGAAGCCTTCGTCCTCGGCCACTTCGCAGCGCACCGGGATGCGCGCGTCGCCCTCGATGCCGCCATCGGCGCGCAGCGGTCCCGGCGCGAGACGGGTCCACAGCGAGAAGCCGCCGGGATGTGGATAGCCGCTGGCGACGCCGAGGGTGAAGGGATCGGCGGTCAGGCGCACGCGCGTCGGGTTCTGTGCGGGCGCGCGACCGAGCAACCCGGGCGCGAGCGCCAGCGCGGTCGTCGTCCACGCCGCGCGTTCGAGGAAACGGCGGCGCGCGAGCGGATCGCGTGGCAGCGTGGTGCCGCGGCTCAGGTGACGGATCCAGTCGGCGATCTGGCGCATGTTCGGCTCCTCGGCGGACAGACCCGGAGTCTGCCAAGTCGCGCATCACCTTTGTAGGCGCGCCGTACTGGCGCAAGCTTTTGGGGAGTCGTACGCAGGCGGTCGCAAGGGCTCGCGAACTGGGGCTCATGTTCGATCAGGAATCCTGAACTCGCGCTCGTCCGGCATCGCGTTCGGGCCGCATGCGGTGCTCCTACACCCGATGTTTTTCGAATAGACTGAATCCGTTGCGCGCACTACTTCGCGTAATGGATCAGGATTCGAGATGGCGGTGAGCGTGGCGATGGCCGGGTGGCGGGAACGATTCCAGCGGGCCCTGCGCGAGAGCGCTTTCGTGCTCTTGGTGCCGGTGGCGGTCTACCTGCTGGTGTCGCTGGCGAGCTTCGACGCGACCGATCCCGGCTGGTCGCATGCGGGCTCCAGCGCGGAGGTGCGAAACTGGGGCGGGCGCGCGGGCGCGTGGCTGTCCGACGTGCTGCTGTACCTGATCGGCCGCATGGCCTTCCTGCTGCCGCTGGCGCTGCTCTGGTACGCCTGGCGCTTCCTGCGCGATCCGGTGGAGAGCCGGGCGCACGCCGATCCGCTGGTGCCGCTGACGCGCCTGAGCGGACTGGCGCTCGCCTTGCTCGGCGGCAGCATCCTGGGCCACGTGCAGTTGCAGGCGGGCAGCCTGCCGGGTGGCGCCGGTGGCGTGCTCGGCAGCTTCCTCGGCGAATGGCTGGTCGGCGGCATCGGTCGCGGCAGCGCCACGATGTTCGCGCTCGCGCTGTTCCTCGCGGGGGCCACCTTCGGAATCGGCGTGTCCTGGTTCCGCGCGATGGATCGTGTCGGCGCCTGGACCCTGCGGATCATCGAGCGCGTGGGCGTCTGGCGCCAGCAGTATGCCGACTGGCGGATCGGCCAGAAGGCACGCGCGGAGCGCGAGGTGGTGCGCCTCGAAGAGACCGTCAAGCGCCGCAAGCGCGAGCCGGTGAAGATCGAATCGGCCGCGCCGGTGATGGAGAAGAGCGAGCGCGTCGAGCGTGAGTTGCAGATGCCGCTGTTCCAGAACATCCCCTCGGGCGATCTGCCGCCGCTGGCGCTGCTGGACGAGCCGCGCGAGACCGGCAAGCCGTATTCGCCGGAGGCGCTGGAAGCGCTGTCGCGCCAGGTGGAACTCAAGCTCAAGGATTTCCGCATCGAGGCGCGCGTGGTCGGCGTCTATCCCGGACCGGTGATCACGCGCTTCGAGCTGGAACCCGCGCCCGGCATCCGCGGCAGCCAGATTTCCTCGCTCGACAAGGACATCGCGCGCGGGCTCTCGGTGATCAGCGTGCGCGTGGTCGACGTGATCCCGGGCAAGTCGGTGGTCGGCCTCGAAATCCCGAATCAGTCGCGCGAGATGGTGTTTCTGTCCGAGATCCTGCGCAGCAAGGAATACGACAAGGCTTCCTCGGTGCTGACCCTGGCGCTCGGCAAGGACATCGGCGGCCGCCCGAGCGTGGTCGATGTCGCCAGGATGCCGCACCTGCTGGTCGCCGGCACCACCGGCTCGGGCAAGTCGGTGGCGCTCAACGCGATGATCCTGTCGCTGCTGTACAAGGCGACCGCGAAAGACGTGCGCATGATCATGATCGACCCGAAGATGCTGGAACTCTCGGTCTACGAGGGCATCCCGCACCTGCTGGCGCCGGTGGTCACCGACATGAAGGAAGCCTCCAACGCGCTGCGCTGGTGCGTGGCCGAGATGGAGCGCCGCTACAAGCTGATGGCCGCCGTCGGCGTGCGCAACCTCGCCGGCTACAACCGCAAGGTGCGCGAGGCCGCCGAGCAGGGCCACCCGATTCTCGACCCGCTGTTCAACGTGGCCCGCGCCGCGCCGGGCGATGTCGCGCAGCCGCTGGACACGATGCCCTTCATCGTGGTCGTGATCGACGAATTCGCCGACATGATGATGGTCGCGAAGAAGAACGTCGAGGAACTGATCGCGCGCCTCGCGCAAAAGGCGCGCGCCGCCGGCATCCACCTGATCCTGGCCACGCAGCGGCCGTCGGTCGATGTGATCACCGGCCTGATCAAGGCCAACATCCCGACGCGGGTGGCTTTTCAGGTGTCGAGCAAGATCGATTCGCGCACGATCCTCGACCAGTCCGGCGCCGAGACCCTGCTCGGCCACGGCGACATGCTCTACCTGCCGCCCGGCACCGCCACCACCGAGCGCGTGCACGGCGCCTTCGTCTCGGACGACGAAGTCCACCGCGTGGTCAAGTACCTGCGCGACACCCACGGCAAGGCCGAATACCTGGACGGCATCCTCGAGGACACCCAGGAGCTCGCCGACGGCCGCGTGATCGGCGAAACCGGCCTGCCCGAGGAAGCCGCCGGCGGCGAAGCCGACCAGCTCTACGACATGGCCGTGCGCATCGTCACCGAAACCCGCCGCGCCTCCATCTCCGGCGTCCAGCGCCGCCTCAAGATCGGCTACAACCGCGCCGCGCGCCTGATCGAGGACATGGAGGCCGCCGGCATCGTGTCCCCGCCCGAGCACAACGGCAACCGCACCGTGCTGGCACCACCGCCGCCGCGGGAGTGAGCCTTGGCAGCACCGGCCTGGCGGCCGGTGCTGCCCGAGCTTCCAGGCGGCAAAGCTTCAGAGCTCCAAAGTGATGCCTTGGACACAGGGTGTCGGCCACGAACCGGCATTGCACGCGAGCGTGGCCATCCTTGGTTTCGTAGTGCAAGAATTCGCCGGGCTGCGGGCTGTCGAGGCCGGTCATGCCAGCGCCCCCTCAATCGACTCCCACCGCCTGTCCTTGACCATCACGAACCTGCAGCGCCCTTCGGACAGGTTGGCCCAGAGGCCGCCGATCAGCCGGTCATCCTCGGCGCTGGCCCAGCGATCTGCGCCCTTGTACTCGACGGCCAGGATTGGCCCCGGACGGTCCGCACTGCCGGGGAGTTGGCAAAGGAAGTCCGGATAGAAGCGGCCATCGGCCTTCTGCAGGAAGAACGAACTGCCCTCGCGGCGAACGAGGTTGCGCACCCAGAACTGGATGCGCCCTTGCTGGGCTTGAATGTCGAGCCAGCAGGCGCACTCGAACTCCTCTTTACTGTCGAAGTCGCCGATGCGCCCATGGAAGTGCTTGCGGAAATCGAAGCGCCCGAAACGGCCATCGTAGTCGCGGCTGGGCGCGTACGCCTGGGCGTGGAACTCGAATGCATACAGGTCGGTAACTGCGACCCGCGATGCGACATCCTCACCGAACAACGCCTGCTGGAACGCCTTGCCGACGGTCTGCCGGCGCAGTTGCCGGATGCGCGCTTCCAGCAAGTTTCGGAGCTGGAACTTCTGCAGATTGGCGCGGGCCAGCGTGAATCCCGGTCGGAGCAGCAGTTCGGTCAACCACTTCGCCACGAAGGCCTGCTTGCTGGCGTGGGTGAGCGAAGGCTCGGGCAGGTTCCGGCACAGCCATGTTGCGAGGCGTACCTCATCCCAATTCTCGGGCTGGTAGACCAGGCCCAGGTCGCGCTGCAGGTTCGGCAGGAATCGTGAAACGACTTTGCCGCTCTCGCCATCCACGTCGATTTCGCCGCCTTCGGATACCTTGAGGCCGAGGCCCAGCGCGCTGATGTCGTCGGCGGTCGGCGCGGCGTCGTAGGTCGACAGATCCCAGGGATAGTCCAGTACCTCCGGGTCGTCGAACAGTTGCAGCTCGCCTTGCACGCGCAGGGCCAACTGCGGCACGCGGAAACGCTCGCCCAACTCGGCCGGCGTCTGGAAGAACTCGATGGCCGTGGTGCGGCTGATCTCGGCGGCCTCGACGATGGCCGCAGCGGCTGAGTCGCTGGTGACCGAAGCCTTGAGCGCCTCGGCTTCGTCCTCGGTGAGCGGCGTGGTGATGGTCAGCGTGCCCCGCTTGCCGTCCCAACTCACCTTGTCGCGCACTGGCTTTGGCACGCTCTTGAGGTCGGGCTTCTCGGTCAGCGTGATCGCGACGGGACGCACCACCACGCGCCCGGCGTGGCCTTCCAAGTCCAGCCGCCCTTGCTCGGCCCTGGCGGCGGTGACGAACTCCGTCACCTCCCGCCGCTCAAAGCCGGCACCCGCCACCAGACGGTCGCGCAGCGCGCCTGCGGTCTCGGCGAAGTTGCGCGACACCACGAAGGCATAGGACTGATTCAGCGCCTTGGCCTGCCGATGGCTGGCGCCGGGCTGGCGCAGCACACGCCCAAGCAACTGCTCGACCGCCGTGGCCGACGACAACGAGGCCATGCTCACCAGGATGTAGGCGAAGGGGCAGTCCCAGCCTTCCGCCAGCGCTTTTTGGGTGATGACGAACTTCACCGGGCAGCTCGGGTCGGCGATGCCCAGCTTGTAGTCGGCGTCGATCTGCTCCAGCCCTTTTTCATCGCCGGTGGCCACCACGATCTCGCTGGCCGGGATGCCGTGGTTGGTGATCAGCTCGCTCTTCACCTTCTCGAAATCCAGCGTCTCGATTCCGGCGCGGCGTGGTTCGGACTGAATCAGCACCAGCGGGCGCAAGTACGCAGCCCCGGCACGGCGTTCCTCATCGGCCAGCTTGTGCAGGGCATCACGGCGGCCGATGGCGTCGGCCAGGCACTGCTGCCAGTTCGGTTCGGTTTGCAGAATCACCGGCAACTTGATCATTTCCTCCGCCTTCAACTCGGCGGCGGACACGCTGTGCAGCACATTGCTCGGCGTGCGTTCCAGGTCGGGCGTGGCGGTCAGTTCCATCACGCCGCTGGGGCGAAAGCGCGCCAGCATGTCGAAGGCCAGTTCGGTGCGGCTGTTGTGCGCCTCGTCCACCACCACGAAGGGGCGGCGCAGGCGCAGCACGTTCGCGAGCGAACAGGGCGTGGTCCGTTCTGTCCCTTCGCCCTCGGTCAGCAATTCGGCACGTTGCGTCGGCGACAGGTGGTCGAAGTGGTGCATCAGCGCGCCGCTGCTCTGGTACACCTTGCGGCACTCTTCCTCTTCCACCTGGAATGCCTGCCGCGTGGCGACGATCACCGTGGTCGAGGTGTCCAGCGTCGCGCGGGTGACGCTCCTGGCTTCATCGAGATCCATCACCGTGACGGGCCCGGCCTCACGCAGCGCCGTGTGGTAGGGATGCAGACGGTCGCGCAGGGCGCGCAAGGTCTGTTCGCGGATGGGTTTGCTCGGCACCAGCCACAGGATCACGCTGTGCTCGCAGCGCAGCAGGTGGGTGTTGACCCGTGCCACGCTCTTGGCGGCCAACCAGGTCTTGCCGCCGCCGGTGGGCACACGCAGGCAGAAGTAGGGCATGTCGGGCGGAAAGCCCGACAGCGGGTTGTACGCATTGCCACGGCCCCACAGGCGCTCCGTGATGGCGGTGAAGGCGATCGAGGGCGAAGGCAGCTCGTGGCAGGCCTTGAAATAGGCTTCCACGCCGTCGAGCACCTGCTGCTGATAGGTCTTGGGCGCGAATGTGGTCATGGCCTACACCTCCAGCGCGTACGGGGTTTGCTTGAAGGTGATGCCCTCGCGTGCCGCGCGGACGCCCATGCGGTTGGCGGCGGCGTAGATCACTTTGGGGCCGGCGAATGTCGGCAGCAATTCGAATACCGGGCCGGTGAGCACATTGCCGCCCGCGGCCGAGCGATCCTTGAGGATGCCGTTGTAGAGCAGGTAAATGGCGCGGCCCTCGTGCACGCCGAGCAGTGGCGAGTCGGCTTGACCCGTGTAGCCGGTGCCGGTTTCGGCAAACCAGACGAACTCGGCCAGTTGCGCGAATTTCACATCGCTGCGGATTTGGCCGTCGGCATCGAACAGTGGTTCGGCAGACAGGCGGCAGAACTGGAAGCCGCCGCCGAGGCCTTCGATGGCTTGGCCTTTGGCGTTGGTGTAACCCTCGGCGACCCGTTTGACGCGCTCGCGGGTAACGTTTTGAGCAATGTTTTCATCCAGTTCCACCAAGATGAAACGGCGATTGCCGCCGTCCTCCAAGTTTTGCTTGAGGACGGCGTGGGCGGTGGTACCCGAGCCGGAGAAGCTGTCTAGGATCAGTTCGCCGGGTTTGGTTGCAATTTGGATAACCCGCTGAATCAAGCGAGTTGGTTTCGGCGTGTCGAACGCAGTCTGTGTGCCAAACAGGCTCTGAACTTCTTTGCGCGCCTCGTCTGTATGCCCGACCTCTTCATGCGGCCACCAAGTCCAAGGAACAAACCCTTCAACGTCTGATAGGTAGCGAATAACCCTTGGTACGCCGTTGCCATCCTTACCGAAGTAGATGCGTCCATCAGCGCGAAGCTTCAGATACTCGCTTTCGATGGTTGACCAGCAGCGCCCTTCTGGTGGGCGATGGACATTCCCATTTGGCGCCACAATCTCGTACATCTGATTCGGTCGAAATCCTTGAGCGGTCATTGAAATGGACTGCCATCGGCCTTTTGGATCATCGTTTGGATTCTTGTAAACCGCCGCCTGCTTTACATCGATTGGAACGCGATTGCGAACGTCCTGAAACCGCACCGGATCGCGTGCGTACACCATCAGGTATTCGTGGACATCACCAATGGCTCCGCGATTCTCGCGTGAGTAACGCTTTTGCCAGACGTTGCAGGCAACAAAGCTTGTTGCCCCAAAAACCTCATCCATCAACAACCGCAGCGTCGCCACCTCGTTGTCGTCGATCGACACGAAGATCGCCCCGTCCTCACGCAGGAACTGCTTCAGCAGCACGAGCCTCGGGTACATCATGCACAGCCAGCGGTCGTGCCGGTCCAGCGTTTCGCCTTCCTTGCCGACCACCTCGCCGAGCCACTTGCGGATCTCCGGGCTGTTGACGTTGTCGTTGTAGACCCAGCCCTCATTGCCGGTGTTGTACGGCGGGTCGATGTAGATGCACTTCACCTGGCCGGCATAGCGCGGCAGCAGGGCCTTCAACGCATGCAGGTTGTCGCCCTGCACGATCAGGTTGCCGCTCCCGCCGTCGCCGCAGGACAGGTCGGGCACCGGCTCCAGCAGGCGGAAGGGCACGTCCTTGTGATGTTTGACGACGGCTTCCTTGCCGATCCAGTTCAGAGTGGGCATGCGCCTGGTACCCCTCAGTGCTTGCCAGCGACGGTGCCGCCGACGTTTCGATCCTCATTCGCGCCACCGGCGCGCACCCAGTCATCCACCTCCGAGGCCTTGAACTTCCACAGCCGGCCGACGCGATGGGCCGGCAGGCCCTTGCGGTCGATCCAGCGGTAGATGGAATCGCGGGTGACGCCGAGATGCTCGGCGATCTGTTCCACGGACACCCAGGGTTCGGTCATCACATGCTCCATCTGCGAGAAGTCCTGCGGCACAAAGTCGCAGTGAATCGTAGTGGCCCGAATGTATCAGGTGGCGCCAACAGCGGCCACCGGCACTTGGCTTCGCCGTCGAACAGCGCGTTCATCGGGCTCCCGATCACCCTCCCCAGGGAGGAAGTGGGGTGGCCTCTTTCTGGGTTACTTCGTTCTGGCCACTCAGAAAGAAGTAGCTCGGCCACCAGGCCGAAACGCTGCAAGACACTCGGTGACACCCCCGAAACCCCGCGAACCAGCCGGCCGACGGGCTGTGGCGATCCCGACAGCGGACGTTCCACCAACCCGCGCTAAGGTACGCCCATCGCACACTCCGATTCGACCATGCGCACCATCGCGATTCTGATTGCCACGCTCGGCCTCGCCACTGCCGCCCACGCCGCCGGCTCCGCCCGCGAGCAGCTCGACCGCTTCGGCGAGCGGGTGCAGAACCTGTCGGCGAGTTTCGAGCAGCAGGTTTACGACGCCGACGGGCGTTCGCTGGATGCGGCCTCGGGCACGCTGGCGCTGGCGCGGCCGAACCGGTTCCGCTGGGACTACCTGGAGCCCGAGGAGCAGCGCATCGTCGCCGACGGCGACCACATCTGGGTCTACGATGTGGAACTGGAGCAGGTCAGCGTGCGCCCGCAGGCGGTCGACGAGCAGTCCAGCCCGCTCGCGGTACTGCTCGACCTGCGCGCGCTCGACCAGCAGTTCCGCAGCGAGGAGCGTCCGGAGGAAGACGGCAACGCCTGGATGCGGCTGACGCCGCGTGCCGAGGAGGCCGAGTTCGCGCATGTCGATCTCGCCTTCCGCGACCATGAACTGAAGCGCATGGTGATGGTCGACATCGTCGGCCAGCGCACCGAGATCGTGTTCCAGGGCTGGCGCCGCAATATCGCGCTGGCGGCCGGCACCTTCCGTTTCGATCCGCCACCGGGCGTGGACGTGGTCGGCGATCTGCGGCCCGGCGCGCAGGTCCAGCCGATCCCGGATTGACGCACGTCGTTCCGGAGTGCGCAACGGGCGCTCGGCTATGATCGCCGCGCTTCTGCCACCGGGAACCCGCATGCGCCACAGACTCCGATCACAGTTCCCCCAGCGCGGCTTCACGCTGCTCGAGATCATGGTCGTGGTGGCGATCATTGCGATCCTCTCGACGGTGGTGGTGATCAATCTTGCGGGAAATGTCGACGAAGCCCGCGTGACGCGCGCGCGGCAAGACATTCAGGCGCTGACCACGGCGTTGCAGCTGTACCGCAACGACAACGCGAGCTATCCCTCGAGTCAGCAGGGCCTGGATGCATTGATGACGCGCCCTTCCGGCAATCCGCCGGCACCCAACTGGAAGCCCTACCTCGCGAAGCTGCCGAACGATCCCTGGGGCCGGCCCTACCAGTACTTGCAACCCGGCCAGCGTGGTGAGTTCGATGTCTGGTCGATGGGCGCCGACCAGCGCAACGGCGGCGAAGGGCAGGGTGCCGACATCGGCAACTGGTGAGGGCGGCAAGGCGCAGATCGCGATGAAAACGCGCATCGGCACTGCGGTCCCGCGCTTTTCCGGCTACACGTTGCTGGAGATGCTGGTGGTGGTGGCCGTGATCGCGATCCTGTCTGCGGCGGTACTGCTGGCAGCGCGCGGCACCTCCGGCGATCGTCGGATCGAGGACGAGGCGCGGCGCATGCACAGGGTGCTGCAACTGCTGTGCGACGAGGCGGTCGTCGAGGGCCGTTACGCCGGTTTCGGCTACGCCGCCGGACGCTACGCCGGCTACGAACTGAGCCCGCAGGGTTGGCGCGTGGTCGAGCGCGCCGGGCCGCTGCGGGTTCACGAACTGCGTGCCGGCCTGTCGCTGCGCGAGCCCGGCGCCGAGCGGTCGCTGCCGCCGGAGCTGCCGGAGAAACCGCAACTGCTGTGCGCGCCGACCGGCGAAATCGGTGAACACGATCTGGTGCTCGCTCCAGCGGGAGCCACCAGTGGTTGGCGCGTCGCGCTCGACCGCGAGGGTCGCAGCGCGCTCGCAGCCTGGGAGGCGCGATGAGCCAGGCGCCGCGCTTGCGTTGCGTCCGGGCCGGCAAGGTCCCAGTCGCTGTGGCATCGGTTCGCGCATCGAAGCTGGGATGGCACGAGGATGGCAGGGCACGAGCGGGCTGGACGACTCCGGGTCTGCGCTTGCGCGCCTTCGTGTCTTCGTACCCTCGTGCCCTCGTGAAATCGCGCGGTTTCACGCTGATCGAAGTCATGGTCGCACTGGCGGTGCTGGCGATCGCGCTCGCCGCGGCGGTGCGCGCGGTCGGCGAGCAGGCGCGCGCCCAGCAGATCCTGCGCGAGGGCAGCCAGGCGCGCTGGGTGGCGGCCAACCTGATCGCACAGACCCGCCTCAACGAGCCCTTCCCGCTGCCGGGCACGCGCGAGGGCCAGAGTCGCATGGCCGGCCGCACCTGGCGCTGGCGGCTGGTGGTGTCGGACACCGCGGACGGCGACATTCGCCGTCTCGACGCCGAGGTTTTCCCCGGCGACGCTTCGGTCGACTCCAAGCAGCCACTGATGACGCTGACCGGCTTTGCGAGCGGCAGGGATCGGACGGAATGAAGCTGGCACGAGGGCACGCCAGTGCCGGACTGGAGCAAAGGCCGGCGTTTGCGTGCCTTCGTGCCCTTCCGTCCTCCCGCCCTCGTACCCAGAACGCGGGCTTCACCCTGATCGAACTGATGGTCGC
Source organism: Lysobacterales bacterium (assembly GCA_019187485.1). Taxonomy (GTDB): domain Bacteria; phylum Pseudomonadota; class Gammaproteobacteria; order Xanthomonadales; family SZUA-5; genus JADKFD01. The sequence goes on along the minus strand of JABAQR010000031.1, from coordinate 10,956 downwards.
GATCGCGGTGTTCGCGGTGGCTGCGACCATGGCCTATTCCGGGCTCGACCTGCTGTTGCGCAGCAGCGCCAGCCTGGAGCAGGGTGCCGAGCGCCAGCGCGAGATCGAATTGGCGGTGCTCGCGCTCGAACGCGATCTGCGCCAGGCGCTGGCACGGCCGGTGCGCGGCCCCTACGGCGAGGAGCAGTCGGCCTTCGTCGGCGACGCGGTGGCGGCAGAATGGACCGTGCTCGACCTCGCGAGCGCGCGGGACGGCATCCACGCGCAGGCGACGCGGGTGCGCTGGGGGCTGCTCGATGGCGCACTCTGGCGTGCCCGCGAAACCGTGCTGGACCGCAGCCCGCGCGAGACGACACGCAACCGGCGTGTGCTCGGCGGCGTGCAGCGACTCGCCTTCCGCTACGTCGGCGGCGGTCGCCAGCGGCTCGACCAGTGGCCGCCGCGCACCGGCATCAACGCGCCCGAACGCCTGCCGCGTGCGGTCGAAGTCAGCATCCAGTTGCAGGACCAGGGTGAGATCGTGCGCCTGGTCGAGCTGCCGGAGGCGCCGCGATGAGCGCGTGTCGGCAGCGTGGCGTGGCGCTGTTGCTGGCACTGCTGATCGTCGCCCTCGCGGCCTTGATCGCGACGCGATTGTTCGGCCTGACCGCGGCCGGCATCAGTCGCACCGAGTCGCAGGCACGCCTGCAGGACGCCTACCTGTTGTCACAGGGCATGGAAGATTTCGCACTGGCGCTGCTGCAACGCGACCTCGATGAGGGCGACGGCATCGACACCCGCAACGACCAGTGGGCACGCCCGCTGCCGCCGCTGCCGGTGCCAGGCGGGCAGGTCGGCGGTGCGCTGGACGACCTCGACGGCCGCTTCAACCTCAACACCCTGCTCCGCAACGGCGTCCGCGACCCGGTTGCACAGGCACGCTTCGCGCGCCTGCTGGCAGCGCTGGAACTGCCGACGACCCTGCTCGACACCATCAGCGACTGGATCGATGCCGACAGCCAGGCCGCCACCCAGGGCGCGGAGGATCTCGATTACCTGCGCGCCGATCCGCCGTACCGCGCCGCCAACCGGCCGTTCGCGCACGTTTCCGAGCTGCGCCGCGTGCGCGGCGTCACGCCCGAGGTCTATGCGCGGCTGGCGCCCGAGGTCAGCGCGCTGCCGCCGGATGCCGGCGTCAACATCAACACCCTGAGCACGGCCGGCATGATGAGCCTGGCCGACGGCATCAGCCTGGAACTCGCCAAGCGCCTGACCCGCGGTGGCGCTGCGCAGTACCGCTCGATGACCGAACTCGTCGACGAACTGAGTCAGGCCGGCATCTTCCTCGATCCCGCCGCACTGCAAGATCTGAAGGTTTCATCGCGCTACTTCCTCGCGCGTTCCGATGTCGAACTCGGCGGCCGCCACTACCGTTTCTACAGCCTGCTGCAACGCGCCGGTCGCGGCGGACGCGTGCTGCAGCGGATGCAGACGGGGTGGGAGTGAGTCATCGCAGGGTCCGACCCGCGAGGGATGAAACGCGAGCGCTTCCCCTGGGGCCGAGGCGCATGGGACCCAAAGCACGAGAAGGGAGAGCTTGAAGCAGAAATCGAAGACCGGTCCGGGACGGCCGTCGTCCCGGCGGCCGCGACTCGACTTTCCGGGTAGTTTCGCGGGGCGTCCCGTGCCGCGGTCTTCCCCGCTAGACTCCCCGCCTCGATTTCCGCCAAGCATTCGAGTGAGCCAGATCCGACTGTGGTTGCGTGTGGCGCCGGGTGGCGTCGTCGAATGGCTGTGCCGAGACGAGCGCGGGCGGGTGGTGCACGGGTCCGGGGGCAGTGAGCCGCCGGCAAGCTGGCCGCGTGTCGACGAGACCCTGGTGGTCTGGGCCGACGAGAGCCTGGTGCTGCGGCGCGCGCCCCTGCCGGCCTCGGGCCGGGCACGCTGGCGCACCGGCCTTCCCTACCTGGCCGAAGACTGGGTGGCCGGGGATGTCGGCGAACTGCACGTGGTCGCACCGCAGAGCCTCGCGGGCGACGAGACCTGGGTCGCGGTGGTCGAGCGCAGGCGCCTCGACGGTTTGCTCGCGCGCCTGCGCGAGCTCGGCATCGATCCCGACCGCATCCTGCCCGAAGCGGCCTTCCTTGGGCCTGGCCGCGCCGCGGACGTGCTGCTCGACGGCGGTCACGCCAGCTTCGCCAGCGGCAGTGGCCTTGCCGGCGGCTGCGAGGCGGACCTGTTGCCGATGATCGCCGGACAGCCACTCGAAAGCCTGCGCGCGCTGGCGACCGGTGCCGAGGAGGTGGAACTGGGCGCCGGGCGGATCGATTCGGTGCTGCGCTGGATCTCGCTGCAGCCGGTGGACGACGGCCTGGTCGAGCTGCGCCAGGGCGATTACGCGCGCGCCGGCCAGTCCGGTGCAGCGAGCGGCTGGTGGCGCATCGCCGCGGTGCTGGCGCTGGTCGCCGCCGGCGTGCACACGCTCGCGCTCGCCATCGCCACCTGGAACGCGCGCAGCGGCGAGCAGGCCCTGGCGGCGGAACTCGAGGCCGATTTCCGACGCGTCTTCGGACCCGAGGAGCGGCTGGTCGACGCCGCCTTCCAGATCCGCAGCGCATTTGCGCGGATCGGACCGGGCGCTGCCGCGCGCGCCGAGGCCCTGACCTTGCTGAAGGGCCTGGCGCCGATGCTGACCGCCGATAGCCGCCTGGTGCTGCAGGGTTTTGTGTACGCCGAGGGTGTGCTCGAGGTGGCGATCCGTGCCCCGGACGCGACCCGTTTCGAGGGCTTGCGCGAACAGATCATGCTGGATCGCGGCCTGCAGGTGGAAATCGGCAGTACCGCCTACGAAGGCCAGGAAGTGATCGGCCGCATCCGCATCCGGAGGAGCGTTTGAACGCCTGGTGGAATGGTCTGCAGGCGCGCGAGCGGCGTTTGCTGCTGGCCCTGGCTGCGCTCACCGCGGCATTGCTGTGGTGGTTGCTGCTGCTGCGCCCGCTGGCCGCCGAGCGCGATCGCGCCGAGCTCGCGATTGTCGGCCTGCGGCAGCAACTGGGGCAGGCCCGCGCGCAGGTCGATGCGATCCTGCTGGCGCGCCAGTCGCAGGCGCCGCGCCCGGTGCGTTCGCTGTTTGCGCTGATCGACAGTTCCGCCCGCAGCGCATCGCTGATGAATGCGCAGACTCAGGTCGAACCGCTGGCCGAAAACCGGGTGCGCGTGCGCATGGACGGGGTCGATTTCGACCACCTGTGCGCCTGGATCGAGACCCTCGATCGCGAGGAGGGCGTCGATCTCCACGAATGGTCCGTCGACCGCGCGCTCGCACCGGGCGTGGTCGACACCAGCATGATCTTGCAGATTTCCCGATGAAGAAGACCTGGTGGTGGATCGCGCTTGCGGGTCTGCTGGCGCTGGCCGGCGTGCTGATGGCGACCTTTCCGGCGCAGCTGGCGTGGCGCTGGTGGGGCGAACGCGCGCCCGATTTGAAGCTCAACGGCGTGTCCGGAACCGTCTGGAACGGCCAGGCGGTGCGCGCCAGCCTGCGCGGCCATGCGCTCGGCCGCCTGCAATGGCGGATCGCTCCGCTGTCCTTGCTGCGCGGCCGACCGGCCGCGCAGCTCAGCCTCGATGGCGACGGGCTCAAGCTCGACGCGGATCTGGCGGACGCCGGCGAAGGCCGCGTGCGCATCGAGCATCTGGAGGTCGATGCCGATGCCAACTGGCTGGCTCCGGCGCTCGCCATCCCCGCGTTGGAGCCGACCGGTCGCTTGCGCGTGCGTGGCGCCAGCCTGACGCTCGCCGCAAACGGTTGGCCGGAGGCGCTGGAGGCGCGCATCGAGTGGATCGAGGCCGGTGTGCGCGGGACCGTGGTGGCGCGCCTGGGGACGCTGATGATCGATGCGCGCGGACGCGACGGACGCATTCAGGCGAACATCGCCGACGGCGGCGATGGCGAGGTCGAGATCCGCGGCAGCGCCCTGATCGACCAGGGCAGCTACCGCAGCGAGGTCGTGTTGCTGCCGCGGGTCGCGGCGGGACCGGTGGTCGAGGCCCTGCGGTGGATCGGCGAGCCACGTCCGGAAGGGGGTCGTCTGCTGCGGATCGAAGGGCGCATCGAGCCCACGGAGGTGCACCTGTGAATCTCGATCTCGACCACGCGCTGGCGGTCGCGCGCAATGCCGCGCTCGCCGCCGGCGCGGCGATCAACCACTGGTACGCGGTGGGCGCCGAAGTGCGCGTCAAGGCCGACTCGACACCGGTCACCGAAGCCGATGAGGGCAGCGAGCGCATCATTCGCGAGATCCTGGCCGCGGCCTTTCCCGGGCACGCGATCCACGGCGAGGAAGGCGGCACCACCGGCAGTGGCGACTGGCTGTGGCTGGTCGACCCGATCGACGGCACCAAGAGCTTCGTGCGCGGCTACCCGATGTTCTCCACCCAGATCGCGTTGATGCACCGCGGTGAACTGGTGCTCGGCGTCTCCCATGCGAGCGCGGCGGGAGAGATCGCCTGGGCCCGCCGTGGCGGCGGCGCCTGGCTGAACGGTGTGCGCTGTCGCGTCTCCGACATCGCGGACTGGTCGCGCGCGACCTTGTCCACCGGCAATCTGAAGACCCTCGCGCGCGGCTCCGGCTGGCAGCGCCTGGCGAGCCTGGTCGAAGGCGCCCATCGCACGCGAGGCTACGGCGACTACTACCACTACCACCTGCTCGCCAGCGGCCGCCTCGACTGTGTGCTCGAAAGCGACGTCAACATCCTCGACATCGCCGCGCTCGCGGTGATCGTGCGCGAGGCCGGCGGGGTGTTCACCGACCTCGCCGGGTGCGAGGTCGGCCTCGCCACCACCAGCGTGCTCGCCGGCACCCCGGCGATGCACGCGCACGCGCTGGCCAGGCTTCGGTCGTGACGCCGATTCGACGCGGGGACGCGACAGGGCGAGCGAGGCCCGCCAGCGGTTAGACTCGGCGAATGAAATCACTGCCCCGCATCCACGCCAGCAGGCTGGTCGACCCGCGTTACAAGATCGAACAGATGGACCTGGAGTTCGCCAACGGCGAACGCCGCATCTACGAGCGCATCCTCGGCTCGGGGCGCCAGGTCGTCGTGATCGTGCCCTTTCTCGACCACGAGACGGTGCTGCTGACGCGCGAGTACGCGGCCGGCCTGCATCGCTACGAACTCGGCCTGCCGCGCGGGCGCGTCGATCCCGGCGAGACTCTGATGGAGGGCGCGCAGCGCGAACTCAAGGAAGAAACCGGGTACGGGGCGCGCGAACTGTTCCTGCTGCGCACTTTGTCGCTGGCGCCGACCTACATGAGCCACATCGCGCACGTGCTGGTCGCGCAGGATCTGTACGAGGAACGCCTGCCTGGCGATGAGCCCGAGGAGATCGAGGTGCTGCCGTGGAAGCTCGCCGAGCTGCATCGATTGCTGACGCTGGACGAATTCAGTGAAGGCCGCGCGATGGCCGCGCTGTTCCTGGCGCGCGAGTGGATCCAGCGAGTGCGCGGCGGATGAGTGCATCGCGCTGGAGCGCCTCGACGCTGGAGCAACTGGGCGCGGCTGCGTGCGCGGCCGCGCGCACGGCCGCGGATCGGATCATGGCCATCTACACCGGTGGCTTCGAAGTCGAGCACAAGTCCGATGCCTCGCCGCTGACGGCGGCCGACCTGGCATCGCACCGCTGCCTGACGTCCGCGTTGGCGCCGCTAGACACCGCCGCGCTGGTGCTCAGCGAGGAATCCGGACCGGAGGCCTTCGCCGCGCGTCGGGATGCGCGCTGGCTGTGGCTGGTCGATCCGCTCGACGGCACCCGCGAGTTCGTCAAGCGCAATGGCGAGTTCTGCATCAACGTCGCATTGATCGAAGACGGTGAGGTGCGTCTGGGTCTGTTGTTGCATCCACCCTCCGGCACGCTGTGGTACGCGGCGAGCGGACTTGGCGCCTGGCGCGTCGATGTGGGAGGCCGCCAGCCCATCCGCGTGCTGCGACCCTGTCCCGACCTGCCGCGGGTGGCGGCCAGTCGATCGCATGGGAATGCCGCGGTCGAGGCCTACTACGCCGCGCTCGGACCGGTGGAGCGCGTGCCGCAGGGCAGCGCGCTGAAGTTCGGCCGGCTCGCCGAGGGCGCGCTCGACGTCTATGCGCGGCTGGCTTCGCGTTGCTCGGAGTGGGACGTCGCTGCCGGCCAGTGCGTGGTCGAGCAGGCTGGTGGCGTGGTGGTCGACGAGCATGGCGAACCGCTGCGCTACAACCGCCGCGACAGCGTGATTGTCCACAACTTCCTGGCCTGGGGCGATTCCGGGCGGCCGTGGCTGGAGGGGTTGCGTGGTCTCGCGCTGCACGATTGACGAACTGCTGCGGATCATGGCGCGCCTGCGCGATCCGCAGGGCGGCTGCCCCTGGGATCTCGAACAGGATTTTCGCTCGATCGCGCCGTACACGATCGAAGAGGCCTACGAAGTCGCCGATGCGATCGAACGCGGCGCGCTCGAAGACCTGTGCGATGAACTCGGCGACCTGCTGCTGCAGGTGGTGTTCCACGCGCAGATGGCGAGCGAGCGGGGTGCCTTCGGCTTCGCCGACGTGGTCGCCGCGATCTGCGACAAGATGGTGCGCCGGCACCCGCATGTGTTCGGCGACGAGACGGTCGACGATGCCGCCGAACAGACCCGGCGATGGGAGCAACACAAGGCCGCCGAACGCGCCGCACGCGGCGATTCCAGCCTGCTCGCCGACATCCCGCGCGGACTGCCCGAGTGGCTGCGTGCGCGCAAGCTGCAGAAGCGCGCCGCCAGCATCGGCTTCGACTGGCCTGGCATCAGCCAGGTGCTGGACAAGCTGACCGAGGAGTTGGGCGAGCTGCGCGCGGAGATCGATGCCGGCGCCGCGCGCAGCAAGCTCGAGGACGAATTCGGCGACGTGCTGTTCGTGCTGTCCAACCTCGCGCGCAAGCTCGACATCGACCCTGGCAGCGCGTTGCGCGCTGCCAACGCCAAGTTCGAGCGCCGCTTCCGCTGGATGGAACTGCGAGGCCAGCCGTTGGCAGGCATGCCGCTGAAGCAACAGGAGGCGTTGTGGTCGCTGGCCCGCGAGCAGGACCACGAGGGTCGACTCTAGCCTCGCGCCGGACACCGACGAAGCAGGCGCACCGACCTTACGGTACCTTCGCGAGGTTCTCGTCGAGTCCGCGTTGCAACTCCGCCAGTGCGGCATCGTGATCGCGCGGCTGCCACGCGACCAACTGCGCGAGACGCGCGTTGGCGACGTTGCGGATCATGATGTTCTGCGTGCGCTCGAGCACGCTGCGGTACATCGCGATCGCGCGTTCCGGATGGTTCTGACGCAGGTGGATGCGCTCGATCAGGCGCATCTGGCGGATCGCGCTGAGTGCCGGGTCGCCGGCGACGTGCAGCAGGCGTCGCGCGCGCTCGCCGCGCTCGACATGCGTGGTCGCGGCGCCGGCGAGCGCCGGTGCGAGTGCGCCCGGCGCGCTGTCGGCGTGCAGCGGAGCGGCGAGCAGGCCGAGCAGCAGCGCGGCGGTGAGAGCAAGCTTGTGGCGAGTGTCCATGAGGGTGCCTTGGGATGCGAGACCTCGGGGCGAGGCCAATCGACAGGAACGCGGCGCCACGCGGAGGGTTGACCGGTCACGAGCGTTCAGCGTCGCCACTGGATCAGCACCCAGGCTGCGATCCCGGCGAGCACTATCGGCACGAGGATGCGCAGACCGCTGGCCAGCACGCGCGGCAGCAGCAATGCGGCGAGCAGGACCGCGGCGACGGCGCCGACGATCAGGAAGGTGCGTCCGATGTGTTCGGTGTACTCCGGATCCGGCGGCGACACGATCGCATGTGCCTGACGCACGAGCGAGCGCCAGACGTCGTCGCGGTCGACTTCCTGCAGCGGCGCTGTTTCCGGTTGCCATCCGAAGACGCGGGCCAGTCGCACCACTTGCAACGGCGTCAGTGAACCGCCGTCGACCAGCCAGTCGCGCAGGCAGCGGTCGGCGCCCTCGCGCGTGGCGGCATCGTCGAAGGCGCGCACGCGGCCGAGCGCGGCGGCGAAGTCGTCGAAGTCCGCGGACTGGCGCACCAGGCCGAGGATGGTGGTGGCCAGCACGTCGGCGGATGCGAGCGGCGGATGTTCCGGACGCAGCGCGGGTGGCTGCGCGGCCGACGGCGCATCGGGATCGCGCCAGGGATCCGGGTACTGGCTGGCGTCGAGGTGCGAGGGATCGCGTTCCCCAGCGAGTTCGATCGCGGTCTCGAACGCACGCTCGATCTCGAAGGTGTCGCGCGCCGAGCCGGTGACTTCGCCGGTTTCCAGCTTGCGCTTCCACGCGCCGAAGGCGGCTCGGATCTCCGCTGGGGTGGCGTCGCTCGGTAAGCCGATGGTGCTCCAGGGCCAGGACATGGGGGCAGCGAGAGCGGGGCTGGGGACTGGGGAAAGCAGGATCGGGAGAAAGCGGGAAGCGGAAACGCGCGTCCGAGTCTACGCGGAGCCGTGGCCGATGCACCCCGGCACCCCAGCCCCGCTCCCCAGCCCCGCATTTGCTTTCCAGCTACATCCGGAACACGCCGAAACGATCCTGCTCGATCGGCGCGTTCATGCTGGCCGAAATCGCGAGGCCCAGCACGCGGCGGGTGTCGGCGGGGTCGATGATGCCGTCGTCCCACAGGCGCGCGCTGGCGTAGTAGGGGTGGCCCTGGCGTTCGTACTGGGCGCGGATCGGCGCCTTGAAGGCCTCTTCCTCGTCCTTCGGCCAGTCCTTGCCGGCGGCCTCCAGGCCATCGCGGCGCACGGTCGCGAGTACGCTGGCGGCCTGTTCCCCGCCCATCACACTGATGCGCGCGTTCGGCCACATCCACAAAAAGCGCGGCTGGTAGCCGCGGCCGCACATCGCGTAATTGCCGGCGCCGAAGCTGCCGCCGATGATCACCGTGAACTTGGGCACGTGCGAGCAGGCCACCGCGGTGACCATCTTCGCGCCATCCCTGGCGATGCCGGCGTTCTCGTACTTGCGGCCGACCATGAAGCCGGTGATGTTCTGCAGGAACACCAGCGGAATGTTGCGCTGGTTGCACAGTTCGATGAAGTGCGCGCCCTTCAAGGCGCTCTCGGCGAACAGGATGCCGTTGTTGGCGACGATTCCGACCGGGTAGCCGTGGATGTGGGCGAAGCCGCAGACCAGGGTCTTGCCGTAGCGCGCCTTGAACTCGGCGAGCTCGGAGCCGTCGACGATGCGCGCGATGATCTCGCGGATGTCGAAGGGGATGCGCGTGTCGCGCGGCACGATGCCGTAGATCTCCTCGCTCGCGTAGCACGGCGTCACCGGTTCGCGCAGCGCGAGCGGCATCGGCTTGCGCCGGTTGAGGTGGGCGACGATCTCGCGCGCGATGCCGAGTGCATGCGCGTCGTTCTCCGCGAAATGATCGGCCACGCCGGAAATGCTGGTGTGCACCTCGGCGCCGCCGAGCGATTCGGCATCCACCACCTCGCCGGTCGCCGCCTTCACCAGCGGCGGGCCGCCGAGGAAGATCGTGCCCTGCTCGCGCACGATCACGGTCTCGTCGCTCATCGCCGGCACATAGGCGCCGCCGGCGGTGCACGAGCCCATCACCACCGCCACCTGCGGGATGTTGCGTGCGGACAGGCGCGCCTGGTTGTAGAAGATCCGGCCGAAGTGTTCGCGGTCGGGGAAGACCTCGTCCTGCAGCGGCAGGAAGGCGCCGCCGGAGTCGACCAGATAGACGCAGGGCAGGGCATTCTCCAGCGCCACTTCCTGCGCCCGCAGGTGCTTCTTCACCGTCATCGGGAAGTAGGTGCCGCCCTTGACCGTGGCGTCGTTGGCGACGATCACGCACTCGGTACCCGCCACCCGGCCGATGCCGGTGATCACCCCGGCGCACGGCGCCTGGTCCTCGTACATCCCGTGTGCCGCGAGCGGCGACAGTTCGAGGAAGGGCGAGCCGGGATCCAGCAGGCCGCGGATGCGCTCGCGCGGCAGCAGCTTGCCGCGTTCAGTGTGCTTGGCTCGTGCCTTGTCACCGCCGCCGAGCGCCACACGGTGCAGTTGCGCGTGCAGGTCCTCGACCAGCGCGCGCATCTGCGCGGCGTTGGCGGCGTAATCCGGCGCGCGGGTGTCGATCTGCGATTCAATCACGGGCATCGGGGAGTCCCGGGGAATGGCTTCAGGGGGATGGTCGGACAGTCGCACTGCCCGCTGTGTCAGCTTTGGGGGCGCAAAGGATGCAGAAGGAGCAAAGAGTGATCTTCTCCTGCTTCACTTCGTGTCCCTGTTTTTACCCTTTGCGTCTTGTGCGTCCAGTCGCCCATCGACTCCGGACGGAGTTTCGGCGGTTCATCGCTCGCGGGTCTGGTCACCACGGTGAACATTACTCGCGCACGAAGCCGACGTCTCGGCGCGCGACCGCGATCCCGACCGCGAAACCGGCGATCACATCGACCAAGGCCATCAGTACGAGCAGCGCCACGACCGGATGGCCGGCCGCTTTCCACAGCAGGAACTCGAGCAACAGCAGGACGAACAGCAGCAGCGACAGCAAGTGGTCCAGGAAGGAGGCCCGGCTGCTGTGAGTGGCCTTGAAGACCTCCGCGAACAGCGTCACCAGCGCCACGGCCAGAACCGCCGTGCCAGCGTCCAGCACGAATGTGGCACCCGATGGCAGGGTCGCGGAAAACCAGGACTGCGCGAAGCCGCCGCCACCGAGCAGCAAGGCGTGCACGAGGATCGCCGGGATCAGCAGCAGCGGGATGCTTCGCATGGGACCATCGTTCAGCGGAACTGCGCCGCAGCATAGAACAGAAAGCACGAAGCCCGGCGCATGGCCGGGCTTCGTGTGGATCGCCGGAGCAGCGGTCGGCTTACTGGCCGGCCGGCTTCTCTTCGGTCGCCGGGGCGGCGGCGCCGTCGGCCGGAGCCGCGGTCGCATCGGCCGGAGCGGCGGCGCCGTCGGC